>NZ_CP037423.1:0-600595 GCF_007754155.1 Stieleria neptunia | reverse complement strand
GCATCGGTCATGGTAATGACTCCTCCATCGCTCGCCGGCGTGCATCGACCAGGAATGCGTTGGCACGCTCATAATCGGGACGGTTCGGAAGCTTCGTTGTTTGGAATGCAGACTCAAAATCGCTCTGCAGGTCCTTCCGCCACGCGTCTGCTTCGGCGAACGGCATCTCACCTCGTTTGATCTTCAGCAATCGGTCACGATGCTGGCCGACGTTCACCATCATTTCACCTGAACGCAAAACGTGGGCTCCCGACAGCAGCAACCGCACCAAGTGCATCACATGCTTCCACTTCACACGCCCTTGATTGCGGATGTCGGTTTGCATCTTCTTGAACTGTGATGCGACGTATCCGGAGAACGTCTGGAAAATGAGCTTCGAGAGGAAGGCAGATCGCATCTCGAGCAGTTCTTCACCCAGCGGTGTCGCCGACTCAACGATTGGGGAATAGAGGCACTCGAGCACATTCGGGTTCGCCTTCAGCGCCAACACGATGAACTTCTGCAGTTCCCAGTAAACCTCTTGAGTCTCATCGTTCTCCAATTGCTCCGGAACCCCGAAGAGCGACCAGTGCAGTTCGGCCGCCGGCAGGTAGATCCCGCGGCGATCGGTATCCGACGCTTCGTCTTCCAGTCCGTAAGCCCGCGATCCGATCACGCAGCGATAGATGACTCGATCGTACAATCCTGCACTCATCAGCGGCGCATCGTTATCTCGGATGCTGTCGGACTTGAACTCTGCCAACCGAACGAGTTGGTCGTGATGGATCGGGGCCTCGAAGCCGTCACTGAACTTCACGCGATACGCGTGGGTGCGGTCCACTGGCGACCGGACGATCGCACCGACAGCACCCGCTGGGTGCGCAATGCGATCGTTGGCCGCCATGACGTCCTTCTGAGCGACCACTTGCGTGCCGACACTGTAGATAAGCGATTGTTCCGCCACCATTTCTCCTCATTGATATTGATCTCAAAAGATTCTTGACCACCCATTCGCCCCTGATGTTCACTCGCGTCTCCACTGGTTGCATTTCACTTCTAATCCAAATTCTAGCGTGTTAGTGTTTTTGAAACGCGAACCAAAACACCGAGGATCGTGTCCTGTCATGATTTAACGGAGAATCCCGCAGGAAGGAATTCAACATGACACTGAAACAACTCGCACAAGAAACACTCGACCTGATCGAGGCGGGCGAATATCAAGCAGACGGTCGGACCGTGAAGTTTGCCGAGCAGCAAGGGTCGGCCGTCCGTGGCACACGCCTCTACCGACCCGATGAAATCGCTGCGCTATCCGCGTCGCCAGCCGATGAAGACCAAACGATTCGCGTGGTGGACGGGACGACTCAAATTGTAGCCCAGACCTTGGCCGAACAAGGAGAAGCTGCGCTGTTGAACTTCGCATCGGCCCGAAATCCCGGCGGCGGATTTCTGAATGGTGCGAAGGCACAGGATGAGGACCTGTGTCGCTGCAGCGGTTTGTATCCGTGTTTGATCCAGTGCATGGACTACTACGAGACCAATCGCGCTCAATCGTCGCTACTCTACACCGACCACGTGATCTTCAGTCCGTCGGTTCCGTTCTTCAAGACACGCGGCACCGGCGAGTTGCTTGCCGAGCCGTTCTTTGCTTCAGTTGTCACGGCCCCGGCGCCGAACAGTGGCCCGTTCTTGAGAAACAAACCAACCGCGACCCGAGAACTCGAACAAACGTTTGAGCAACGATGGAGAAACGTGCTTCGGATCGCTCGAGACCGGGGTGCGAAGCGGTTGCTGCTGGGTGCCTGGGGATGCGGCGCTTTCGGAGGTGATCCTGTGATGGCTTCACGGACGGCGAAATCGGCGATCGAAAAGGACGGAGGCGGAATCGACGAAATCGTATTCGCGATTCCTGGCAAAGGCCGTCAGAGCAAAGCCAATCTGGATGCGTTCCGCGATACCTTCAGCGCCTAGTGATCACACGACAAGGAAGAACAGATGGCCAAAAAACTAGATCAGATTTTGGTGGTCGACGTCGAATCGACCTGTTGGGATGGCCCAGATGTACCAGCCACGCGTCACCGACCCCGACGAGTCGCCTCGGTGTCTTTGGCGTATGTTAAAATGCTCGCGATCTATTTTGAACTGGCCTGACAGTGCGTCATGAAAGCCTATCTCGACGACGAGAGGGAAACCGTTGCCGCCGAGAGTGAAGCGGAACCATGTTCAGCAAGTCGGAATCGCTGACATACTTCGCCAGGAATTGCCTTGCCAATGACTCTCTGAATATGTCGGCCGCCTCCTCCAACCCGACGTGGGCTGCATTGAAAGCGTCAACGCCTGATGTATCCAGGTCAAACCTGTCACGGCGGGTTCCGAACGCATGCCATTGGAGTTCCCAATCCCAAACCCAATGCAGATTCGTTCCGTCGTACTTTTCAAAAGCAACACATCGCCGAAACGGAGCCTTCGAGCTTCCAGGGATTTTGGGGTAAGCAAGTGAGATTCTGGTCATGACCGATGACTCGCGTCGCCTCTGGATGCTGCACGTCTGAGAGTGGAACTGAAAAAGTGGAGGGCGAAATCCTGATTCAGGTTCGCCCGCCACTCCGTTCATCGCTATCCTGACCACCATCATCCGGAAATCGCGTTCCTGAGTTTCACACTTCACTCTTCGAACTTTATGCTTCCATTCAGGTACAGTCGGGCGTTGCCGTTCGCTAGTTGGACGACCTCGACAGCGATGTCAATCGTCATTCTCCATAGCAGGCAGAAAACAGCGTCGGCGCGCGCGTGAGTAGTCCCGGATGGCCCCGAAGAGTCCGTTGAAATCCTCGCGCCGCCACCAATCCACACGGGGCCGCGACGTTCGCCCGACCATCTCTTCCACGTCTCGCCCGGTTGCTCCGCTCCGGACAACCTGCCGCCGGGTCACCCCGGCGAGTATTACCCCGAAATGCCACCCGATCCGGTCATTTATCCAGTCGAAGGCGACGCCGGATCCGTTGGCGATGAAAGCCACTCTCAAACTGGATTCACTCTTGCCAAAGCTGCGGATGGTCGAGCGAATTACAGCATCGAATGGTTCCTGCGTAGCGTTCGATCGCTCCATGATTGAGCCCTTTGACCATCCATGCGTCGGCGTTCTTGGGCAGGATCGGAAACGGAGCTTGGAAGCCGCGGACTCCGGCCGGAGCAAAGCCGAATCGCGAATAGTAGTCGGGGTAGCCGAGCACGAAGACGAGTTCGACACCGTCTACTTGAATTCGGTCGAATGCTTTCTTCACCAACTCGGTGCCGATGCCTCTGCCTTGATGTTCCTGAGCGACGCCTAACGGAGCAAGGATCTGTGCGGTGGCGGTTTCGTCGGATTCGATGCGTACCGCGGTGAACAAAGCGTGGCCGACGACTTGGTCACCCAGCTCGGCAACAAACGAATAGGCCGGCTCGGCAGACAGGTCATCGAGCATCGCCGCGACGAGGTTCGCAATCACTTCGCCTTCTTGGGCGCCAAATGCATCGCGATGTAACGCAAGAATTTGTTGTTGATCTTCGTCGCAAGCGAGTCGAAATTGAATTGCGTGGGAATTCATGCCTCATGTCCATCATTGAGCGAGTCGGCCATACTGAGCTTTGTATCGATACTGATTTTAGGCAAACGGCAAATACGACATGGGTGCACTCCGCGATCTGAAATTTGAAACTCTGGGGAAGGCGGTTGACGATGCTCGGCAATTGTTAGCGACTGGCTATGTCCGTCAAGGGAACTGGTCGCTAGGACAAATCTGCCGGCACTTGGTTTTGGTGCAAGATCCCAGCGTTGATGGCTATCCGGTTTGGATGTCTTGGTTTGCGCCATTGCGGCCATTGATGCGACGAATACTGCTGCCGAAGGTGCTAAGCGGCGATTCACCTCGCGGAATCCGGACTGCTCCGATGTTCATGCCGCCGGACAATTTGGACGATGGTTCAGAAGTGGACGCATTTGCTGCCAGTGTCGAGCGATTGGCAAATCATTCCGGCAACTTTGCTCCGCATCCTGCTTTCGGCCGATTGCCACGCGACAGAATCTTGGAGATCCACGCGGCACACGCAGCCCACCATCTCAGGCACCTCCGCTGCCGTGACGAGACTTCGTGAAATGCAATCCGAATAAAACTTACGAGCTTCGAGTACAAAAGCCCAACCGAATTCGTTTGACTTCTGTGCGATTCATGGCAAAGTTTTCTCTAGGCCAGTGAAATAATCTCGCGGCTTGGCGCATCTAGTTTTGCACTGGTCCACAAGAAACGAGATTTTTCGCGAACCATCCGTAGGCAACAGCGTCTATTACCCCAGAACCGGCCGACGCTGGTCCACACAAGTCACACCCTGACAAGCGAGCAAGAGTTTTTCAGTTCGATGTTTACCAAACAGCAATCAAGTCGACTCGAACGGATACACGAAGGAATTGCCTTCGGCGGTAGCGATTGGTCCAGCGACAATGAGCGCAGTGCCAATACGTTCCAGCCCGGTAATTCCCCGTATCGATTGCTCACGTGACACTCGCTTCAAGCGAATTGCTTTCTTCATGAAGGCTCGGTGTCACGCAGGCATCGAGCCTTTTTCATTAGGTGATAGCGATTTAGACCGTAGGTGTTTAGGAAGTCAGTCGACTTCGTCGCGTGTATGGACCTAATCCCTAATTGCCTAAAGCCTAACCCACTATTGCGGGCTGGTAGCTGAGACGGTCTAGCGGCGGTCTGAAGAACCGCAGACGAGGATTCGAGCGCCTCCCGGCCCACTGACAAGGAAGATATGCGCCGACGGAATCGGCAACACACATCGGATACAGGTGCAGATGGAAGCACGCCTGCTTTGGGAGCAGGAGACAGTGTTTCCTCTGTGGATCGCTCCGCGACGGGCGGTTCGACTCCGAGGTGTCCGACTTGGATGGGAACCAAATGGTAGTCGAGGGCTGGTTGCCCAAACACGGCTGATAACCGAGTTGCGCTGAGTTCAATTCCCAGGGCTACCACTTTGGAAGTTTGAAGTTCGAAGAGTGAAGTTTGAAAGGAGAGAAACGATGCAAAGCATCCGCCAAACGAACCTAAAGCCTAAACGCCTAATACCTAAATACCTATCTCGGGGTTGTGGTGTAACTGGCAGCATGACGGACTTCGGGCACCGACGCACGATGCGTTGGTCGTCGTGTAGGCGAGAGTTCGAATCTCTCCGGCCCCACTTGCTACGCATCGGCGTGTAGCTCAGGGGTGAGAGCGGCGTCCTTATCAGGCGACAGAGCGCGGGTTCAATTCCCGCCACGCCGACTAAGAAAGACTTGAGTCCTGAGGGATGAGTCCTGAGCACGAAAACTCAAGACTCGCTACTCAAGACTCGCGACTGATCTTGGGATTGTGGCAGACAAGGTAATGCGTCGGTCTCTTAAACCGAATCATGTGAGTTCGATTCTCACCGGTCCCACTGAAAACTAGCACTGATGGTCTAACGGCAAGACGCCTCCGTCGTAACGAGGCAATGCGGGTTCGATTCCGGCTCGGTGCTCTTGGATGCCTTGGCATCCGTGATCTTTGACAATTTGGTTGTGATGCATTTTTGCGCCCATGGTGTAGTGGTAACCCATCTGCTTGCCATGCAGAAGACGCGAGTTCAATTCTCGCTGGGCGCTCTTGTAGGTCATGCGGTGCATGACGGAAGTTGATCGTCATGCACAGCATGACCTACAGGTTGTTATCAGGGTGTGGGAAAGCTTGGCAATCCGCGTGCTTCGGGTGCACGAGACCGCTGGTTCAAATCCAGCCATCCTGACTGAAGAGTCCTGAGACCTGAGACTTGAGCCGTGAGAAAACAACGTTTCTGTTTTTGCCCTCATAACTCGAGACTCAATACTCAAGACTGACATTCCGGTGTGGCCCAATCGGTAGGGCGGCTCCCTGTTAAGGAGACGATTGATGGTTCGAGCCCATCCACCGGAGCTTGCAGTATTGCAATTCTCTCCGGCGCGTAGACGCGACGTGGGCCTTTGAAGCCCGCTGATCGGGTGCGATTCCCGGACGGAGTGCTGAAGTTCGTTTTACACCGAGGCGGCAACTGTTGGTCGTTGCACCTGGCTCTGAACCAGGCAAACACAGGTTCGATTCCTGTCCTCGGCGCTGTGGCCAGATCTGGTGTGAGTTTCCAGAGACTCACTGTGAATGAGTTTGTCACCGGTTCAATTCCGGTTGGTCACCCTCGTTAAGCCGCATTCGACTACTGGCTAGGTCGGTTGCTTCTCAGGCAGCAGGAAGGAGATCGAAACTCCTATGCGGTACTCGCTTCAAATGAAGCATTCAAACGGCGTGGTAGATTCTGTTGGCAGAATTGTCTGGCTTTCATCCAGGAGTCCGCGGGTTCGATTCCCGCTCACGTCGCTGCGTTCCAACGCAAAATACGGAAGTCACCCGGCCGGATGAGGACACTGTCTTGAAAACAGCTGCGGTTAAGACCGTTGTGGGTTCGAGTCCCACGGCTTCCGCTTCAACGTCAGTCGCAGATGACAACTTGGGAGCGTTTCCACACGGGAGGTTGTAACCCTTCTGCCTTTAATTGTGTGGTAGTCGGCGAGAGGTGCGATTCCTTGCGTTCCCACTTCATTCACGTCCTTGGTGTAACGGTAGCACTGCTGATTCCAAACCAGTAAGTCAGGGTTCAAATCCTTGGGGACGTGCTTGGAAGTTTGAAGGGTGAAGTTCGAAGTTTGAAAGCTGGTCAGCGGTTCTTCTTGCAGATTGATGTCAAGATTGCAACCAGTTCATTGGCTTCTGCAGTGAGCGGCTCGAGACGGGATGGAAGAATGACTTCGGTCTTGGCCAGCAAACGCAACCAATAGTGTGTTTCGCGAGCCTCTTTGGCTGCAATTGAATACTTGTGAACGAAGTCACGCTTACTTTCACTTGCCTGAGCTTCCTCCACATTTGCGCCGATCGATGTCCCAGACCGCAGAAGCTGCTTTACCAGTGTCGCGGCAACAGTGTTCTCGCCTTCCAACGCGAGGCAGAGACGCACAATTCGCTCGGCAAACGCAAACGTCCGGTCAGGTAAGTCGCTTTTCATGGCAGCAATCTACCGCATTTCATTTCAAACTTCCCCCTTCGAACTTCAAACTTCCAAAGTCCTGTGGTCCAACGGCTACGACACCTGTCTTACAAACAGGAAACGATGGTTCGATTCCATCCGGGACTACTGACATGAAGATGCCCAGGTACGCCAACCGGACGAGCGACTCGGCTTAAACCCGAGTGTTTGCAGGTTCGATCCCTGCTCTGGGTACTGAAAAAATTCAGAAGAGGCGAACCAAGCATTGAGTTAATGTCTCTTTAGTCGCAAAACATATGGGGCGCTCGTCCAACGGGAAGACGTCTGTGTTGCAAGCAGAAAATCAGGGTTCGATTCCCTGGTGCTCCACTTATCAAAACGGCTCGGTAGGCAATTGGCAGACCACTTTGGCTTAGAACCAGAGATGCTGTGGGTTCGAGTCCCACCTGAGCTATTCGGAAGTTTGAAGGGTGAAGTTCGAAGTTTGAAATTTCACACTTCACCCTTCTCACTTCAAACTTCCAAGGTCCTCGTGGAGCAGCGGAGTGCTCGCTTGCCTGTCACGCAAGAGGTCGTCGGTTCAAATCCGATCGGGGACGCTTTCAAACGGCGCGGTACGCAAACCGGAAAAGCGGCGGAGCTCAAACCTCCGTGACATGTCTGTGGGTTCGATTCCCTCCCGCGCTACTGAACTAGGGGATTAGTAATTAGGTGTTTAGTAATTAGGTGTTTAGGAATTAGGTTTTCGGCGCGAGCGAATAAGGGCGGCGAGAACCTTGGATGTCTCGACAAGCCGTTCGGGTAGATCGCTTTGCGCCGGTGCGAATCCAAGTCGGGTAGCAAGCGATGTTTGGTACTCGAGTTCGCGAAGTGAGCCGTACGCCATGTCGAGGAACCGAACGAAGTCTGCATCGGAACCTCGTCCGCAACCCTCGACAATGTTGGATGGCACAGAGACAGCAGCCCGACGCATTTGGGACGTCAGGCCAAATTGTTCTTCACGCGGGAATCCGCTGGTGAACTTGTACGTCAGCAACGCCACCTCGTCGGCCAACTCGAACGCCCGCAGTTTCGTGTGATCACGCATTGTTTTCCTCCTTCTTAACCTAAGTCCTAACGACCTAAATCCTAACAACCTATTTCCGCGGATGGGCCAGTGCTCATCCGGGCCTCATAAGCCTGGACTGTCGGGTGCGACCCCCGAACCCGCTACTTGACTAAGTTCCAGGCATGAAGTTCCACGTTCCACGCTTAACACGAGCATCTTGGAACATGGAACTTCGAACATGGAACTAATCCCACCGATCGCGTGGCCCAGCGGCTAAGACGCCTGCGTGACAAGCAGGAGACCGATGGTTCGATTCCATCCGTGATCACTGAAGCAAGGTCTGTAAGTGTTGCGGCAGCACGCGTCTGTGGTATGGACGAAGACCGGGTTCAATTCCCGGACGGACCTCTCGATAGTCCATAGTGAATAGTCTGTAGTCCATAGTGGCTGGCCAAAGACTAAGGACTATCGGCTAAAGACTACTTCGGAAGGTAGCCGGATACGGTTTGCCGGGCCGCACTGCTAATGCGTGCCACCAAGAGGTGATGAGGGTTCAAATCCCTTGCCTTCCGCTTTAGCAAAACGGCTCGATGGTGAAACGGAAATCATCTCTGTCTTCTAAACAGAAGTTCCGGGTTCGATTCCTGGTCGGGCTACTTCCGAAAAATGCGGTCACGTTGGCTGCCGGCATCATTCCGCTTGTTTGACACTTTTGAAAGGCATTGTCATGAGCATGCATCAGATTGAGCGTCAATTCACCCGGATTGGTGCTCGAGCAAAGGTCCACCCTCCCATCGTTCGACGTTGGGGAACCACTCCCGAAGTTTCGATCGACATCGGCAACGACGCCGAGGGCGAGTTCTTCGACATTGCCGTTCAGCCAGCCCAACTGGCCGAAACGCAGGTGATCGATACTCAGCCTTCACTACGCCACTTGCTGTTGATGTCGCGTCAAGACGACGGAAAGCACAAGTTCCTCTGCGGACACGACGAGCGTCATTGGTTCGTTGCGGCCGTTCCGGAGCGAGCTTCGGTTTCATCGGTGAAGACAGCATTCGACGCGCTCAAGCCGACCGCGGTCCGAGCACTCGAAAACCGTCTCGGCGTGAAGCCGCGGAAGCGTAATCGCCGACGCAACGAGGCGTTCATCCGTCAGGGTGAATGGTTCTTCGTTCCCGTTGAGAACAAAGGACTCGTCGACGATCGTCTGGCTCTGCGAAACGAGCCGATCGCCCGTGGCGGTGGAAAGCCCCACATGTGCGAAGAGGTCGTTCGCCAGGGAGGACAACTGGTTTACGTCAGCAACCAATACCCAAACGGTTTGACCGAGGGACAGCATCGGCGATTGATTAGCCGAAAGCCGGAACTTCGTCATCTGCACTGGGTAGCACAACGACGAAACCCAAGCGTGTTCGTTCGAGGACGAGTGCGTCATCCGGATCACAAGACGATCATCTTGGACGGATGGCACCAAGTCATGATGAACACAGAAAACGAATCGATTGCAATGCGACACGTCGCATTCATCGATTGACCCGCGGCTCTCCACCACGGTGGCGAGCCGTTTCATACGGTGTCCGTGGTGTACTCGGTTTGTGCACACTTGCCTGTGAAGCAAGAGGTAAGGGTTCAAATCCCTTCGGTCACCCTGACGATTCGCCGACGTGGCTCGACTGAGAAAGGCACCGCTCTTGGCAGTGTTGCTTTTTTGGGGCTCGCTAATGCTGGTGCCCAGTCGTCGGCTCTGAACTTTTTCGTCCTTGGAGTGTGCCGGATTCGCACGCGACTTTGCGGAGGTCGTAGACCAGGTTCGATTCCTGGCGAGGACGCTTTTGAAAACCCAAATGATGGAGTAAACCGATGAGAGACGACCAGAACGAAACTTCGGCTGCAGCAACCGGCGCTGGTGCCGTCTTGGCCGGCGTACTGTCACTGTTTGCTCGATCGGCGGACGACGTCGCCCGAATGGGAGTCCATTGTGTGGACGACGTTGGACGAGCATGCGTGACAAGTGTCGATGACGTTGGCTCGATCATGGCCCGCAGCGGAGATGATGTGTTTCGGCAGGTAGACGATTTTTACGCAGTCAACTACCTGGACGACCTGCGAGTGCAAACCACTCCGGTGCGCATCGAAGCTGCAGCAAACGACGAGACAATTCTCGTCGACCTTGGACGCGGCGCGGCAGACATCGCCGTCGACGTGATCCAACTAGCAAACGATGACGAACGGTAGCACGACTACTGTTTGATCGCGGAAAGGTGAAGTTCGAACGACGAAGAATCAACTTCGAACTTCACCGTTCCGAATAATTATGGCCCGTGGGTGTGCTGGACAGCATGACAGTCTTCGAAACTGTCGGACCAGGTTCGATTCCTGGACGGGTTACTTGCCTCGGCGGTGTTAGGAGCGAGCAAGCAAATGGATCCTGCGTTCACCATTCGAAATGACCGCTCAGATTTTCCACATCTGATGAGCTCGTACTTCACATCAGCTCCGCTCCGAGGCTCCATTCAATTTCAAGTTTAGAATCATCAATCACACGAACCGAGAGGAGGTGCATTATGATGATTAACGGTGCTCAGCGAGAGTTCATCATTAAGGACACCCACCGCGGTTTGTACTACGAAGACGGTAAGCTGGCGAAGATCCTGGAAGCAGGTCGTTACAAGATTCCGCCGCGAAAGCGTTGGTTCAAGAAGCTGCCGACCGTCGAGTGCATGCTGGTCGACGTTCGTGAGCGAGAGCTGACGATTAAGGGCCAGGAAATCTTGACGGCCGACAAGGTCGCGATCCGAGTAAGCATTCTCGTGCAGTTCCGTGTGACGGACCCGAAGGCGGCGATCCACACGGTCGACAACTTCGAGGATCGACTTTACAGTGACGTGCAGCTGGCCGCGCGACGTTCACTGGCGTCGATGAACCTGGAGGAAATTCTCACCAACCGAAACCGGCTGAGTGAGGATATCCTGTCCGACGTCACGGAATCAGCAAACGGTTACGGTGTTACGATTCGACGAGCCGACGTGAAGGACTTGATCTTCCCAGGTAACCTGCAGGAGATCATGAATCGCGTTCTGGCAGCCGAGCGACACAGCGAGGCTCAACTGGTCGAGGCGCGAACGCGAGCGGAAGTCGAGCAGATCGAGGCGGAGTCTCGAGCTGAAATCACACGACGTGATGCCCAGGCAGACGCCGAAGCACGACGACTGCGTGAGCAGGCCGAAGCAGAAGCGACGCTGGGCAAGGCGGAAGCCGAAACGCGAGCGTACGCGGAACGCGTCAAGGCAGCCGAGGCACTGGAAAGCGTAAGCGTTCTATCTGCCCAGGTGTCGCTTCGTGGCTCGGGCGGCCGGCGACTGCTTTTCACCAATCCGAAGATCCATCGGGCCATTGTGGCGAATTGACCGCGGTGGCGGTGTCGGCGTATCAACATTTCGGGATTCGTGACCAACGCAAAAACGCCGGAGACCTTGATCGCCACTGCAGTCCAAAATCACGCTTTGTGTTTGTGGCCTAACCGATGCTACCGCGGCAGCTTCAAACGTCTCCAGCACGCAGGTCATCGGCGCTGCCGCGGATACTGCGTTTTGATCTCGTTGGGATGTCTCTGAGTTCTGTTTCCGCTCGACTCCCAAGCAATCGCGCGAAGTGCGGTCAACGGATTCGATCTTTTGCTGAAAGAAAAAGAGCCGCTTGATCACACCTCGCAAGTCATGTCGGCCAGGCGTTCTTCGATCTGCCATGTGCCACGGGAGATCAAGACGCTGCCGCTTTGCCATCGCTGATCAACTACGGCCAGTCGATTCACGAAGCTGGCGATAGCTTTGCACGCCGACGCATCTTCCACTTGGGCGGTTCAAATGGCAGGGAGCCGATCTGATGTCACCATAGAATGTCGAGATCGCCATCCCCGGTGCGTTGGGCGTACTCCAGGTGGTCGCACAGGTCAGCGACCGCTTCAACATCGGAACCCGCTTTGCCCTTGACGCACGAGTGGCTCAGGTCGCCGATCAGCAGGTGCAGTTCCACCCGAGTCATCCCAACTCGGCGAAGCAGTTGATCCTTCGGCCAACGACGAAGCGACGCCTCCAAACGGCCTGACACGTAGCCGTACTTCAGGATCAAGTCGCGATGTTCACGCGTCAATTGGATTCGCTCGGTCAAGTCCGACATCACGCCACCTTGGCTTCGCGCCGACGCACGCGGCGTTGCTGAGTTGTCAATCGTCGCGACGCCTGCTCGGCATCACGATACACTCGAATGCTCTCGGGATGGCGGCCTCGCCAAACATCCGGAAGCAACGCTTCGTAGTCCGTCGAGCCACCGGCAAGCTTGCGAAGGCAATCGTCCACGTAAGCCCAAGCATCGAGATGATGCCGCGCCGCCGATGATACCAAGCTGTACATCGCAGCGGCTACTTCGCCACCGCGATTGGAGCCGACGAACAACCAGTTCTGACGACCGATCGTCAGGCTCCGAAGCTCGTTCTCTGTTTGGTTGTTGTCAAACGGAATCGCTCCATCGCCTAGAAACACCGTTAACTCGTCCCACTGATTCAGCGAGTACCTGACGGCCTTGCCAAGCGAACTCTTGGGCAACACTCGCGGATCGCTGCTCTTCTCGATCAACCAGTCATGGAGTTGGTTCATCAACGGGGCCGATTCAAGCTGGCGAAGCTCAAGACGCTCGTCGGCACTACACTGCTTTGCGCGATCCTCGACGTCATAAAGTCCTCGGTACATCGCAAGCGCACGCGCAGCGGCCACCGGATCGTTCGGCTTTGCTTCGACGAACTTCCTCCGAGCGTGACAGTTACAACACGCGGCAAAGATCTGATCGTGTTTCCCCAGGTAGACTCCCTCGTGAACTCCATAGGCGTCGACCACCGCGTGGCCGTGAAAATCCTTCAAGAATCCCGCCGGACCGTCGCGCCCACGACTCTCGGTAAAGTCGAACACGTTGTACGGATGGTCTTCGCGGCCACGATACAGCCAGAAGCGAGCCGTTCGCATCTTGCCGGGCAAGGCAGGATCTTGCAGCCGCACCGACGTGTCATCGACGCCCAGTACGCGGCCCGAAACGATTCGCGATTTCATCAAGGCGATCAGCGGTGCGACGAGTGCCGCGATGTTCACAAGCATCCCAAACTGCGTGTTTCTCGGGATCATCACGCCTGCGCGGGCGAAGATATCTTCACCTCGATACAGTGGCAAATGGTCGGCAAACTTGTTGGTGATGATTTGCGTGTAAACGCCAAAGCCATAATCACTGCCGGCAACCGGCGTGGTCGGTCCACCGGGCTCGCTGCCGGCGGGAACCTGCGCGATCGACTCTCTGCACTTGCCACAGGCACGCTTATGACGACGGATTTCCCAAACGAAGAGTTCCGCCGGAATCAGATCGAGCCGCTCGCTGATGTCCGTGCCAATGATGGGCATCTCTTCGCCACAGCAAGAACACATTCGCTCTTTGGACGAGACGTCCGCCTCGATGATCTTGCGTCTCAAGTGAGCCGGTAGTTTTTCGGACTTCTTCTTACGGCGTCGCTTCTTGCGAGACTTCGGCGGATCCTGCTCGTCATCATCGCCTTCATTGACCGACTCGCCGAGATCGAACAGATGCAACTGCGAATCGTCTTCGGCATGCCGCTCGGAGGATTGACCAAACAGTTTGCGACGGTACAGGTTCAGTTCTTCGCGAAGTTGTGCGATCGTCTTCTGTTGTGACTGAACCGTTTCGACCAACTCATCATTGAACCGCCGGAGGCTCTGCAAGTCGTCTTGATTCTCCGGCTCAGTCATACGGTTGTTTTAGCGCGATCAACAAAAAACGCAAGGCAGATGACCACCTTGCGTTTGCAATTTCTTGGAGTTCTTTTCGCTTGCCGCTACGCCACTTTGGCTGTGTCAATCGAGTAGCGTTTCCTTCGCTGCGTTCCTTCGATCTGCACACCGCGAAGCATCATGATTAGTTCCGCCGAATCGATCTCCAAGTCACCGTCGGAACTTCGCGTCAGCTTCTCAAAGGTTCCACGCTCGAGTCGCTTCGACCAGATAGAAAGACCGTCTTTGTCCCAGGCCAAGACCTTGACGTAGTCACGCCTGCGATTGAAGAAAACAAACAAGTGACCAGAGAACAGGTCGATCTGGAAGTGTGCTTTGACGAGGCCCGACAAACCGCAGAATCCTTTTCGCATGTCGGTCGCGTCGGTGCAGACGAAAATGCGTGTCGTTGGTGAGATTGCGATCACAGCGTTACCTCGACCGCAGTCGCTTGGACGATATCGGCGATCAGCTCGCGTCTCTCGACGGTGGTCGCATCCGGCGGCACTTTGACGGTCGCCCCACCGGGCAAGTCGATTTCGAAGCCTCGCCGGGCTGCGCATGAAAGCTCGCTGGCATCGAACTGTACGGGGATGAATGCCGGGTCACCGGGAGACTTTTCGTCGCGGAGCTTTCGCCGCCACTGATAGAAGGAGGCCGCCGAGTATCCTTCGACTTCGCAGAATTTTGCGACAGTCAATTCAGAGTGCTCAAATCGATCGAGTCGCTCTCGCCATTGCCGGGCGAGCTGTGGGTCGGGCAATCGTGCCATGGGTTTCTCCAAAAGTGGAAAGAAACCCACCACGCTACCGCTCCCGTCAACATGGGAAGATAGAACGCTTACACTGGCCGAACTCGAAACGCTGCGTGAACTCGCGCAGAACGGTAATGCGCGACTGTATCTCGGTCTCGACCGAGTCAGTCTCAATGGAACTGATTCAGGAAAGCACGATTCGTGACGGAGGCGAATCGGCATTCCGATTCAATTCAAGCAGGATCGGCGATTCGATCATCGGTCCTGCGATTTTTCGTCCTTGGAGTGTGCCGGACAGCACGCGACCGTGCGAAGGTCGTAGATCAGGTTCGATTCCTGGCGGGGACGCTTCTTCAGATCAATCTTAGAATACGTCAAATAAGATCAACCAAATCATCCAGGGGTGTGAAACATGTCGGAAAGTGATGTCAACGCAGACGACCATTTGCTTCGCCTATTTCGCGTTATTGTCCAAGAATCGAATTTGCGCAAGGATCAGAATGCGACGGCCCATGCACTTTTGATGCTGTTGGTGAGGGTAGGCAATTCATGGCGATCAATTTACACATTGCAGAATAATACCGACGACTCAGAAGGGTACGGTGTCGACGCAGGAACACTCCTTCGCGCAATGTACGATGCGTACCTTCAGGCAGCACTGATTTGTCATGACCCAAGCGAGTCTGAGGCCCTAGCTCAGGACTATATCGATTTCCAGCACATCGAACGATTCAAATTGAAAGAATCGATCATGCGGCATGAAACCTCGCTTACTCAACATCTGCAATCGTCGCCTAACAGAGACGAGGGAGAAAAGCGGCTAAACAACGAATACGATCGAGTGAAAGCAAGATTTTTGAACGAGCGTAGAAAGAAGGATGGAACGATCAAACACGGACCTGGAACCAGGAACACCTGGTATCGCGGTACGTTGGCAGAAGTTGCCGATCGAGTAGGGAATTCTGACGAATACGATTCAGTGCTTCGTCACTTCCATGGATGCGTACACTCCAGTCCAATGGCGGTGCAATGCGGACCGCTGGTTTCGAGCGACCACTTATTGCACTGGGCCTCGACGATCGTTGGGCGAATTGCAAATTTCTGTGTCAAACACAATCACATAGTTCTTGACAATGTAGATCAACAGATTCTCGACGTGCTGTCAAAGCCATATTTTGGTCCGGATCACTGAACAAAACGCCACTCGGAAATGTGCTGAGCCTACACTTCGTTGGCTGGTCCTTTTGATTTGAATACCCTAATGATGGAGAAAGACACGAACGCTCTGGTGATTGCTTGTCTCGATGTCGGATACACGGACACCGCGGCAAGAGCGGCATGCGTTGTCATCAAGAATTGGCGAGACGCTCGCCCGACCGCAGAACATGTGGCAAAAATCCACGAGGTGAAGGACTACCAGCCGGGCGAGTTCTATCGTCGAGAACTGCCATGCATCCAAGCGGTGCTGGCCAAGCTTGATCAACGACCAACCTGCATTGTCGTTGACGGCTATGTCTGGTTGGATGGAGACCATCGTCCCGGACTGGGGGCTCATCTGTTCGAAGCGTCCGATCGCAAGGTGCCCGTTATCGGAGTTGCCAAGAATCCGTTCAAAGACACGGATCATGCAACTGAACTTCGACGAGGCAAGAGCGACCGACCGCTGTACATCACGGCCGCAGGAGTCCCGATTGCCCAAGCAGTCGTCAACATCGGTGCGATGCATGGCCCCCATCGCCAGCCAACGATCCTGAAGCGTGCTGATCAATTGAGCCGCCAAGATCTACCCAACGAATAAACAAAACCCAAACACCAGGTGAGGGAACACCATGACAAACTACGAAGAAATCCTAAACAGCTTAAAATCCGACCCGGCCTACGAAGCGAATCTCGATTGGGGAAAACCGCGATCGGGTCACCCGGAAGGCTCCATTCGCAAGCATATCGCTGATCTCGAATCCAACCTGGAACGACTCAAGCCACGGTTGTCGGACGAAGAGATCTGTAAGCTTCGAGTGCTGATCCACACGCACGATACGTTTAAGCCCGATGCAAAGTCCGGCGTTGCGATCGCAGATCCGCAAAGCCACGCTTCATTGGCAAGGCAATTCCTCGCGAAGTATGTCAGCGATTCCGATTTACTGAACATGGTTCAGTTCCACGACGAGCCGTTCGCGCTCTGGAAGAAGCACCGTTATGGAGGCTATTACACAGATCGCCTTGGGCGACTGCTCGACCTGATCGACGACTGGGATTTGTTCCTGACATTCCTAATCGTTGACGGATGCACGGCCGGCAAGTCGACCGAACCGCTGGATTGGTTCTTCGCCGAAATCGGCGATCGGGTTGAATCGCGAGTCACGAGGGAGTGGATAGTCCATAGTCTTTAGTCTGTAGTAGATTTCCGCAGCGAACGGATCAATCCGTACAGCACTTTCGACGTTTCAACGATCTGCCGATTCAATGAATCCGCTAGATCTGTGGGAAGATATTCCAGGCGGGCGGCTACGGTTAGCTGGTATTCCACTTCACGCGCCGAGGAAAACGCCATATCGAGGAATCGAACAAAGTCGGGCTGCGATTCGCGAGCGCAGCCCTCGACAATATTCGATGCGATTGAAACCACGGCACGTCGAAGTTGCGACGTCAGCCCAAACATTTCATCTCGCGGAAACGACTTGGTCGCCCGATACAAATCAATGACCAGCGCATCAGCAAGTTGAAACGCACGCAGGTTCCGATGATCTCTCACTTCTTCGCTCCTTTTCCGCGAACCAAAAACTAAAGACTAGAGACTATTACCTACAGACTACTAAAACGCTGGAGCCAGATGGCCAGGCAACCGGCTGCAACCCGGTCAAAGTGGGTTCGACTCCCACCAGCGTTTCTGACGAATCGACTGCAGGCTCGGATTACATCTTGAAAATGTGTCCCATCTGAGCTGTTACCTCGTCGATCCGTCGCAAACCAATACAAAGCTCGACTGCCTGTTGGGATTACATCGTAACTATGACGGTCCTAAGGTAGCGATCCTTCGGGCGACCGAAGGTAGTGAACACGGTTTCCATCTCTCGTAAATGCAATCGTGTGTGCCCACTGCCGACCGTGAAAACGGTTGGTAAGAGCGGCGTTTGCTTCTAATCGCGAAAGTGATGGAAGCGAACAGCGATCTCGACGACCACTTCGTCGAGCTTTTACAAAACACGGCGACTGCCGATTTGGAGTACATGCGAGTTCGATTCCCGTCGCGCCGACTTTTTCAAAACACCGGCGCGGGCTCACTTGGGAGCCAACCTCTGAACACAACTTCGTCGCCAACAAAATACAACTGACTGCCGATTTGGAGTACATAGGGTTTTCGTGGTCGAAAGACTGTGCGGGTTCGAATCCCGCCTACGATCCGCGATCGTAGTGGTGCAATTGGAAGACACGCGAAAGAAGTCTCTGGTCAACACTTCGTCAGTTGTTTTTGAATAGCCGAACAAGGCGACTGCCAGTTTGGAATACATGGATTAAGACACGTGCTTGCACGAGAAGCGGGTTCGAGCCCCGCCCAGCATCGCTGGTCGTCTATCTGATGCTTCTGAACGACCACCTCGTCGCCACCAATACACAATTGACTGCCGTATCGGAGTACATCCACCTCGTAGGTCGCGGGTTCGATTCCCGCCAACATTGCCAAGCGGTGTTGTAGCTCAGTTGGGAGAGCGACGAATCCTCTCTGATCAATCACCTCGTCAATTGTTTTAAACAGACTTTGTGGGATGGGCATCCTGCGTGTCATTTCAAGACATGCCAGCAGCCTATTCCACTACCAATACACGACTGACTGCCGAGTTGGAGTACATCGACTGTTAATCGAAGGATGCGGGTTCGAGTCCCGTCGGCCCGGCCTAGCCGAACCGTAGCTCAATTGGGAGAGCTTATCTCTGACACACCACTTCGTCAGCCGTTTTTCAAATCGCTCGTGAGAGTTACCATGCGTGTGCAATTTCAGTTCTTCGTCATTACGAACTCGGACGCCGAGTAATCGGGCGTCCGTGGAAGAATCTTTGCACACACAGAACTTACTTTCATTAAGCGATATGAACCATGGAAACCACAACTGAAACCAACTACCAGACGACCGTGGCAGCACGAGTCGCCGGAGAAGACATCAAACAAGGAGACTACGTCACGGTCTTGAACGAGATCGTCGAATTGCCTTCGTTCCTGTGGGGCTGCTCCGGCGGCACCCTTCCAGCGGACGAACCGGTTCGACTCCGTTACATGCCCAGTGACGCGGGTCAGCCGTTCAAAGTCGTCGCCGTTTGCCTTCCGTTCGTTTACACCAAGCGACCGAAAGGCGGCACGAAAACTTTCGACACTCGCCAAAACCAACTCGTCCGGCTGGACCCGGACAGTGGCCGCGTGGTGTGGAAAAGGCTGCGAAAGTCTTTGAAGAAGAAACGGAGATAACAAACGCACACGATCGACTGCCGATTCGGAGTACATGCTTCAGGAGCCGGGTGTCGTGGGTTCGAGTCCCACCGGCCCAACTTGAGTCCTGAGCAGTGAGTCATGAGACCTGAGTGATTTGCTCACATCTCAAGACTCGGGTCTCAAGACGATTCCCGGGCCGTAGCTCAGTGGCAGAGCACCGTAGAGTCTCTGGTCATACCTTCGTCGATCGCGTTTTGATTTTCCGAACTGCATCACAACCAACAAGAATCTGACGTAGTGGACGAGGTAACGAGTCCTTCCCCGCAACACCGAAGCGGGGACTCGTCACCTCGTCCACTACAAACCGAACACATTCGACTGCCGGAGTGGAGTACGAAAGAAGTTTGAATTAGGAAGAGTGAATGGTGAAAGCTATTCCCGAACTTTCTTGACGATCGTCGTGAGAATCGCGATGAGTTCGTTGCATTCCTCCATCAGCGACTTTAGGCGGTCGGCCGGAACGATATCCGTTTCTGCGATCAACCTTAACCAATACAACGTTTCTCTAGCCTCACGACATGCAATGTTGCACTTCAACGCGAAATCCTTACGACTGTGACTCGCTTGGCCTTCTTCGATGTTGGCCCCAACAGATGTTCCCGAGCGGATCAGTTGCCGACCCAGCGTTTGAGCGACACCGCGTTGCTCTTCCAATGTTTGGCAGAGTTTGACAATTCGCTTGGCGAATGTGAACGTCCGATCCGGTAAATCACTTTTCAAATCAATTACCCCTGTCGCGAGTGTCAGCACCGGATTCTACCGGTCTTTCCTTTCACACTTCACCCCTCACTATTCAAAATTCTCCCATGGTTAACAAGAGTCTATTTTCAAGCATCACTAGCGTTCTACCACGAGCAACCACCGTCAACGAAGCTGGCGGTCCAGCGTACAAGTTCCCGGCGAAGCATGCGCTTGCGCAATTGGCGGCTACCGGTACGTTCGGCAACGTGTTCTATGCGTCCGCAAAGGATCAACTCGAGCAGCTGCGCAAGCTGATCGACGAAGTCAACGACAACGAGTACCTGGCGAAGCTGGCGGTCTACTCGCGTGAGCGAGCGTACATGAAGGACATGCCGGCGGCGCTACTGGTCACTTTGTCGACTCGCGACACCACGTTGATGCACAAGATCTTTGACCGAGTTGCCGACAACGGCCGCGTTCTGCGCACGGTGTTCCAGATGGTTCGCTCGGGCCAGTTCGGTCGCAAGGGTCTGTCGTCTTCGCTTCAGCGTGCGTTCCAGCGCTGGCTGAACGAGGCTTCGACGGGCAAGTTGCTCTCAGCTTCGATCGGTAACGATCCGAGCCTGCGCGACGTCCTGCGAATGGCACGTCCGACGCCGCAGGATGACGCTCGGCGAGCGTTGTTCGGATGGCTGACCGACAAGGAAGTCGACAAGTGGGCTCCGGCAACGGAAGCTGACTTGCCGTCAGCGGTTCAGTCGTTGAACGCGTTCCGCGCAGCCGACACGGCTGAGGCTCAAGCGTTAATTGCAGGTGACCTGCAAGTTCGATGGGACCTGTTGGCCGACACGGCCAAGGGTCCGCTCGTCTGGAAGGCAATCGCCCGACAGATGGGGCCGCAGGCTCTGCGCATGAACCTGAACACGCTGTTGCGTCATGACGTTTTCAAGAATGGTAACAAGCCTGACAACACGATGATCGATTACGTTGCCGGCCGCATCGCGGACCCGGAAGCGATCCGTCGTTCACGTCAGTTCCCGTACCAGTTCTTGGCGGCGTACCTGAACGCAGCGGAGGAAGTTCCACACAAGATCAAGTCTGCGCTGCATGACGCGGCGGAGATCGCGTGTGGCAACATCCCGCAGTTGCCGGCGCCGGTCGTCATCGGCCTGGACACGTCTGGATCGATGGGATGCTCGGTGACCGGATGGCAGGCTCAGAGTCGATCATCCAGGGGCCGCGCATCGAAGATGCGTTGCGTTGACGTCGCCGCGTTGTTCGCCGCAGCGATCCTGCGTCGCAACCCGGACAGCGTCGTCGTTCCGTTCGATACGCGTGCTTACAACCTGTATGGAAGTGGCGCAAAGATCGATCCCTCGGATTCGATTCTGAGCCTGTCGGCACGACTGTCGAAGTACGGCGGCGGTGGAACGGATGTCTCGTTGCCGTTGGTCGAAGCGAACAAGCGTTACGCAAAGCGTGCGTTTGCTGGAATCGTCCTGGTCAGCGACAACGAAAGCTGGATCAACTCGGGACGACGTTACGGCTACGGCCAAAACGGTTCAACCGGTGTGATGACGCAGTGGGAGAAGTTCAAGAAGACTCAGCGTGGACACGGCATCGCCGATCCGAAGCTAGTCTGCATCGACATCGCCCCCTACGGCAACACGCAAGCACCCGATCGCCAGGACATCCTGAACATCGGAGGCTTCAGCGACGCCGTCTTCAACGTGGTCTCATCGTTCCTGTCAGCCGACAAGAACCGATTCGTCCGAGAGGTCGAATCAATCGAACTGTAAGCCAATAAGGCTGAACAACGAAACGCCCTCGGTCGAGCAATCGGCCGGGGGCGTGTTTCATTTCACGCCAAGTCGTTTCAGCTGGGCATCGAGGGTTTGATAGTGCTTCATGCCGAGCAACTCGGCGGCTTTTGCTTTCACCCCATGTGCTTGGTCCATCGCCCGTCGCAGTAGATCTTCACGAAAGTTGCCGTCTTGGACTTCTCTACGAAGGTCGCGACTGGTCGCCGCCACGACACGGACGTCCGCAGTTATGCCCTCGGTGTCGCCAATCGATGAAAAACCAGGTGGTTCTTCGGGACCCTCGTCAACGAGGTGCTGCCAGAACCGGTGCGGCTCACTAAGGAGCTTTGGCACGACCTCGACGGTGACATCAAACGGGATACGCTACCAAGGTTTCGATCTGATCTGCGAATTGCCGCTAACACCGATTGCGGAAAGTCTGTTCCGCTCGTCAGATTCAGAGGCGCCCCTGTAGCTGATCGGCATTGTTCGTCGCGATACGATGGGCAAGAAGACTGGTCAAACGCGACGGTAGTCGTCTTCTGCAGTCGCAAAAACTAAATTCGAGTATTTTTCAAGGATGTTGTTAGCAATTCCTGTTCGCGTTCGGCATACGATAGAAAGACAGTTGTTTCGCGTCGGCCGTGCACATGAACGAAGACCAAAAACGGGTAAAATTCACACAATGCTGGCTTGAGGCTGAGCCGGCCGTATCGGCGTATGTGTTCGCCTCCATTTCTCAGTTTCACGATGCCGAAGACGTCGTTCAGCGGATCGCCCAGGAACTGGCTCGTCGGTTTGACGAGTATGACTCGGGACGGCCGTTCGTCGGCTGGGCACTATGGATTGCCAAATCTCGAGTGATTGATTTCTACCGCACTCAGGGGCAATCGAGGGTTGTTTTTTCCGATGAATTGCTCGGCCAACTTGCTGACACAATCGCCCAGCAGGCTGATGGTCGTAGCCAACGTCGCGAAGCACTGGAGTCGTGTCTGGATGAACTCCCACCTCGGTCGCGTCGGTTGCTCGATTTGCGGTACGTCGGAGAACGTTCAGCCGCCGAGATCGCTCGGGAAATGGGATCGACCAGCGGCTCAGTACGGGTCCTGCTGACACGTGCGCGTAC
This sequence comes from Stieleria neptunia, assembly GCF_007754155.1. NCBI lineage: Bacteria > Pseudomonadati > Planctomycetota > Planctomycetia > Pirellulales > Pirellulaceae > Stieleria > Stieleria neptunia. The sequence goes on along the minus strand of NZ_CP037423.1, from coordinate 577,827 downwards.
GGCACTTGCCAGTTGCATCGCACGACGTCTTGCGGTGGAGAATCGGTAATGACCGTCGACGATGAACTGATCGATCGCATGCTTTCGGGAGAGCCGTCCGACGAAGAGGTTGCAGCGTTTCAGCAGTGGCTTAAGACCCCCGCCAATCTTCAGCGGTTCGCGCTTCGCGCCGAGCTTCATTCGGACTTGCGGCAGTCACTGCGGCGCCGACAGATCCAGGCTAAAGCGTTGGAAGCGAACAACGATGCTTCGGCGATTGCTCCCGCTTTGGCGTCACAAAAACATCAGCCGCCGAGCTTTCGATCACCGAAAGTGTTGCTGACGATGGCGGTCGGGCTGGCGACAGCGGCTTGTCTGCTGATCGCTTTCTTGGGGCCCCACCGCGGCGACCATCCAGCCAGTGTTGGTCGCGTCGCGGCATCCGTCGTCCGCAACGTGGGTGCATTACTTACAAAAAGCGATCGGCAATGGGACGATCCGCAACTGCCCGTGGGCGATTATGAGTTGCGGAAAGGGTTACTGAATCTGCAGTTCGGTGGCGGTGTCATGGTCTATGTGGAGGCTCCTGCCCGCTTCGACGCGGTCAGCGACAAGCGAGTCGTACTTCACAGCGGGCGTCTGTCAGCCACGGTTCCTCTCGAGGGCATCGGGTTTACGGTGGAAACTCCCGAGGCGGAAGTCATTGATTTTGGCACGGAGTTCTCCGTCGATGTTGAGGGCGGCGCGAGCGAGGTCCATGTTTTTGATGGCCTCGTGCGTGTGAATCCGTGGACATCGAATCAGCGTGACGCTTCCAAGTCAGTTGATCTTCACGCGTCGGAGGCCGTCCGGATTACCGGCGGGGCGACTGACCCGGTGGGCATCTCCGTTGAGACCAACCGATTCATTCGCAACTTCGATGAACCGAGGTTGAACTACGCTCGCGCAATCAAGCGGTTGTCGCCTGTGGCCTATTACCGAATGCCAATTCGCGACCGCGGACTGGTATCGGAACCGCCCGAATACTCCGGCATCGTTTTAACAGGGGAAGGCAAACGCCCGCCACATGCCAAGGGTGTCTTTGCCGGCGGCTCTCTCCGAGTCGGAGTCGACTCCATCGGTCGTGGCGGACGCGTCGATTCGCCGCCGGCGTTGAGCACAGGGAGGTTCTCACTGGTCGTGTTCGTGTATCTCGAAGCGCCCGAACGAAACGCAAGGGTTGCCACGAACTGGAATGGTGAACGTGGCAACTTTGGTTTGTCTCTTAACGAGAACGGATTGCTGCAGGTCCGCATCAGGAGCGGCGATGGAGAGGTATCGTCCATCGAAGGTGGATCAGGATTACCGCTGAAAACGTGGCGGCACATCGTTGTGACTGCTAATGGTGAGCAATTGCAGCTCTACGAAGACGGGAAACTCGTCTCGTCCAAACCCTGTGCAGTCGTGGCAGCCAGCGACTCCGATACGGTCTGGTTCGGAACCGACGCCAACGCGGCGCAGGTGTGGGACGGCCGGATCGATGAGGTGGCATTATTCGACAGAGCACTTGCCGCGGAAGACGTCGCGGCCCTTTATCGCACCGCTCAAGAGGAGATTGCCAGATCACGATGATGACAACCAAACGGGCAAGAGTGCCCGTCCCACAAAGAAAGCTACAACTCATGAACCTACCCACGCAATTCTTTTTCACCATCGTTTTCTTGGCAAGCTATGCTGCCCATCTGTCGGCAGCCGAGACGCGACCCAATATCGTGTTTCTGGCGGTGGACGACATGAACGATTTCGTCGGATGTCTGGAGTCACGCCCGGGTGCGGTCACACCCAACATCGATCGGCTTGCCTCTCGTGGCGCGTGCTTTACCAATGCACACACCGCCGGCGTGTTTTGTGCGCCCAGTCGGGCGGCTATTTTTTCCGGCCAGCACGCTTCGACAACCGGATGCTACAACACGCCGAATTACTTTGTGCATCATCCAGAGATTGAATCGCTGCAAATGAGCTTTGCCAAAGCGGGCTACACGACGCTGGGCGCTGGCAAGCTGTTTCATCATCCTGCCGGAGCGATTGACAAGCGTGGTTGGACAAAGTTTTTTCTGCGAAATCAGTTCCAACGTGAAGGCGGTTGGGCTCTGGAATCGTGGAGCAGCGACACGCCCGTGCCACAGCCCTTTCCGGCCAGCATCTACAACCAAGGCAAAGAGATCACCGGAGGACTGTTCCTGGAATGGGGAGCGATTTCGAACGACCAGGAAGAGGAAATGGCCGACACGATACGAGCCAACTGGGCTGTCGAACAACTGGGGCAAACACACGACAAGCCGTTTTTTTTAGCCTGCGGCTTCTATGCTCCTCATTACCCCAACTACTGTCCGCAGAAGTATTTTGATTTGTACGATCGAGACGCCATCGAGACTCCGGCGTTCAAAGAAGATGACTTGGACGACCTGCCGGACAAGATTCGTAGGCAACGCCAGAATCGCAAGGCCCTTCACTATGACAAACTGGTTGCGATGGGTGCCTGGAAAGACGCGCTGCACGGATACCTTGCCTGCACCAGCTACGCCGATGCAATGGTTGGACGAATTTTGGATGCACTCCAAGCAAGCCCCTCTGCCGACAATACCATCGTCGTGCTGTGGAGCGATCACGGTTATCACCTCGGTGAAAAAGGCCAGTGGGGCAAACACACGTTGTGGCAGCGGACCTCCAACGTGCCGTTCGTGTGGGCCGGCCCCGGCGTGGCCGAAGGTGCTCGAACGGACGTGACGGTCAGCCTGATCGACATCTATCCGACGCTGGTTGAAAAATGCAATTTACCGACACCGCATCAGGAGCTGGAAGGCGTTTCGCTGGCAGCGACACTGAATCAGCCCGCCGAAGCCGAAGACCGAACGGTGTATCTGCCCTACATGAACCCCGGTGAATACGCGGTCATGAATCGCGACTGGCGTTACATCCATTACGACGACACGAACCAGGAACTGTACAACGTCAAAGAAGATCCGCACGAGTGGAACAACCTGGTGTCCGATCCGCAATACGCTGACGTCATCACCACGCTGCAGGCTTCAGCACCGAAGGAATTCGCTGATCCGGAACCCAAGTTGAACGCGAGGCGTGATTTGGTCGTCGAGGGCGAAGCGTTCCGCTGGGAGAAAGGCAAAGGTAACTACGTTCCCCATCCAAAGTACTTGCCCTACACCGACCCTGCAAAGAAGCAAGTACAGCCGAAGAGAGATTGAGCAACAAATGAAACCAACATTTCTCGCAGTGACGATCTTTTGCGTGACCGTCACCCTATCGCACGGCCAGTCAACGGCGCAGCGACCGCCGAACATCGTCTTCATGTTCGCTGATGATCTTGGTTACGGCGACCTCGGCTGCTACGGGCATCCATATGCGAGGACGCCCGCGCTTGATCAACTGGCTAAAGAAGGAACGCGGTTCACGCAGTTTTATGTGACGGGCGTAACCTGTAATCCGAGCCGCACGGGACTGATGACGGGGCTGTTCCCAGCTCGATTCCCGAAGTACGCAGCCGATTTTGGTTTCGGCGAGCGTGTGACGATCACCGAATTGCTGAAGAAACGCGGCTATCGGACGAGTCACTTCGGCAAGTGGCATATTGGCCCGGATGATGCGCACGGCACGTACGGTATCGATACAGTACAAGTCATCGGCAAGAGCCGCGACAAGACCACCGGTGACACCGGGCGTGACGACGACCTGTATTCGGCCGCGATCGACTTCATTCGCGAAAACAGGGACGGGCCCTTCTACGTCAACGTTTGGGGACACGCGACACACTTCCCTGTCAATTCTGCCGACGGACTGGTCGCTGAGTTCAACGATGTCACCGTCGACCGGAACGAATTCTCGCCGACTATGCAGCACAAGTTCGATGAGTGCGTGAAGATCGGCGGCGACCTCGATGAATCCATGCAGCAATACCTCGGCGATGTCTACCAGATCGATCGCAACGTGAATCGTCTGTTGAAGACGCTGGACGAACTTGGGTTGCGGGATAACACCATCGTCGTGTTTTCCAGCGATCACGGCCCCGCACCCGTGATACTGGGCAAGCAGGGGGCCCGCGAGTATTCGAAGAACATGCTCGGCTACGCGGGCGAATTCCGCGGCGGCAAGCACGAGCAATACGAGGGCGGAACGCGCGTGCCGTTCATCATCCGTTGGCCCGACAAGGTCGAAGCCGGTCGAGTCGATACCCAAAACGTCTGCTCGTTCATCGACTGGATGCCGACTTTGTGTTCCATTGCCGGAATCGAAGCACTACCGAAGAAATTCGACGGCGAAGACATGTCCGACATCTGGTTCGGAGCCGATCGCCCGCGAACAAAGCCACTGTTCTGGAAGACCAGCTCCACCGGCGGCACGCCTGCCATCCGAGATGGGAAATGGAAACTCCATCTGCCCCGCAAGCAACGCGGCGAACCGGAACTCTACGACTTGTCGATCGACCCGAGCGAAAGCAACAACGTGGCCCCAGAACATCCTGAGATCGTGAAACAGTTGTCCGTGAAGGTCAAAGCCTGGGGCGCCACGCTGCCGACGAAGTACACCAAAACCAAGGACAAACAAGATTGAGCCAAGCCAAGAAAACGAACACTCACATGAAAACACACCAATTTATTTGTGCAATATTCGTCGTTGCAGCGGCCAGTGGGGGCACGCCACGAACGCTGATCGCCGCCGAAAAACCTAACATCGTACTGCTGTTCATCGACGACTGGGCTTGGAACGGGTCGCCGGTTGCAATGGACGATTCGTTGGTCAACTCGCGAATGCCCGTTATTCAGATGCCCAACATCCAACGCCTGGCTCGCGAAGGCATGAAGTTTCGCAACGCCTATGCATCGCCGCAGTGCTCACCATCTCGCGTCTGCGTGCAGACCGGTCAGTCATCGCCTCGCAACGGCTTCACGGTCTACATGAACGATCGAGGACAGGAGTACTACGACGAGAGCAAGCAGTACGCCGACTTTCCCGTCGTGCCTTGCGTTTCGGACATGACCCTCGACGCCGATGCAGTGACGATCCCCGAAGCACTGAAACCACTCGATTACGTCAGTGCGCACATTGGTAAATGGCACATGCGAGGTGATCCCGACGACGAGGGTTACGTGGAGCACGACGGCGACACTGACAACAAGCCTGGCAATACGTTGAGCACTTTTGCCAAAGACGGCGAGCAGAAACCACGACGACTGCCTGAAAATTTGATCGATCCCAAGTTGATGTTCAGTGTCACCGAAAAGGCGATCGGTTTCATGGAGCATCAGGTCAAGGCAGACAAGCCGTTCTATCTTCAGATCTCACATTACGCCATGCACGCTGGGCAGGAGTGCTTGCCGGCCACGCGGGAGAAATACGCTGATCACCCGCTCGTACAGGCCTGGTATGAAGCCAACAACAAACATAAGGACACGGTTCGTATTGGCGACGACCCTGCGGTTTGGCTCGGCATGGCCGATGACCTCGATGGACGCATCGGTGCCGTACTGGACCGCATCGATGCGCTCGGAATCGCAGACAAAACGTACGTGATAATGGTCTCCGATAATGGCTATCGCCATGAGGAATTGCGTCTTCAGCCCGGTTTGACCCAGCCGCATCACGGGTCCAAGTGGTGGATTTGGCAAGGCGGGATTCGAGTGCCGATGATCGTCAGAGGGCCTGGAATCGCCGCCGGCAGCACGTTCACTGGCAATGTCGTCAACTATGATTTCCTGCCTACGTTTGTTGACTGGGCCGGAGGCGATGCACGCCAACTGGAAGGCATCGACGGCGTCAGTCTGGCTAAATACATGGCGGGTGAGAAACCGGACGATGCCTTTCTGAACCGCAACCTCTACTTCCACTACCCACACTATCGCACCAGCATGCCGCACTCGGCGGTCGTCTCTGGCCAGCGAAAACTATTGCACTTCTATGATCAGCGCGATGTTCCAATGTTATTCGATTTGTCAGGCGACATGGGGGAAGTCCATAACATCGCCGCACAGGAACCGGAAACGCACCGGCGACTATTCAAAGACATGATGACCTATTTTGAGAGTGTTGGCGCAAGGATCCCCAAGCCCAACCCGGAATTCGACGCATCTGCTTACCAGCAGGATAAAGATTACCCAAAACGCAAACTCTGGGGAGCGTTCACCGGAAGCAGACCGCTGGAAGATGACGAGACGTAGACAACATCGAATTAAGGCGAGCGGCAGATAAGTCTGCACTCGCCGTAGTGGACGAGATTACGAGTCCCTGTTGTGAACAACCGTGGCGAGGACTCGTGACCTCGTCCACGACACAAAGTTTTCATCTACTTCTCGCCTAACGGAACCCCAAGACAAATGTACCGGACCCTTTTTGCAATTTCAGTCCTTTGCCTGGCGGCTACGCATTCGCATGCTCAATCGGAGCCGCGAAAGCCGAATGTCATCTTCATCCTTGCGGACGATCTGGGCTATGGCGATCTGTCGTGCTACGGTGCCGAAGACATCGCGACACCGAATATCGACGGGATGGCGGCTGAGGGAACGAAGTTCAGCAGTTTCTACGTTTCGTCTGTCTGTTCTCCGACTCGCGCTTCGCTGATGACGGGAAGCCATTCCACTCGCGTCGGTATCGGCGGTGTGATGTTCCCTCGGAACAATCACGGGCTGAACCCCGATGAGATCACGCTGCCGGAGCTGCTAAAAGGTCAAGGTTATGCCACGGCCATCATTGGCAAGTGGCATCTCGGCAACCAAGACATGTTCCAGCCGCTCAATCACGGGTTTGACTACTGCTACGGAACGCCTTCGTCCAACAGCCAAGGCTTCTATCCCAACATCAAGCAGTATGCTTCCGATTGCGTGTTTCGCAATGGCTACACCCGCGAGAACGTTCTCGAATTGAACGAAGCAAAATGTCCACTCGTGCGGAACAACGTCGTCATCGAAGTTCCCGCGGATCAGACGCAGTTCACTCAGCGGTACACCCGCGAGACCATCCGCTTCATCACCGAGAACAAGCGCAAGCCGTTCTTCGTATACCTGGCGCACAACATGCCGCACATTCCGCTGCATGCATCCGAGAAGTTTGTCGGCAGCAGCAAGCGAGGTATTTACGGTGACACGGTTCAAGAACTCGACTGGAGTACCGGCGAAATTCTGCATTCACTGAAAAGACTCGGGCTCGATGAGAACACCCTGGTCTTCTTCACGTCCGACAACGGTCCGAACACCAGCACAGGTGGCAGTGCCGGAACGTTGAAAGGGGGCAAAGGCTCGACTCTGGAGGGAGGCGTACGAGTCCCGTTCGTTGCTCGCTGGCCAGACAGTATTCCTGCGGGCGCTGAATCTGACGAAGCGATTACGGTCATGGATTTGCTGCCGACGCTGACGCGGCTCGCCGGCGGAGAGGTTCCCAGCGACCGCGTGATTGACGGAAAAGACATCTGGCCGCTACTGGCCGGAAAGCCGGATTCCAAATCACCCCACGAAGCCATTTACTATCTGCGAGGCCGGGGCGTGCAGGCAATCCGCGTCGGCGATTGGAAGTACCGAGTCGCGACCGAAAAACCACCGAAGGAAAAGAGATCAAATCGACAATCCGTCAGCGACAGCAGCTCGAAGAAGGTCAGCGTCGAGACGCTATACAACCTGAGCGACGATCTCGACGAACAAAACAACCTGCTTGCAAAACACCCCGAGATCGCCAAACGGCTGAAGCAGCGAATGGATGATTTCGCAAAAGAGCTCCGCGCCAACTCGAGACCTGCGGGAGTAGCAAAACCTCACCACAGCCAGAATTGAATAGCTACAGACAAGGCGAATGGCAGATAAGTCTGTACCCGCCGTAGTGGACGAGGTTACGAGTCCCTGTTACGAGTCCCTGTTACGAGTCCCTGGTACGAGTCCCTGTTGTGAAAACCGTGGCAAGGAATCGTGACCTCGTCCACTACAGGTAAATTTCCATCTCCGCCAAATCACTGATTTAGCAATATGTGTTTATGCTCGACGATGAATAGACGACTAACATGAAATCCCTCTCTGCTATAGCAGTTGTCCTGCTATCCTCTTCGGTTGCGTCTGCAGCGAGTTCCGAGTGGCCGAACATCGTTGTCTTTCTGACGGACGATCAAGGATACGGTGATCTGGGTTGCTATGGATCAGAAGTCATTGCGACGCCGAATATTGACCGACTGTGCGCCGAAGGCATGAAATTTACCAGCTTCTATGTCCACAACCGCTGTTCACCCACACGTGCTGCCTTTATGACCGGCTGTCATGCTCCCCGAGTGGGTGTTGATAACGTGGTCTACCGGAGAGAAAGAACCGGACTTCACACCGATGAAATCACTGTCGCCGAGCTTCTTAAGACTGCGGGCTATGCGACCGGCATCGTCGGAAAATGGCATCTGGGCGAGTGGGAGGATTTCAATCCGGTAAACCATGGCTTCGACAGCTTCTTCGGTTTCATGGACTGCGATGACAAGAAGACAACCGCAATCTATCGCAATAAGGAAATTGTCGAGAAGATTAAACACAAGACGGACGGAACCCACTCGCCAAAGCTACTCGCCGCTGGCATTGAGTTCATCAAACAGCACAAAGAACAGCCCTTCTTCCTTTACTACGCTTCACCACTGCCGCATGTGAAGTGGCTTCCCCATCCCCGTTTCAAGGGAAGCTCCAAACAAGGTATCTACGGAGATGTGGTGCAGGAGATTGATTGGCAAGTCGGTGAGTTGATGAAAACACTCGAAGAACTCGACCTCACCGAGAACACGCTCGTCGTCTTTGCGTCCGATAACGGACCGCAGCTCAACGTGGAAGGTTACGGGAGTGCTGGAGTGCTGCGAGACGGCAAATGGACTAACTTTGAAGGCGGTATTCGAGTTCCCTGCATCATGCGGTGGCCAAGCGCGATTCCCCCGAATTCGACCAATGATGAAATCACCGCGATCATCGACCTGCTTCCGACGTTTTGTTCCATCGCAAGTGTGGCCCCGCCAGCGGACCGAGTGATCGACGGTCGCAACATCCTTCCTTACATGCGAGGTGAGCAAGTTGACACGCCGATTCATGACACCTTCATCGTGCCTGGTGCCAGCATTCGCCACGGGGGCTGGAAGCTGCTTGTCAAAGGCCAAAAACCCGGCGGCGGAAAGTCAGATCGGGTCGGAAAGACAGATCGAGTCCCCGCACCCGCTGGATCGCTTTTTAACCTGAAAGTCGATCCGAGTGAATCAACCAACGTTGCCGCCGAGTACCCAGATCAGGTCGCCGAGCTGACCAATAGGATGAACGATTTCATGAAAGACCTCGATGCACATTCTCGCCCCATTGGAAGCCTGTCAACGGAGAGCGGCAAGTAAATACTTACCCACCGAAGTGGTCGATTCTCAACTACCTCTCGCCGAAGAATTCAAAATTGAAGATGACAAATATGAACAAAATCTGGTTGGTATTCCTGCTGATTGTCTCATCGTTTGGTGTCACCAGGGCCGACGCGGCTGATCAGCCGATGAATGTGCTGTTTCTGGTTGCCGATGATTTGAACAGTTGGCTGCTGGACGATGCGGATCGCTACGCGGGTAAAGTCGTCGCGCCGAACCTTCGCAAGCTGGCTGACAGTGGAGTCAACTTCACACGCGCGTACACCGCAGCGCCGGTTTGTTCGCCTTCTCGCACCGCATTCTTTTCTGGCATCGCGCCCTGGAAGTCCGGGATCTACAACAACGCGCAGACCATCAACAAGAGTGAGGTCGTGAACGGGGCCGAAGTGCTATCACTGGCAGGACTGTTCAAGAAGAACGGCTACGGCACTTTTGGGTACGGCAAAATCACCCACGGCTGGGACCAGAAAGAACACTGGGATGACAAAGTTGGCCACAAACGCGATCCGGCTCCTCCCGGTGCGCCGCTGGCTGGACTCAGCAGGGGGGAACAGGATTGGGGGATGATCCATCTCACCGAGGAACAAATGAATGACACCGGCGGGGCCAGTAAGGCAATCGCAGTCCTGGAGAAGCAACACGACAAGCCATTCTTTCTGGCGTACGGCACGTTCAATCCGCACATGCCCTGGTATGTCCCGAAAAAGTATTTTGACATGTACCCTCTGGACCAGATTGTCCTTCCCGAGCTTAAGGAGGATGACCTGGACGACCTTTCTCCTTTGGCCAAAGCGGTGAGTGACGGGATCGGGAGCTTCGCCGACAAGGTCATCGAGTCTGGCCAGCACAAAGAGGCGGTGCAGGCCTACCTGGCCACAACTACCTACGTCGACACTCAGTTCGGGCGTGTCCTCGACGCCCTCGAAAACAGTCCGTACAAGGACAACACGATTGTGGTCTTCCTCACTGATCACGGATTTCACCTTGGAGAAAAACATCACTGGCAAAAGACGACGCTCTGGGAGGAGGGCACGCACACTTTGTTGATGTTTCGCGCGCCTGGAGTCAGCCAAACCAGCGACATGTCTGAACGGTTCGTTTCCCTGATGGACATCTATCCGACGCTTGCGGAACTCTGCGGCCTCGCGCCGCCCGCGTACATCGATGGACGCTCGTTAGTTCCGCTGCTCAAGGACCCAAAGGCCCCGTGGGAAAGCACCGCCATCACCGGTTTGTGCGATAAAAGCAAAACAGATCTGGCCTACATCAGCATCCGCAACGAACTCGGACGCTACACCCGTTACGGGGCGAACGAAGAGGAATTCTACGACACCACCAAGGACCCTCATGAGTGGACTAACCAGATCGACACCCCGGAATACGCCACCACCGTCAAAACGCTCCGCGCCCTGGTCCCCAGTTTCGAGGAGGCTGCTCAACCTCTTCCCTCTGCCCTGACCAAGGAGCGCAGGGAAACCCGAGAAAAGAAGAAAGAGAAAAAATAGTCCAACCCTTTCACATCGTGAGCATAAGCTGACCAATCATGAACTCATCACCTCAAAATCACGCTTCACGTCGAACGGCGTTGAAATCAATCGGCGCGACCACCGCGTTGGCCGCGTCTGGCGTCTTACCGTCAACGATTTATGCCGCACCGTCAACTTCCGCTAGCGACAAGTTACGCGTTGGATTGATCGGCGCTGGCGGGCGGGCCAAGTGGCTGACGCGCGCGCTGTCTCGCGAATCCCATCGAGCCGAATTGGTTGCCGTAAGCGATTGTTACCTTCCGCAGATCGACGCCCTTGCGGCTGATAACGAGAAGGATCCGACGGCCGGTGATTCCTGGCGACGCTATCAGAACTACGAACAAATGTTTGAGCAGGAAGATCTCGATGCGGTCATGATCGCGACTCCGGATCATGTGCGCGTGCGAGCGGCAATCATCGCCTGCACCAAGGGCCTGGATGTCTACGCGGAAAAACCGCTCAGTTTCAGCATTCCGGAAGGTCGTACACTGGTCAAAGCGGTGCGAAAGCACGAACGCATTTTACAGGTGGGCACGCAGCAACGCAGCACGCCGATCAATCAATATGCGTGCGAGTTCATTCGTGACGGTGGACTTGGGAAAGTCGCCACGATCCTCGTGAAGAAGTACTCAGGCTCTCGGCCTGCGACCGGCCTCGCCCGACAACCCGTTCCCGAAGGAATGGATTGGAATCGATTTTGTGACCAGGCAACGTTGCTCGATTATCACGAACAGCTTCATCGTCGGTGGCGAAATTTCGATACCTTCACAGGAGGCCCCATCTGTGATCGTGGGTCGCACGCGCTGGACATGGTTCATTTGGCGATGGGTTGGGAGAACGTCGCCCCCACTCGGATTGAACCCACCACAGAAGCGGAGAATGACAGGGATCGCGGTGTGAGGTTGTATTACCCGGACGGCACCGTCATTCGACTGGAAAGCACCGACGGACCGGCCTTTGGCGGAATCTTTATTGGCGAACGCGGCAAAATCGAAATCAATCGTGGGCGTTTTGCCTGCAACCCGAAGGACTTGCTTCAGCCTTTTACCGGCTCTCAAACTGAATCGCATGTCGGCAACTGGCTGGATTGCATTGAAACCCGCGAACAGCCCAACGCTCCGGTGGAAGTCGGCCATCTGATTACCAGCGTCGCGCACCTGATCAACATCTGTCGCATCACGGGCCGCACGATCAACTGGGACGCCACCAAAGAACAAATCATCGGCGATGACGCCGCCAATGCATTGCTGATTAAAGAACGACGTCCCGAGTTTTCACTTCCCAGCGTTTAGTTTTAGGATTTCATATGCTTTCCCATTTCCTCCGTTGTTCGGATCGCGCGAAAACGCAACGGTATTACTCAATCATCGCATTCGTGACGATCTCGTTTTGTTGTGGCTCCGTCGTCGCCGACGATTGGACTACCCTGTTCGAAGGTGACAGCCTCGGCGACTGGAAACCATCACGCGACAACACGCAATTTGCGATTTCCGATGGAGTGATCGTCGGCACGAGCTCCGACCAGACTCATTTTCTGCACACAGTCGAAACGTATGGTGACTTCGAACTCGAATTGGAAGTCAAGCTTCACGACACCGACCTGAATTCAGGCGTTCAAATCCGGACCGCGTTGACTCGTAAGAACCCAAAAGGAGAGCCAAGAGAATCGATCCACGGCCCCCAGGTCGATCTTGGGAGATCTCCCGGACGCAGCGGACACATTTTTAACCAGGGCAATGGTGCCTGGATTACGCCCAAAGAAGACTGGACCCGCAACGAGCTGATGGTCAATGGCGAGTGGAACAAGCTGCGTGTGTTGGCCGTTGGGCCACGAATTCAAACTTGGATTAATGGCAAGCAAGTCGCGGATGTCACTGATGACGAAGCCTACGCAAAGTATCCCTCCGGCGTGATCGCCTTGCAGGTACACGGTGTCAAAAAGTCACCCGAGAGACCACGCCACGTTTCGTTTCGATCCATTCGCATTCGCAGAATCGAATCGTCCAAATAACCCCCATCCCCACCCAACCCCATTGCGAAACGCTGACGACCATGAGTCTTCGCCATTCAGTGCTGAGATCGCTTCGCGCCTCTGTGCGCGATCACGTCCCTGCTTTTCACCTCGTTTGGTCGTGCATCGTAAGCCGCTGAGAAGCCCAACATCATGCTTCTGTATCTCGACGACTGGGCGTGGAACGGCACGCCGGTCCCGATGCTTGATGGCATGGAGAATTCACGCATGCCCGCACTACCGTTCGAGCATGCCGCACTCCACCGTCGTCTCTGGTAGTCGCAAGTTGCCACATTTCTATGAGCGACCGGACCTCCCCATGCTCTTTGACGTGACTTCCGACATGGGCGAAGTTCACAACATCGCACTCGCTCAACCGAAACCAACTACCGGACGACCATGGCAGCACGAGTCGCCGGAGAAGACACCAAGCGACCGAAAGGCGGTGATAGTGAAAGTGACAATTGTTTTGCTCACCATGTCAATGTTCGCTATATTGCTGACCGCTAAAACTGAACGACTGAAAAGGTACTGACGTCAACTAACGGCGCGTCATTGGTCATTGCATGAATCGAAACTCTTTCCGATACGGACTGGCTTGCTTTTTCATTGCGGCAGTCCTCGGCCCGCCTCATTTTGTTCACGCGGGAGATGACGCGATCGATCCGGACGTCTTGTTCATCGTCGTTGACGACATGAACGACTGGATTTCATTGCTTGATCCCGAAGCTCCGATCGAGACGCCGAATCTTGAGCGACTGGCACGTCGCGGCATGTTGTTTACGCGGGCCTACTGTGCTTCGCCGGCTTGCAATCCATCGCGGGCGGCCACTTTAACGGGACTGCGGCCCTCGACGACCGGCGTTTACGGTAACAAGAGCGATTGGCGCGGCGCGGTTCCCAATCGCAAAACGATCATGCAGCAATTCAATGCAGCGGGCTATGACGTGCGTGGAGCTGGAAAGATTTTCCACCATCACTTGGACGGAGCGTTTCACGACGACACATCATTCGGCGATTTCCAACACATGCGCCCACAGAAATACCCGACGAAGAAGTTGAACGGCGCTCCAAAGTATGGCTCCCGTAATACCGACTGGGGACAGTGGCCCAAACGGGTCGAAGACTCGATTGATTTTCATACGGCCGCCTACTGCGCCGAAGCACTGAGTCGCCCAGATCGCGACAAACCACTGTTTCTCGCTTGCGGAATTTACAAACCACATTCGCCGTTCTTTGCTCCTGCTGAATATCACAAGGCATATGACGACATCAAACTGCCCGCTCGAAAACCAGACGATTGGAGCGACCTTCCGCCCGGTGCGGCTTCGTTGGTCCGCAACAAGAAATGGTTCTGGCACGGCATGATGAACGTCGAGAAGAATCAACGAGGCTCTTACCAGAACTTCATTCGAGCATACGCAGCATGCGCCGCCTTTGCCGATGCTCAGATCGGTCGCGTGCTCGACGCGCTGGACGAGAGCCCGCGAGGCGACAGCACGATCGTCGTGTTGTGGTCGGACCACGGCTTTCATTTAGGTGAGAAAGACCACATCGAAAAATTCGCCTTGTGGGAAAAGAGCAATCACATCCCGTTCATTGTGGTTGCTCCGGGCGTGACGAAGCCCGGCAGTCGCTGTGGTCGTCCGGTGGACATGACCGCAATCTATCCGACTCTGCTGGAATTGTGCGGACTGCCCGCCGATCCAAAGTGCGACGGACGCAGCCTCGTGCCGTTGCTGCGAGATCCGAAGGGGAAGTGGGACCGACCTGCGGTGATGACTTACATGCGAGGCAATCACGCCGTACGAAGCGAGCGCTGGCGTTACATCTGTTACGCAGACGGCAGCGAAGAACTCTACGACCACGATGCTGACCGCAATGAGTGGCACAACCTGGCGGACAATAAGCGATATGCAGAGATCGTTGCCTCGCACCGCAGTTGGCTACCAACGACAGAAGCGAAACAAGTGCCGGATTTGAAGAAACCCAAATCGCAAACGGAGACGGTAAGATGACAACCTGCAACCGCATCGAAGCAGAGAAAACGAGATGAACGCGTGAAGACTCGGTGGCGCTGTGGCACCGACATACGCGCCGCTTGAGGACATTGGCGCGGTAGACTCAAAGAGGGTCGGCCTAACGGTCGAACACTGGCTCGACGGCGGGATCATCCAGGAACTTGGAAACGAGAGATTTTGCACGGTATTCTTCCGTTTTTCTCAGACATCTCAGTCAACAAAAACGCTTGCATACAGTTGTTATGCGGCCTGGCAACTCACAAATGACGGTCAATTCCATGGGATCCGGTTAATTTGACCGTCATCGGCTCGACGAAATATCGCTTTCAATAGTGCAGAGGAGCCTCCATGCACGATCACCTCGGCAGTTTGGCTGATGTCATTGGGGGGATTTGGTTTTTTACTCCAAAGGCTATCCCTTTGGGATCACCCACCTGAACGTCAAATCGCTGTTCGCGGTTTCACTCGGTCTGAAGCACGAGGTCGGCCTCGACGGCGCTTATGAGATGCTGGGACTGCAGATGGAAGGCACCCATCATAGAGGAGATGACGACGCCTGGAACATTGCCGGAATTTTGTGCCGGTTGCTTGCAGCCGCACAGAAGTCACACGAGTTCGGTTGGGCTCTTGTAATCGCAGCTCGCAACTTTATTCAGATTGCGTTTCACGAAGTCTGATCACGGCAGCGGAGGTGCCTGAGATGGTGGGCTGCGTGCGCCACGTGAATCTCCAAGATCCTGTCGCGTGGCAATCGGCCGAAACCAGGATGCGGAGCGAAGTTGCCGGAATGATTTGCCAAGCGTTCGACACTGGCAGCCAATGCGTCCACTTCGGCAGCATCGTCCAAATTGTCCGGCGGCACGAATATCGGTGCGGTCCGGATTCCGCGAGGTGAATCGCCACTGAGCACCTTCGTGTTCGGCGACAATTGGTTCTCCGCTTTAGCGACAACTAGTATTCCCGATTACGAATCCGATTTTTATTGAGAGGCCTTTGCTGACCGTCCAGCTGACTTCGTTTTCTTGGCTGTTTCCACGCGATAGCTTGGCACGTTCAACTCGATGATCACGCTGTGGTGAACCAAGCGATCGATCGCCGCCGCCGTCGTCATCGCATCTTTGAAGATCTGGTCCCACTTGCTGAACGCCAAGTTGCTCGTCAACAGAACACTCCCTCTCTCGTAACGTTCCGCCAGCAGCGTGAACAGCACCTCCATCTCTTCTCGATTCTGCTGCACGTAACCCAGGTCGTCGATCATCAGGCCCTCGAAACGAGACAGTTGCTTGATGTACTTCTGCAGGCGAAGATCCCGCTTTGCGATCAGCAACTGTTGCACCAGCAAGCTGCACGTTGTCAGAAGCATGCTCCGGCCTTGCTGGACGAGTTGATTCGCCAAGGCACAAAGCGCGTGACTCTTCCCCGCACCGGGCTGACCGAAAATCAGTACGTTCTCCCGACGATCCAAGAACGATCCCTCCCGAAGACTCTCCAGTTGTCGTGTCACTGACAATGGCAAGCGATCGAAGTTGAACGTCTCCCATGTCTTGCCCAGCGGAAGACGTGAGTTGGTCATTAGACGCTTGATCCGACTCTCGTTGCGGGCCTGGCATTCCAGTTCCGCCAGTTCCGATAAGTATTGAACATGGCTGAGATCCTCCGCGGCTGCTCGGTCGGCCGTCGCTTGAAACTGGTCGCGAAACATCGGCAGACGCAAGCTGCGAAACTGCTCCTTCAGCCGCTCCTCGGTCCGTTCGTTGCTCGTCCTCGTGGGCGGGGTCTTGGGAGGCTGCCGTATCGACGATTCGGTCTTTTTCGATTGGGGCTTTCGTGTGGTTGATTGATTCATCGTTTGGACTCTCCTTGTCAAACGTGTCAAATAATTCGTCATAGTCTTTCAAGTTCGGTGCTTTGACATCGATGTCGGTCACCGGCTTGATCTCGATCGCTTCACTCACCATCAGCCGAACCTGATCGACATCGATGGATTGTCCCGATTGGATTTGAAGACGCAGTGCATTCTGCACCGCATCTTGGCTTTCTCGAGCCGCTAATTGCAGGATCTCAAGATACTTCCTCACCGCCACCTTCTCGCTGTGAGCGTCGCATAGCATGTCATAGGCGATTCGGAAGTGACTCGTCGGGAACATGTCCTGACGGTATTTGTAGTTTTCGAATGCTCCCGGTTTGCGAACCAATGAATCGATCACGTGCCGGTAGTTGATGGCCGATCCGCCGACGCCAGTAAGTCGTGGCATCCGTTGCACGTGGATGCCGTGATGCGTCACATCGATCCACTCGGCACCGATCCGCACATCGACTTTTTGACCGATCAATCGGCTAGGAACCGAATAGATGTTTTTCTTGACATTAATCGTGCTGCTACTGCCGACGATGATGCCTTGTTGGTTGTCATCGGTATCAAGCTTACTATCGGGAAGTGGTCGCAAATGCGAGCGTTCAATTTCAAATCGATTTAAGCGCGCATCATTAGCGCGAACGATCAGGGATCGAACGAAATGCATGTAGTCTTCACGACTGGCGAAGTCGCGACTACCGCGAAGTAGCAATGCTTGGTCGACTCGATTCTTGAGATGACCGTTGGATGACTCAACGTCGCCGTTTTCGTTCGCACAGCGAACGTTGATTCGCTCTGACTTGGTGCCATAGTGATCCATCAACGCTCCATAGCGAGCAGTGAGTTCTTTCTTTGAAGAGTGATTGTTGATCGCAGCGCTAAGGCTATCAGTGCGGTGACGCTCGGGCACTCCGCCGAATTCCCAAAACGCATTTTGAATCCCCTCGCTGAGCGCTTCGAAAGATTCGGAGAAACACAGAGAGACCGACTCGACGTTGGAATACGTCAGGACACAATGAAAGAGCATGTGTTCAAACGAAACGCCCGCGATGGTCACGTTCAGTGTGTTCATGACGGTGAAGTCACTCGCAGCAACCCGAGCCGGATGATGGACCTGCGGGAAGATCACTGCTTTGTCTGGACCTTCTGTACTGCGCCACAATCGGACTCGACGTTCGAAGGTTCGTCGAGTGGAGTCTGGGTAGACGCCTGGATAGCGGTCTTGCAGCCACTGGAAAAGGGTCTTGGCCTGCAGTCGCGGTTCGGCCTCAAGCCTGATCTGCACCTCGTTCCAGACATCGGCGAATGGATCGATGCGAGTCCGGTAATCTCGCGGCTTCTTCCGCTGAGAGGGGAGCCGATTGTCGTTTCGATAATGTCTTGCCGTTTTCTCATCCATCTCAGTCATCCTTGACGATGCGGCCAGTGACTTGCCAGATGCTAGCAAACGCCGCAGTTCTTTAACCTTTCCGTCCGTGACCATCGCAATCTCCGTGAAAACAAGGAGTTACGATGATGACCCGAATCGCAAAATCCGGGAACGCATTGCCTCAACAATTCGGATACCGAACGATGGTGGTTGCCTCAACAGAAAGATACCCAAATCGTAGGTGGCGCCATGGAAATGCAAGCAAAAGCTGCACTGATTGACTCGATTCGTTCGCGATACTACGGCGCACGGAAACGAGACAAGTCGCGGATACTCGATGAATTTGTTGCGATTACCGGACACCAACGTAAGTACGCGCTGCGAATTCTCGCTGAACGCCAAAACACCACCCCAGAGCGTTGTGAAGTCGTGGGCCGCAAAATATACGACTGCGCGGTCAAGGAGGTGCTTGTAACGCTCTGGGAATCTTCCGATCGCCTATGCGGCAAACGCCTCAAAGCGATTCTTCCCGAGTTGCTGAAGTCGATGGAGTCGCACGGTCACATGAATCTTGATGATTCTCTCAAGACGCGGGTGTTGTCGGCAAGTGCTTCAACCATAGACCGACTGCTTCGTCCTATACGTGAGGAAGCGACTGGAAAGAAACGCGTTCGCCCAAAGAAAAAGGTCCGCGCTGCAGTTGCCGTCAAGACCTTTTCCGAATGGGATGATGTCGCCCCTGGGAGTCTCGAAGTAGATTTTGTTGCTCACTGCGGAGGGAATCTATCCGGCCCATTCATACACAGTTTGGTTGCTACAGACGTTGCGTCTGGATGGACGGAATGCATCCCGATTCTGATTCGCGAGCAGTCTCTCGTCGTCGAATCTTTGGAATTGCTGCGGAACAGATTTCCGTTTCCAGTCCTGGGAATAAACACTGACAATGACAGTTCGTTCATCAACGAATCAGTCATCAAATTCTGCGATTCCCAAAGTATCACATTTACTCGATCACGGCCCTATCGAAAAAACGATCAGGCATGGATCGAGCAGAAGAACGGTTCTATCGTTCGCAAACACCTCGGCTATCAGCGATTCTCGGGACCGATCGCATGCCAAACCATCGCACATCTTTTCGATAGTGTTCGTTGGTACGTGAACATGTTTCAGCCATCCTTCAAGCTCTTAAGCAAGACTCGTGACGGCGCCAGGGTAAGCAAGAAGTTTCACTCACCTCAAACGCCATGTGAACGGCTACTTAGTGACTCGCGAGTATCATCCGAATCGAAAGAGTATTTGCGACGCAACCGTCTTGAACAGGACCCGCTAGAACTACTACACGCAATCCGACAATCGCAAGCTGCGCTGGATTCGCTGTCGACGGAGGATTCGCTCTCCCAGGAGCAGCAGATTGATCTCGAAGAATTTCTTTCACAGTTACCGGAGCTATGGAAGAAAGGCGAGGCCCGACCAACTCATCAGCCGAAGCCGATGCGAACGCGAGATTATCGAACGCGTCCAGACCCCTTTGAAGGAGACTGGACGACGATTCTTGGATGGCTTGAAAAATCCCCAGACGCAACTGCGTCGTCGTTACTCGAAAGGCTCATCGAACGATCGCCCGACAAATACAACGGCGGTCAACTACGAACGCTTCAACGTCGCGTGAGTCAGTGGCGGAATATCATGGCAAGGAAATTAGTGACGGGCACCACGGCGACCTAAGTGTCTTGCTCGCCTATGAAAAATGTAACCGCTGGCATAGGGCGGCTTCGCTACGCTCAGCAGCCCTATGCCAGCATTCTTTCTAGTCCTTCCATTTGGGTATCCTTCTCGGCTGAGGCAACACGGCCGGGAAAACCAATCGCCGCTAGACACTTCGGCAGCAGTAGTCGTCGCATCAATGGCCGCAACGGCGCAAACAAAGACATCCAAGCCGGATAGCCATCAACGCTGGGATCCTGAACCAAAACCAAGTGCCGGCAGATTTGTGCTAGCGACCAGTTCCCTTGACGGACATAGCCACTCGCCAACAGTTGCCGAGCATCGTCGACCGCCTCTCCCAGAGTTTCGAATTTCAAATCGCGGAGCGCACCCATGTCGTATCTGCCGTTTACCAAAATCAGAATCAGTACAACGCTCAGTATGACCGACTCGCCCAATGATGAACATGAGTCATGAATTCCCACGCCTTTCAATTCCGACTTGCATGCGACAAAGACCGCGAACACGTGCTGGCGTTACATCGCGATGCATTTGGCGCTGAAGAAGGAGAAGGGATTGCGAACCTCGTCGAGGAGAAGCTCGATGATCTGCCTGCGGAGCCGGTCTATTCGTTCGTTGCCGATTGGGGTGACCAAGTCGCCGGGCGTGTTTCGTTCGCGGCGGTGCGCATCGAAACCGACGAAGAGGCCACCGCACAGATCCCCGCTCCGTTAGCGATAGTCAAACTGGACGGTTGCGTTGGTATCCGCGGTCGCTACCGCTCGAATCCAACAGGCTGAGAATTCCCTCGCGAATCCATGGCGCAGAGACTCGCCGGCGGGAACGTCGAAGCTTTTGTACTGCACCCAATGGCCGTTTCCATCCAGATCAATTTGAAGCGTGATGCGGACCGGCTGGGTGCTGCTGTGCGACATCGTGACGGTCTTTTGGTCGTAACCTTTCATCAGGTAGGGATCCGATGGAATTCCCGGCTCGACCGGGGTGGACAACCACGGCCCCCCACGGCCGACCGGTTTGCCGAGCTTCCAAAGGTCATCGACTCCACCGAACCAAAGACCCACGTTCTGCTTTGCGTCACGGAAGACGTGACCGTCGCTGGCCGCGTCGGCGCGGACCCCGCAAAGCACAAGGAGACCATTCCAGGAGCAGAAGTCCGTGATCTGTTTGGAATGGCTCGACACGGGGCGCATCAGGTTCCATGCGGGCGGCGCGCCGTTGGTGACCAAGGGGATTTCGTAGAACGTGCCATGAATGTTGGCGAGATGACGTTCCGATTGAACTTCGCGCGACGCTCGCGGCCACCCCGAGGCGAACGGTTTGTCGTAGGCGACGTCACCCTTGGGCAGTCGGTACGTTTGTCCTTGATCGTTTACAACCACCGATGCATCGTCGACCGTGAACTCAGGTTCGACGTGTAGCTTTTCGGCCAGAGCTGCGTCAGGTTGCATTGGTTCGAATTCGAATTTGGCTTTGCTAAAGTCGAAGAAGTGATCGTCGTCGGTGATGACTCGCAGATCACGGTTGCGTTTTGCCGGGTACGCGAGACCGGCCAGCACGTCCGTGTCTCGAACGTCTGCCAGCCCAGCGAACAACGCTTTGTTTTCTGCCTTGTCTGCGTCTACGTCGTTTGCCGTCGTTTGATGCAAGAAGGCAGTCGCGACGCAATCGCGATCGGTGCTCAGTCGCAGCCAGACGGCATCAAAATCCTTCGGCAAAACTTTTCCGACGTATCCGTTTCCGGGCACCTCGATGGTCTCAAGGTCGGTCCACGAACCGTCGCCGTTTCGATCGACTTGAAGATTGAACCGAACCGGGGCAGCCTTGTCCGCGATGTCGGTCACGCTGGCCGATGCAGTGGCGACGCTGGCTGCGCCCAGGGCAGAGACTCCAACCGATGTTTCGTCTTGAGATTTCACAAACGCGATGTGAGGTAGGATGTAGGCGCCTTTGCCGTGCTGGACCGCATTGCCGGGGATGACAATTTTGCCCGCAGGAAACTGCCGTCCATAGACTGAATCCCGCACGTTCTTACCCCACGTGATCGAATCATCCGTTGGCTTCCACGATGGCGGTAGCGGCGAGCCGCCTGCACTGTCGAGCCGCCCGTCAACCGCAAGGTAGACCGTTGCGGGTCGGTCGATCACAAACTCGAAACCCTTGGCAGGTTCGCGCCAGTTGCCGCGATCAATGGTCACTCGCGGTAGATCGGCGAGTTCCTTCGGTAGCCCGGTGATCTCGAAGTCGTCGGTTGTTCGAAAAACTTTGTTCGCGATCGATTGATTTCGTCCGACGGCAAGGTGCACGATGCGCCGATCAAATCCAGATACCAGATAGGGGTCCGACGGCGTGTTCGCTTTCACGTCGTCTTCGATCCAAGGTCCGCCATACCCACTGGCGGGCCCCCAGTTCTTCAGATCCTCGTACTTGCCGAACCAGAGATTGCTTTGCGGTTGGCCGGCAAGCGGGTTGCCTTGAATACTGGTTTCATCGGTGGCCAAGACCAGTTGTCCGTTCCAGTCACAGAAGTCCGGAACGTATCGCAGGTGGCTTCCGATCGGTTTGATGCCGGCCGAGTTACCGGCGGAGAATGTTTTTGGAAAGTCGTAAAACATCCCATGCATGTCCATCATCCAACGGCCGTCGGTGATTTCGCGAATCCGTGGCCATTCGGTATACCACCCATGACTGGCATCGTTGCAGTAGGCAGCTTTGGGCAGCAGATACGTGTGCCACTGGCCGTTGTCCAGAACTTTCAAGCGAACGCTGCGGCGGTCCCAGCCCATGCTCCAGATCGGATCGTTGCCATCGCTGCCGCCGGCGATTCCTTGGGGGCCGGTTACTTCGGTGAACTGTCGACGTTCCACAATGTTCCAGTTCGTTCCGTCAAATTCTGCGAGGACACCGCGTTCTTCGGGTGACTTTGCTTTTCCTCCAACGAGCACGTCACTGTAATCACCCACATGGAGCTCGCCGTTATTCGAAATGACAAGCCGCCCCTGTGACGTATAACCGCCTTTGCCGTGCCAACCGGGGACGGGCTTCTTGAATAGTCGCGTCACTGCGAGAGTGTGAACGTTGGCTTCCCAGATGGAGCCTTCCATGTCGATGTAGTAAACCATGTTCGCGGGATCTTTCAGGTGACGCGCGATCGCCGTGACACGGATGGGCATGTCCTGGGGCTGAATCGTGCGCACGTTTCGATCTGCATCGATCAGATGATGACCGATCAAAAGTTGGTTTGACTCGGCATGGATCATGCGACCGGCTGGCGTACCACCGACGCTTTCGGGATGGATGGTCAGCGGCTTGCCGAGATCTGGGTCCACCGAAAACAGTTTGTGCTCGCTGCCGCGGGGCATGTGCGGCGCGTAATTGACCATCCACAATTTCCCGGCCCACGGAACGACTGCTCCGATGCCACATTCGTTATGGCCGTTCTTAAAGTGACCACCGTTCTGGCTGTAGACACCGTAGGTCGTCAGGTGTGGGTAGACGCCGCTGATATGAATATCGGTACGCGGAGTTGACGCTGCCGTGGCGACTGTCTCCCGTGATTCGGCGGCGCTAGCCGCGCTTGTCGTCGGCTGATCGTGTTTGCTCTGGTCGCCTTGGCTGACGGGGCCAGCGGCGAGCGTCGTCGGATCGGGTTGTGCTGCGATCTTTCTCTTGGAGGACTGCAACTCGGTTGCCAGCCGGTCCACTGTTTGGCGGTATTCTAACTTGCCCGCCAGATTCTCCATTTCGACCGCATCGGATTGGAGGTCATACAATTCGACAAGCTGATTCGTGGGATCTTGTTCCGGCTTGGTTTCGATGTACTTCCAGCGTTCGTTGCGCACCGCCCACAGCGGCTGGCTGCCTAATTGCGGTGTCGGGGCTTCGTATAAAAAACTCGTTCGCCAGTCGTCCACCGCTTCACCTGCGACGATTGGCAACAGGCTGCGGCCGTGCAGCGCCGCGGGAACCGTCAAACCGGCCAACTCGTAGATCGTTGCCGTCAAATCGAGATTCAGCACGAGTGCATCGGAGACCCGGGCGGATGTCTGTGGCCCGGCGATTGCCATCGGAACTCGCATAGATTCTTCATAGGGCAAGACTTTGCTGGTGAATCCATGTTCGCCCAGGAACCAGCCGTTGTCGCCCATGAAGATGACCCATGTGTTCTCCTTCAGTTTTTTGACTTCCAGTTCATTCAACACCCGGCCCACCGCAGCATCCATCTGTTCGACACTGGCCCTATAGTCACGGATGTGGCTGCGAATCTTCGACGGATCGTCGTAACCGTATTCCAACGCCCGTGTGCGATTGCGGGCCGACTTCAGATACTCGGGTTTACCGTTTAGATTGTCGTTCCACGTTGCGGGCAGTGGCATTTCATTGGCTTTATAGCGATCGAGATACTCCTGTTTCGCTGGCCACGTGTGCTTGTGGTCCATGTGAGGGACCTGCGTGCACATCCACAACACGAACGGCTTACCTGCGTCTGCTGCCTGGCGAATAAAGCGAATGGACTCGTCGGCCGTCACGTCGTCAACGAATCCGGGCATCGTTTTGGACTCGCCGTCGATCGTGAATCGGCGGTTGTACCACGTTCCGTTGGACCAGCAGGTCGATGCGAAGTCAAAGCCGCACTCTTGGGGCGTCGTTTTGAGGTGCCATTTGCCGGTGACGCCCGTTGCATAGCCCGCTTGCCGAAGCGCGTGAGCAAACGTCGTTTCTTTCTCATTGAGAGAAACGTTGCCAAACGCAGTCACTCCGTTTGCACTGCCGTAGCGGCCGGTCAGACACGCCGCTCGACTGGGCGAGCAGATCGCCAGGGTGACGAACGCGTTTTCAAAGCGAGTGCCTCCGTTGGCGATGCTGTCGAGATTCGGCGTGCGGATCCGCTGCAGGTTTGGAGCACCGTAGCTGTCCCAGCGATGATCGTCGGTCAGAATGAAGACCATGTTCGGCACACGAACTTGTTGCCCGTTCGCCCGCTCTGCAGAGGAGCTTGATACGAAACCGAACAACAGGACCAGGCAAATCAACAAACGCATCAGATATCTCTCAGCTCGCATTAAAAATCATCACGATAATCGACCAACCGAACCTATCAAATCGACGGTCACTCCTCAGTTCCACTCGATGCAGCATTTTCTGCTTCGGCTCACTTAGCAACGAGCGAAAAATAGGTGGGATAGGCTTCCAGCCTGTCGATGCTGAAATGACAGGCTGGAAGCCTATCCCACTTTAAAAGATCCGACACTTCTATTCCGCTCGTTGCTTAGCCCGTACCAATCATGCCAGGCACCAATGCCGCACGAATCAGATGCATGGCCGATAAACGCATTTTCATTGGAAACGTCCTGGCGTCTGCGATTCTGGAGGGGGAAGATGAAGAAAATGTCAGAGAAATTTGACACGGAGGCGATTTCGCATCACCAACGCACGGGAACTCGGCGTTCAGATTTTTGGATCTGAAATATCTGGGGAATTTTTCCAAAACGGCCCTCCAAATGCCGTGGCGGATGACGTTTCCAATACGCAACGTGGGGCAAATTGGCGGCACACATGACGGTGGACCCAAGATGAATGATGCAACAACACAGGCGGATTTTGTGCGTTTGTTTTCGGCCAACCAACGCCGCATTCAAACGTTTATCCTGACGTTGTTACCCGATCGCGATCAGGCACAGGACGTGATGCAAAACACCTCGGTCGTATTGTGGCAGAAGTTTGAGACGTTCCAGCCGGGGACTGATTTCACGGCGTGGGCCTTTCGAATCGCACGACTGGAGGTCTTGAGTCTGGTTCGTCGGCAGGGAAAAGGACGCCTGGTCTTCGACGAGTCAATCTGCAATGGGTTGGCCGATGAGATCACGGATCGGGACGCGATTTCGGACAGCCGACTGCGCGCCCTTGAGGGATGCGTCAAAAAACTGTCCGCCGTTGATCGCGATCTCTTGCAGCGTCGGTACGAAGAGGGCGCGACCATCAAAGCGGTCGCTGAAGCAGTCGGACGTCCGCTGGAGGGAATGTACAAAGCGATGCGTCGAATTCACCGCACACTGTTTGAATGCACTCAGCGGAAGTTGTCCGCAACAGATGAGTCCGTTGCGACTTAGAACCTCGGCACGCGTATACATTTCGACGAAAAGGCAACACCGATGGACACAAATAATCGAGACGAGTTCTTGGAACTGTGCGAATCCGTGCGAGAGCAAACCATTTCCGAAGCGGATTGGCATCGACTGGAAAAGCTGTTGCAGGATCAGGAGCTACGCCGCCTCTATACCGACTACATGGCGATGGCCGGGCAGCTTGGAGAATGCTTGGAAGACTTTGGTGCCGCGCGTGGGGGAGATCCCGATGACGCCAGGCAGATGATGCTGGATGCACTGCTGGAAAGAAACGCCCGGAGCGCACAGGCGACGGTGACGCGACCAACAAAGCGACGGTGGATGATTCACGTCGCGTATGCAACCGCACTTTCTGTCTTGGCGATGCTGCTGTGGCGAGGTCTCGGAACGACAGATAATTCCAAAAAAGTCGCGTTCGCGTCGATCAGCATGGCGCGCGATTGCAAATGGGGTGCGGGAACACTGCCAACGGTCGTGGGATCGCGTCTCAATCCAGGACGACTCGACCTGCTGGAAGGCTTCGCCAAGATTGATTTCGACAACGGCGTGCAATTGTCGCTGGAAGCTCCCACTTCGGTCACCCTCGAATCACTGACGGATTGTGAAGTTCACTCGGGGCAGATGCTCGCACACGTTCCAGGGGCCGAAATCGGATTCACCGTCACGACGCCAACCACGGAAGTTTTGGACCTGGGAACTGAATTCGCTGTTCGTGTCGAAGACGACGGACGCACCGGGGTTCATGTTCTAAGCGGTGAAGTGAACATCACAAACCTGCGTTCCAACGAATCCCAAAGACTTCTCGAGCGTGAGATTGCGGAGGTTGGCAAGAAGGCAATTGCACGTCCCGATGTTGATGTTGAGGGGTTTGGTACACGAGCAGACGATCCCGGCGATGAGCTGAAGGATAGGGAATCACGCTTGATTTCCACCGCCCAAGGCAGCGGCCGCGACGCCTTCATTTGGAGGGAACGTACACGCGGATATGAAGGACCAGAAATGTTGCTCGTCAAACACTGCGTTGCGCATCGTGATCTGTGGGATCGAAAGGTCTATCTGGCATTCGACATTGAATCATTGAAGGGATTCAAATTGGATCAGGCTGAACTTCGGCTCCACCTTGTTCCGAGCGGCCTTGGCTACGTATCGGGTCAGCTTGATTCCACATTTCAAGTTTATGGCCTCATCGACGAATCCTTGGATGACTGGAGCGAGAAGACGATCAATTGGCAAAACGCTCCAGCGAATGAGACGGGAGCCGCCTCGGTCGCGTCTGAGATGACAGTTCCAGTTGGATCCTTTGAAGTCCGCCAAGGTGTGCAAACCGGAAGTGTGAGCGTCTCAGGAGACCGGCTTCGCGATTTCATCGAATCCGACACGAATGGAGTCATCACGCTGATCGTTGTTCGTGAGACACGAGAACGAGCTTGGGACGGAGGTGGGCTGGTGCATGCATTCATGAGTAAGGAGCACCCGTCTGGCTTGCCCCCCACGTTGCGACTGACTGGGACGCAGGAGTCTGACGATTGATCCAGACCCGAATGGCACGGGCATCGGGAAAATGGGATTCGGCAACCGCCGGCGTTTAGCTTCTGGCGACTACTTTTCACACGTACGATGGCCCTTCCGGGCCGTCGTCCGTTGGACTCCCAACGACGACCCAGATAGGACGTCGTACAACGGTCTGCTGATTCGAGGAACCGGACGGGGCAATCGGTGGGTTGAACGCTGACAGCATCGAGCGCGAATGAGATACGGTTTCCTCTTCGATTGCTGGCAACCGCACGATTGCAAATTGACGGGCGACCCACGATGAGACTCAATGGTAGGCAATTGCCAATTTGCATTGTTCAATTTGCAATTTGCAATCTCCCGATCGTTTCCGGTGAGGCACACACGGCTGCGGACGCCATCACGATGACCCAACGGAAATGCTGGTCTTTTCGCACGTCGTTTTTCGATTCGACTGCAATGGTGGATTCTGGCTTTGCCGGCGGGCGTCAGGTTATCGCCGGGGCAGGCCTTGTGTTCAGTGTTCCGGGGGCTAGCTCGAGTCCCATTTCTCGCGTTTCCGATTGCAGGAACGATGCCCAGACCGCCTTGACGTCGGTTCGCTATTTCAAGCCGGCGATAGCCGCCGGCCCGAGGAACTGCACGGGGCAATCGGTGGGTTGAACGCTGACAGCATCGAGCGCGAATGACATACGGATTCCTCTTCGATTGCTGGCAACCGCACGATTGCAAATTGACGGGCGACCCACGATGAGACTCAATGGTAGGCAATTGCCAATTTGCATTGTTCAATTTGCAATTTGCAATCTCCCGATCGTTTCCGGTGAGGCACACACGGCTGCGGACGCCATCACGATGATCCAACGGAGATGCTGGTCTTTTTGCACGTCGTTTTTCGATTCGACTGCAATGGTGGATTCTGGCTTTGCCGGCGGGCGTCAGGTTATCGCCGGGGCAGGCCTTGTGTTCAGTGTTCCGGGGGCTAGCTCGAGTCCCATTTCTCGCGTTTCCGATTGCAGGAACGATGCCCAGACCGCCTCGACGTCGGTTCGCTATTTCAAGCCGGCGATAGCCGCCGGCCCGAGGAACTGCACGGGGCAATCGGTGGGTTGAACGCTGACAGCATCGAGCCCGAATGAAGTACGGTTTCCTCTTCGATTGCTGGCAACCGCACGATTGCAAATTGCAAAATGACCATTTCAAAATGCAAATTGACGGGCAACCCACGATGAGACTCAATGGTAGGCGATTGCCAATTTGCATTGTTCAATTTGCAATCTCCCGATCGTTTCCGGAGAGGCACACACGGCTGCGGACGCCATCACGATGACCCAACGGAAATGCTGGTCTTTTTGCACGTCGTTTTTCGATTCGACTGCAATGGTGGATTCTGGCTTTGCCGGCGGGCGTCAGGTTATCGCCGGGGCAGGCCTTGTGCTCAGTGTTCCGGGGGCTAGCTCGAGTCCCTTTTCTCGCGTTTCCGATTGCAGGAACGATGCCCAGACTGCCTCGACTTCGGTTTGCTATTTCAAGCCGGCGATAGCCGCCGGCCCGAGGAACTGGACGGGGCAATCGGTGGGTTGAACGCTGACAGCATCGAGCGCGAATGAAGTACGGTTTCCTCTTCGATTGCTGGCAACCGCACGATTGCAAATTGCAAAATGACCATTTCAAAATGCAAATTGACGGGCAACCCACGATGAGACTCAATGGTAGGCGATTGCCAATTTGCATTGTTCAATTTGCAATTTGCAATCTCCCGATCGTTTCCGGTGAGGCACACACGGCTGCGGACGCCATCACGATGATCCAACGGAGATGCTGGTCTTTTTGCACGTCGTTTTTCGATTCGACTGCAATGGTGGATTCTGGCTTTGCCGGCGGGCGTCAGGTTATCGCCGGGGCAGGCCTTGTGTTCAGTGTTCCGGGGGCTAGCTCGAGTCCCATTTCTCGCGTTTCCGATTGCAGGAACGATGCCCAGACCGCCTTGACGTCGGTTCGCTATTTCAAGCCGGCGATAGCCGCCGGCCCGAGGAACTGGACGGGGCAATCGGTGGGTTGAACGCTGACAGCATCGAGCGCGAATGACATACGGTTTCCTCTTCGATTGCTGGCAACCGCACGATTGCAAATTGCAAAATTTCCATTTCAAAATGCAAATTGACGGGCGCCCCATGACGAGACTCAACGGTAGGCAATTGCCAATTTGCATTGTTCAATTTGCAATTTGCAATCTCCCGATCGTTTCCGGAGAGGCACACACGGCTGCGGACGCCATCACGATGACCCAACGGAAATGCTGGTCTTTTTGCACGTCGTTTTTCGGTTCGACTGCAATGGTGGATTCTGGTTTTGCCGGCGGGCGTCAGGTTATCGCCGGGGCAGGCCTTGTGTTCAGTGTTCCGGGGGCTAGCTCGAGTCCCTTTTCTCGCGTTTCCGATTGCAGGACCGATGCCCAGACCGCCTTGACGTCGGTTCGCTATTTCAAGCCGGCGATAGCCGCCGGCCCGAGGAACTGCACCAGGCAATCGGCGGGTTGAACGCTGACAGCATCGAGCGCGAATGACATACGGATTCCTCTTCGATTGCTGGCAACCGCACGATTGCAAATTGCAAATTGCAAAATTACCATTTCAAAATGCAAATTGACGGGCAACCCACGATGAGACTCAACGGTAGGCGATTGCCAATTTGCATTGTTCGATTTGCAATTTGCAATCTCCCGATCGTTTCCGGTGAGACACACACGGCTGCGGACGCCATCACGATGATCCAACGGAGATGCTGGTCTTTTTGCACGTCGTTTTTCGATTCGGCGCCGCACCTCAGTTCGACTTTCGCAACCTTTGCCAGACGTCTTGCAAACACTCATTTGCCGTGGCTCGCCAGGTCTCCGCAGAGTATTGGATGCGAGGGGAGCCAGAACCTTGATTTGACTGCGAAACTGCTACTCAATTCCTTCAATGACCTCGAAGTTGTCAAACATGGCATGCACGGTCACGTAGTTGCCGCTTTGATCTTTCGGGGCAAACGACGGGGAGCTTCCGCCATGAAACGTGCTGAACAGGAACAGTTCGATCAGCGTGTTCGCTTCGTTGGCCCCGCGAAACTCGATGCTCCGGGATTCAACCGCCGGTTCGCCATCGACCGAGAACCGGACGAAGCCGTCTTCTTTGCCGGGCGTGTTGACACTCACCTGCATCGAAACATGGTGCCATTTTCCGGGCGTGAAAACCGGACGCTTTGACGTCTTACCGACGCCGAATGTCTTTTCAACACTTTGCTCATAAAGATACGTCGCACATCGCCCCCTGCTCTTGAACAACATCCGGGCGCTCCAGCCGTCCGGTTTGCGGGGGCGGCCGCCCGTGATCGGACGAGCCGGCCCCAGCCCGTGCAGTTTGCCGGATCGCACCCACTGAAAGCCCTCTTCAAAGCAGACGTCGTACGAAAGCGTCGCCTGCTCGACCGCCTTTCCAAGCGGCAACCGCACCACGACGCGCTCGCTTCCCCGATCGTATCCAACGTACTCCGTCCGCAGGGTATCGCTGCCGTCAGGGCCTTTGCCTTTGGCTAATTCGTTGTGTTCGTTCTTAAGTAGTTTTTTGGCAAACTCGTCATCCGAATCGCCGTCGAAATCGACGCGCAGCAACGACTTTGATCGGGGCTTCGAATCGTTCGCAGCCTGACCGGCTTGCTCAAGGTGTTTGCCCAATTGATCCTTGATGGTGGACTGCTCAGGCATGTCGGCGAGATTCGTCCACTCATTCGGGTCCTTCGTGTGGTCGTACAGCTCTTCGGTTCCGTCCTCGTAACGAATGTAGCGGTGCGTTTCGGTTTGGACCGCTGCGTGACCGCGCCGACAATGGATGATCGCCGGGTACGGCCACGGTGTTTGCGGGTCTTCCAGCAGCGATTGAAGGCTGCGTCCTTCACACTTTGAATTCTCAGGCAGGCCGCACATGTCCAACAGCGTTGGATAGAGGTCCAGCAAACTGACGACGCGGCTGGAGCGTCCGGCTTGAATCTCGGGTCCAGAAATGATGAGCGGCGTTCTCGATGAGCGTTCCCAGGTGGTGTGCTTTTGAAACGTGTTTTTTTCTCCCAGGTGATAACCATGGTCCGACCAAAGCACGATGATGGTGTTGTCTTTGTAAGGGCTCTCGTCCAACGCCGTCAGCACACGGCCCACCTGCGCGTCGACAAATGAAAGGCAGGCCAGGTAGCTGTGCAGAATTTCTTTCCAGTTTCCCTCTTCTTTGGCCCATTCGGTTCGCGGATAGCCGTCATTGATCGTTTCCCGGGCAGCGTCGGGAACATCGGCGAGATCATTTTTCAGGTAGGGTGGCAGCGTGATTTTGTCCGGATCGGGATACAGGTCGAACCACTCTTGTGGGACGTGCCAAGGAACGTGCGGCCGCAAAAACCCCACCATCAACAGAAACGGTTCCTCGTGCAGCTCGTCCAATCGTTCCGTTGCCCAACTGGCCGCTTTGTAATCGCTCATCTCGGTGTCGTCGCCAGGATACGGTCCCCAGTCGGTCATGGTCTTTTGGCTTTTCCAGTGGCGTTTTCCGTCGGGCAGCCTGTTCCAGTCGCCTCGTCCGCCTGAAAGGTCCACGCTGCCTTTGGGGACATGCCGGTGCAACAATTTGCCCACCGCCATCGTTTTGTAGCCGTGTTTCTTGAAGTAACCGTGCAGCAGCATCGAGCCTTTCTCGACTGCAAGCTCTTCCACCTCGCTATCCTTGAATTGTCCGCGATAGCCACCGAGCGTCGGAATGCTCATGCCGGTAAAGATGCTCGCTCGAGACGGCCCGCAAAGCGGATAAGCACAGTGCGCATTGTCAAACACCACGCCCCGCTGGGCCAGCTGATCCATATTGGGTGTGATGGCATCCGGATATCGCTGCATAAAGCCGGGCCAATCGTTCATGTCATCGATTGCGATCAACAGCACATTGGGACGTGAACCATTCGGCTGAGCGTTCAGAGTTCCTGGCAGAGCGATTGCAATCGCCACAACGCCAAGCAAAAGCCTTGCTGAGATTCGACGTACGGCACCAAATGGGTTGTCCATGAACGTTTCCTGATGGTTGGCTGAATTTCGTTTGACGAGGGGGGGGAAGATGACTGCGGCAGCGTCAGCTTCCTGATGTAGGTCGGTGGACTGTCCAAATGGGGTTCAGTATACCGAACTGGGGGCCTGCCCCCCGGCGATCGCTCCATCGCAAGACGTTTTGCCATTTGACCTTTGGCGACAGCTTAGGACCGTCGGAAGAAGAAGTGGCGGGGATTGATTGTGGGATAGGCTTCCAGCCTGTCGTTTTCGCCATGACAGGCTGGAAGCCCAGGGCTGTAAGGGTATCCTGCTAGGTCAATCCTAGCAGTTTCGCGGTCGAAA
Source organism: Stieleria neptunia (assembly GCF_007754155.1). Classification (NCBI taxonomy): domain Bacteria; kingdom Pseudomonadati; phylum Planctomycetota; class Planctomycetia; order Pirellulales; family Pirellulaceae; genus Stieleria; species Stieleria neptunia. The sequence goes on along the minus strand of NZ_CP037423.1, from coordinate 544,906 downwards.
CATGAGACGAGGCTACATTCCTTGATCGGTGCGGCTTTTTCTTCTTCGGGCCGCGGACCGATTTTCTGTACTCCTTTAGGTCGATCGTCCGAGCGATCTTCTTCAGCATCGCGACGAGGCCTTTGATTGTCGTCGGAATCAATTCTGCCCACTCGTCCTCGGTGATCGCAATCAACATCCCTTCGGTTTTATCGGAGACATTTTTTGAGACGTGAAAGTGGCTGATCGCTTCCACCTCTGATTCGTCATGGGTCGCAAACAAAGCCGCAAAGATGGTTTGTCGAAGATTGAACGCGAGCAGCGACATACAAAACAGGAACGTTGCTGCTTTGGGATGACCGACACCTGATTTCTCGCAAGTGAGCGTCATCTGTAAAATATTGAACGCGGTTTCTTCTTCCCAGCGATGCCGGTAAACCTCTGCCACGTCCTTAGCCGAAACTGTGGCGGGAAGATTCGTCAACACGTGAATCTCTTCGTCGCCATCTCGCGTTGGCGAGTCCAATATGACAGTGATTCGGCGAACCACCATGGCATCTTCGGCAGCAGATAGTTTCAACGCTTGTTCGTAGACTACGCCTGTGCTGCTGCGGCCAATGCGTTTGCGTTTTCCCAGTAAAACGCCTTTCAAACGCCCGTGCTGGCGGATCACGAAGAAGCTTTTGGATTGAGCGAGTTTGTTGAGGAATGGGACGATGCAATAATGCCGGTCCGCAATTACGACATCATTCGGCTGGATATCATCCACGATCCGATCGCAACACGTCGACTCTTGCGCGTGGCCGTCAAGCAGCACGTACGCGCGGTCAAACACCTGTCGCTGTAGGTCAAACCTCGCGACTAGTTTACCCGGCAACGGTGCACCCTTGACGTCTCGAAGGTCTTTCAATCTTTTGTCAGACTTCGCCAAGACATTCCCATCAATACTCAAGCAACGATAACCTGGAAGCAATTCCCAGGGTGTGAACCCCATCGCGTCTTGCATTTGGATAGTCCGCTTTGCCGCGTGCGAAACGAGCGACTCACTTACCGCTGGTTCTATGCCTCTGGTTTTGGCATAGAATGACTGTCGAGAAACGTCGAGATTCTCTTTGTGCTCCTTGTAGGCTTGATTGAAATTCTCGCTGAAATTCAAGGCCACGTCAGCGACCGTCATCGCCACTGCCTGGAATGTGGCGAGGTACTCATACTGCTTTTCTCGATTGTTATCGAAAACCAGTTGCAAATCGCTCCCGATAAAGTCCTGCGTGAGCGCCCTGGTCATGACAGCAAATGGTGCCTTGGTTACAAACCGATCAAAAACTTTCGATGACATCGCGAACCTCCGTGTAGCGTAAAACACGGGAATACACAAAAATCGCGGTCACGCGATACCCTTACAGCCCTGGGCTGGAAGCCTATCCCACTTATTCTTCCGACGGTCCTTACTGAGCCAAACGGCGTTGATGTGGCCAGCCAGTGAGCTTGAAGATGTTGCAGGCGATGACTCGCAGCGGCTTCGGCTTGGATCCATCGGCGAACAAGTGGGTGTTGGCTGTGGCAAGACTCGTCCCGACCATGCCGCAGAACTTTCGTCGTGTGATTGGCACCGCAGTCTCCGGTGTTGACAACGCCAATTCTATCCTGACTTTGTTATTGCCGGTAGAATTGAGATCAGGGAGAACCGCTTTGAGACGAATCGATTTGAAGTAGCCACCATGTCACCACTGCTTGCCATTACTCTGATCTTTCTGCCTGCCATCGTGGGACTGTCGAATTGCGCCACCGCTTGCGGGGATGATCCACCATTTAAAATCACCACAAAGCGTGATGACGACAAAGTTGAAGTCAAAGCTGAAGAGAGTAAAGCACACATTTCAGTTCAAAGCCCATTTGGAATCAGTCAGGCAATCATCGCACGCAGGGGCGACAACTGGCCGACCACCGTGATGCTGCGGTTGCGTTTAAAGGGACTGGAGAAATTTAAAGTCACCAATGGCATCACCACGCTTGAAGCTGCGGTGTCGAGTCAGGACGGCAAAGTGCGACTTTGGAAGGATGGCAAGGAACATGCGCCACTGTCTCCGAAGCATCCGTACTGGATGATGATTCGAATGGTCGGTAGGGATGGCTACTTCGAGATGCAGTTGCCCAAAGCCTTGTTCGAGGACAAGCCAAAGTCGATCACGTTAAACTGGATCGATTTTTATCGCTGAACATGGAGGCATCATGAATCTAACCGGTGACGTAGTCTCAGACGCAATTTGGGAGGAGCAAAAAAGTTCAGGAGCCGGCTTGGTAAATCAGGAAGCTTCAGACTGCCTATTCTGTCTTAATTGCTCCTAAACCTTTTTCTCTCTGCGCGGCATACCCAGTAACGACAGCTCGAGTTCGATATCGTCATGCCGTAGAATCTCCATCTACGACCTATAGGAGGGAACGCCATTGTGAGTGATGCAATCAACGGAGAGCCGCGGGAAATCGATCCTGGCGAGAACGTCGACGGACCGTGCACTCCCGAAGAGAGGGAGCAACGGAGGCAATCTGGCCACGTGGAATCTGACGATCGTCTTTTGCGTCGTGAACACGCAGCAGAATTGAAGTACCGGCCCAAGGACTTTTCGGCAAAGTCGACGACCCGTGACATCGCCGAGCGATTTGACGGAGACGTCGAACGATTTAGCAACTTGGAAACGGGCCAGTCCGCCACGATCGACGCGCCGCTTTCGATGCAACTGATTACCGAGGCGGCAGTCCAAATAACGCCGAGCATCGAGCGAGTCTTGGATCTCGGCTGTGGGGCTGGGAATAATACGCTGAAGTTGCGTGAGGTCTACGGAAAACCGTTTCACAGCGACTTGCTCGATCTGAGTGGACCGATGCTGGAGAGGGCGGAGCAACGGGTGCGGAAGACCGGGATCGATTCGGTAACGGCCTGGCAGGCCGACCTTCGCGATGCTGATTTGCCGAAAGAGAGCTACGACGTGATCTTGGCAGCTGCCGTCCTGCATCACTTGCGAGATGACGCCGACTGGCAGGCTGCGTTTGAGAAGGTGTATTCGCTGCTGCGTCCAGGCGGATCGTTCTGGATCACCGATTTAGTGGTCCAGGAGACGGTGCCGATTCACGAGCTGATGTGGTCACGGTATGGTGACTACCTTGAGGGTATTGGCGGGGCGGAGTACCGTCAGACGGTGTTCGACTACATCGAGCGTGAAGATTCGCCACGGCCGGTGACGTACCAACTCGACCTGCTTCGGCGAGTGGGCTTCACGCACGTGGAACTGCTGCATAAGAACAGCTGCTTCGCCGCGTTCGGTGCATGGAAGGAATGATGCGATGACCGACCGAATCAATGTGCTGTTCGTGTGCAGCAAGAATCAGTGGCGAAGCCCAACGGCCGAAGCGGTTTATCGTGACGATCCGCGGGTGTCGGCTCGGTCTCGAGGTACCACGCGGTCGGCGAGACAGACGATTCAAGCTGGCGATCTCGCTTGGGCAGATCTGGTTCTGGTGATGGAAGACAAACATCGCCATCGATTGCTCGCGGACTTTCCTGGTGAAACAAGATTTCTAACGGTAGAGGTTTTGCACATCCCGGACGACTACCAGTTGATGGATCCAGAGTTGGTAGAATTGATTCGCGTCGCGACTGAACCCTTCATCGATTCTTTCCAACGAAGGCAGCGTCTAAAACCGTGATTGATTCAGTGTATGGACTACTACGAAGCAAATCGTGCCCAATCCCCGGAAAGGGTCGGCAGAGCAATCGCGGCAAACCTGCTCGGCAGTTGCTGGGTAATCCCTAAGCGATCGTTGGAATGAGGCCACCGTCGACTCGTATGGGTGCTCCGTTGATAGCCGATGCGAGTGGGCTGGCGACGAACGCAACCATGTCGGCGATCTCCTCCGGCCGGATCAGTCTCTGGATCAGCGAGGTCGGCCGATTGTCTGCCATGAATCGTTTTTCAGCCGAGTCGTATGCTTCGTCCGGGAACAGGTTGCTGACGAACTCCTTCACGCCCGGGGTCAACGTCGAACCAGGCATCACGGTGTTGACCGTGACAGAGCTTCCCTTGGTCAATTGGGCGAGACTACGGGAGACGGCAAGTTGTGCCGTCTTCGTCATCGCGTAGTGGGGCATTTCCGGAGCGGGCACGACGCCGGATTCACTGCTGATGAAGATGATGCGTCCCGTGTTTTGCTCCAGCATTCGCTTCAGATAATGCCGTGCAAGACGCACGCCGCTCATCACATTGACGTCGAAGACATGCTGCCAAGCTTCATCTGTTAAGTCAAAAAAATCGACCGCTTCAAAAATGCCTAGATTGTTGACCAGGATGTCAACCTGCGGATGTTCGGCGATGGTTCGTGCGACGCCTTCGACCGCCCCGTTATCGGACACCAGCCCGATCAGGTCAGCCTGTGGCTGACTCTCACGTATCTTCTCAATCGCCTTGTCGACGCTCGCTTCGCTGCGTCCGTTGACAATTGTTGTCGCCCCTTCGGCAGCCAGGCGAGTCGCGATCGCCAAGCCGATTCCGCCAGTCGATGCAGTGACCAAGGCTATCTTGCTGTTGAGTTCCAAATTCATCGAAGACTTATCCAATTTGTGTTTGACAGAGTGTTAGGGTTTCATGGACGGGGGGCGAAGCAGATGCTTCAACCGGGCTGGCATGCAGCCCTTCCACGCCATGAGTCTAGGGAGGCGGCCGGGACGCTTCTTGAACGATTTTGCGCGCCGTCAAAAGAATTGACCGCAAGGATTGACGCGGGCTCAGAACCTGCGGATCGCCCCAGGCGTTGTTCACTTTGGCATCAAGACGGTGGCTTTGGGGCTGCGACGGCGCGTCAGGAGCGGTTCGATGGATTCACCGCCTTGGAATACGCTCCCGGCGCGACCCCAATGAATCGTTTGAAATGACGCGTGAAGTGCGACTGGTCCGCGAAACCGGCAGCGTAGGCGACATTCGCTAGCGTCTCACCGGCCATCAACATCTGCTGCGCACGACGCACTCGGATTTGAGAGAGATAGGCCTGGATGGGAATGCCGACCTCTTTGGAGAAGACACGGCTTAGATACGGGGCGGAGGTCCCAGCCAATTGGGCGAGTTCGTCAAGCGAGACATTCTCGCGGAATTTCGCTTCCAAGCTCTCCTTGACTCGGCGAATGTTCGCACGCCCCTGCTTCTTCGGAATGTCCGGCATTGAGGCGTGCCGCACTAAAAGCTCGCAGATGGCGTCATAAAAGGCTGACTCCTGATCCAACTGCGGATCTCCCTCGTCCATCGCCCGGTGAGCCTGCAAAACGAGCTCCACAAGTTGCGTGTCGTCGATGACCGGGGGCAGCAACAAGGGTTCGATATCACCGTTGCGGTCAAACGTCCTGACGATATTGGCGACGACGTTCGGGTCAGCATAGAGATATCGCCACGCCCCAGTAGCCGTGCACGAATGCACTTCATTGGGGTGAATGACCAGCAGCTTCCCCGGTCCGGTGAAGTATCGCTGGCCACGATAGAAAAACGTCCCCGTCCCGCCTTCGGAAACCCCCAGTTTGTATTCAGGGTGTGAGTGATTCGGCCAAGTGTGTTCGACCGACTCCCATTGATGCACCGTAATCCTGTCATCTGCAGAACCACGGACCTTGAAATGCTTCACTGTGAATCCGGAAGCCATGCTGTCCTCGGTGGCGATTCAAACGACGTAAAACGTGTTCGACAGTTTACGTCGGGGGATGAGTGCGAGCAAGCGAAACGACGAACCCTGCAAAATTCTCGGCCAATCTCTCGTCACCGCTCGAAGAAATGAAGAACGATCAAAACCTCAACGCGTCAAACCAACTCCCAAGTAACCAATCACAATTCCCAATTTGCAATGTTCATTTTTCAATTTGCAATCCGCGGTACTTGATATGACCGGTTTCTGAAGATGGATTCCAACGGATCTGTCCTGTCAGCCGTGGGGCCTGTCATCCAAGGCGTACTCCACGCACACCTAAAAGATCGGAATGCTTCAGTCCGTCCGGCCAGGAGTGGAGCTCAACCAAACTCAACGATTGTGAGTGGAGGAGATTGATTGCAAATTGCAAATTGAACATTGAAAAGTTAAACATTGTCAAAAGTGGGCAATTTCAAGTTGAGGGAGCGGACCATGAAGCCGGATGATCTGTCAGAGCGTTTGCTAGACCTTGCGGTGCGTGTTGGAAAAGTTGTCGATGCGTTGCCGGACACTCGATTGGGAAGGCACATTGCTGGGCAACTGGTTCGTAGCGGAACATCCCCCGCACCGAACTACGAAGAGGCCTGTGCTGCGGAAAGTCGCCGGGATTTCATCCACAAGGTACGAATCGCACTCAAAGAACTTCGAGAAACACGCTGCTGGATCAAGCTCATCATGCGCTCCGAACTGCTTCCAGAAGCAAGGATGAGCGAACTCGTAAACGAAGCCGACGAACTCTGCAAAATCCTCGGCCAATCTCTCGTCACCGCTCGAAAAAATGAAGAACGATCAAAAGCTCAACGCGCAAAACCACCTCCCAACTAACCAATCACAATTCCCAATTTGCAATGTTCAGTTTTCAATTTGCAATCCGCGGTACTTGATATGACCGGTTTCTGAAGGTGCATTCCGACGGATCTGTCCTGTCAGCCGTGGGGCCTGTCATCCAAGGCGTACTCCGCGCACACTTAAAAGATCGGAATGCTTCAGTCCGTCCGGCCAGGAGTGGAGCTCAACCAAACTCAACGATTGTTAGTGGAGGAGATTGATTGCAAATTGCAAATTGCAAATTGAACATTGAAAAGTTAAAAACTGTCAAAAGTGGGCAATTTCAAGTTGGGGGAGCGGACCATGAAGCCGGATGACCTGTCAGAGCGTTTGCTAGACCTTGCGGTGCGTGTTGGAAAAGTTGTCGATGCGTTGCCGGACACTCGATTGGGAAGGCATATTGCTGGGCAACTGGTTCGTAGCGGAACATCCCCCGCACCGAACTACGAAGAGGCCTGTGCTGCGGAAAGTCGCCGGGATTTCATCCACAAGGTTCGAATCGCACTCAAAGAGCTTCGAGAAACACGCTGCTGGATCAAGCTCATCATGCGCTCCGAACTGCTTCCAGAAGCAAGGATGAGCGAACTCGCAAACGAAGCCGACGAACTCTGCAAAATCCTCGGCCAATCTCTCGTCACCGCTCGAAGAAATGAAGAACGCTCAAAAGCTCAACGCGCAAAACCAACTCCCAACTAACCAATCACAATTCCCAATTTGCAATGTTCATTTTGCAATTTGCAATCCGCGGTACTTGATATGACCGGTTTCTGAAGATGGATTCCGACGGATCTGTCCTGTCAGCCGTGGGGCCTGTCATCCAAGGCGTACTCCGCGCACACTTAAAAGATCGGAGTGCTTCAGTCCGTCCGGCCAGGAGTGGAGCTCAACCAAGCTCAACGATTGTGAGTGGAGGAGATTGATTGCAAATTGCAAATTGAACATTGAAAAGTTAAACATTGTCAAAAGTGGGCAATTTCAAGTTGGGGGAGCGGACCATGAAGCCGGATGATCTGTCAGAGCGTTTGCTAGACCTTGCGGTGCGTGTTGGAAAAGTTGTCGATGCGTTGCCGGACACTCGATTGGGAAGGCACATTGCTGGGCAACTGGTTCGTAGCGGAACATCCCCCGCACCGAACTACGAAGAGGCCTGTGCTGCGGAAAGTCGCCGGGATTTCATCCACAAGGTACGAATCGCACTCAAAGAGCTTCGAGAAACACGCTGCTGGATCAAGCTCATCATGCGCTCCGAACTGCTTCCAGAAGCAAGGATGAGCGAACTCGCAAACGAAGCCGACGAACCCTGCAAAATCCTCGGCCAATCTCTCGTCACCGCTCGAAGAAATGAAGAACGATCAAAAGCTCAACGCGTCAAACCAACTCCCAAGTAACCAATCACAATTCCCAATTTGCAATGTTCATTTTGCAATTTGCAATCCGCGGTACTTGATATGACCGGTTTTCGAAGGTGCATTCCGACGAACGCGTCGTCACGTTCCATTCCAAACACCCGAAAGCAGCCAGGAACGAACGGCACGGGCATACGTGTTGGTGTCTAGCCATTAGAGACCACCCAGCTTAAGGCGATCGCTTTTCTGGTGTACGATGGCCCTTCCGGGCCGTCGCCCGTGGGGCTCTGCGCGACGACCTAGAAAGGACGTCGTACACGCCTCCGCCGACCACCTCTCACCCATTCGGTCAGATCATTCAGATTTGCCGCGTTTCACGCTAGTCCTAAGCCGGACGGTCTCTTTAGACGATTCCCGGTCGCTGCACTGCAGCGACCGTGGCGGATCAAGCCTGCACACCAGCGGTTGCCGCATCTCTGCTTCGTTGTCCCCGTGCCATTCCAGCCAGGAATGGATCAATGCAAGTTGAGACCAAAGTCGGCGATGTGCTGCAAGGTCCCGCTGACGTCTTGATCTCGACGGTAAGCCCCTGGTCGAATCTTCCTGGTGGAGTCAACGGGGCGAGTTATTGCAAATTGCAAATTGAACATTGCAAATGGTGAATTGCCGGAGGACTGGATTTCTCTAAGACCAGGAGCGAAGGCAGATGAAACCGGATGACCCCTCTGATCGATGACTTAAACTGGCAGGGCGCGTTGGAAAAGTTGTCGACGCATCGACGGACTCGCGTTTGCTACAATCGATCTCAAAATGACTGCATTTCGCCTGTGGGGGCTCGAATGGGAGGTGAATCGGAAGAATGAACACGGCGGATGATGACCTATCCAAACGGCAGGCTGTTCTGGCAACTGTCTTTGGCTTTTCTCAGGCCGATCTTGCCGCCAATCAGTCCGGTGAACTATCGGCAGCCCAGAAGGAGCGGGTCTCAACTAAGCACTACGCGAACTCACGTTTTGCATGGGTTGCCTTCTCGATTGTTTTTGGAGTTGCCTTCCTTGGCTTCTGTGCAGACAGGCTTCGCACTGGCACCTTCGGGACGCAATCCTTGTCAGCGTACGTTGGTGTCACGGTGTTTTTCGGCCTGATTCTGTGGGGCTTCATTCTTCACCACCGGCATCAGATGAAGCGAACTCTTCGGGATGGAAAAACGTTCCCCGTGAAAGGAAAAATCCAGTTATTCACGGTGCGAAAAGAAAGATCAATGCATCGATATTTCTGCATTGATGACCATCGGTTTCAAATTGAGCGGTATGATCTTTTTGTATTGCTGCAGCAGTCCGGCTTAGCAGGACAGGAAGCCACCCTGTACGTTTCAGCACCGCGGAAGGAGGTTCAGTCGGTCGAGTTGAAAACCTGACTTTCTCCATGTTGCTTGCGGGTCGGATTTTGAATGCATCGTTGCTCGAGGAGACTGAGTGAACCACCACGCGATCATTGGATGCATTCTGGGGACAGCGGTCGGTGATGCGCTTGGTCTGCCCTACGAAGGCGTGTCGCCAACGCGGTCACCCAGGCTGTTGGGTCCGCCAAACCGGCACCGATTCTTCTTTCGTCGCGGCATGATCTCCGACGACACCGAACACACTTGCATGGTCGCTCAGGCGTTGATTGACGCTTGTGACGACGTTCCAAAGTTCACACGCGGCTTCGCGAGACGTTTGCGGTGGTGGATCCTGGCTTTGCCGGCCGGCGTTGGCAAAGCGACGGCGCGATCGGGCATCAAGTTGTGGCTCGGGGCAAGTCCCGAGAAGGCAGGTGTGTTCTCGGCCGGGAATGGTCCAGCCATGCGTGCGGCGATCTTCGGCGCGGCGCTGGACGATGTTCCGTCAATGCTAAACTTCGTTCGAGCCTGCTCGCGGCTGACCCACAGTGACCCCAAAGCCGAACACGGAGCGATTGCCGTTGCGTTGGCGGCCATACACTCCAGAGTCCATAAAAAAATCGACGCGAACCTTTGGCTGGGCGAAGTTGTCGATGCCGTGGGAGAAGGTGGCACGGAACTGATCGATTTGCTCCGCCAAGCGATTCGCAGCGTTGACGCAGGCAAAGCCACAAAGACCTTCGCCGATTCGCTTGGACTGCATCGTGGTGTGACAGGATACACTTACCACACCGTCCCGGTCGCGATCCACGCATGGCTGTCCAGCCCCAACGATTTCCGTCAGGCCGTCACGAGCATCATCGAGTGCGGCGGCGACGCGGACACGACGGCCGCGATCGTCGGTGGCATCATGGGCGCAAGTGTCGGTAAAGAAGGCATCCCCAGCGAATGGCTCGACCGCATTTGGGAATGGCCACGTAGCGTTTTTTGGATGGAACGCCTCGGAGAGTCACTGGCGAATTCACTTGACGGCGATAGCGCGGTCAGTTCGCCTACCATCAATCCCATCGCAGTTCTTCTCCGCAATCTGCTGTTCCTATCCATCGTTCTCTTTCACGGCTTCCGCCGACTTGCTCCACCTTACTGATGCACTGACTGACCAATGAAAGTGGACCGCGACACGATCGAAGAGAATTTGCGACTGCATGTGGATCGGCTGGCGGGCCTGATCGGTCCACGCACCTTGAGCAAGCCCAAAACGATTCAAGCCACGATCGGCTACATCGAAGGCCAGTGGTCCGAGATGGGATACAGTCATTCGCGGGAATGCTACGACGCGATGGGCGACGAGGCGACGAACCTGATTGTCGAGCGTCCCGGTACCAAGCGAGCGGATGAGATCGTTTTGCTCGGCGCCCACTACGACACCGTGTTCAGCACTCCCGGTGCCGATGACAACGCATCTGCCGTCGCGGTGTTGATCGAAGTCAGCCGCTTGCTGCGCGAGTACAGCGGAAAACGGACTGCAAGGTTCGTCGCGTTCGCTTGCGAGGAACCGCCTTACTTCAACATGGATTCGATGGGCAGCCAGCACCACGCCCGACGGTCTCGCGAGCGCGGTGACAACATCGTCGGCATGCTGTGCCTGGAGATGGTCGGCTACTACAGTCTCACGAAAGCCTCGCAGACGGTTCCACCGGGAATCCCCAAATGGATGCACCGGTTTTTCCCCAGGCGGGGCAACTTTCTGGCGGCCGTCGGCAACATGCCATCCTGGAAGTTGTGCTGGAGATTCCGTCGAGGATTCAAGCGCGGCACACGCCGCTTGCCCCTGTTCTCGATCTGCTTACCCGAAACGATCCACGAGATCCGCCTGAGCGACAACAGTTCGTTTTGGGATCAAGGCTACCCGGCATTGATGCTCACCGACACCAGCTTTCTGCGCAACCCGCATTACCACCAAGCCACCGACACTCCGGACACGCTCGACTATCCCCGGATGACCGAAGTGACTCTCGGAGTCGCGTCCGCGATCCGGAAGCTGCTGGGCTAGGATCGGATGATTGCAAATTGCAAATTGATCACTGCAAAATGCAAATTGGAGATCGGGCCAAGCCGAAGCCCCGGAACATCGGCGGAACGACCGACGCCGCAACAAAAACTCCCGAAGCGACTTGCTCAATCCACCCATCAATAGCCAATTTGCAACGTTCATTTTGCAATTTGCAATCGCCCGTTCCCCTACAACCGAAACGCGACCGAAGAGAACCTGCGTCTGCACATCGATCGGATTGCGAGGCTGAAGCCACCCTCGGAGTCGCATCCGCGATCCGGAAGCTGCTGGGCTAGGATCGGATGATTGCAAATTGCAAATTGATCATTGCCAAATGCAAATTGGAGATTGAGCCAAGCCGAAGCCCCGGAACATCGACGAAACGACCGACGCCGCAACAAAAACTCCCGAAGCGACTTGCTCAATCCACCCATCAATAGCCAATTTGCAATGTTCATTTTGCAATTTGCAATCTCTCGTTCCCCAACAACCAAAACGCGACCGAAGAGAACCTGCGTCTGCACATCGATCGGATTGCGAGGCTGAAGCCACCCTCGGAGTCGCATCCGCGATCCGGAAGCTGCTGGGCTAGGATCGGATGATTGCAAATTGCAAATTGATCATTGCAAAATGCAAATTGGAGATCGGGCCAAGCCGAAGCCCCGGAACATCGGCGAAACGACCGACGCCGCAACAAAAAATCCCGAAGCGACTTGCTCAATCCACCCATCAATAGCCAATTTGCAATGTTCATTTTGCAATTTGCAATCGCCCGATCCCCAACAACCGAAACGCGACCGAAGAGAACCTGCGTCTGCACATCGATCGGATTCCGAGGCTGAAGCCACCCTCGGAGTCGCGTCCGCGATTCGGAAGCTGCTGGGCTAGGATCGGAGGATTGCAAATTGATCATTGCAAAATGCAAATTGGAGATCGGGCCAAGCCGAAGCCCCGGAACATCGACGAAACGACCGACGCCGCAACAAAAAATCCCGAAGCGACTTGCTCAATCCACCCATCAATAGCCAATTTGCAATGTTCATTTTGCAATTTGCAATCGCCCGTTCCCCAACAACCGAAACACGACCGAAGAGAACCTGCGTCTGCACATCGATCGGATTGCGGGGCCGAAGCCACCCTCGGAGTCGCATCCGCGATCCGGAAGCTGCTGGGCTAGGATCGGATGATTGCAAATTGCAAATTGATCATTGCAAAATGCAAATTGGAGATTGAGCCAATCCGAAGCCTCGGAACATCGGCGAAACGACCGACGCTGCAACAAAAAATCCCGAAGCGACTTGCTCAATCCACCCATCAATAGCCAATTTGCAATGTTCATTTTGCAATTTGCAATCGCCCGTTCCCCAACAACCGAAACACGACCGAAGAGAACCTGCGTCTGCACATCGATCGGATTGCGAGGCTGAAGCCACCCTCGGAGTCGCGTCCGCGATCCGGAAGCTGCTGGGCTAGGATCGGAGGATTGCAAATTGCAAATTGATCATTGCAAAATGCAAATTGGAGATTGAGCCAATCCGAAGCCTCGGAACATCGGCGAAACGACCGACGCCGCAACAAAAAACCCCGAAGCGACTTGATCAATCCACCCATCAATAGCCAATTTACAATGTTCATTTTGCAATTTGCAATCGCCCGTTCCCCAACAACCGAAACACGACCGAAGAGAACCTGCGTCTGCACATGGATCGGATTCCGAGGCTGAAGCCACCCTCGGAGTCGCGTCCGCGATCCGGAAGCTGCTGGGCTAGGATCGGAGGATTGCAAATTGGAGATCGGGCCAAGCCGAAGCCCCGGAACATCGGCGAAACGACCGACACCGCAACAAAAACTCCCGAAGCGACTTGCTCAATCCACCCATCAATAGCCAATTTGCAATGTTCATTTTGCAATTTGCAATCTCTCGTCCTCCAACAACCGAAACACGACCGAAGAGAACCTGCATCTGCACATCGATCGGATTGCGGGGCCGAAGCCACCCTCGGAGTCGCGTCCGCGATCCGGAAGCTGCTGGGCTAGGATCGGAGGATTGCAAATTGCAAATTGATCATTGCAAAATGCAAATTGGAGATTGAGCCAATCCGAAGCCTCGGAACATCGGCGAAACGACCGACGCCGCAACAAAAAACCCCGAAGCGACTTGATCAATCCACCCATCAATAGCCAATTTGCAATGTTCATTTTGCAATTTGCAATCGCCCGTTCCCCAACAACCGAAACGCGACCGAAGAGAACCTGCGTCTGCACATCGATCGGATTGCGAGGCTGAAGCCACCCTCGGAGTCGCATCCGCGATCCGGAAGCTGCTGGGCTAGGATCGGAGGATTGCAAATTGCAAATTGATCATTGCAAAATGCAAATTGGAGATCGGGCCAAACCGAAGCCCCGGAACATCGGCGAAACGACCGACGCAGCAACAAAAAATCCCGAAGCGACTTGCTCAATCCACCCATCAATAGCCAATTTGCAATGTTCATTTTGCAATGTTCATTTTGCAATGTTCATTTTGCAATGTTCATTTTGCAATTTGCAATCTCTATTCCGCCGGCGGGCATTCCCTGACCTTCGTCGCGTTTAATTCAATGAAACGATGCCATTGCTCCGGCACGTCATCTTCATGGAAAATCGCTTCAGTTGGGCATTCGGGAACACACGCACCGCAGTCGATGCATTCATCAGGGTCGATGTAGACCATCGTCTCGTCTTCGTGAAAGCATTCGACTGGGCAAACCACCAGGCAGGCCTTGTCTTTGCAGCCGATGCAGGGTTGCGTAACCACCATTGCCATTTTCGTGTCTCCTAAAGTGGGATAGGCTTCCAGCCTGTCAGTTTTGGAATCACAGGCAGGATGCCTATGCCACCCAGGAAGTGAGAAACCGCGTTTGGAACCGGACAGCGACGACGAAAAAGAATTGGAAAAGTCCGGGTCGATGGCGGATCGGCCGGATCGCTGGCTGCTGCGCCGGTGGAAAAACGGAGATGAGAAAGCCGCCGAAGTCCTATTCGACCGTTACGCATTCCGGCTCGTGGCCCTGGTTGCCAGCCGTCTGAACCGTCGGTATCGATCGCAAATCGATCCGGACGAAGTCATGCAGTCGGCCATGGGAAGCTTCTTCGACGCTGCCCGGCACAGTCGCATCCAAGTCAGCCACAGCGTTTCGCTCTGGCGGTTGCTGGCGACGTTCGCCCGTCGAAAGCTTGCGCGATCGATCGAGCGTCATTCGGCGTCAAAGCGAGGCGGCGACCAAACTCGAATCCCCCTTGATCAAGCTGCGTTCCTAACCGAGGTCGTTGCAGCGGACGACTCCGACGCGGATGAATTTGCGAACGACCTGAAAGCCGAGCTACCTGCCGATCAGTTCTCCGTCGTCGAAGGGTTGCTTGCCGGCCAGACACAGCGCGAGATTGCCGAATCGCTCGGAATCGATGAGCGAACCGTGCGAAGACGACTTTCAAGAGTTCGCCAGTTGCTTTCACCTGGTCTGGATGAGTCGACGGACTTCCCCTCTGGCCATCCGGACAACAAGGGTCTCGTTGATTCGCCCTCAACGAGCTTGCCGTACGTGAGCTACAACCAATTCGTGCTTGGCAAACTGATTGGCAGCGGCGGGTTCGGCAAAGTGTATCGCGCCAGCATGCAATCCGACGGCAGCACCGTCGCGGTAAAATTCCTCCGCAAAGCGTTCTGGCAAAACGGTGAGGCTCGCGAGTCGTTCGTCCGGGAAATCAACGCTGCATCCCGCATCAATCACGCCGGTGTCATTCGCTACCTCGGCTATGGCGAGTCGCCGCACGGAGGCCCTTACGTTCTGAGCGAATGGATCGACGGCCGGCCGATGCAGGCGATCGATCGTCCCAGCGAACAGTGTTTCACAAAATGGCTACGACAAATCTGCGCAGCCATCCAGGCAGTCCACATTGCCGGAATGGTGCACGGCGACCTGACGCCGGCGAACATCCTGGTTGACGATCACGACAGGATCACCATCACGGACTTTGGATTTTCGCAAGCGTCCCTCGGCCCGTCCTCCCCGATCCTCGGTGGAACCCTCGGCTTCGCCGCCCCCGAGCAAATCGATCCCGCCTTCGGCAACATCAGCCCCAAAACCGACATCTACGCCATCGGCGGCCTCATCCACTGGCACCTCTTCGGCCAGCCCCCCAACCAACGCGAAGGCATCGCCGAAACCCTGATAGAAACCATCAACAACGAGCGATCCCAAGACGACTCCAGGTCGCAAGCCGGTGCGATCCTCCGAACGATCATGCAACGATCGCTGGCACCATCACCGGCCGACAGAGCAGCGACGGCCGGAGAGATCATTCAGCTACTTGCGGATTAAATAAGTGGGATAGGCTTCCAGCCTGTCGATGCTGAAAAGACAAGCTGGAAGCCAATCCCACTTGCAGAGATCCGCCACCGATACTTCGCTCGTTGCTTGGCTGATCCTGCACCACCTCGATAGGCTGCCTAAATCCCAGCCTCGTCAGCAAAATGTGTGGGTAAATCCTGGCTCCGGAAACCTTTCAAGCTGGTGATACGGGGCGATTTCGATCGCTCGATACGGTTTGAAACCGCATGCCTTTTCATTGCAAGCTTTGCTTCGCGTTGAGTCCCTCAACGCTGCCGCTTGAGAGTTCTCCGACGGCAGCCAACCAGTTCAAAAGCAATTCACGATACGAACGTAAGGTACGAGCCATCCGTTTCATCAGATCGAGATTGAAACGTGTCGCCCGAGTGCGTCATTGCCCCAAAAACTCCCCCGCCACGTCGCACTTCGGTATTGTCAGACGCGTTGAAACTCTTCACGCATCAGAATTGCTCGCACACTCCGAAGATTGTATTGTAGTAACTCATTCAACCTGTCCGTCAGGTTGTCGGGACGTTTCACTAACGTCCATCGAGCGTTCTTGAGAACGGACTCGTATCCATCCTGTTTCAATTGTTTGGCTTCGGTTGCACGCACCTGATATATTTTTTCGTTGAGCTTCATCATCACGTGAAACCGATCGAGAACTCGAACCGCGTGACCCGCCTCTTCGGCAGCGACCTTCAAGTAATTCGACCACATGTCGCTGCAAATGAACTTAAGGCCTGCCAACGTCTCGGCCGGTATAATCCGGACGAACCCGCGAAAACTATTCTCAGTGCAATCCTTCGCGACGTACAAAAAACGGCGGCACCCGGCATCAGGTCGATAGACCAGCGCCACGTACTTTCGCCCGTATCGAAGTCGGATTCCATCGACCCCAATCGCCAGAATTTCGCCCAATTTGCAATTGGCAAGCCTTCACATTACGCTCCAACCGATGGATCGGAACACGTCGCCCCAATCGCACCAAAACAAGTCTCCCGGGCAATTTGGATCAAAAACGCAACGATGCCTCGACAGTTTGCGTCGGTGTGTGCGGAACGTCTTGTTCGATTGCAACCTGGCAGATCACGAGATGCGAGCGTGATGGCTCCAACAACGAAACACGCCGTTCAAGGTGATGGGGGGCATTCATGAGAACTTGGCTGCATCGCATCGCGAATCTGAATAAAGCAAGAAACAATGCGCCGCATAAGCCATTGCTCTTGCTGACGGTCCTCGACCTAGCTGAATCTGGTGAGCTTGGAGGCCAACCGCTTTACTTGTCTCCAGAGATCGCCTTTCGTTTCGAGACGTTTTCGCAGATCGTTGCTTATCGGCGGACGCAGCGAATCGATATTCGGATGCCTTTCCATCATTTGAAATCGGATGGATTCTGGAAGACCTTCGCTCAAGATGGAGCTCCCTCGAAGCATCGCTCCGTGACGTCCTACGTCCTGCCAGACCCCAATTTCCTAGCAGCATGTTTGGATCCGCAATTTCGAGAGGCTGCGCGGCGGTTAATCATTGCCAAGCACTTTGAGCCGGCCGAGCGGAACGCTCTGTACCACATGGTTGGTTTGGCCATTCCGGACAACGATCAGATCGCTCGGGACGCAAGCTTTCAGATGCCGGATGACGCTGAGCAGG
Source organism: Stieleria neptunia (assembly GCF_007754155.1). Taxonomy (NCBI): domain Bacteria; kingdom Pseudomonadati; phylum Planctomycetota; class Planctomycetia; order Pirellulales; family Pirellulaceae; genus Stieleria; species Stieleria neptunia. The sequence continues at coordinate 527,578 of NZ_CP037423.1, read as the reverse complement.
CTGGCAGGAACGGGCGGTTTCGAATTGATGTCGCGGCGGCCTACGCATTCACTTGTGCCTTGACTGGCTATCGAATCACGACGCTGGACGGCGGATCGATTGTGGATGCAGCACACATTCATCAGTTCGCCGACTCGCGAAACAATGATCCTCGCAATGGATTGGCTTTGAGCAAGAACGCTCATTGGCTATTTGATCGCGGACTCTGGTCCACCGACGACGAATTTCGCGTAATCGTCGCCGCTGACGAGTTTGTCGAATCCTGCCCCGATCAAACGTCGCTTGCCGAATACCACGGCGAGCGATTACGGCTGCCATTCAACGAGCAACTCTGGCCCGACCGGTGCCACTGCCGCTGGCATCGCAAGCATCGTTTTCGAGGATCGGTATAGCCATGGGCCAGCTAGCAAGATTCATTCAACAATCCTTCTCGACACTGTGTCCAAAAGGCTGGACTTGCTCTGCCGAGAAACGTGTTGTTTCGTTGGAGTTGGAAAAACTGCTCGGCTACAGCCCCAGGGCGGACGTGTGCCTTGAACGTGACGACGGGTCTCGCAGGTTGTGGATTGAGTTTGAGATCAGTCGTGCGGATCCGGTTGCCAATCATGCGAAGTTCGCGACTTCTCACTTATTTAGGTCGTTTGAGCCCTCCGACGTTTTTGTTTCGATGGTTAGTTCGCATGTGACACGCGGGCGGCGCAACCTGGCTTCCAACACCATCCACTTACTTCGACATGTCGGAATCAACTCGTTTCAAACGGTCCTGCTCCCGGCGATCGAGCCCGAGAGAATCAAGCAGCTAAACCACTCTTCGCTTCAGCAGCTTAAACATGCAGGGCTAGACATCCCCGCCGAGCAAAAGCGGGTCTTTCAGGTCGTGGATCCTGTGCTTGAGAGCGATGGACATCGGATTCATTTTGCGTCTGAGTTGTTTGAAGTGATGCGGAACCTTCACTTGTGGAACCAACAGATTTCGGCACCGCTTGCTGGGGAGCAATGGAAGCGGCGAACCGTTACCTATTTTGTCTTTGATCCAGTGTCGAAGCTCTTTGCGCCGTCGAAGTTCTGCGCCTATGTGATTCCCAATGGACCAACAGAAATTGACGACGTGTCTAGCGTTGGCATGATGAATGTCGCAACCTATTCCAAGCTAGATCAAAAGGACCGGCGATTTGACGGTCAACGTGCTCGAGTGCACCTCACGACAAATTTGGGGATGGTCATCACGCAGCCGTCAGAGTCTCCCGCGATCGAACGTGCATTCGGGAATTGGTGCAGTAAGAACGAGGTGAGTATCAAAGTACATCCAAGCGGACCAAAGATCATTCGACCACCAGATTGGTACTGACCGGTCTCCGAAGATGGGTAAGAAACCATCGCTCGCATGAAAGCGTTAGAATCTAGATTCATTACATCAGGCAGCGTCATTCTGCCGGCAGATTTCATTGGGCATCAGGCAGCTAGTGGAACCGGGACTCTACGATCATCTTCTGACGAAAGCTATTGAAGACGAGATTGCTCGGTTAGGCGATCCCCGCCTGGCAACGCTTGCGCCAGTCGATTCAGAGGAGGCACACTCGGTCCTAGCTCAGTTTCTCGAGCGGTTGATAGCAAGCAGCTTGGCTGCGTTTCGCGGCGCGGATGCAGCTGAGAAGCAGCGGCAGCTCACCGACAGGATTCTTGGCACGCTGGCAGAAGCGTTGCATGACGGCGATACTGAAGTGCTGAGCATTGCCAGCCCGTTGCGACGACTGCTGGCAATTCATCGGTCAGTCGACGACGATTCAACAGAAAGGCCCGACAGCCCGCTTTCGCGTTGCTCGCTACTGACGGGGACTCGTCTCGACGCGAGTCTGGGGAGTCAGCTTCGCAAGGAGATCGCAACTTGCGATCGTGTCGATATCCTCTGTTCATTTATCAAGTGGAGCGGGCTGCGCGTCATTCTGGATCATCTTCGGGATCTTGTTGAGCGGAATGATGATTTGGCCGTTCGCGTGATCACAACCAGCTACATGGGGGCAACGGATCCTAAAGCGGTTGAGGCGTTGAGCAAGCTTCCGCGAACGGAAGTAAGGGTCAGCTACGACACCAAACGAACTCGGTTGCACGCCAAAGCCTATTTGTTTCATCGCAATACTGGCTTCAGCAGTGCCTATGTCGGTTCCGCCAATTTGTCCAATGCCGCTTTGTCCGAGGGGCTTGAATGGACGACGAAGCTGAGTCAGTACGAGCTGCCGTACTTGTGGGAGAAGGTTGCGGGAACGTTTGAGACATATTGGCAAGACGATGAGTTTCAGTCGTTCGATGTTCAATCGCTGCCTCGACTTCGCCAGGCGATTAGCAGGGAGCGGAAAGCGGGAACCGAACCCAGTCATGCGATCAATTTTGACTTACGTCCGTTTCCGTTTCAGGAAGAGATTCTCGATGTCATCGCTGCCGAACGCGAGGTTCAGGGCAAACGCAAGCATCTGATTGTCGCCGCGACGGGAACCGGCAAGACGATGATTGCTGCGTTCGATTATGCACGTGTGGCCAGAGAACTCGGTCGCAAACCAAGATTGCTGTTCATCGCTCACCGCAAAGAGATCCTGAGCCAAGCCTTGGCCGCGTTTCGATGTGTGCTGCGTGATCAAAACTTTGGCGATCTTCTGGTGGACGGGAATCAGCCAGAGCAGCACGAGCACCTGTTCTGCTCGATTCAAAGCTACAACTCGCGAAATCTTCAAGCGGAGTCAGCCGAGCAGTTCGAGTATGTCGTTGTGGACGAATTTCATCACGCCGCGGCACCCAGTTACCAATCCTTGCTGGATCACGTTCAACCAAAAGTCTTGCTCGGGTTGACGGCGACACCGGAGCGGACCGATCAAATCGATGTGTTTGGCTGGTTTGGCGGACGAGCGAGCGCCGTAATTCGGTTGCCAGACGCTGTGTCACGCCGACTGCTTTGCCCATTTCAGTATTTCGGCGTTGCCGACTCTGTCGACTTGCGTGGTTTGCATTGGCAGCGCGGTGGTTATCGCATCGACGATTTGGACAGAGTGTACACCGGGAACGATATGCGTGCGAATCTGGTATTCGAAAAGGTTGTCGAAACCGTACTCGATTCGCAGGACGTGCGCGGACTGGGGTTCTGTTGCAGTGTTGCTCACGCCAAATTCATGGCCCGCTTCTTTGATGAAAACGGAATTCCGGCGATTTCATTGTCGGCTGGCTCGACTAGCGAGGAACGCAGCTCAGCTCAGCAACAGCTGCGCGAGCGCTCCGTCAACTTTATCTTTGTGGTCGACCTCTACAACGAAGGCGTTGACATCCCCGAAGTCGATACTGTGCTGTTTCTGCGACCGACCGAGAGTTTGACGGTTTTCTTGCAACAGTTAGGACGCGGGCTGCGCTTACACCCGGACAAAGAGTGTCTGACGGTGCTTGATTTCATTGGCGCTCAGCGCAAGGAGTTTCGATTCGCCAGTCGGTTCCGTGCCTTGAGCGATAAGCCGACCACGAAACTTGACGAAGAAATCGAAAGCGGTTTCCCCCATCTTCCGAGCGGTTGTGTGATCAAGCTGGAGAGAGTCGCTCAACAAAGAGTGCTACAGAATGTTCGTGAGTCCATTCGCTTGGTCCGGCCACGGATGTTGGGATCGTTGCGAGATTTGAAGCAGTACTTGGGGAGAGTACCAACACTTGAAGATGCCCTCGACTATTTCGATACGACTCTCGATGAATTGCTCAAACGTGGCCTTTGGTCGCGACTGCTGGCAGATGCAGGTCTAATCGAGGCGTCCGAGGATCCTGACGAGAAACAGCTCGCCAAAGGCCTGCGTCGCCTGAGTCACGTCAACTGCCCGTTGCAGATCCAGGCTGTAAAGGAACACCTCGATCATGCTTCAAGCCCAGTGACTGGTATCGCTGAGATGTTGCACGTTTCATTGTGGGGAACTCAGCATGCAGAGATGTCACTCGCAGAGGCTGATAAACGATTGCGGTCCAATCCGGTAGTCATCGATGACCTTCGATGCGTCTTGGACTACCGATTGAAGCACTCGCCGCTGATTGCAAGTCGAAACACAACGATGTTCGAGCCGTTGGCCATTCACGCCGCGTACACACGGGACGAAATCTTGGTAGCGTTTGGACATTGGAGTTTCAACGATCGGCCAAGTCAACGCGAGGGCGTCCTTCATCTGAAAGACCGCAAGTTGGACGCGTTCTTTGTGACGCTACAGAAGACTGAAAATGAGTACTCTCCGACGACAATGTACGAAGACTATCTGATTTCGCACGATCAGTTTCACTGGCAGTCGCAGAGCAATACGTCCGAGCAATCACCCACTGGTCAACGCTACATCCGACACCGTGAAAAGAGCTACACACCGCTACTGTTCGTGCGCGAGACCAAGAATCTGCCCTCTGGGCTTTCGGCACCGTACCATTTCCTGGGGCCGTGCAAGTATTTGAGTCACACTGTTCGGCGACAATTGGTTCTCCGCTTTAGCGACAACTAGTATTCCCGATTACGAATCCGATTTTTATTGAGAGGCCTTTGCTGACCGTCCAGCTGACTTCGTTTTCTTGGCTGTTTCCACGCGATAGCTTGGCACGTTCAACTCGATGATCACGCTGTGGTGAACCAAGCGATCGATCGCCGCCGCCGTCGTCATCGCATCTTTGAAGATCTGGTCCCACTTGCTGAACGCCAAGTTGCTCGTCAACAGAACACTCCCTCTCTCGTAACGTTCCGCCAGCAGCGTGAACAGCACCTCCATCTCTTCTCGATTCTGCTGCACGTAACCCAGGTCGTCGATCATCAGGCCCTCGAAACGAGACAGTTGCTTGATGTACTTCTGCAGGCGAAGATCCCGCTTTGCGATCAGCAACTGTTGCACCAGCAAGCTGCACGTTGTCAGAAGCATGCTCCGGCCTTGCTGGACGAGTTGATTCGCCAAGGCACAAAGCGCGTGACTCTTCCCCGCACCGGGCTGACCGAAAATCAGTACGTTCTCCCGACGATCCAAGAACGATCCCTCCCGAAGACTCTCCAGTTGTCGTGTCACTGACAATGGCAAGCGATCGAAGTTGAACGTCTCCCATGTCTTGCCCAGCGGAAGACGTGAGTTGGTCATTAGACGCTTGATCCGACTCTCGTTGCGGGCCTGGCATTCCAGTTCCGCCAGTTCCGATAAGTATTGAACATGGCTGAGATCCTCCGCGGCTGCTCGGTCGGCCGTCGCTTGAAACTGGTCGCGAAACATCGGCAGACGCAAGCTGCGAAACTGCTCCTTCAGCCGCTCCTCGGTCCGTTCGTTGCTCGTCCTCGTGGGCGGGGTCTTGGGAGGCTGCCGTATCGACGATTCGGTCTTTTTCGATTGGGGCTTTCGTGTGGTTGATTGATTCATCGTTTGGACTCTCCTTGTCAAACGTGTCAAATAATTCGTCATAGTCTTTCAAGTTCGGTGCTTTGACATCGATGTCGGTCACCGGCTTGATCTCGATCGCTTCACTCACCATCAGCCGAACCTGATCGACATCGATGGATTGTCCCGATTGGATTTGAAGACGCAGTGCATTCTGCACCGCATCTTGGCTTTCTCGAGCCGCTAATTGCAGGATCTCAAGATACTTCCTCACCGCCACCTTCTCGCTGTGAGCGTCGCATAGCATGTCATAGGCGATTCGGAAGTGACTCGTCGGGAACATGTCCTGACGGTATTTGTAGTTTTCGAATGCTCCCGGTTTGCGAACCAATGAATCGATCACGTGCCGGTAGTTGATGGCCGATCCGCCGACGCCAGTAAGTCGTGGCATCCGTTGCACGTGGATGCCGTGATGCGTCACATCGATCCACTCGGCACCGATCCGCACATCGACTTTTTGACCGATCAATCGGCTAGGAACCGAATAGATGTTTTTCTTGACATTAATCGTGCTGCTACTGCCGACGATGATGCCTTGTTGGTTGTCATCGGTATCAAGCTTACTATCGGGAAGTGGTCGCAAATGCGAGCGTTCAATTTCAAATCGATTTAAGCGCGCATCATTAGCGCGAACGATCAGGGATCGAACGAAATGCATGTAGTCTTCACGACTGGCGAAGTCGCGACTACCGCGAAGTAGCAATGCTTGGTCGACTCGATTCTTGAGATGACCGTTGGATGACTCAACGTCGCCGTTTTCGTTCGCACAGCGAACGTTGATTCGCTCTGACTTGGTGCCATAGTGATCCATCAACGCTCCATAGCGAGCAGTGAGTTCTTTCTTTGAAGAGTGATTGTTGATCGCAGCGCTAAGGCTATCAGTGCGGTGACGCTCGGGCACTCCGCCGAATTCCCAAAACGCATTTTGAATCCCCTCGCTGAGCGCTTCGAAAGATTCGGAGAAACACAGAGAGACCGACTCGACGTTGGAATACGTCAGGACACAATGAAAGAGCATGTGTTCAAACGAAACGCCCGCGATGGTCACGTTCAGTGTGTTCATGACGGTGAAGTCACTCGCAGCAACCCGAGCCGGATGATGGACCTGCGGGAAGATCACTGCTTTGTCTGGACCTTCTGTACTGCGCCACAATCGGACTCGACGTTCGAAGGTTCGTCGAGTGGAGTCTGGGTAGACGCCTGGATAGCGGTCTTGCAGCCACTGGAAAAGGGTCTTGGCCTGCAGTCGCGGTTCGGCCTCAAGCCTGATCTGCACCTCGTTCCAGACATCGGCGAATGGATCGATGCGAGTCCGGTAATCTCGCGGCTTCTTCCGCTGAGAGGGGAGCCGATTGTCGTTTCGACGCATTGCCTCAACAATTCGGATACCGAACGATGGTGGTTGCCTCAACAGAAAGATACCCAAATCGTAGGTGGCGCCATGGAAATGCAAGCAAAAGCTGCACTGATTGACTCGATTCGTTCGCGATACTACGGCGCACGGAAACGAGACAAGTCGCGGATACTCGATGAATTTGTTGCGATTACCGGACACCAACGTAAGTACGCGCTGCGAATTCTCGCTGAACGCCAAAACACCACCCCAGAGCGTTGTGAAGTCGTGGGCCGCAAAATATACGACTGCGCGGTCAAGGAGGTGCTTGTAACGCTCTGGGAATCTTCCGATCGCCTATGCGGCAAACGCCTCAAAGCGATTCTTCCCGAGTTGCTGAAGTCGATGGAGTCGCACGGTCACATGAATCTTGATGATTCTCTCAAGACGCGGGTGTTGTCGGCAAGTGCTTCAACCATAGACCGACTGCTTCGTCCTATACGTGAGGAAGCGACTGGAAAGAAACGCGTTCGCCCAAAGAAAAAGGTCCGCGCTGCAGTTGCCGTCAAGACCTTTTCCGAATGGGATGATGTCGCCCCTGGGAGTCTCGAAGTAGATTTTGTTGCTCACTGCGGAGGGAATCTATCCGGCCCATTCATACACAGTTTGGTTGCTACAGACGTTGCGTCTGGATGGACGGAATGCATCCCGATTCTGATTCGCGAGCAGTCTCTCGTCGTCGAATCTTTGGAATTGCTGCGGAACAGATTTCCGTTTCCAGTCCTGGGAATAAACACTGACAATGACAGTTCGTTCATCAACGAATCAGTCATCAAATTCTGCGATTCCCAAAGTATCACATTTACTCGATCACGGCCCTATCGAAAAAACGATCAGGCATGGATCGAGCAGAAGAACGGTTCTATCGTTCGCAAACACCTCGGCTATCAGCGATTCTCGGGACCGATCGCATGCCAAACCATCGCACATCTTTTCGATAGTGTTCGTTGGTACGTGAACATGTTTCAGCCATCCTTCAAGCTCTTAAGCAAGACTCGTGACGGCGCCAGGGTAAGCAAGAAGTTTCACTCACCTCAAACGCCATGTGAACGGCTACTTAGTGACTCGCGAGTATCATCCGAATCGAAAGAGTATTTGCGACGCAACCGTCTTGAACAGGACCCGCTAGAACTACTACACGCAATCCGACAATCGCAAGCTGCGCTGGATTCGCTGTCGACGGAGGATTCGCTCTCCCAGGAGCAGCAGATTGATCTCGAAGAATTTCTTTCACAGTTACCGGAGCTATGGAAGAAAGGCGAGGCCCGACCAACTCATCAGCCGAAGCCGATGCGAACGCGAGATTATCGAACGCGTCCAGACCCCTTTGAAGGAGACTGGACGACGATTCTTGGATGGCTTGAAAAATCCCCAGACGCAACTGCGTCGTCGTTACTCGAAAGGCTCATCGAACGATCGCCCGACAAATACAACGGCGGTCAACTACGAACGCTTCAACGTCGCGTGAGTCAGTGGCGGAATATCATGGCAAGGAAATTAGTGACGGGCACCACGGCGACCTAAGTGTCTTGCTCGCCTATGAAAAATGTAACCGCTGGCATAGGGCGGCTTCGCTACGCTCAGCAGCCCTATGCCAGCATTCTTTCTAGTCCTTCCATTTGGGTATCCTTCTCGGCTGAGGCAACACGGCCGGGAAAACCAATCGCCGCTAGACACACACCGGAAGCCGCCCCATGAGCATTGTCTGGGAGCTCGAATACCCCGTTCCCGCACGTCTTCTTCGAGTGATGGCACGACAGATTGCCGTTTAATTCACGCCGCTCTTCGTGAGTAACTTATTTACAGCCCGCCTAATCGTTCTTTGCATCGAATGTCGGTTAGGCGAATCGCTTCTCCTTCTTGGGCTCGTTTGCTATCGCCTCTCTTCTGAGGTGGCTCGTTGTCCAATCCCTGTTGTGGGCGTTCGAGGTGGTCGCGCTCTCGGAACTCGGAGCAGAGTAGGCTCATTTGTTTCTCGCCGAAGGCGATGACGTGGTCGAGGCATTCTTGCTGGATTGCTTGAACGAATCTTTCGACGAAGGCGATGGTGTTTCGAGTCACGGACTCGATGTCGAGCTTCTTGCGTTCTCCGAGAATTCGGGTGCAACCCCGGACGCTGTCCTTGGCGGGTTTGAGGATCCGATTTTTGATGTCATCGGCGGTTCTTGGCCGACCCTGCTTTGGCCGCTTCTCGCGGGCTCAATCTGCTTGCAGAGCGGGTTGCGACCTGGTTTTCGGCCTTCAAGTCGCTCACTGGCCGAGCCAATTCCTTGTCCGTGGACTTGGCGATCACGAGTCATAGCGAGGTGTAGACGTTGCGAAGGTCGCCATCGAGATGAGGTTGTTTTTCCGGGGGAAATCTCACGCTGCGGGGGCCTGGACGGGGAGGGACGTGACTACAGTTCTTCTTTGATCTCAGTCATTAAACGAGTCACTTCCCTTTGAAATCGCATCATGGTTGTGCTGAATCTCAGGTAGTTTTCGCCAGGCCGCTGCGCGAATCGCTCGATTGCCTCGATTCGCTGTGACAGTGCATTGAAGTCACGAATGCTCGATTGAGAGAGGTGGGGACTGCTGCGGATCGTGTTTAAATGCTTGTCCATGTTCTGTTGCAGCAACGCGATGATTTCTTGGGTGCCCTTGCTTTGCAATGCTGATCGAAGAAGACGTGCCGGTTCGGCCGGAATCAGTTCGACCAAATCATCGGCCGCACGAGTCGCCGTCACTCGCGCCGCCTGCTGCCGCATTGCTTCCGGGACGTTCACATTCGCCTCCAGCAATCGTATTCCCGCAAGTGCGGCAAGTCGCTTGAACACCACACGGCTTTCATGCAACTGAGCACGTCGTCCCGCTTCTTTCGCGGTCATTGCACGCACGCTGTCGAGTGCCTTGGCCAGATCCTGTGCAGGGATTCCAAACGCGATGCCGTCCTGAGTTTGTTGCCTTGATTTGTTCTTGAACGAGTCATCAAGACGAGCGAGGCCTTCGTGAATCAACTTTTCTCCTTCGTCTGTCGCTTTCATGGCGATGACTCCAACGACCTGGTCCAGTTCATTCAAAATCGGGCCGCCGCTGGAACCGGAATCAATGGATGCATCGACCTGCAAAAAATCGAAGCCATCCACACGTACCATTGACCGTAGGGTTCCCTTCACCACCGCGTTTCTCAGCGTCACCCCTCCACCAATGGCCGGGTTGCCCCGCAATTGAACCGACTCGCCCTGTGGCACATATCCGTCGTACGCAACCGCCAAGGGTGTTCGCCGGGTTTCCAGAGAAAGGATTGCAAGGTCTCGATCGACATCCTCAAACAGGACACCATGAACATGGACGAAATCGCTTTCCTCTGGGAAAAAGATCTTCAGGTCGTCTGCGGGCGCATTCTCGATGACATGATGATTCGTCACCAATAAATTGGGGGCGGCAAGAAACCCACTGCCATGACCAAGTGGATGCTCGATCAAGGCGACCGAATCAGCCGGTGATGGTTTGCCGCGAGGCTTGTACTGGCGGAGTTCGGACTCGCGAATCGGCAGGTATTGCAACTGGGAGATGCGATAACTGCCGAGTACGGTCTCGATAAACAGTCTGTCGCTGGGGATTTTGAAATTGGGGTGCAGTGTCAGTCGGGATGGATCGCCGGTCCACTCGAAAATCGTTTTGCCGTCGCACGTGACACGTAAATGACTGTGGTGAACCGTACAAATGATTTCGGAATCACGCCCCGTCGTGAACACGGGCTTGCGGTAAAACGTCGAATTCGCGGGTTCGTTTTTTTCATCGATCCAGGCTAATCCCGATCTCTTCGATCTGCCGTAATCAAAGATGGCGAGCGCTTGATGCCGACTACCGACCGCAAGACCGATGTTAAGCGATCCCGTGTCCATCTGCCGTTGCGCGACAAGTCTGAGTTGATAGGAACCTGAAACGGAATGCGGGATCAAGATTCTTGCTCGCGACGAACGTGACGACACAAGTGCGTTTGCGTCACGTTCCCACTTTCCTGCTTGCGTGTCATTGGCAGGGTCGATCATCGACAACAAGTCGACCTGTTCTCCCAGGACGTCCGGCACAATGCCTGGCCTTAATGTCTCGGACTGCTTACGTTCGATTAGCCAGGAGAGGACATAATCGCGGTCCGGCTTACTGAGCTTGCTGATTGAAAGTGTGATGACGTTGCGATCCGCTTTTTTCAACGTCACCGCTGAATCGTTCGCTTCGACCAGTTCAGCTTGCGTTTCAAATTTGCCGTCGCTGGTCGTCCACGTACGAAGCTCCGCTGCGGAACTGGGCAGCTGAACAAGAGTCGTAAGCGTCAGGAAGAGGAGGCCGCGGAGTTGGGGAATCGTCATTCGTCAACTCGAGGGGTTGAGAGCAGTCGCCGTAAGGGAAGATTTCATTTCTACCCTGATGATACTCGATGACCTTGGCTCAATTTGAGGGAGCGAAGCCAATACAATGTCATCGAAACCGGAACCGCTCCCGCGACATTGCCAGTACGCCCCCGTTTGGTCGAGAAACTGAAACCAGCACTTTGGCGGGCGAAGCGAACACCGCTGGAACGGCAAAAACAGTCCAGGCGAACCCGAGGGGGGGGATTTTCGAAGTGACGGATTTGATCGTTGCGGAAGACGGGAAGATTTTTCAGCGCGGGCCCTCTCTGGCGTTTGCTTGCTGCGCAAACGCCCTCTCTCCCAAGGGGAGAGAAACTCAATGGTTTGCCCAAAGGGCATTCACAACATAGCCTGGGGTCAGGGAACGAGCGCAGCGGAGTGAACGCCACCCCAGGCTATGTTGTTGATCGCCTTTGGCGAACCGAGCCGATTGGTTCTTGATCCACCATGGAACAAGAACGCCCAGCCACTACACCCTAAGGAGTTAGCACAATGGCCAAGACCAACCCATTTGGCCCGAAAGGTTGGACCCCCGATCGACTCGGCTCACTTGCCGGCAAGACCTATGTCATCACCGGTGCCAATAGCGGCGCGGGATTTGAGGCATCGCGGGTGTTCCTGTCCAAGGGCGCAAGCGTGGTGATGCTGAACCGCAGCGACCAGAAATCGTCTGTCGCCATCGCGGCCTTGAAGGAGGAGTTTGGCAGTAACGCTGACGTGACTTTCATCCAAATGGACTTGGCCGATCTCGATTCTGTGCGGAAAGCGGCGGCGGAAGTCTTGCAGCACGTCCCCCGCATTGACGCTTTGATCTGCAACGCGGCCATCGCGCAGGTGGCCAAACAGGAGATCACCGCCGACGGCTTCGAAAGCCAGCTTGGGGTGAACCACTTCGGCCATTTCCTGCTGTGTGGAATGCTGTTTGAGCGAGTCGAAGCGTCAGCCGGGCGGATCGTGGTTGTCGGCAGCAACGCGTACAAAATGGGGTTGAAGAAGATTCAATTCGAAGACCTTAACTTCGACGAGAACTACACCGCCTGGAACGCCTATGCCCAAAGCAAACTGGCGCAGATGATGTTTGCCTGCGAGCTGCAGCGCCGTGTGGGTGCTGCGGGCAAGAACGTGACGGTCCAGGTCTGCCATCCGGGCGCGTCGCGGACGAACTTGTTGCAGGACACAGCCAGCACCTTCAACAAGATGGCCTGGGCGGTCCTTTCTCGTTTCATCGCACAATCCGCCGAGCGAGGCTCCTGGCCCGAAGTGATGTGTGCAGCCGAACCGGAAGTGGAGTCTGTAAAACTCTATGGCCCTACCAAAAGGGGGCAAATGGTCGGCCCCGTCGGAGAGTGTCCGCTGGACGACTGCGCCCTCGATCGGGAAGCGGCTGCGAAACTCTGGATGTTGTCTGAGCAGAAGACGTCCGCGGCTTGGTCACCCTAACCTTGGGAAAACTCCCTCTGCTTCTGTTGCTGTAGATCCTTGAGGGTCTTCCCGGCTTCGTTTCGAAACTGCTGGTTGGTGATCTTCATGCTGGTGATCCGGTCGACACGGAATTCACGAAAGTCACCACGAGTTTCGCACCACGCGGCGAGAAGCCAAACCGGTGCGGTGAAGACGAGGCACAAGGGACGAACCCTGCGCTGGGACTTTTTCCTCGCTTGGTCGGTATAACAGATTTCAACCCAATGCTTGCTGCGGACCGCTCGGCGCAGCGCGGCAAGATCAATCGCGATCGGCGGTTTACCACGGCTGGCGCATGCGTAGGCTGCTAAAAGCTTCGCGTCTTCGGCAAGGGCATCGGGCAAGACGGCAGTGATCTTGTCGAGAGCCCGGCGGGCCGAGCGGGCAATCGCAGCGTCTCCCCAACTCTCCACCATCTGAGCTCCAAGAGTCAGGGCGTCCAGTTCCTCAGTATCAAACATCAGCGGCTTCACGACGTAGTCCCGGCTGAGCAGATAGCCGACGCCGGCTTCGCCAACGATCGGGACACCGGAGGAACGCAAATCCGCTACGTCACGGTAAATCGTGCGAACACCGATTTCCATCTCGCCAGCAAGCTCTTCCCCGGTGACGACCTCTCGGCGCGACTTGAGGTATTCGACAATTCGAAACAGGCGGTCGGCTCGGCGCATCGGGCGTGTCCGAGAACAGATTGGTGAGGAAATTTGCGAATCCTGACAGGCTCCTGACAGTACGCTGTCAGGAGCGCCCTGTAAAGTCTCGACGTCAATCCGTTTTCACAAAGGACAAACGAACATGAAGCCTGCCACAGTCAACACACCCTCTGATACCCAAGTCGAAGTCGTCAGAAGCTTCGAAGCGCCAGTCGACTCGGTTTGGAAACCGTTCACCGACGCCGACTTGGTCCGTCGCTGGATGCTCGGACCACCGGGCTGGTCGATGCCCATCTGTGAGATGGACTTTCGAGTCGGCGGAACGTACGAAAACGTCTTCCGAAACGAAGGAGACGAGTCTGAGATCGCAATGCACGGAGCATTTCGCGAAATCGAAATGCTCAGCAAGATCGTCCAAGATGAAAAGCATGTCGTACGCAGTTCAACAGACAACACGGGTCATGAAACGGTCGTGACCTTCACGTTCCGGGAAACGGACCATGTCACGACGGTCACCACGCTGATCGAGTATCCGTCCCAGGAGGCACGCGACGAAGCCCTGGCGAGTGGAATGGGAGCTGCAATGGAAATGGGATACTGTCGCATTGATGAACTCATCGTTGCCTCCTGAACTGTTTTTGCAAGCGGATCGTTTACGTCGAGGACGCCGTCAGCAACTGCCAGCAGGTAAGTTGCATGCGAGGCATGTGGAAGGGGCCTTTCCAGAGATTTCCTTTGAGTGGGGAGCTGAGTCGGCCGTCGCGGTGCAGATAGCCGAACCACTCGCCGTGCTCGGTGTCAGGAAAATGCGCATAGCTCCAGTCATGGATCATTTGGTGCCAGTCGGCGTACTTGGGATCACCGGTCAGCTGATGAGCCAGAAGTGTTGCAATGATGGTTTCGTTTTGCGGCCACCAGAATTTCATGTCGTGCCAGTACTCCTGGACGGGCCGACCGTTGACATCGACGAAGTACAGGATCCCTCCAAACTCTTGATCCCAGCCACGCTGCCACATCCAGTCTAGCATCTGGCAGCCGGTTTGGACCAGCGAGGCGTCACCTCGAAGCTTTCCTTCCTGCATGATGAACCAGCCGCCTTCGATCGCGTGGCCGGGGTTGAGCGTGCGGCCGTCGAAGTGGTCGATGATTTCACCGGTCGGACTGACGGTCTCCATCACGCACTGGATTTCTTCTTTGAGGTGAAAACGACGGATGTCGTCAATGCTACGATCGATCCATCGGTCGGCATCGGACAGGCCGATCGATTCGCGAAGCTCCTGTGCCGTCACCAGGGTGATCATCGGGAACCCGATGCCTCGGGTCGGCCTTGTCGAGGTGAATTTTGGCTGCACACCGAGCGGATTCAGGTTGTGATCAAGAAACCGTCGGAATGTACGTCTTGCTTTTTCCGCGTATTGTTCGTCGCCGGTCGCTTTGAAGAGTTCTCCATAGGCGATCGATGCAAAGCTTTCTGAAAACGCGTAGCGGCGTTTGCGAATGGGTTTTCCCTCTCGAGTGACGTGAAACCACATCCGACCGTCCGCTGGATCGAAACAATGGTCATCGAGAAACCGAGCGCCGTGTTTCGCCAGTTCCAGCCATTCGTCACGCGGTTGGACGTTGTTGTACAGTTCGCCCAACAGCCAAGTGAATCGGCCTTGTTGCCAAACGCCCTTGTCCGTGTCGATCACGGTTCCGTCACGATCGAGCGACATCATGAACCCGCCGTACTCACGATCCACGCAGTGCTTGATCCAAAACGGCAGCGTGTCGCCGAGCAATCCGTCGCGATACGTGGTGATCAATTCGTTGCGCCGAGATTCATCCATATATAGTGGCTCAAAGTGAATCAATGTCGTCGTGCGAGTTGCCGGCATGCAGCGTGTGAATGGTCAGCCCGGCGAGGTCGTCAGCCGGTTTTTGCGTGGCGAGACTGGTGATGTAACCGACGACGAAGCAGGTGGTGATTCCACAGGCCGTGTACAGGTAGCCGTTGATCGCGGTGAATTTCCAAAGACCGAACATCACGGCGGCGCCGACCAGTGCACCGGCCATCGCACCGGTGGAATTGGCTCGGGTCGTTGTGCCCCCCAACACAAACAACCCGCCGAGCACGCCCATGAACAACCCGATCACGACCAAAAAGGTATCGAACAGCGATTTGATGTCGGGGTTGACGAACACCAGCCCCAACAGTGTCCCGATCACCCCCATCACAAACGTCAGACCGCGAGCCGCATTGAGATAGCCGCGCTCGGATTTGCAGGTGTCGAAGGGCCGCAGGAAATCGGTCACCAAAGCCGTCGCGGTGGAATTCATGCTGGTCGAAACCGTCGACTGTGCGGCGGCAAAAACCCCCGCGACGACCAACCCGGCCAATCCGATCGGCATCTCACGGGCAATGAAGTACGGAAACACTTGGTCGGTCGAAATCGTCGGGTCCAAGCGACCGGGGTTTGATTGATAGAACGCAAACAGAGCCGTGCCGATGCCGAAAAACAGCAGTGTGGACGGGATCGTCAGCGCGGCATTGGTCCAAATCGAACGCGCGGCGAGACTGGGGTCGGCAGTCGTCATGTACCGCTGCACGACGGCTTGGTCGGCGGTGTATGACGAAAGGTTTTGGCCGATGGCTCCGACGACGATGACCCACAATGCGATTTGGGCGCTCGTCGGACTCAGGTGCAGGTTTGCGATCCGAAATTTATCAGCGTCATCCGCGGCGGACAGAAAACCGCCGACCCCGCCGTCGGTCCCCATCACCAAGAGAACGATCGCAAGCAGCGCTCCGCCAAACAGCACAACGGTCTGGAGGGTGTCGGTCCAGATCACCGCTTCGACGCCACCCATGGTGCAATAGAGGATGCTGAGCACGCCCATCAGCAACACCGATTGAGCCGGTGTCAGCGGAGTCGCGACGGCCATCGCTAGACCGGTCAGTGACATGACGACCGCCATGCGAAAGAGGTGGAACAGCGTGAAACTGGCACTCCCGAACAGTCTGACCGGACGGCTGAATCGCTTTTCCAGATACTCGTACGCGCTGGTGGCATCGATGCGGCGAAAGAACGGCATCGCGACATACACGGCGACGATCGCAACCAGCGGAATGGTGAAATTGCCGATCGAGTACACCCAGTCCTGGGCATAGGCCTTGGACGGGATGCCGGTGAAGGTCAGCGAGCTGAGCATCGTGGCAAAAATGCTGCAACCGGCAGCCCACCACGGAATGTGGCGTCCCCCGCGAAAGTAGTCGTCGGTCGTCTTGTTGGTTCGGGCGAAGTAAAACCCGACGCCGACCATCGACACAAGATAGCCGAACAGGACGACATAGTTGACCCACCCGAAATTGTGTTCGGCTCGGTTGACGGCAACGCGATAGACCTTGGGCGTGCGGGTTCGCGGTCGGATTTCGCCGGACGGGACGATCAGATCGTCGCCCCATTGAACAGCGGTGGTCGTCACCTGGGTGACGGGATTCTTCCCGGCGGCAACCCAGGTGTCGGTGATGGTGTGATAGGCGGCAGTTTCGTTGCCAAATCCTGGGTGATTGTCCCGCAGTTCGTCGCCTTGGAAGAACAGTTCGCCGGTGGATCCGCCGAGCACAAGAAGATGGCTTTGGCCATACTTGACACCGGTGCCGGCCATCCAACATCGCGGGGCGTCGCTGCGTTGCCGCCAGGTGGCGGTGTTCGGATTGAATTCCCAGACATCGCGAAGGAATTCATAGCTGGAGGGCTCTTCCGCCGGCCCGTGCTGTCGTCGCCCGCTGATGACATACACACAGTCGTTGTATCCATTGTGCTGGCTAACGGTCAGGTTCAATGCCCGCGTTGGGCCGGGACAGGCAGGCAATTCTTTCCAGACAAATTCGTCTTGGTTTGCTTGCTGCGACAAATCCAGCGCCCACAAATTCGACATGGCTGTTTCCAGCGACGGACCGCTTTGCCCGCCTGCCAGATAGATCACATCGCCGATGATGGTTGCGGCCGTGAACGCGCACGGTTTTGGCAGCGAAGGATACTCCGTCGTCGTGATTCGTTCTGACTCGGGATCCCAGCTCAGCAGGAACACGTCGTCAAAGGTGTCGTCGGAATCGTTCCCACCCATGCAAACCACGCCCGCGCTGGTCGAGACGGACGCCCCGTATGCGACAGCACGGTCGAGTTTGCCGCCGTCTTTCCAGCTGTAGCGGTCGCCATCTCTGGTCAGCACGAAGATGCGATCGTGCCAGACTTTGTCGTTGTCCCAGACCGGCTTGGGAAAGTTCGCACCGCCGGCCACGATCATGACGTCATTGTGAACGCCGGCAAACGGACCTGCAAAGCCGAGTGCATCCGGCATGGGCGGCAGTTCCGTCCACGTCAGTAAATCCTGAGCGGTCGCGAGAGTGGGTGACGTGACTGCGGCAAGGAAAAGCAGGAGATGCAGGAATCGTTTCATAATCTCGTTTGTCATTGTGGCTTCCAGCCATCCCGATCGCATGGCATTGCTTCATGATTGAGTGACAGGCCGGCAGCCTGAGCGACATTCACCTGAACGCACCGAATCACGCCGGATCCGGGATGATCGTTCCCGTGCGGTCATCGACTCGGTGCAGCCGAGTGACAGCTGCGTTGGCGCCGTCGCCCGATTTCAGGGACACCAACCAATAGGGATCGTCCGGCACGTTCGCGGCGACCATCGTTCGCACGGTCTCCGGATCATGCACTCCGTTCTGGCTGTACAGTTTTGCGTGGAATTCCTTTTCGCGGCGAAGTCTCTCCGTGCCAAAGAACACGGCGGAACATTTCGTGCCGGGGGGAATGTCGCCAAAGTGTTCAATGACAACCATAATTGCCGCTTTCTGATCCAGCTCTCGGTTCGTCAACTTTTGCTCCTCTAGCCGCGGCATTTGCGTCATGAATCAATCCCGAGGTGTCGCATCGACGGTGCTGTTTGGCAATCCTCGTGGGTGGATTCTACATGATTGATCCGCATCCACTCACCGCCGCTGAAGTCAAACCCGCCGTACGACTTAGACCGCGACCGCCCCGGACCACGGAATCGCTGTGGCACTTGCTTAGCGGTCAGCGGCAAACGATGATGTGGGGCCACCCTCCCAGTCCTCCCCCACTTTTCCGCCTCCCTGAATCACCATGAAATCACTTGTCCTGCTTCCACTGGCCATCCTGGTGGCGATCAGCTCCGTGCGGGCCGCGGACGTTCCCACGGGAACACTCACCGAAGGCGTTTTCGCCGACAGCCGCATCTTTCCGGGCACCACGCGCCAGTACAGCGTCTACGTTCCGGCGCAATACGACGAAAACGAACCGGCGAACTTGATGGTGTTCATGGACGGCAAGAATTACGCCAAACCGGGCGGCGCCTTTGGCGTCCCCAGGGTCTTCGACAAGCTGATCGATCAAAATGCGATGCCGGTCACGATCGCCGTTTTTGTCAATCCGGGCACGATCCCCGCGACCAAACCCGGTGCGAAAGACCGCAGCAATCGTTCCTTCGAATACGATTCACTCGGTGACCGCTACGCGACGTTCTTGGTCGACGAATTTCTGCCCGTCGCCCTAAAAGGACTGAATGTTTCCGACGACGCCCAGCGCCGCGCGGTGTGCGGCATTTCGTCCGGCGGGATTTGCGCGTTCACCGTCGCTTGGGAAAAGCCACAGCAATTCGGCAAAGTGCTCAGCCACATCGGCAGCTTCACCAACATCCGCGGCGGCTGGGCCTATCCCGGATTGGTTCGAAAGACCAAAGACAACCCCAAGCCGATCAAGGTTTATCTGCAAGAAGGCAAGGACGACCTGAACAACCTGCACGGAAACTGGCCGCTGGGCAATCGAGACTTGGCGGCCGCCCTGCAGTTCGCCGGATACGACTACAAGTTGGTGATGACCGAAGGCGGACATAGCGGAAAGTGGGGCGGCGAAGTTTTCCCGGACGCGCTGCGTTGGCTGTGGTCCGACGACTCCGAGTCGACCGTGATTGCGTCGACGGAAACCCGACCCGAATGGCAACCGCATCCCGATGCCATTGCCAACGAGTCTGTCCCCAAAGGCACGGTCGAGCCAATGGAGCCCTGGGAGTCGGAGATCTTTGCAGACACGATCCGCGATTGGGCGATCTATGTGCCGGCACAATACCAAGCGGACACGCCAGCCGCGTTGATGGTTTTTCAGGACGGGGAACGGATGCGCGACACCAAAGGACGCTGGCGAATCCCGGTCGTGTTTGACAACCTGATCGCACGCGGCGAAATGCCACCGACGATCGCCGTGTTTATCAATCCTGGGCAACACAAATCCAAACCGCGGCAAGGGAAAAAATCATCCAACCGCAGCTTCGAATACGACAGCCTGGGCGATCGCTACACGCGATTTTTGCTGGAGGAAATCCTTCCCGCGGTCGAACAACGCTACAACGTTTCGTCCGATCCCGCGATGCGGGCGATCGGCGGATCCAGTTCCGGCGCCATCTGTGCGTTCACCGCCGCCTGGGAACACCCCGATCAGTTCGGCAAGGTTTATTCGAACGTCGGCAGTTTCACCAACCTTCGCGGCGGCAACGTCTATCCGGCACTGGTTCGTAAAACGGAACCGAAACCGATCCGAGTGTACATGTCCGACACCAGCGGTGATGTCGACAACGCGTTCGGAAGCTGGCCTTGGGCGAATCAACGAATGGCATCGGCGCTGAAGTACATGGGTTACGACACCCGTTTCGATTGGGCCGAAGGCTACGCGCACAATGCCGATTTCGGCAGCGCGCGTTTTCCCGAAGCGATGAAATGGCTGTGGCGAAACGAGACACACCAGCCGGTGCTGGACACCAGCGGTGACCTGCGTGGAGACTTGACGCTGTTGAACCTGTTGATCCCGGGCCAGTCATGGGAAGTCGTCGCGTCGGACTTGGGATTCGCCGATGCGCCCTGCAGCGACACCGAGGGGAACTTTATCTACAGCGACATGAAGGCACCGGCGGTGTATCGCGTCAGTGCCGATGACGGCAAGCAAACGGTGATCGCCAAGGAGTCGGTCAGCGGGCTGATGCTCGGCCCTGACGGACTGCTGTATGGATGCCAGGGCGCGCAAGGCCGCGTGATTTCCATCGACCCCAAATCCGGTGCGGTCAACGTGGTCGCGACCGGCGTCAAACCGAATGACTTGGCCGTCAGCGACGACGGACTCCTCTTCATCACCGAAACCAGGGCCAAGCAGGTCACGCGCATCGACCCGAAAACCGGCGCGACGACGGCGGTCGACAGCGGCATCACACGCCCGAACGGAATCGCGCTTTCCAACGACGGGGGAACGCTGGCGGTTTCCGATTCCGGCGGCACGAGCACGTGGACGTTCCGGGTCAACCCCGACGGCAGCCTGGACGCCAAAATGCCGACGATGCCGATGCGGCTTGCGATCGATGCCAAGGGCGAATTCAAGTTCAACGAACCCCCGCCGTACCTGACTGCATCGCGGGGCGATGGCATGGCCGTCGACAAGGCAGGGCGCTACTACGTGACCAGCTCGGTCGGAGTGCAAATCTTCGATCCGACCGGACGCCCCTGCGGCGTGCTGCCGACGCCCGATCCGACCAAACCGCTGACCAGTTGCACACTGGCCGGGGCGAATCACGACACCCTGTACGTGACCAACGGCTCGACGGTCTACCGTCGCAAGTTGAGCGTGAAGTAGCGCTGCGGAATATCTGGGACACCCCGCTGGTGTGCAGGCTTTAGCCGCCTCGATTCGCTGCCCCGCAGCGAGCGGAGGAATCGCCTAAAGGGACCGTCCAGCTTAAGGCGATCGCTTTTCGGATGTACGATGGCCCTTCCGGGCCGTCGCCCGTGGGGCTCTGCGCGACGACCTAGAAAGGACGTCGTACACCCCTCCGCCGACCACCTCTCACCCATTCGGTCAGATCATTCAGATTTGTCGCGTTTCGCGCTAGCCCTAAGCTGGACGGTCTCTAACCCGGATATTGCATCCGCTGAGTGGTTGACTGTGATTTTGGACTGAGTTACGGCGGCGTTGCCTATTATGGCCGATTTTCGCTGCAATTGATTGGCTTTGGGCAGAGGCCCCCCACCCCCAGAGGACAAAATTGTCGCTGGGTGATGAATCGCGATGCGATGGGGGTAGCTAGTCGCTACGACAAAGACGCGTCAGCACCTGATTGAACAGCGGTTCCCAGGGGCAGTGGCTGCAGAGATGAAAGATCACACGACGGCAAGTCACACGCACGCGTGCTGCAATTTTCAATAGACGCAATCGAATTGTGTCCACGCGTAGACGACTATGTTTCGTTCCACTCAGGCCCAGGCGACGCACCCCATCGAGTAGAACGTAAGCAAATGATGAAAGCATCACGCGGAACTGATTGGCAATAAAACGGGTGCAACTGGTGCGATCAGCGAACAGGCAAAGCTGTTGTTCTTTGATCCGATTCTCCATCTCGCCACGCATGCAGTAGTGCTCTCGATAAAACTTCTCCGGGTCAAAGGCGACAGAACACCATGTTCCTGGAGTCTTAACTTGCAACGGTTGCCTTTTGCCGTTGACCATCGGTCGATGGTAGGTCGTGTCGACAATGCCATCACTTGAGAAACGGTTTGTTACGACGAAGCGAGGATTGGGGCCTTTGCCAGTGTACTCTGCTTTGCCGACCACCCAGCGATGGCGGTCCCAAGTCCTGCCGGTGCGATAGCGAAACCATTTGAAGCAGGCTTGTTTCCCACCCCGGTGTGATCGAAGGATTCTTGCCCGTGTCATTTCGCAAGCAATTTCCTTGACTAAAACCTTATTTTTGGGCAAACCAAAGATGTAGTGGACATCGTTTTTGTCGCACCAACGCATCAGGCGTTCGATCGCAAAGCCTCCGTCACCACGAAGGGTAATTTTGACCTGAGGCCATCGTTTGCGGATCCTTGCGACGAGTAATTTTGTGATCCCGCGTGCGTGGTGTGCATCACCGAGATTGGCCGCACGAAGATAAGAGACGAGAAGTTGGTCGCCGCAAAATACGTACAGCGGTTGGAAGCAGTAACTGTCGTAGTAGGCATTGAAAGCCCTTCTTTCTTGCTCGCCGTGTACCTTGTCGTCCGTTGCGTCTAGATCGAGCGTGATTTCACCAGGCGGGGTGTCGAAGCTGTCAAGGAAAATGTCAACGAGGATCTTGCTGAGCTCGAAGAGTTCTTTTTTGCCGATTCGATTTTCAAATCGCGAATGCGTCGAGGGACTTGCCAGAGTGGGATCTTCATCGTCGTCCGCCCCGGCATTGATTCGAGGGGTCCGTCCGGCGGCGACTTGAAAGGCGGCATCGTTGCGAAGATGCTGTTGATCGTTTGCATCTTCGTATCCTGCAGCGATCGCAAAGATTCGACTGATGAGGATTTCCGCTTGCGAATGCTTGGTGTGAAACGGATCACGTGGGTCGTCGATGGCTTGGTCAATCCGCTCGATCAAATTGAGCTTTTTGTCGACTTCACGAAGCAGGACGAGGCCTCCGTCGGAGGTGAGCGATCCGCCGTTGAAATCCACTTCAACGGCCTGCCTGCGGAGGCGTTTCAATGCGGGACGTTTTCGATTACGCTTTGTCATTGCCGAAAGCCTTGGTTTCGTGTTCTGTGAAGTGTCGTAACTCCAATAGATACACGAACTAAGGCTTTCGCGCTATAGGGGGAATCGTATCAGCGGATGCAATATCCGGGCTAAAGGCTAGACACCAACGGCGCTGAATTCCCCTCCACCAATGTCGTTGCCATGCGACGGTTGGCTCTCTGTCGTTTGGGTCGTTCCGCAACCAGGCGGGTGTTTCGTGTTACAATCCCCAGACGACACCGGCGGTGGTCATCGCACCCCGAGACGCCTTCAAGAACACGATCAAACGAGACGAACATGAACAAGAAGACTCAGCCGATCACGCGTCGCCAATCCATCAAAGCCGCCGCGGCTGGGACCGCTGCGGTGTTCGCCGCCCCGGCGATCGTTCGCGGACAGAACTTGAACGACAAAATCCGGGTCGCGATCGTGGGCATGGGCGGTCGCGCCAAAGCCCACGCCGAAAGCCTGGTCGATTTGGAAAAAGAATCGACCTCCGGCGTCACTCTGGCGGGCATCTGCGATTGCGACGAAGCCAAATTAAAATCTGCCGAAACGGTTTGGACCGAGCGTAGCGGTCACAAGCTCGACACCTACGACGACATGCGACGCGTGCTCGATGACGCTTCCATCGACGCGGTCACGTTTGCCACCCCCAACCACTGGCACTCGCTGAACGTGATCTGGGGCTGCCAAGCCGGCAAAGATGTGTATGTCGAAAAACCCGGCTCGCACAACATCTTCGAAGGACGCAAGATGGTCGAGGCGGCCCGCAAGTACAACCGGATCGTCCAACACGGAACACAATGTCGATCGTCACCGAACATCGTCGAAGGGATCGACAAGCTGCATCAAGGCGTGATCGGCGACGTCTACTTTGCCCGCGGGATCGCCTACAAGATCCGCGGCGACCTGGGCAAACATGCTCCGCGGCCGGTCCCCGACGGACTCGATTGGAACGCCTGGTGTGGTCCGGCGCCGGTGCACGAGTTCAGCAATTTTCAACATCGCCGTTGGCACTGGATCTGGGATTACGGCAACGGAGAAATCGGCAATCAAGGCGTCCATCAGATGGACATCCTGCGTTGGGGGCTGAAACTGGACACGCACCCGGTCCAAGTTTCATCGGTGGGCTCCAATTACATGCAAGAGAACGTTCATCAGAGCAGCGCCGAAACACCGGGTGTCTTGTCGACGTCACTGAAATGGGCCGATGGAAAAATGGTCGAGTTTGCCGTTCGCGATTGGTACACCAACGCCGAAGCAGGCTTTCGCGACAAGTATCCCTTCGTCCAAAAAGATTTCCCCGTCGGAACGATCTTCTTGGGCACCGAAGGCACGATGATCATCCCCGATTACTCCAGCTACTACACGTTCTTGGGACGCAATCGCGAACCGGGCCCGAGCGCCTTTGAAGAGGGGAGCCCGATTTCCAACCTGCCGCATTTCCGCAACTGGGCGCTCGCGGTTCGGGCACGCAACCCCGAATTCCTCTCTGCCGAGATCGAACAGGGGCACCATTCGGCCGCGCTGTGTCACTTGGCCAATATCGCCTACCGGGTCGATCGCACGTTGCACTTTGATCCGGAAAAAGAAACCTTCAAAGACGACGCCCAAGCGGACCGATTGTTGACGCGACCGGCACGCGGTGCGTTCACGGTCCCCGACGTCGTGTAATCTGACGTCAACGAGCGGAAAAGGGGTCAGGTACCAAAAACCAAATGGCCCACAGGGTGCTTCGCATTTTTGGTACCTGACCCCTTTTCCGCGGCACCCAACGAAGAGTGAGATAGGCTTCCAGCCTGTCGATTCAGAGCATGACAGGCTGGAAGCCTATCCCACAATAATCCGGCAATTCACATCCCACCAAGAAACCCATGATGACGAAATACGGCTTGATCCTGTCGACCTGTGTGCTGGGGTTCGCGTTGGTCCAGTCCGACGCAGCCGCCGACTGGCCGCAATGGCGCGGATCGGCGGACCTGGGCAGTGTTGCGACGGGCAACTACCCGTCCGAACTGGATGACCAGACCCTGCGTTGGAAAGCACCGCTGCCCGGCAAGGGATGTTCCACACCGATCGAAGTCGACCACACCCTGTACGTCACCGCGCCGAGCGATGGTGTTGATGCATTGGTGGCGATCGATTGGTCGGGAAAGCAACAGTGGCTGACGAAGTTCGGCCCCGAAGTCAAAGGAAAACATCGCAACGGCTCGGGCAGCAATGCGTCTCCGGTCAGCGACGGCGATGCGATTTTCGTGTACTTCAAAAGCGGGACGTTGGCCGCCGTGGAACTCGACGGCACGGTGCGATGGCAGACGAATCTGGTCGATCGTTTCGGCAAGGACACGCTGTACTGGGACCACGGGACGTCCCCCGTGTTGACGAAACAACATGTCGTTTTTGCCCGCATGCACAACGGCGAATCGTGGCTGGCCGCGTTCGATAAACAGACCGGCAAAATCGCATGGAAAGAAGCCCGAAATTATCAGACGCCGCGTGAATGCGACCACGGCTATTCCACACCGCTGGTGATCGAACACCAGGGAAAGGAATCGCTACTGGTCTGGGGCGCACAACACTTGACGATCCACGACGCGCAAGACGGACGTGTGGTGTGGTCCTGTGGCGATTTCAATCCCGACTCCAATCAACTCTGGCCGGTCGTGGCCTCGCCGGTCCTGGTGGGCGACATGGCCGTCGTCGCCTTTGGGCGGAACGACAAGGGCGCACCGCGACTGTACGGAATTCGCATCGACGGCAGCGGCGACGTCACCGACACGAATCACGAATGGTTCCGCGATGACATCTCAACGTTCGTCCCTTCGCCCGTCGCGTACAACGGGAACGTTTACCTGGTCCGCGATCGCGGTGAAGTCGAATGCCTCGATCCGGCGACCGGCAAAACGATCTGGAGCGACGCGTTTCCCAAGAATCGGAATTCGTACTACGCGTCTCCGACCATCGCCGCCGGAAAACTGTACGCGGCGCGGGAAGACGGCGTCGTCTTCGTCGCCGATGTGGCCGACGGTGATTTTCGATTGCTGTCCGAAAACGACTTGAAAGAGTCCGTGATCGGATCGCCCGTTCCGGTTGAAAACCGCATTTTCATCCGCGGCGAAAAGCATCTGTTTTGTTTTTCGGCGAAGTGATTCGAAACTCGTTCCCAGGATCGGTCTGGGAACGCAATGACATGCAGACTCCGCCTGGCGAGTTGCCAAACCGAGAGGCGGAGCCTCTGAGACAGTGTGTTCACGGGCAGAGCCCGGGAACAAGGGACAAACACCGGAGGGCTCGCGCCCTGCCGCTAATTAATCGTTCTCGAAACTCGTTCCCAGGTTCGGCCTGGGAACGCGATGACACGCAGGCTCCGCCTGGGCTGCGCAAAATTGCAACTCAGAAGGATAGCAGATTTAGGCCGTATCGGTTCCTGGGGATGACGGTAGTACGCTGCGGCGGAACATCGTCATGGTTTGTCTGAGGTTGTCCTTCACCCAATTGCATAGGGTTTTGTGGGTAACGGAGGCGAGGCTCGTTTCAATGGCTTCCGCACTGACGTCGGCGACGCTGGCAGCCATTGATAAGACGTTGCGGGTGAAACCGCTGCGAGAATGTTGTCGACCCATCTGCTTGCCCTTACCGATCAAGGATTCAAGGATTTCGCTGCTCGCCGGCAACCTCTCCCCGGGGGCAAGAATGCTTGAATTCTCTTCGATCGCCGAGACGATCTCGTCGCGAAACGCTTGGCTCTGCCAATCGCCTACATCACACGAAAGTTTTTCAGCCAGGGAAGCAGCCGAGTCTGCGTTAAAACCGACTGTTCGTGAGTGCTCTAACGTCTTGTCGACCATCCGCATCAGACGTGCCCAGACTGCGATCGATTCACGATAGTCAAGCACCCAAGCGAATTTCTCTTCCAGGCGACCAAGTCGATCTTGTTGCTGACGTTCTTCATGGGGGGTGTCAAGCAGACGCAACATCCGCTCTGCCCACCCGATCAGACTGTGCAGATTCATGAAGCGTGCCTTGACCTTGAGTTTGGGAGGCAACAACGATCCCAGCTCAGTCTGTTTGGCTTTCGGTTGTGTCTTTCCACAGTGCCCGAGAAACGAATCCCATTGAGGGTCTTTCTGCAGGACATGTTTGAGTGCCGTCGCAGTTCGGTGACACATGTCGGTCAATGCGATCGTCGACTCGCTTTCCTGTTGAAAACCAGCGATTCCGTTGACCAAGTCGGAACCTTGGTCGGAAATGATGGCCTTGACCTGACCGACTCGGTCAGCAGCTTTCTTCAGTTGCTCGGCAACAATCTTGCCGTTGGATGTCTGGACAATCTCGATCAGGATGGCCGAGAGATCGCTCAGTCGGATAGGCCGATCGAGATTGAGCCAATGTTCAAGGCGAATCCCAACGATCAAAAGACATTTCTCGTTTCCCAATTGGATCGTGTGGTCGACCAGGAGAATCCAATCGTCGGCCTGTTCTTTGGGACGCGTTAATTCATGCAGCCCCCGTCGCAGCGTCCAGTTCTGAATCGTGTTTGCCGTAGGGGCGTGAGACAATCCAGAATGGATGGTGCCTAGCGTGCGGGCAATTTTCTCACAAGCTCGATAGCTGATGGTTGCTTGGAGCACCCAAGAAATCGTGAGTACAACGAGACTCAACGAAAAAGAATGTTGGGGGGCCGGCGGCAGCAATTGAGTCGACGGCTGCGTCGGGCGATTCTTCAGGGGCTGCTCCGCGTTTTTAACTGCTCTAATTCACTCTGCAGCTCGGCGACGCGCCGCCGCAGTTGGCTTGCCTCGCCTCTCCATCGCTGGCGGCTCTCTCTCGCATTGCAGAGGTTTTGCTTGAGTTCCTTAATCAACCGCTTGGATTGCATGGCGTTGTTCTTCCATTTCTCTCGTCCACGGCGTGCCGAACCAAGAAGTTTGGAAACAGGTGACTTATACTCAATCGTGGCTTGAGACATGACTGAACCTCCATGACGCGGAAAAACTGCATATAAGAGAACCAATTCCGTCAAATTCTCAAATAGCAATTTCAACACAAAACCGGTCGGTTTTGCGCAGCCCAGGCGGAGCCTCTGAGACAGTGTGTTCCCGGGCAGAGCCCGGGAACAAGGGACAAACACCGGAGGGCTCGCGCCCTGCCGCTAACAATAGGTCACGCTGTGCGTGACAGCAGGCATGCACAGCATGCCCTACCCGCCCCCCAACCTCCACCCCACCCTATCATGCAACGACACCCGTACCTTCTCCCTGCCGCAATGCTTCTCGCCGTGATGACGTTCACGGCAGGTCCCTCCATCGGTCAGGAGACGCCATCCGCCTGGCAAGCCAACGCCGACTTGGTCGAAAAGCTGACCCGGCAACGCCGTGAGTTCAATTACGTTGAATCCAAGGTCCCGAAGTACACGTTGCCGAATCCGTTGCTGACCCGCGCGGGCGATTTGATCCGTTCGCCGAAGCAGTGGAATGACAGTCGCCGCGGTGAGCTGCTGGAGTTGTTTCGCGAGCACGTTTATGGACGCCGCCCCGACACCGATTATTCGCTGCGATTCGAGCAAACGTCAGAGGAGACGCAAGCGTTCGACGGCGCGGCGACGGGGCGTGGAATGAAAGCGATCATCCAAATCGGCGATCGCAGTTTCTCGTTTCCGTTTGTCGTCTTTCTGCCCAACAACGCCAGCGGAGCGACCCCGGCGGTGATCCACATCAACAACCGCTACTTCGTTCCGCTGACCACCGCCCTGGAAAAACCGGATCCGTTTTGGCCGGTGAAAACCTTCATCGATCGCGGCTACGCCACGGCATCGTTCCACACCTCGGATGTCGACCCCGACAAGAAAGACGGCTACGCCGATGGAATCCGTTCGTTTTTTGCCGACGGAAAGCCGCCCGAAGACACCGCGTGGCGAAGTCTGTCCGCCTGGGGCTGGGCGGCCAGTCGCGTACTCGATCATCTGGCGACGATCGATTCGATTGACGCATCACGTGTCGCGGTTTCGGGCCACTCGCGGGGCGGAAAAACGTCGTTGTGGGCGGCGTGCGAAGACCAGCGTTTCGCCATCGGCTACAGCAACAATTCGGGATGTGGCGGCGCCGCGTTGTCACGGCGTGCTTATGGGGAAACCGTCGGACGAATCACCAGTTCGTTTCCGCACTGGTTCTGCAAACCGTTTTCCGACTACGCCGGTCGCGAAAGCGACTTGCCCGTCGATCAACACGAAGTGATCGCCCTGATCGCACCGCGGGGCGTCTATGTGGCCAGCGCCGACGAAGACCTGTGGGCGGACCCGAAAGGCGAGTACGCGTCGATCGTCGCCGCCGCTCCCGTGTTCCGCTTGCTAGGAAAAGACTCAATCGAAACGACAACCATGCCGCCGCTGGGTCAACAACGCATCAACGGGCAGACCGGGTACCACATCCGCGCCGGCGGACACGGACTCGGTGAAGTGGACTGGAACTTTTTCCTGGACTTTGCCGACACGTTGCTGAAGTAGTTTGCATGATGTTTGAACTGCGCTGCACCGTCAGAAACTGTACCCAGCCGCTGAAATTGCGAGACAACGCGCTTCGCTGTGACGCCGGCCACCATTTTGATCGCGCGAAAGCGGGTTACTGGAGTCTGCTGCAACCGCAAGATCGCAAGTCGCTCAAACCCGGCGACTCCGATGATGCCGTCCTGGCCCGACACCGCTGGCTGGAGCGGGGGCTAGCCGCCGAGCTGGTCGAAACGCTCCGCCCATGGATCAAGTCGCCGACTGCGGGAGAGGAATCGACACCGATTCGCGCGCTGGACCTGGGCTGCGGCGAAGGCTCCTTTGGGCCGGCGTTGTTTTCGGACAATCCGAACGGCTACTGCGGCATCGACTTGTCCAAACGCGCGATCAAACTGGCCGCGCGGGGTTGGCCCGAGGCGACGTGGGTGTTGGCCAATGCGGACCGCACGTTGCCGGCCGCGGATGGGAGTGTTGATCAAGTGATTTCGCTCTTCGGCCGCCGCCCGGCCGAAGAGATTTCGCGCGTGCTCGTTTCCGGCGGAAACTGTATCGTCGCGGTGCCCGGCGAAGAGGACTTGATCGAGCTTCGTGAAAGCGTACAGCACGAAGGTCATCGCCGAAGCCGTTGGGAAGCGGTCGTGGACGAACTCTCCGCGACGGGGCTGGAGTTTGTCGAACACCGGAACTGGCGACAACGTGTCGAATTGGAACCCGACGCGATCGCCGATGCGTTGGCGATGACCTACCGCGCCGTGCGACGCTCGCAACAAACGCGTGCGGAATCGTTGACGGCGATGACCGTGACCTTGGCGGCCGACTTGGTCCTGCTGCGTCGGCCGTAGGCCGGCGGACCGAGCGGCGTTGCGGATGCCGATGCTGGAAATCGCTCCGGGCCCGTGCAGGTAGCGCCGTGAAGCATCTTTACCATGTGTATCTTGAATTTTTAGCGGAACGGCGCGAGCGAGCTGTCGATCTTGTCGGGATCTGCTGAGTCAATGGTGAGCCGCTGGCCGTAAGGCCTCGGGCAGCGTCGCAGTGTCCGGCCGCTTACGCGCCCGCGCGGCTCACAAAAACGACAGACCGCGAGCCGTCCGGTCGCGCTTCAAAAACACCGTGAAAGACCGGAGGGCTCGCGCCCTGCCGCTAAAAATGCATCACAGTGTTGCCGTGCAGGCTCGCGGTAGAAGCCGTAGACTATGATGACCGATGTTTCCTGCCCCTAGGTTTCGCGCCCCTCCCACTCTCCCACTCTCCCACTCTCCCACTCTCCCACTCTCCCACTCTCCCACTCTCCCACTCTCCCACTCTCCCACTCTCCCACCGAAGATTCAACATGAAACGCCCCTCCGATTCACGACGGAATTTTCTGAAAACCTCCGCTGTCCTATCCGGCGGCTATTGGCTCGGTTCGACGCCGTCGGCGCGTGCCGCGTCGCCCAATGAGAAACTGAACGTCGCTTGCATCGGAGTCGGCGGACGCGGGTCGGCAAACGTCAGTGGCGTCAACGGCGAAAACATTGTCGCGATGTGCGACGTCGATGAAGCGAAAGCGGGCAAGCGTTTTGAACAATTCGACAAGGCTCGGAAATACCAAGATTTCCGCGTGATGCTGGATCAACTGGACAAGCAAATTGATGCCGTCGTCATCAGCACGCCCGACCACACCCACTTTCATCCCGCCCGCCAGGCGATGCTGCTGGGCAAGCACGTGTATTGCGAAAAACCGCTCGCCCATACCGTCTGGGAAGTTCGCGAGCTGACGAAAATCGCCAAGAAGATGGATGTCGCCACGCAGCTCGGCAACCAGCGACACGCCAACGAAGGCATGGCCCGCACGGTCGAAGCGGTTCGCTCGGGCGTGATCGGCGAAGTCACCGAAGTCTATTGCGCGGTCGGCGGCTCACGCGGCATGCCCGACGTCCCCACCGAGTTCCCTCCGGTCCCCAGCCATCTGAACTGGGATCTGTGGCAGGGGCCTGCGCAAGAACGCCCCTATTCGCCGGAGTACTGTCCTTACAAATGGCGTTTCTGGTGGGACTACGGGACCGGCGAAACGGGCAACTGGGGCTGCCACATTCTGGACATCCCCTTTTGGGCGTTGCAATTGAAGTATCCCGACCGGGTCGATCTGGATGAAGTCCCCGGCGCCGATCAAATCGATCCCCAACGGACTCCCAAGTCGATGAAGACGCGGTTGGAATTTCCGGCGGAACAGGGACACGGCGCACTGACGCTGCATTGGTGGCACGGATCCCTGGGCGACGTTTTCAAGCAACACAAGACGGTTCCCCAGAAAGGGGACAACACCTTGTTCATCGGCACCAAGGGCACGATCACGGCCGGGTTCAACGGCTACAAGGTCACACTCAACGACGGCGGCCACCCCGCCGCTGCAGAGAAAACGATCCCCAAGTCGCCGGGATTCCACCAAGAGTGGATCAACGCCTGCAAGGGCGGCCCCCGATCGACGTGCGACTTTGTCGACTACACCGGCCCGCTGGCCGAATCGGTGCTGCTGGCCAACACCGCGTTCCGCGCCGGCGGCGGATTCGACTGGGACGCCAAGGCCTTCAAAGCGACGGGCAACGACAACGTCGAGCAGTATTTGATGTCGCATTTCCGCAAGGGCTGGGAAGTCGCCCCGGTTTAAACGCAAGCTGGAAGCTTACGCCACATGGTTAGGTACGACACAATTGTCATCGGCGGTGGCCACAACGGATTGATCACGGCAGCTTACCTGGCCAAGGCCGGTAAGAAGGTCTGTGTGTTGGAGCGTCGTGGGACGCTGGGCGGATGCGCGACGACCGAAGAGCTTTATCCGGGCTTTCGGTTTTCGCCCGCCGCCTATGTCGTCAGTTTGCTGCTGCCGGAAGTCATCGCCGATCTGCGGCTGAAGGAATACGGGTACCAGGTGCTGCGTCGCGACCCGTCATCGATCACCTTCGATGGCCAGGGCCGACACCTGGTCCTGGGCCACGACGCCAAGCGAAATTTTGAATCGATCGCAGGGTTCAGCAAGAAAGACGCCGAAGCGTTCCCGGCCTACGAGACGATGCTGACCGAGATCGCCGAACGGTTGGAACCGCTGTTGAAAACCGTACCGCCGCAGTTGCCCAGTCGGCTTCGAAAGGCCGGCCTGTGGGACAAGGCAAGGAACCTGATCGGCGGGCTGAAGACCGGTTCGCTGATGCAGACGTTGCTGTACGAAGACCCCGGCGCCATGGAAGTCTTAACGGGCGCGGCCGATCGGATTCTCAATCGCTGGTTCGAATCCGATCTGCTGAAAGGCACGTTGGCGACCGATGCGATCATCGGTGCGTTTCACGGGCCGTCGTCACCGGGCAGCGCCTACGTGTTGCTGCATCACGTGATGGGTGACGCCGGCGGAGCGCGCGGCGTCTGGGGGTACATCAAGGGCGGAATGGGAGGGCTGGCCGCGGCACTCCGCCAGGCCTGCCTGGATCTGAAAGTCGACATCAAAATGGAAGTCGAGGTGCAAGAGATCCTGGTCGAACACAACGCGGTGCGCGGCGTGTCAACCTCCGACGGCGAGGTCGTTGGCCGTTCGGTTGCCTCGGGAGTCGACGCCAACCGAACGCTGCTTCAACTGCTGGACCCACGGCACCTTCCCGACGAATTCGTTCGACAAGTCAAAAACATTGACTACTCCTCGGCCAGCGGCAAAATCAATTTGGCCCTGGACGGGCTGCCGGACTTTGGCGTCGACCCGCAACTGTTGCGAGGCACGATTCACACCACGCCGAACATGCAATTCATTGAAAGAGGCTACCAAGAAGCGCTGGCGGGGAATTACAGCAGCAAACCGGTGCTGGAGATGACGATTCCGTCCAACGTCGACGACAGTCTCGCACCGCCGGGAAAACATGTCCTGTCGCTGTTCGTCCAGTACGCCCCGTATCAATTGTCCGAGGGTCGGCACTGGGATGATGAAAAAGCCGGCTGGGTCGAAAACTGCATCGACATGCTGGAAGCATTCGCACCGGATATCCGAGACAAGATCCTGTTCACCCACGCGATGACACCGCTGGATCTGGAACGCACCTACGGATTGACCGGCGGCAACATCATGCAAGGGGCGATGCATCTGCATCAACTCGGGCCATCACGCCCTCTGATCGGCTGGTCGGACCACCGCACTCCCGTCGAAAAACTTTATCTCTGCGGTGCGGCCTCGCATCCCGGCGGCGGCGTGATGGGGGCCTGTGGACGAAACGCCGCGGGCATCATCCTGAGCGACCTTTAATCGGCTTCCAGACGTACAATCAATGGAATGCGTCTTAATTTACAAACCAAACTGACGATTTTCGTTGCAGTGGTCGCGTTTTTGACCGCGACGCTGGCGAATTTGACGAGTTTTCACTTCGCCAAATCGGGTCTGACCGAACAGATTCACCGGCGATTGCAGACCGCCGCACACGATCGCCAGCAGCGGGTGCTCGCCTACGTCAATCAGCAGAAAGAACGGGCGTTGCTGGTTGCCAGCCGAACCCGCCTGCGGAGGTATCTCGCCGAACGGATCGACGGCACGGTCGACGAGGCGAGGTTCCGTCAGGGTGTCGAACGGATTCTCACCGATGCCCAATCGAGTACCCCGGAGTTCTTGGCCATCTCGATCACCGACCCGCAGGGCCAAGTGATCACGACGACCGACTCAAGCTTCCTGGAGATCAACTACTCCGATCATCCCGACTATGCACAAGGCCGCATCGACGCCCATCTTGGGACCCCGTTTCGCGACGACGACGGCCGATACGTTGCCTGGCTGACGGCGCCGGCGGAAACCAACGACGACGAGTTTCTAGGGGTCGTGATGGTGCTGCTGGACGTCGATCGCTTGACCCAGATCCTGCACGATTCCACCGGGCTGGGAGATTCCGGTGAAGTGCTGATTGCATCGCGACAAGGTGACCGGTTGCACTACCTGATCCCCTCGGCAAAGCCGCACGACGACACGTCGGCGAGCCTTGAAACGGAGGCGATGAATCGAGCGATTGCGAATGATTCGGGCCAAGACATCGGCCGCTATGCGGGAACCGATGTGTTGATCGCCTGGCGACCGATCGCGTTGCAGGCCCCCGAATTCCGCAAGTGGGGCATGGTGGTCAAAATGGATTGCGAGGAAGCGTTCGCACCGATCGGCAAGCTGCGCAACATGCAATGGTTCCTGGAAGCCGCGCTGGTGCTGTTGAGCGTCCTGGGGGCGTTTGTCTTGGCCAGACGGTTCACGTCTCCGATTTCGCGACTCGCCAAAACCGCGGACATGATCGCCGGGGGTGATCGGTACGCTCGCGTCGCGGTCCATTCGGATGACGAATTGGGGCGACTGGGAACCTCGTTCAATCGCATGACCGACGAATTGGTAAGGGCTCAGGTGACGCTCGAAGATCGGGTCGAAGAGCGGACGCGGGAGTTGGCCGAATCCAATCAATATTTGCGGAAAGCGCGTGAAGAGGCGGACCAGGCGAATCGTGCCAAGAGCGAATTCTTGGCCAACATGAGCCATGAAATTCGCACGCCGATGAACGGGATCATCGGCATGTCGGACTTGTTGGAAGGCACGCCACTTTCGGCGGAACAACGTGAATACCTGGGGATGGTTCGCGGGTCGGCCGACTCGCTGCTGCGGCTGCTCAACGACATCCTGGACTTTTCTAAAATCGAAGCCGGCAAACTGGAATTGGAATCGATTGCGTTTGACCTGAGAGACACGGTGGAACGGACGGCCCGTTCGCTGGGGCATCACGCCGCAGACAAGGGTCTGGAACTGGCCTGCCGCATCGATCCGGATGCCCCGCAAGTCGTCGTCGGCGATCCCGGACGGATCCGCCAAATCATCGTGAACCTGGTCGGCAACGCGATGAAGTTCACCGAGGCCGGTGAGGTGGTCGTTGCCGTGGAACTGGAAGATCGCAACGAAACAAATGCCCAATTGCATTTTTCGGTCCGTGACACGGGAATCGGCATCCCGGAGGAAAAACTAGACAGTGTTTTCGAGTCGTTTTCCCAAGTCGACGCATCGACCACGCGTCAATACGGAGGCACCGGCCTGGGGCTTTCGATCTCCGGCCAACTGGTCTCCATGATGGGCGGCCGGATTTGGGTGGAAAGCGAACTGGGCCAAGGGACGACGTTTCACTTCAATCTGAACCTGGAAATTGGACAGCCGCTGGAACCCTCACCCCCGGCCGCGTTGGAAGACCTGGCCGGTTTGCCCGTGCTGGTCGTCGACGACAACGGCACGAATCGATTGATCTTCAATGAAATGCTTCAATCCTGGGGGCTGGCCCCGACGTGTGTCGCCGATGGGCAAACGGCGCTGGAGGAACTCGAGCGCGCCGCCGCGTCCGATTCGCCCTACCAACTGGTGCTGCTCGATTGCGTGATGCCGAACATGGATGGTTACGATGTCGCCACCAAGATGCTGGAAAACGATCAGCTTCGTCACACCAAGACCATCATCATCTCTTCGGCGACCAGCGAGGACAAACAACGATGTCGCGACCTGGGGGTGGCCAGCTATGTGACCAAACCCGTTGTCCAATCGGAGTTTCTCGACACGATCCTGAATGCCATGGTGTCGTCCGATGCCATCGTGGGCATCAGCGACACAAGCCAGGTGAAAAAATCCGATGTGGCGTTGCGTGTGCTGATGGTGGAAGACGGCTATGTCAACCAACGTGTGGCCACCGGGCTGCTGGAGCGCATGGGACACCAGGTCCAGGTCGCAAGTGACGGAAAACTCGGAGTCGAAGCCTGGCGAAAGGGCCACTTTGATGTGATCTTGATGGACTGGCAAATGCCCGTGATGGACGGGCAAGAAGCGACCGAACGGATCCGCACCGAAGAAGCGTCAACGGGAAACCACATCCCCATCATCGCCATGACGGCTGCGGCGATGAAAGGGGATCGCGAACGATGTTTGGAAGCCGGCATGGATGACTACATCAGCAAACCCATTGACCCTGAGGAACTGGCCATGGCCCTGCGGCGACACGCACCCGAAGATTCCCCGACTGCCGCGGAGGCCTCTGGCGAGACGTCGGCGGACGATGCAACCGTCCAGCCCAACGACGCCCCCGAGGGCGATGCCCCGAAGACGGAGACGGGCGGCTACCAGATCATCGATGTCGATCACGCCCGCAATCGGATGCGCGGCTGCAACGATGCGTTCTTGACGGAGATCGCGAAAGTCTTGCGGGACGAGGCGGCGCAGCGTGTCAACGAAATCAAGGACGCACTGACGGCGAACGACGTCAAAGTTGTCACCCGAGGCGCCCACACGCTCAAAGGCGCCGCGGCAAATTTTGGCGCCAAACCCGTCGTCGAACTCGCCGAGCAAATCGAACAACTCGGCAAAGCCGAAGACCTGGGCCCCGTCCCCGATCTACTGCAAGCCCTCAAACAGCAAGTCGAACGCCTGGACGCCGAACTCGAAACGTTTGTGAATCGGCAAGGACCGTCGGAAGAATGACAGAATGCTTTGAAATGGCAGAATCATACGGGGCAGAATCATGTCCTGACCGCTCAGATCGCTGACCAAGAATCATTCTGCCACTCCATCATTCTGCCACTCCCCTCTCGCTAACACCGACAACACCTTCGGCCCCGGCTACTTGATTTGAATCGGTGAGGTTCCCGGCGGATCGTTGCCTTCGATCTGGCGCATCAATGCTTTCAGCTCAGCAACTTTCTCCGGGTGCTCCGCGGCCAGATTCGTTTGCTCGCCCAGATCGGATTTCAGGTTGTAGAGTTCGTCGACTTTCTTTCGATCCGCTTCGATCGCGTAGCCGTGAAAGTAGGCGTCGGGTTTGAGGTATTTCCAATCGCCCTGACGCACGCCGGCGTTGTTGAAGTAAAAATGTTCGCGGCCGGTGTCGCGTTTTCCCAATAGCAGGTCGGTTTGATCGATGCCGTCAATGCGGCGATCGCGGGGAACGTCAAATCCGGCCAAGTGAGCGAAGGTCGGCATGAAGTCGATGGTGGCGAAGAGGGCGTCGGAAACGCGTCCGGCGGGGACCTTGCCCGGCCAGCGAACGATGCAAGGCAATCGATAGCCGCCCTCGTAGCACGATCCCTTGCCGTTGCGGAGCGGACCGGACTGGCCCCAGAAAATCGATCCCTCGGGATGGCCCTTCTTTCGGTCGGTGTACTTCGGTTGGTTCCACGGTCCGTTGTCGCTGGTGTAGATCACCAACGTGTTCTCGCTCAGCCCCAGGTCGTCGACCACGTCGAGCAGTCGCCCCGTTTCGTGGTCAAACTCTTCGACAACATCCCCGTACAAGCCGCCGGCGGATTTGCCGCGAAAGCGATCCGAGGCGTCAATGATGGTGTGCATCATCGTGTGGGCGAGATACAACACGAATGGTTTTTCCGGATCGCGTTTCTCGTTCAAATACTCGATCGCCTTGTCGGTGTAGAGCGTGGTCAGGCTGCCCATGTCATCGGTCGCGCCGGCGGGTTCATTGTTTTCGTGAAAGCGGACGCGGCCGCCGTCGTTGGCCCCCAAGGTGCCGAAGTAGTAATCGAACCCTTGTGCGTTGGGCATGCGGTCGAGAATCGCTTTCCGGTTGGAAACATCCCACTTTCCGATGCAGGCGGTTTGGTAACCCGCGTTGCGAATCAACTCGGCGAACGTGATTTCCGAGGCCGGCATGCCCCAACCCTTGCTGCGCAGCGGTTGGCGTCCGGTCAGCAGCGCCGATCGCGACGGCCCGCAGACCGTCTGGGAGTAGAACGAAGTGAACCGAGTTCCCTCGGCCGCCAACTGATCCAAACGCGGCGTCTTATTGGCTTCGTTTCCGTAACACGCCAAGTCGGCATAGCCTTGATCATCGGTAAACACGATCAGGATGTTGGGTTTATCAGCGGCAACAGCGGCAACAGCGGCAGAGGCAATAAAACAGAGGATCAGCGACACGGTGAAACGAGTGAAAAGCAACGAGTGATTCATGGTTGTCGTATAGATCGCGGATTGGATGGAGCGTAGCGGCATTGATCGATTTGAAGGTCCTTGATGATACGGTGCGCAACTTTGGCTTTCAGAGAGGCTCAATGTCGGGAGCGGGCGTTGGTCCGCGAAATCGATTCGCTTGAGTCCCTGCTGACGAGCATCTCCATGGAAAACAACTCCGTTATTACGCCGTCTCAGCGGGTTCCGCTGTGGGTCAAACTTGCTTTTACCGCTTTCGTTGCCGTTCTGGTCCCGTACTACTGGCGAGAATACGGGCCGACCAACTTCCTGTACTACTGCGATGTCGCACTCTTTCTGGCTCTCCTCGCCACGTGGACGGAGAAGCCGATTTTCGCATCGATGGCCGCGGTCGGAATTACGATTCCCCAGGTACTCTGGCAGATCGATTTCCTGGGGCAATGGATCGGATTGCCGCTGATCGGGATGACCGACTACATGTTCGATCCCGGGATTTCGCTGTTTGCTCGTGGTTTGTCGTTCTTTCATTTTTGGTTGCCGCTGATGTTGCTCTATTTCGTCTGGCGACTGGGATATGACCGCCGAGCGTTTGCGGCGTGGACGCTTCTGGCATGGGTGCTCATGCTGATTTGTTTCTTTGTGCTTCCTCCAGCAGGGGCCGAATTGGACTTTCCTAACCAGCCACACAATGTGAATTATGTGTACGGGATGGACGATGCCCAACCTCAAAGCTGGATGCCTCCGTGGGCCTGGTTGTCGTTGCTGATCGTAGGACTGCCGACCATCATCTTTCTACCGACACACCACGCGTTGAAGTCGGTTTCCAGGTTCGGTCGTGGAGTTGAGAGATTCGAAAAAATCCCTGAGGCTTCGGGATTCTGAGGAAGACCGCAATCGTTAGTTAGGGTTGATGGTATAGCCATGCGTCACGGAAAGCGTGACCGACACGCAAAACGCAGTTTGGTGAGGCGTGTAGGGCATGCTGAGCATGCCTCAGGTCACGCACAGCGTGACCTACATCGCTAAGAGCGGATCGACGGTTCCGGTGCTGTCGGCGAAACGTTTCATGTCCAGCCCCATCATGCGGGCTTGGGTCAGCCACAGATTGGCCAGCGGTGTGCCTTCGGGCAGGTTGATGTGCTGGCCGGACTGAACGCTCTTGCCGCCGCCGGCGACGATGATCGGCAAATCGTTGTACTGGTGCGTGGAACCGTCGCCCAAACCCGACCCATAGGTGAACAACGTGTTGTCCAACAACGACGTCCCATCGGCCTGTTCCACCCGATCCATCTTTTCGATCAGGTACGCGTACTGTTCCATGTGAAAGCGATCGACTTTCAACAGATCGTCGATCATCTTGGTTTGATTGTGCGACATCTGGTGATGGCTTCGCGGTTGATCGAACAGACTTTCAAACATGTACGGCGTGTCCCACCGTTCGGGTCCGACCATAAACGTCGTGACGTTGGTCAGTCCGGTCTGCAAGGCGACCACCATCAGATCGCCCATCAAACGGATGTATTCACCGCGGGGCAGATAGGCTTCGGGCGGTTCGTCGAAGTCGACTTTGGCAAGTTCGGCCTTCATGTTTTCCAGCCGATCCATCTGCGTTTCGATCGTGCGAATCGAATCAAAATACTCGTCGAATTTCAACCGATCGGTGTACCCGAGGTCGCGTTGCAACGACTTGGCGTCCTCCAAGACCAGATCGGTGACGTCACGGTAGCGATCGATTTCCTGGGTCGAAAACAAGCGATGATACATTTTCCGCGGGTCGCGGATCGACGGTGCCAGGTGTCCCGTGCCGTACCACGAAATGTTGTCAAAGTAGATCGACTCCTTATTATCGCGGTGGCTATTGCAACTGAATTCGAGCGTCGGAAACGGGGTCGCTTTGCCGACTTGATCGGCGACCAGATGATCCAGTGTTCGATCCAGCGGCCAGGCGGTGCCTTGGATCGTGTACGGTTCCGCGCTACTCAAGTAACACGAGGCGCATTGCGCGTGCACGTCGGTCCCTTGCTGGAACGTCCGGTCCATGCCGGTGATCAAATTAATCTTGCTTTTGAATCGTTCCAGCGGGCGCATCGTGGGCGTCAATTCGCCCAGCGGCTTGACGCTAAAGTAGGGATCCTGCTTACCCAGCGAGGTCATGACATTGCCCAGATTCCCTTTGGGGATGATATCGTTCGCCTCGCCGGGAAAGAACCCGCGTCGGACGACACCGATCGGCACGTAGAAATGGGCCATCCGCTTGGGCACGCCGGTCGCTGATCCGGCCGTCACCAGACTCTCCATCCAAGGAAGCGAGAGCGCCGCGCCACCGAGCCCGCGCAGGAATGTTCGTCGTGAAGTGCTGTGCATCATTCGGCCTTGGGATTGGTTTTACTTTGGAAGGGTTCGCTGCGAATCACTTCTTTGATCAGCGTTTGGATTTTGTAACCATCATCGGCAGTTGCCGTCGCGATGTGGTCCAGTGCGATCTGATCCGATGCCGACAGTTCACGGGCGAGTCCGAAGGACAACAGATGCCCGGCCAACGCGCGGGTGAACCGGTC
This sequence comes from Stieleria neptunia, assembly GCF_007754155.1. Classification (NCBI taxonomy): domain Bacteria; kingdom Pseudomonadati; phylum Planctomycetota; class Planctomycetia; order Pirellulales; family Pirellulaceae; genus Stieleria; species Stieleria neptunia. The sequence goes on along the minus strand of NZ_CP037423.1, from coordinate 486,660 downwards.
TTTTTCGGCCAGCACCGCATCCTTGAATTCGACGACATCCTTGAACGCATGCTTACGAAATAACGTGCCGGCAACATCCACCGACCGCCCGTTTTCATACTGGCTACGCCATCTGCCGACCGGGTCATAGTTCTCCAACGCGAACCCCAGCGGATCGATTTGCTCGTGGCAACCCTTGCAATCACTTCGTTCGCGGTGCAGCGAAAGCCTCTCGCGAAGCGTCAAATGCTCTTCGCCGGCCGGCGGTTTCTCACCCAGCGGCGGCACATCGGCCGGCGGCGGTTCGGGCGGGTTGTTGAATATGGCGGTCGCGATCCAAGCCCCGCGCGTGATCGGCTGGGTGCGGTCGGGACCGGAAGTCATCGTCATCACCGCGGCGTTGGTGATCACCCCGCCACTGCGCCGATCCGAGACGGGGACGCGATGAAAATTCAACACCGTCACCCCGCCGCCCCGTTTCGTGATCTCCGACGGGTCGCTGCGAAGCTCTCCGTAAGCGTCTTCCAACAGCACCGACCGGTAGGTGAAATCAGAATCGATCAGCTGGGTGATGGGATGGTTTTCGATCAACACCGTTTCGAACAGCAGCAGCGGTTCGATCATCATGTGCATGCTGTCGCGGTACTTGGCGAAATAAAAACCGGGATACTTCTCGGGATTCGGAACCGAAGAAATGATCCGTTCCAGCTGCAGCCATTGCGCCGGAAAACTGTCACAGAACCGTTTCAGTTTCTTGTCCCTGAGCATCCGAGTGACTTGGGCGTCCAGGATTTCCGGTTGTTTCAATTGGCCTGCCACGGCAAGATCCAGTAGTTCTGTGTCCGGCAGGCTGCCCCAGAGAAAGAACGACAGCCGCGATGCGAGTTCCAAATCATCGACAGGTTGGGCCGTCGCTGACTCGCCGGAACGATCGTACAAATAGAGAAACTTTGGTGATGAAATCGTGGCGGCGGCGATCGATTTCATCGCGTCGGTGAACCCGACGCCCGCGGCGAGTTGCCGGGAGGTGAACCGGACGTATCGATTGAGATCGGCATCACCGATCGGGCGTCGAAAGGCACGGGTCAGAAAGGGCTGCAAACGCCGCCGCACTTCACCGTCGAGGTCTACCTCGTCTGTCGGGGCGGCAAAAAACGTCTGCCAGACGCCGACGTTCTGCGGAACAAAATCGGGGCTTTCAGTGATCGACTGCCCGAGTGCCAGAAAGGCCTCCATCAACAAGGGCGACAACGACAGGTGGTCGCCGCGGTTGTCGAAACCGTGTTCGGCGCGCAAGTCTTGCGGGAATGCCGCCACTCCCGCCAAGCGTGGTTCGATCAACTGCGACTTTCCCAGCGGACGGCTGCCCACCGAAACCACGTCGGCCATCCGGCCGGTTTCCGGTTGGAAGTACCCTTTGTGCTCGCGCACCATCCGCTCGGGAAGGGTGAAGACGATGCATTTCAAATCGAACAAATCGATCACGGCGTTGTTGTATTGAAAACGATTCATGCGTCGGATCGGAGCGTGCGCAAAAGCCTTCTTTTGGGCCACGGCCGCCTGCAGGATCGCTTTGAGTTCCAAGACCAATTTGCGTCGCAGCGTCGGGTCCAGCGGCGGTTCGTCTTCCGGCGGCATCTCTTCCAGATCGAGCACATCGATCAGACGGCGAACAAGTTCCGTGTTTTCGTTCAGACCTTCACCGCGTATCGCGAGCAGGTCCACGTCGCCTTCCGCTTCGCCGTCGGCGCCGTGGCATTGGACACAATGCTGCTCGAGCGCCGGTGCGATGGTTTCGGCAAATGCATCGGTTTCGGAGGCGGCGGCTGAGCCGGCAAGCAATCCCAGCAGCAGGACCTGGGCGATGATCGTGACAGTCGAGACGTTCTGCAGCGCGTGATTGCGCATCACTGAGTCTTTCCACGAGTTGGAGGCGAGGCGACGATGGAGTCGGGGGGGGCAGGAGCAGAAACCGCCGAGAAACGAGTCTCAGCGGATTTCGACCGCTTCAAGTTTAACCTGTCCGAGCCCGCCATGCCATCTTTGCCGCCCCCCGGCGGGACGCGTCACGGGCTGTCGATTGAGTGAGCCGCGACGCGTAAGCGGCCGGGCATTTCGGCGCCCGCCCGAGGCCTTACGGCCAGCGGCTCACCATTGACTCCGCAGATCCCGATTCAATCGACAAGCTGGCCAGCGAGCGGCACCGCGGCGACTGGCCCGCTACAATGGCCGATTGGTCAGGTCAGTCGCCAACATGCAACTCCTATTTGCAACGGGACAAAACGATGGGACTCCGATCCGTGTTTCCGGCCATGCTGGCCACGATGACGCTCTGCAGCGTCGCGACCGTCTCAGGCGGGCAAGCCACCGACGACCTCAAACGGATGGAAATCGACAAGGGCATCGTGGCCCTTGTCGGATTGCCGGACGACAAGGTCGACTACTTGATCGAAGTTTGCCGGGCCAGTGAACTGACGGTCTATTTCCAAACCCCTGACACTCAACTGGCCCGGCATGCCAGACGGACTGCCGATGCGGCGGGTTATCTGGGTACCCGCTTGTTTGTCGACACCGGATCGGGGCGATCGATTCATTTGGGCAACAACACCGCCGACCGGGTGCTGGTCTTCGATTCCGACACCAACGCCCCATCTGGCCGAGAGATCTTGCGCGTGTTGCGTCCCAAGGGTGTGGCGATCGTCGGCGACCAAACGATCACCAAACCGGTTCCCCAAGGCGTGGATGATTGGTCACACCCCTATCACGGACCGGACAACAATCCGCAATCCGACGACCAGTTGGTGCGCGGCAGCTTGCGAACCCAGTTCATCGGGTACCCGAAGTTCAGCCCGATGCCGGAGCAGACCGTCGTCGCCGGCGGGCGGATCTACAAAGCGATGGGGCACATCGCCCACAAGGCCAACCAGAACGAAATGCTCAATACGTTGTTGTGCATCAACGCTTACAACGGAACGATCCTTTGGCGACGTCCGCTTTCTGCCGGTTTCATGCTGCACCGTAACACGATGGTCGCGACCGACGACGCGCTTTACCTGGGGGACCACGAAGCCTGCAAGATCATTGATGGTCGGACCGGAGAAACCATCGACGAGATCAAGGTGGGGACCGACATCAGCGACGGACCGGTCTGGAAGTGGATGGCGATGCGCCATGGAATCCTGTTCGCCCTGGTCGGCAACCCCGAAGCCAAACTGGAAACCCAACGGGCCATTCGACGCGGGCTGGGGCATTGGCCCTGGGGCATGTGGGACGGCCACGACTACAACGACCCCCGCACCTCGTTCGGTTTCGGCCGAACGCTGGTCGCAATCGATTTGAAAACGAAAGAACCGCTTTGGCACTATCGGGACGACGAATTCTTAGACGCGCGTGCGGTGTGCATGAACGAAAGTCAGATCTTTTGTTATTGCCCCGGCAAGTTCCTGGCTTCGATCGATCGGTACACGGGAAAACTGAATTGGAAGAACACCGACAAAGATCTATTGGACGCGATCGGCGACAACCAAAAGGCACAGCACTACATCACCGGCTACGCCACCACGTGCTACATGAAGTGTAGCGGGGACTACCTGTTCTTTGCCGGTCCACAACGAACACGGATGGTCGTCGCTTCTGCCCATGACGGCAAACTTGCCTGGACGCACCCGACGGGAAATCTGCAGCTGGTGCTTCGCGATGACGGCGTTTGGGCGGCCGGTCCGCAAAAGTCGGAAAACGGAATGAAGTTCGACTACGCAACAGGCGAAGTGCTCGCGACGTTTCCCGCCCGACGTGCCTGCACACGGGCGACCGGTTGTGCCGACAGCATCTTTTACCGCGCCAACGGTGGCACGGTTCGTGTGTTGACCGAATCAAATACGGCCCAGCACATCGATCCGATGCGTCCGCCGTGCCAGGATGGTGTGATCGTTGCCGGCGGACACCTGTACTGGGGGCCATGGATGTGTGGTTGCCAACTGTCGCTCTACGGAAACATCGGACTGCGTCCCGGGGACGATGCGGCCGATGAAACAGACGACTCGAACGAACCCCGGTGGGTCCGCGGCGACATGCATGCGGCGGTCGAATCGCTGGACGTGAATCCCGGGGACTGGACCACCTTTCGTGGCAACAATGCTCGCACGGATGCCTCCTCGGTGGCGATCCCCGCGGATGTCCACCCACAGTGGGCGGTCCAAGTTTGCCGCGACGCACTGCCGACCGCACCGGTCACCGCCGGCGACATGGTCTTCCTCGCTGATCGCACCGGTGCCGTCCAAGCGATCGACGGAAATGGAAAGACGGTCTGGAAAACGTACACGGCCGGACCGGTCTATTACCCGCCGGCGGTCGCCAAGAATCGCGTTTACGTCGGATCGGCCGACGGACGAGTCTATGCCTACGCGGCCCGGGACGGACGATTCCTCTGGTCTTACCGAGTCGGCCCGAAAGACTACCGGATTTCCGTCTATGACCGACTCGTTTCCGCATGGCCCGTCGCGGGCGGGGTAGTCGTCGACGGCGACACGGTTTACGCGGCTGCAGGGATCACACATTACGACGGCACGCACGTCGTCGCACTCGATGCGGTGACCGGATCCTTGAAGGTTTCCAACACGACGTCGGGGACCTTGGAACGTGAAGTCAACAACGGAATCAGTCTGCAGGGCAACCTGACGATCGTCGATGGTGAACTGCGATTCCTTGCCGGCGGTGTCTACGAGACGGCACGCTATGACCTGGAAACATTGGCGTGCCTCAACACGCCCCGTGCTCAAGTCAACTCGCAATTCCGAACGGCTTTCTACCCGTATTATCCGGCGTATGGAAAATACGTCTCGCTGGATTATCAGTGCAGCGACGGTTGCCAGCTGAGCCACGACGCCAGTTACGAAGGCAGCCAATTCGTCAACTTGGCTCGCCAACCACCGTTGGCACCGGGGACGCCCAAACCCTACAAAGAAGCCGCACGCTGGATCCGCCGCGGGGGTGAAGCCCCCAAGGCCATTTGGCAAGACAAGGGCAATCGACGGTTCACCAGTTTCGCCGTCACCGACGACACGTTGCTGGCCACGGGCCATCCCGATGGGAACGAATCCGATTCCTTCCTCGTTTCGATCAACACCCGCGATGGCAGCGACAACTGGATCAAGCCGCTGCCCGCGCTCGCCGTCAAAGGCGGCGTGTCGATCGATCACGCGGGACGGATTTCGGTGGCGTTGGAAAACGGACAATTGCTCCGTTTTGCGCCCGAGGATTAGGAGCAATGATCCTCTCCACCCTTGTTCCCAGGCTCTGCCTGGGAACACACTTTCTCGGAGGCTCCGCCTCCTGGCTGGCGGAGGTGGTGGCGGAGCCACATCGACATTGCGTTCCAGGGCATGTTTGACGAGGTTTTAGCGGCCGGGCGCAAGCGGGCTGTCGTTTTTGTGAGCCGCGACGCGTAAGCGGCCGGGCACTCAGACGCTGCCCGAGGCCTTACGGCCAGCGGCTCACCAATGACTCGCCCCATTCCACTAAATTGACAGCCCGCGAGCGCTCCGGTTGCTTGTTATTGCCAACACACCGGAGGGCTCGCGCCCTGCCGCTAACAAATCGTTCAAGGCGTAGGGCAGAGCCTGGGAACACACTTCCTCGGAGGCTCCGCCTGCTGGCTGGCGGCGGTGGTGGCGGAGCCACGTCGACCTTGCGTTCCAAGGCGGAGCCCTGGAACGAGGGACAATCACTTTCAACCCTACCGGTGTATTGCATGACATCAAGCGCTAGCCCGGACCAGTACTTCTCTGTCATGCACAGCATGACCTACTGGCCTCTCTGCAGAAAGACAAACGTGCCCAGCTTGGACGCGGTGGCGACGTCGACTCGTCCGTCTTGGTTTAGGTCGGTGGCCAAAATTTGAACTCCGACGCCGGAGGCGTCGTCGATTTGGTGCGGGATGTATCGAACCGCGCCGGCGGGATCACGCTGTAGTTCAAACCAATAAACCACCGGCGGTGCCCCGGGATCGATGTCTCCGTCGGGACCATGCGCCCAACGCCGCTTTCCGGTGATCAGGTCCGGCAAGCCGTCGCCGTTGATGTCGGCCGATGCCAACGCATGGGGCTGGGTGAACGCCACGCCGAACCGATCGATCGCCGAACGATCGCCCATGATCAGATGTTCGTGAAAGCTCGTTTTTGATCCGGTTCCGGTTTGCTCATACCACGCCAATCCCCAACCATGTGCATCGACGGCGGAAAGGATGTCATTGTCACCGTCGCCATCGACATCTTGGGCGAACATCTGCGCACCGCCGCGGCCTTTCGAAAACAGACCGCGATGAAATTCCCAGCTGGACTTTGGGGACAGATCGCGTGGCTGTTCATACCATCCGTCGTTCAGCAACAGATCCAGCTTGCCATCATGATTGACGTCGCCGACACCTTGGCCGTGATAGAACTGCGGCCAGTCCTCGGGATCGCCGATCGGAATGAATCGCCACGGTTCGGTCGGATGCGATGGATCGGGTTGAATCGAGCCCCAACATCCGTCCCAGTGGCAGATCACCTGGGGGACACCGTCGCCATCCAGGTCCACGAGTGTGGGCGATTCGCCTTTGACGCGATGAAACGCCACGTGTTTGTCCCACAGGCCATCCGACTTGCCGGGATTCTCGTACCAGATCGCTTCGTGTTTGTGGACGCGTCCGAGCACCAGGATGTCTTGCCGGCCGTCGCCGGAGAAATCGGCAACGAAGCTGAACATGCTGTTGCTGGGACTATCCGCCGGCGGCAAAGCGACGGGTTCGTAGAACGCGTGAGCGATCTGAAAGTCGGGACCTTCATACCAAAACGGTCCAGCGACCACATCCACGTCGCCATCGCCGTCGATGTCGCCGGACGAAACGCCGTCGCAGTAATACAGATCGCTCAAGACCAGTCGTTGGAATCGGATCGCATCGCCGGATGTGTGTTGCGATGGGGCCGGCGGCTGTTGCGCCCCCGCGATCGCTGCCGAGAAAACCAACGAACAAAGGAGGGTCAGCGGACGCGTCATCTCGAAGCCTGGCGTGAAGAAGCGGTTCAAAGCGGCCCATCATACACCGCGGATTTGAACCGCGGGGTCGCAATCAATCGCGAAGCCGGAACCGACGGGCTATAGTGCTACCGAAAATCATTTCGGATCAACGGTCGGCGAGGAGATCAAACAGACATGTTCGGGTTGTTCGGCTCCAATCCACCCCTGACGACTCGCCAGCGGACCGAACTGGAGCTGCTGATGCGACGCATCGTCCAACGCATCGGCGAATCGAGGCCCTTCGCTGCCTGCAGCGAAGACATTAGAGTGAACAGTCTCACGCCTTGATTCACCTCCGCTCCGATCCAGACCGCTCATGAAAGACGCGTTTGCCAATACACACCGCTTCATCGTTGCCTTGGCCACCATCACAACACTGGCCGCTTCACCGAGCAACCCAAGCCATGCCACCGATTGGACGATCCCGGTCGCCGGCAATGCCTTTCAAACGGCCCCGAACCCGGGCGGTCGAGGGTTTCGGCGCGACTCCACGATCGCCTGGTCCGAACCGGATCGCGTCTACTCGATCTTCTTTCGGGTGGATCGACCCGCCGTCTTGGATCTAGCTCTTCGCGCACGTGCGGCCGATGCCCCCGGCACGCTGGCGGTTCGCGCCGCTGACCAAGCTTTCGATACCGTGATCCGATCGCCGGACTTCTCCGCCAATCCGGTCGGGCGGATCGAAGTCCCCGAGGCGGGCTACGTCCGCGTCGATCTGCAAGGCGTCCGACGTGGCGGGAGAGTCTACGCCGACGTCCGTGACCTGGTGGTCGCGTCCGATACCGACGGCCTGACGCTGGACTACGTCCAATCCAACTCGGGCAACATGTTCTACTGGGGGCGTCGTGGCCCATCGGTCCATCTTCGCTACGAAGTCCCCCGCGATCAAACATTGCAATACGCTTACAGCGAACTGACCGTCCCCGCGGGCCAAGACCCGATCGGCTCTTACTTCATGACCAACGGCTTTGGCGAAGGTTACTTCGGGATCCAGGTCAACAGCCCGACGGAGCGACGCGTGCTGTTCTCGGTCTGGAGTCCGTTCAAGACCGACAACCCGCGTGACATTCCCAAAGAACAACAAATCGTGATGCTCGCCAAAGGTCCCGGCGTGCACGTCGGTGAGTTCGGTAACGAAGGCTCCGGCGGCCAAAGTTATTTGGTCTACCCCTGGAAGGCGGGAACGACGTACCGGTTCCTGACCGAAGTGCGACCGGACGGAAAGGGGAACACGATTTACAGCTCATGGTTCGGCGACAAATCCCAGAACACGTGGCGATTGATCGCAAGCTTTCGCCGTCCCAAGACGGACACGCACCTGACGGGGTTCCATGGATTCCTCGAGAATTTTTCGCCCACCTACGGACACATCGGGCGCCGTGCAAATTATGGGAACGTTTGGGTGCGTGACGTCAACCAACAGTGGCATCAATGCACCCGCGCACGGTTCTCGGTCGATGCAACGGGCCGCGGCCGTCACCGCTTGGATTTCACCGGCGGTGCCGATGGAGATCACTTCTTTCTGCGCAATTGCGGTTTCTTTGACGAAACGGGTCGCCCGGGAGAAACCTTTACACGTCAATCGACCGCCGACGCCCAGCCGGACATCGATTTCGACGCCCTGCCGCGGGGTTGAGACCGTTGGTGACTAGGCTTTGGGACCGTCCAGCTTCGCAGCGATGCGAAACGCAACGAATCCTCGTGATCTGGTCGATGGAGTGTGATGTGGGCAGCGGACCAATGTACGACGGCCTTTCCAGCTCGTCGTCGGGAGTCCAGCGGACGACGGCCCGGAAGGGCCGTCGTACTTCAAAAAACCGTCGTCTTAAGCTGGACGGTCCCGCCTAAGGTCTATGACTTCACACCGATATTGATGTACGCGTGAACGTGTGGGGCGCCGCGGAAATGCCAGACCAGCGAGGGGCCCTCGACACGCCAGATGTCCCAGACCTTGTCGTCATCCAGATCTTCGTCTTGATAGAACGCCATGTGCAGCTGGTCGAGTCCACCGCTGCTCTTCAGAATCGCCATCACCTCATCGACATCTTCTTCTCGATAGGGTGCCAACAAAACTTTCAACGTCGATTCGACTAATTCTTTTTGATCGCTGGACAGTTTGTTGACGGCGATCCCTGGGAATTTACCACCGGCGCCTTGTAGCTGAACGGCGGTTTCCCGAGGCGCCTGTTTCAGCAGCGCCGCTTCGGCTTGACCGGGATCGAGCGCCTGGAAGACTTCGTTGGTCTTTTGGGTTTGGTAGAAGAACAGGTTATCGCTGGGGTTCTCTTCTCCGTGGCCGTAGACGATGGGACCGCCGAAGGCCGCCTTGTCGACGCGATTCCCGTCGGCACGCATCGTCAGGTGCCGCCCGGTCATCTCGAATTGAAATTGGTCGGTCCCGGGTTCGCCGAAGATGGCGACGCTGTAGTTTTCCATCCCGCCGTCGTCTTCATCCATCTGCTGGATCAGGCGGTCGTAACCGTCTTTGGACGTGATGTTGCGGACGATCTGATCGATCAACGTCCTCTGTTTCTTGGAAAACAGATCGTCACCGATGACCACATCGGTGACGTGCCAGTTCGGATTGATCCTGCGTCGGGTCTGGTGATCGAAGGGCCGCCAGATCGCTTTCTTCTGTTTGTCCGAAAGCGACGCATACAACTCGGCGACAACGGTTTCCGCGGACGTTTGCGACGTCGCGGCATGAGCGAACCGCGGGTCAAAAAGCCCCGCCGACGCGACTCCGGCGGCAACCGCTCCTCCAAGTTTGACAAAATCTCGTCGGGCAACACGCTGGCCATCGCGACGCGTTTCGGGACGGTTCATGTTCATTGTTGAGCTCACTGAAAGGTTGGGGGGGAATGTCCAGGCGGGAACCGTCGAAGGACGGCGGAACGGATTCATCTTAGCAAGTTGCTGACCGTGACGCACCATTTCGGAATCCGAAAGAAGTCCAGGCGTGCCCGTTCACGATCGGCGTTGCGTGTCGCTTTATCGTTTCGTAGGGCATGCTGTGCATGCCGATGGGCCCGTCAGGCACAGCCTGACCTACGCCGAAACACAAACCCGCAAAAGCACGAGAAGGGTGAACAAAAAGGAGGTCATCCGATTTTCTTGGGCGTTGATCACTTGTCGCGGCGCGTCAGAATGACTTGGTGTGGCCCTTGAGTCTTTCCGTCAAAGACGACGTCGACGGCGAGCGTCAGTTGACCGGCCGGAAGGCTGAGATCGGTGACATGCCCGCGCCGTTGCCCGGCCGGAATTTCAAGCGTCTCGGTCAGCTTTCCCACCGTGATCGTCGCCGTTCCCGCCGGCGGGTCGCTGGCAAAGATCAACTCGACCTCGTAGCTCCCTGGCTCGGGAGCCTCCAGCAACCAGACGCCGTTGGAGTTGCCCGCCCAGGGGCGTCCCTGGATGTGCCGCCAGTCCTGACGCGTCAACACGCTGCGCCGCTCATGTTCGGTCCCGATGACGATCCGTGGCGGCGCATAGTTGTCCGGGCGTGTCGAACTGACGTCTTTGAACCAGGCGTCGTATCCTTGCTTCAATCGCTGCACCACGTCGGGGTGCTGTTTGGCGAGATTGTTGCTTTGACGTGGATCCTTGCTCAGATCGTAGAGCTGGAAACTCGGTTCGCCGGCAAAGCTTTCCTTGCCAAAGCCAGTCGGATGCACCAGTTTCCACGGTTCTTCATGGAGGGCAAAGTGATGGTAGCGTTGCGGCTCGTTGCCACGATGGGTTTGCAAAACGATTTGACGTCGTGGCAGGCTCGTCGCGTCACCGGTCAACAGCGGCAGAAAGCTTCGACCGTCAAGCTTGTGTCCGTCGGGCACCGCGACGCCGCAGGCATCAAGCAGGGTGGGCAGCAAATCGATGTGCGCGGACAGCACATCCGAACTGCGACCGGCCGCAACCTTGGCGGGCCAGTGAAAGACAAGTGGCGAACGGATGCCGCCATCGTCGACATGTGATTTCATGCCACGCATGTCGCCGACGTACCGCATCGTGTTGGGACCGTTGTCGTTCAGATAGACGACGATGGTGTTCTCGCTCAGCCCGAGTGCGTCCAGTTTCTTGAACAGCCGCCCGACGTTCTGGTCGATATTGGTGATCATGGCGGCGATCCGCGCCAGTTTGTCGCTCTCCTGCTCGAGCCGCTTGGGATTCAGCTGGTTGACCAGGATGGGTGAGAAATCGACCTTGCGATATTCCTGGTACAAGGCTTCGGGTACGTCGTGAAAGGGACCATGCGGCGCGTTGGTGGCGATGTAGGTGAAGAAGTTTTTGTCAGCCCGGGCACTCTCGTCGATGAAGTCCATCGCGGCATCAAAATAGAGGTCCGTGCAGTAGCCCTTCATCGGTGTTTCTTCACCGTTCTTGATCAGCGTCGGGTCGGTGTACTTGCCTTCGGCGCCGACGGGATCGGAGGGCTGGCCGATGCCGCCGCCGCGATGCACCAGACTGTCTTGAAAACCCTGGTCCATAGCGCGGAGCGGATAATTATCGCCCATGTGCCACTTGCCGTAGATCCCGGTGCGATACCCGGCGTCCCTCAAAAACTCGGCGATCGTGACTTCGTCGCTGTCCATCATCGCGCGGCCGATGTAGGTATCGATGCAACGGGTCCGGTAGTTGTAACGACCGGTCATCAAACAGGCGCGCGTGGGCGCGCAAACCGGACTGACATAAAACTTGCTCAAAAACCCGCTGCGCCGATGCATCGCATCCAACTCGGGTGTTCGGATCACCGGGTTTCCCATGAATCCGTAATCACCGCCACCCTGGTCATCACTCATGATGACAATCACGTTGGGACGTTCCGCGGCGACGGCACGAGAGATGGAAATCCCGGGCAAGAGGACGCCAAAGAAAAAGACGATCGCGAGGACAACAGGTTTTCTCTGCATGGGCTTGTTCGGGAAGAGGGCGGTGGTTAGGCAGGAGGATTTGGCAGGCATTCGAACGGGATCGTTGAATTCGCACCATCGTAACCCAGCTAGCCCTGCTGTGCATGACAGCCGATCCATCGGTCACGCCGTCGGTGGCATCTGGGATGCGCAGTATGCCCTTCTCCACGAGAACCCGGGTTCGAATCGGCCCGCGGATAGGCAAGGCGTACCCACGGATGGAAAACAGCCTGGAATCCGTGCTGACGCACTGCCATCGGTGGGTTTTGATCCGTCGCTGTGTTCCAACAATCGCCTTGCACCGAAATCTGGTGCGGCCGATCAATTATAGTGATGGTTTACCGACCACCCACTCCACATGTCTTCGCGTGAACGCCAGATGAGAATTCCAACTCTGATCCTCGTTGCCGCCAGCTTCGGTTTCACTCTGGGGTTGCCTTGCCAGGCACAATCAGTCCCCTCGGCGAAACAGCTGGAAAACTGGCTGAAACGTTTCCCCGATGCGGACGCCAACCGCGACGGCACGCTGACGATCGAAGAAGCGAATCGGTACCGCCAGACGTTGCAGTCGCGGGCGAACCGGCAAGGCAACGCCGGCGGCGCAAACCGGGGCGCGCCGCGCGAGTTCAATGTCGATCCCGGCTGGGATCGGGAACGCTTTCCCGAACACGCCGTCTGTTACCTGCCCCCGCAGCAGATCAAAGCCATCTTCGAACAGTCCGTCGGGGGAAAGCGACCGGCCGTGGTTTCTTTTGAAAAACCCCGTGACGGCGCGCTGCGAATCGTGGGCACCGGACACAGTTTCATGGCGCCGGGCTATCGGACGTTTCCGATCATCTGCAAAGCGGCAGGCATGACGCAACCGCTTTACACGCACACCGGCGGCGGGATGACCGGCAGCACACGCTACAAGTGGGAACAGGAAAACGGGATCTTCGATTTCGAAGGCCGCCCCGAACCAAAACTGTTGGCATCGATCGCCAATGCCAAATGGGACGCGATGATGTGGGGGCCCTACTTCAACGACCGCCCCGTTTACTATTCCTGTTGGATTGATTTCTGTTTGAAATACAACCCCGACATGAAATTCTATCTGTCCGACGCTTGGCCACAGCTGTATCAACTCGGCACGAACCCGAAATCGGAATCTTTCTTTACCGAAGAAGTCTTTGATCGACTCGGCGCCGAACGGCGCGCCGAGTACTCAAAGCAAGTCGAAGTGCTTCGCAAACAGTACCCCGACAAAATTTTCATCATGCCGACGTCCGACGCGATGGTCTTGGCGGCCAAGTCGTACTTGCGGGGCGAGTTGCCGGGCGTCGAGGGGATCCACCGTGTGATCGGCGGCAAGGAGCGATCGTTGTGGCGTGACCAGTTGGGGCACATCGGCCCCGGCTTCGATCGACTGGAAGGCTATGTGTTCTACGCCACGCTGTATGGCAAGTCGCCGGAATTGATCGACGACGCCATCCCATTCGGCGGGAACGATTCATTCCCCGGTCCCCGTCTGGATCAAACGTTTCGCAAGATCGCCTGGCAAGCCGTCATCGGCCACCCACTCTCGGGCGTCAAGGACGAAGACGGTGACCGGGTCGACGATGTCCGCGATCGCTGAATTCAATCCGGGTTACGGGCCTGATTGAACAGCGACCGCTTCGAAGATTGCGATCTGCCCGTCGTTTCGTTTGCCCTTTTTGTTCTCGCCCCCATTGGGCCACGAAAGGGCGACGCCGAACAGTTTCCCATCGCGGCGGACGGCGCAAAATCCGTGCATGTGATGCATGTATTGCAAACCGTCGTATTCGGCGGGAACCAAGCGCCCGACCGGTAGCCCGTCCGACACGATCAAGACAGGCGCAACGCCTTTGCTGTCCGCCAATGGATTCAGCAACGGCAAGTACATCTGGTCACCGAGAAGGGCAAGGTTGCACGGATTTGAACCAGGCGGCAACTGAATGAACTTCTCTTCGGAGGCACCCGGCACCTGGATCATCTCGCCATCGGCGCTGAATCCGTAAATCCGACCGTGAGCGCGTGATGCGACTTCGACAACTTCGTCACCATCGATCTGACTGACTTCGACACCGTGGGCCGTCGCAAAGGGGCCCCCTTTGTTTGTCTTGCCACCCCACGCCGCGCCGGTCCACTTCCATGTGCCGTCGACATGCTTGGCCGTCAACGCGTAATCCCCAGGGGCGTATCCTGTCACCACAATCAACGATTCTGCTTCGGGTGCGAAGACGACATCACACGGAGCGAATTTGCCACCGTTGGCGTAATACTGGTTGATACGTTCGTCATCAAATTCACCACCCTTTGGCGACGTCAAAACGGCAACCACTGCGCCGCGTTTTGAAATCACAACTTCGCCGGTGTTCGTGGAAGAGAACGCCCACAGTGATTCATCATTGAACAGGAAACAATCGGCCCCGTGCGCGTTCATCCCGGAAGCAAACTTGGGGTCTTGGTCTTCCACCAGCGTCCACTCTTTCATTTCGGCATCGAGTGCGACGAGTCCGAAATGACTGACAACCGTGACAATCTCGTTCGTCTTGAGGTCTTGATCGGCGTTGTTGTGCAACCCACCCTTTGCCGCGGCAATCATCTCGTCGGATTGCTTGCCGAGATCGTCGCGATGTTCCCAGCGGTAAGTCGTCTCACCGATTTGAAACGTGCTCGACATCGTGGCCTCGGACCGTTCCACTTTCGCGGTCAGTTGCGATGCCGAGTGATCATGCCCTTCGTGAGCGTGAACCGTCCCGGCAAAGCAACCTGCGAGGAGCCCGGTGAGCGCCGCGCGGGCGATCGGAGTGCATGGAACCGAAAAGGATGCGATAACGCGTTTAGAAAAACTCATGAATATTCTTGAGGGATGGAAAGGCAGGGTGTCGTGAGTTCAGCGTTTGCGACAGAAACGAACCGACGAGAAACAAACTCACTTGTCTCCGAACTGTAAATACAGTGGGCACGGATGACAAAGGCACTGCATGAAGCCGCGCAGCAAAGAAGACTGAACTGACATCAGGACGTCTGACGGGCGCCATAACGAACCTTGCCTTTCAGCCTTCGGTTCAACGTTCCCGGACGTGGCGGATCACGATGCACTCTGTTTGAATGGAGGCATCGCACGAGGGCGGCGAAAATTTCAATCGGGGCTTGACCGACTGCAGCGATCAGTTCTCGCTTGCGTGCCAAATGCTGTTCAGGACATGCAGCGTCATCGCGGTGATCTCGGCCGAATCGTCGCCGGCGAACACCTCGATCGTGGGTCGGCGTCCGGTCGGGAAAATGCGATCGCTGATCACCGCTTCACCGTCGTTGATGAACACTTCGATCGACGAGCGGTCGACCAACAGCCGCAGCGAGACTTCGCCGTCGAGGACGCGCGCCGGTGCCTCGTGACGTCCCGCGAACGCTTGGTGAAACGCGACGTTGCCGGATTTGCGACGATCCACGTAGACCGCACCGGGCTCGCGATCGTAGCCGATTTCGGTGAACTCGTCGTCGCCCGTGCGAATGCGAAGCCCGACCGATCGGGCGGTGCCGGGCTTGAGCGTCGTCTCGAGTTCAAACACCATGTCCATCAATTCCCCCGGCTTGGTCACGGCGATCGGCGGCCAGGTCGCCGCGTGCGTTTGGATCGATCGACTGTGGACGCGCAGCCGCTGCAGTTCTTTCACCGGCCGTTGCACCAGCACGTACTCACCCGAGTCATCGCGTCCCACGTCATCGCGACCGGACATCTTCCGCAAACTCAACGTGCGCGGCACCGACATGCAGCTGCGCCAGGGCGACGTCGGGACGAGGCAGGTTTCCCAATTGTTGAACCAACCGATCCAGATTCGACGTCCATCCGATGGCGGCAGGTCGGACCAACTCACCGGCGCGTAAAAGTCGCGCCCGAAATCGACCCACTTGGCTTCCTGCGTCGCCGTAAACCGGGTGCCGTCGAAATGGCCGACGAAGTACTCGCCGCCACTGCCGCCGGCCACGCTGCCGCTGCCCATGTCGACCTCCAGCACCCACAACGACTTTCCATCGCCGCCTTCAACCGGCAATTCGAACAGGTCCGGGCATTCCCAGTTCGACTTTTGTGTCACCCCGGCGGGGCCGAACCGACTCAGCTCCTTCCAGTGCTTCAAATCTTGCGACGCATAGAAGACCACGACTTTCTCTTTGGCGAGCGAAACGACCATGACCCAGCGATCGGTCGGCTGGTGCCAAAACACTTTGGGGTCACGAAAGTCAGGGTTATCGATGTCCAGCACAGGATTCCCCGCGTACCGCGTCCAGGTCCTGCCGTTGTCGTTGCTGTAGGCCAGATTTTGAACCTGTTTCCCGTGGCCATGACCGGTATAGATCGCCACCATCGCCGGCTGGTCCCCGCGGCCGAATCCCGAGCGGTTGTGATGATCGACGACACAACAACCGCTAAATGCCATGATGCCGTCCGCTTCGGGGATCGCCAGCGGCAGGTGTTCCCAGTGGGTCAGATCGCGACTGACGGCGTGGCCCCAACTCATGTGGCCCCACGCATTGCCCGCTGGGTTGTATTGGTAAAACAGGTGATACTCGCCATCATGAAACACCAGCCCGTTGGGATCGTTCATCCAATTGATTTCAGGACTGAAGTGGTATTGCGGCCGCAACGGTTCACGCAGGTAGTCGGCCGATCGCCGATACTTCGCGAGCTGGTATTCCAGATCAAATCGTTTCGGCGGGTCATCGGTCTGGACCAGATGATCGACCAGCAGATGGCCCCATCCGCCGGTCGCGTGGTCATAGATTCGCAGTCGAGCCTGGCGTCCTGCGAATTCGCCCACATCCCAAGACGACCACTCCAATTCTTCCGACTCGGCGCCGGTCGCAACACGAACCGATTTTCCGTCGACCAGCAATTCGATCCCGACGCCGTCTTGCTGTGCACCGCCACCAATCAAAAACGCCAGATGGCGGCGACCAATCGTGAATCGGGGACTGGTGGCGGTCCCGGTCGTCGCGTCTCCCCCCACAAAGGTGTTGATCAGACGCTGACCGCGGAATCCCGACACCGGCATTTGATTGGCAAGGGTGCCGCGTGCCGGCTGCGCACCGAACGCGTCCCCGGTGATCGACCATTCGCCGTAAGAATCGGATTCGAAATCATCGATCAACAGATCGTCACCGATCACCGCTTGCGCTGAACAGACGGACGCGACGATCACAATGGACAGGATTCTCAGAACGCTCATTGGAAAAATTTCCTGGCGCTGCGTTGCAACTTCTAGATTCACGGTTTCATCAAGTGGTCCGGAAACGTCATCGTCGCGCCCGGCTGTGAACACACGTAAGACGCCACGGCGATCGCATTTCGGTTGACGGTGTCGATGTCGTGCCCGGCGAGCAGCCCCAGGGTGATCGCGGCGGTGAACGCATCGCCCGCGCCGACGGTGTCCGCCACCTCGGTGGGAATCCCCGGAAGATCGCTGACCCGATCCTCGGAAACGATGGCGGCGCCACCCGCCCCGCGCGTCAATGCGACGTAACGAAGCTGATGCCGGGCCGCCAATTGCCGCATCACGTCCACGTCGTCGCCGGACAAACCGTTGATGCGGGCGAGTCGCGGCAGTTCATCGTCGTTGAGCTTCAGCACATTGGCCAGAGCGAGCGATTGTTGGATGACGGAATCGCCAAAGAAGGGCTCACGCAGATTCACATCCAGAATCCGCAGCGCCGATTCCGGTGTCGCCTGGACGAACTGATGAATGGTCCGGCGTGACGTTTCACTGCGTTGCCCGAGGGTGCCGAAGCAGACCGCGTCGCATCCCGCCGCGACCTTGGCCAACGCGTCATTCCAAACCAGGTGATCCCAGGCTGAATCGTCGGCGAAGTGATAGCTTGCCTTGCCGTCGTCATCGAGTTGGACGTCGACTTTTCCGGTCGCGTGTGGGTTGACCTGTACCGCGGAGGTGTCGACACCGCGCTGTTTCAGCGATTCGATCGCCTTGCGTCCCAGATCGTCCTCCCCGACGGCACTGACCATCGACACCCCAGCGGCGCCGCGTGACAGCTCCGACGTGCTGCACGAAAAATTGGCCGGGGCGCCTCCGAAACGCGGTCCATCAGGAAAAACGTCCCAAAGAATTTCACCAATCCCAACAACCTGATGCACAACCATCACTCCTCTGCGATTCCCGTTCGGGTCTGCCTGTCCTCCAGAGAAACGCCGTTCGTCTCCGGCACAAAGAACTTCACCCGATCCAGTGCAGCACCATCATACCGCAGAAGGAAGCCAGGTTTACCGCCCGCGGACCCCCTTGATCTGTGAAGCGGCAACCGGGCAACGCCCAATGCCGCCTACTTTGACGCCAAGCGGGGTGTTTTTGTTAGCGGTAGGGCGCGAGCGGGCTGTCGTTATTGTGAGCTGCGGGCGCGTAAGCGGCCGGGCGTTCCGGCGCCCGCCCGAGGCCTTACGGCCAGCGGCTCACCATTGACTCAGCAGATCCCGACCAAAATCGACAGCCCGCTCGCGCCGTTCCGCAAACACCTCTAGGCCAAAGGACGTGGCATTGGGGCAACGCCACCGGGCAACGCCACCGGGCAACGCCACCGGGCAACGCCACCGGGCAGCGAAAACGGCACGGGAATTGTGTTGCAGGGTGGACATGTACCACAACGAACCGATTCCACCGACCACCCCGCACGACGGCTTTGATTTGCCGGATGCCCCGGCCGAGCACCTTCCCCTCGAACGGGCCGCCTGGCAACAGGGGTTGCAGCAGGAGGTTCTCGCGCTGTTGACCCAAAAAGCCTCGTCAATTCGCGAAGAAATCTACGATCGGGTCGATGAAATCCTGTTGCGAACCACGCTGGAGGCGACCGGTGGGAACATCAGCCAGGCAAGTCATCGTCTGGGAATCAGCCGGCCGACCCTGAGAAGCCGGCTGCGCCAACTGAAGATCGAACTGCCGACATCGTGATCGCGTTGGAAAACTTCTTGCCAAGCCTTGCGAAAGACTTTGCCAGCGACACGCGTTCGGCATCAAAGGAATCAACCGTGCACCCGATTGGCAAAAAATTTTCCAGTTTGTACGGCTGTCAAACTGACCCCAAGCAGCGAGACTGAGAATGAATTGTCGTTCAACCGCTGCAGCGTCTGGACCATCATCACGCAAACGAAATCGAATGAATCAACCGACGACTCCTTTCAATCGCCACCCCGATCACGCCGTGCTGAGCGGCTCGCACGTGGGTGCGGAACCGGATTTTGATGTTTCAGAATTTGAACGCAAGCTGGCCGTGCGCCAACTGCGGATCGAAGACTACGAGGCGTTGGTGGCGATGCAATTGCGTTGTTTTCCGGGCATGGAACCGTGGGGACGCGACCAGATCGAAAGTCAACTCGAGTACTTTCCCGAGGGCCAATTGGTGGTCGAATGCGACGGCCGCGTGGTGGCCAGCAGCAGCAGTCTGATGCTGGATTACGACGACGACCTGGAATGGTGCGACTGGAAAAAAACGGCCGACGCCGGGTACATTCGCAACCATCGCCCCAAGGGTGACACGCTGTACGGGATCGAAATCATGGTCGACCCCGATTTTCGCGGGATGCGACTGTCCAAGCGGCTCTACGACGCCCGCAAGGAGCTTTGCCGGGGCCGAAATGTCGAACAAATGATTGTCGGCGGACGGATCCCGGGGTATCACAAGTATGCCGACCAGATGAAGGCGTCCGAGTATGTCGATCGCGTCATCAACAAGTCGATTTTTGACCCGGTCTTATCGGCCCAGGTGGCCAACGGGTTCGCGCTGGAAGGCTTGTTGAAGGACTATCTGCCGTCGGACACCGAGAGTTGTGGTTACGCGACGTTCTTGATTTGGCGCAACCTGGAGTATTCACCGGTCAGCAAACGGCGGCACCGACGCACCGTCCGCCCGGTTCGTATCGGTGCGGTTCAATACCAGATGCGATCGGTGGCTGATTTTGACGAATTCGCCCGTCAGATCACGTACTTCGTCGACGTCGCCGGCGACTACCGTTGCGACTTCCTGCTGTTCCCCGAGCTGATCACCACTCAATTGCTCTCGATCATCCCTTCGCTGCGTCCCGGCGAGGCGGCCCGAAAGCTGGCCGAATACACGCCGAGATTGCTGGAGGTGTTCGCAGACCTGGCGATGAAATTCGACACGAACATCATCGCCGGATCGCATTTCATCGTCGAAGACGACCGGCTGTACAACGTGGCGTTTCTGTTCCACCGCGACGGTCGCATTGACAAGCAATACAAATTGCACATCACGCCCAGTGAGCGGAGTTGGTGGGGCGTGGAAGGCGGGCCGTCGATCGAAGTGTTTGACACCGATTGCGGCAAGGTCTCGATCCAGGTCTGCTACGATTGCGAATTCCCGGAACTCGGCCGCATCGCAGCGGGCTTAGGGGCGGACATCATCTTTGTTCCCTACAACACCGAAAGCCGACACGGCTATCTGCGCGTCCGGGCCTGCGCCCAAGCCCGCTGCATCGAAAACGACGTTTATGTCGCGATCGCCGGATGCACCGGGAACTTGCCCTTCGTCGAAAACGCCGATGTGCACTACGCCCAAACCGCGATCTTGACGCCTTGCGACGTCACCTTTGCCCGCGACGGGATCGGGGCCGAAGCGAGCCCGAACATCGAAACCGTCATCATCCACGACGTGGACTTGGAACTGCTCCGACGCCACCGCGAACGCGGCAGTGTCACCAACTGGAAAGACCGCCGCACCGATCTGTACGACGTCCGGTACAAGTGAATCGCCGGCCGCAGCGGCGACGCGGTCAAGCATGGGTTAGCGGCAGGGCGCGAGCCCTCCGGTCCTTGACGGTGGTTTTGAAGCGCAACCGGACGGCTCGCGGGCTGTCGTTTTAGTCGGGTTCTGCGGAGTTAATGGTGAGCCGCTGGCCGTAAGGCCTCGGGCTTTCGTCGCAGTGCCCGGCCGCTTACGCGTCGCGGCTCACTAAATCGACGGCCCGCTCGCGCCGTTCCGCTAACACTTTCAGTGCCAAAGAGGACAGCGTCTGCTCTCGGTGGCGTCAGTTCCCGTTTCGATCCGCGGCGGCGGTCGCATCCACGCCGTCGCCAGAGACGCGTGCGAATTCGGTTTCGTACGCCGCGAAGTCGCGCTCGATGCCCTCCAGGTCCTCCAGAATCGATCGTCGTACGGCGCCGCTGGAATCGGTGTCGGCAGCCAAATCGATCGCGTCGTCCACCCTACCGATCAGCCGGCGCCGGCGTTTCGCCAGCGGATCCATGTTTGTCGCGTGCGTCCGGTCGGGTGATCGGTCCTGCTGGCGAAACAGGGCCAACAATTGCTGGTGCAGTCGACCGAGTCGGTCTTCCAGCAGCATCGACAGGTAGTGGCTGTTTCCCTCTTGATTATGGACGCCGACCGTCGCTTGTTCGGCAACCGCGATGGCGTTGGAAAGGGTGTCGTGAATGGATTTGGCTAGCTGGACGGATGGTGGAACCATGGCTGAGAAATGCCTTTCCGTGTGGAAATGATTTTGCCAGGATTTCGTTCACGCGGTCGCGGGATCACCGCAGGACAGCTCTTCACAAAGTGAACGGCAGGCAACGTAACCGACTGATACAGGATACTTTGCCGCGAGCGCACTCGCTTGATCGAGCAACCGGATCGCGACGGCAGGTTCCCCCGATTCGAAGGACAGCAAGGCCGAACCGGCGTACTCGGCCGCCGTCTTGGCATCGTTTTCGACCAGGGCCAGCCACTCAGCGGCCTGCCGCCAACACTGCGATTCCTCGCCCCGCGTCGCCCTGGCCGCCACCAACGCCTGCCGCGACTGCAACCCGCGCAAATTCAATCCACGCGAACCGAAATCGGTGTCCCAGCAACACCCCACCCAGCTTTGTTGAGCAAGTCGTACCAATGCACCGAGTCGAGTTGACATCATGGTTGTTCGCGAAAAAGGGAAGGAGCGGATGATGGGAGATGTCCTGTTCGGCTAAGTTAGACCGTCGCACGTCCCGTCGTTTGCGGCTCGCGGCGTGCAACCCCTGTCGCAAATGATGTTCCCTTGGGATGCCAAATCTTTTGCCACAGCGCTGCCCGACGGGGCGTCCACTCTCCTTGTTTTCAATGCCGATTCGTGAAAGCCCTGATCCGCCGAAACGCTTTCCCGATGGTCTGCAGCGCCGCGGTCGTCTTGACCGTCGGCTCGTTCGTGATCGCCTACCGGGCGCTGAGTGATCTTCCGCCGGCCAACCAACAGATCTCGATCGCTCAAGTCCGGCTGCAACAACTCGGTTCGCTCCGCGCCAACCTGGCCGCGGCCACCTCGCGTGTTCGCGTTCTCAAAATGGGTGGTGACGATCAAGACCGGATGGAACTGGCCGAAGCGATCGCACGGTGCGACCAGTTGCTCGGTGAATTGCAGACCGCCGACCAGCCCGATGCCCCGTCTGTACTGGGGCGGATTCACGACGGTGTCGGCGACTTCCTGGAACTGCTGCGATCGGCGAACGTCGCCCAAGGGGCCGTCGGTGACGAGCAACTGATGCAACTGCGCCAGGAATCGAAATCGCTGCGGTCGCGGGTGGAGTCGCTCGAAGAACTGCTCCGCGGCCAGTTGCAGGAACTCCGAAACTCGCTGGAATCGAAACGCAGGGGCGCCCTTTCCAGCTTGGTCGCCGGTCATGGGATCATGCTGGCCGCGCTGGCTTTGTTGTACACCGCGCGTCGCTCGGAACACCGTCGTCGCTTGGTCGCCGACAGCAAGACCGTCCAAGCCGATCAACGATTCGAATTGTTGTTCCAGAGCAGCGGGGACGGAATCATCGTGACCGACGAATTGGGGCGGATCGAAGTGGCCAACGTCGCGATGGCGGAAATGCTGGGCGTTTCCGCCGACGACTTGCCGGGACAAATCGTGACGCGTTTTTTCGAAACGACCGTGATCGATGAATGGCTCGCCAACCAACTCGATCACGAAGGCCAACGCCGCCAATCGCTGCGACGGGTCAACGTCAAACGGGCCGATGGTGAAACACGGTTGGCGGAGATCTCGGTCAAACCCCGCACCGATTTCGGAATCGAGCGTCTGGCGATTTCCGTCCGCGACGTCTCCGATCAACAGGCCTCGCGTCTGCGTCTCAAGCAACAGGAAGCCCTGTTGGCCGAAATCCCCGATCCGATCCATGTCCTCGACACCGCCGGACGGATCATTTACTGGAACCGAGGCGCCCAACAACTCTTTGGCTACGAGGCGGCCGAATCGATCGGGCACTCGGCGACCGATCTGTTGCAAATCGTTCCGCCCAACGACCACTTCGAAAATGTTCACGGCAGCGACTACGAAAACGCTTCCCGCTGGTCGGGTGAACTGCGCGCGACCGCCAAAGATGGAACACGGCTGCGGATCGAGCGCCGTCGCACCCGATTGTATGACGAAGGCGAATCGATCGGGGATGTCATCTTCGACCTCGATCTGGTCGCCCGTACCAAGCTGCAACAGGTCGAACGGCGTCGCCAGCGACTCGAATCGCTCGGCGCCTTGGCCGGGGGAATCGCGCACGATCTGAACAACCTGCTGACGCCGATTCTGATGAGCGGGAAAATGCTGCAGCGGGACAATCCCAACGTCGATCGCAGCGGGTTGGTGGAGACCATCGTGATCGGAGCCTCGCGCGGTGCGGACCTGATTTCGCAACTGCTGACCTTCGCCCGCGGCGGTGACGGCGTCCACCAGCCGATCCGCTTGCAGGCGTTTTTGCCCGAGATCGTGGCGATCATCGAACGCACCCTGCCCAGCGGCATTCGTTTGCAATTGACGATCGAACCCGCCTTGCCCGACATCAGCGGTGACGAAACCGAAATCAGTCAGGTCGTCATGAACCTGGCCATCAACGCCCGCGACGCGATGTCCGAGACGGGCGTGTTGGGAATCGAAGCGTCGCTGATGACGCTGGTCACCGAACGCTCCTATTCCTACACGACGCTGCAGCCGGGGGACTATGTCGTCATCAGCGTCTCAGACACCGGCACCGGCATTCCCATCGGCATCCGAGATCGAATTTTCGACCCGTTTTTCTCCACCAAGCCGCGCGGCCAGGGCACCGGCCTGGGACTGAGCACGTCGATCGGGATCGTCAAAGGCCACAATGGCGCGATCGGACTGCAGTCGACCGTCGGCAAGGGGACAACGGTCTCGGTGATCCTGCCGGTCCAGCTTTCCCAAGCAACGACAGAAACCGCCCCCGCCGACGCTCCAGACGCTTGAGCGGAAAAGGGGTCAGGTACCAAAAACCAAATGGCCCGAAGGGTGCTTCGCATTTTTGGTACCTGACCCCTTTTCCGCGGCCTGCCGCCGTTCGCCTCGAGCCTGGGCGGCGCGTTTGCCGGGCAGCGGGCTTGCCGAACGGCGGGGCTTGGATCGCGCCAGACACCTGCCATACTGGATCCCACCCCATCCCCTCCGCAACGCCGACTCGGTCATGACGAATTCTCAAACCCTGCTGGTCATTGACGACGATCCGTTGATCCTTCAGTGCATGCGTTTGTGTCTGCCCGAACCGGATTATCACGTGGTGACGGCAGAATCGGCCGGGCAGGCGATCTCGGCGTTTCGCAGCGGACAGCCCGATGCGGTGCTGTTGGACATCCAGCTTCCCGACCAGTCCGGCTTGGCGCTGATTCACGAGATCCGCGAGCTCGATGGACGCGTTCCGGTGATCCTGATGACCGGCCACGGCACCTCGGAAACGGCGATCGCGGCGATGAGCGGCGGTGCGTTTGATTACGTGACCAAACCGTTCGAGCCCGATGAGATCCTGCCGGTCATCGATGCCGCGTTGGAAACCAGCCGCATGGCGCGCAAGCCCGCGATCCTGCCGTCGGAAAAAGAACGCTTGTCGCCGGAAAAACCCAGTGACCAAATGATGGGCGAGTGCCCCGCGATGGTCGAAGTGTTCCGCTCCATCGGCCGGGTCGCCTCGCGCGATACCGCCGTCTTGATCCTGGGCGAAACCGGCACCGGAAAAGAAGTGGTGGCCCGGGCGCTCTACCAACACAGCTCGCGGCACGACCATGTGTTCCACGCGATCAACTGTGCGGCGATCCCCGAGGCGTTGTTGGAGAGTGAATTGTTCGGTCACGAGAAGGGCTCGTTCACCGGAGCGGAGCAGCGGCGGATCGGAAAATTTGAAATCTGCAACGGCGGGACGTTGTTTCTGGACGAAATCGGGGACATGACTCCCGTGATGCAAACCAAGTTGCTGCGTGTCCTGCAGGAAAAGGAGTTTGAACGCGTCGGGGGCAGCAAAACCATCAAAACGGACGTGCGAATCATCGCGGCGACCAACCGCGACCTGGACGCCGCGATGGCCGATGGATCGTTCCGCAGCGACCTGTTTTATCGCTTGAACGAATTCACGATCTCGTTGCCCCCGCTTCGCGAGCGCGGCCAAGACCTTCGCAAGATGACGGAACATTTTTTCCAGCTGTTCGCCCGCCAGCTCAAAAAAGACTTCGTTTCGATCGCGCCAGAAACGATGCAACGGCTATTGGGCCACGATTGGCCCGGAAACGTCCGTGAGCTGCAAGGCATCATCAAGCAGACCCTGCTCAAGGCCAGCGGCCCGGTGATCCTGCCCTCGTTCTTGCCGAGCGGATTCGGCGCCGCGTCGCCCGGCTCGACTGCTGGCGAGACATCTTCCCAAGAATGGCAAGGCGGGCTCGTCAAAGAGATTCACAGACGACTTGCCGAGGGATCGTTCACCATCGGCAGTGACATTCACGACGACGTCGATCGCATTCTGATCGCCGAAGTCATGAAGTCGAGCGGCAACAACATCAGCGAAGCCAGCAATCGTCTGGGCATCAGCCGTCCGACGCTGCGGAGCCGAATCAATCATCTGCGGATCGACGTCCGCTGATCGGGTCGCACCGCTGAAATCGTAGCGGAACGGCGCGAGCGGGCTGTCGATTGAGTCGGGATCTGCTGAGTCAATGGTGAGCCGCTGGCCGTAAGGCCTCGGGCAGCGTCGCGGCTCACAATATCGACAGCCCGCTTGGCGTCAAAGTAGATGGCATTGGGCACCCACGTGCGTCGGCAACAGAAGAGTAGGCGTGCCAAGACAAGCTTGGCACGCCCCTGGGATGGGGACCTACCTGTGACCATCAAGGCCGAACCTCCTGGTCATCCAGTAGCTCCATACCAGTTTGCGGTGTTCCGGTAGCGGATCTTGTTAAAGATCCAAGTGCTGCACAATTTCGCGTTTGGCGATCAAGCGCGTGCCCCGTTTGCGTTCGACGCCACAGACGTCCAACCAACGATCGCGCAGCAGGTTGGAGACCTTGTCGATCGCGGCGGCGCTGTCGCCGACGTTGGGGATTTTCCCGCCGGCCCGATGCGCGTGTCCCCCCGAACCTCCCAGACCTTTCATGGTTTCTCGAATCATCTCCGCCGCGTTGTCTTCAACATATTGTGTCCGCGCCGAGACCAGCAGGTCCCCCGCGATCACGGCGCCGCACATCACCCGGCTGACCGAATCCCCCCGGATCAGCAGATCGGCGATCTCGCCCACAATCTCGACGCCATCGGCGCGGGGCAAGAAGCACATCGCCACATCCTCATAGAGAAAGGTGTTTTGCAGTGCCAGAAGCAGATCTCCGTAATACGATCGCTGCAGCGGTGCGTTGTGGATTTCGGCCAACAACTCGGGTTCGCCGTATTCCATCAACCAGGGCAAGATCAATCGATCCAGCGACGAATAATGGGACTCGTAGGCGCAGGTCTCGGTGCTGATCGCATACAGCATAGCGGTCGCCAACTTCGCCCCCGGGCAGATCTTTTGCTCACGCAGGTAGCTGGCAATGATCGACGCCGACGCGGCGACCTCCACACGGATGTCGCTAAACGGCGTCTGGACCCTGCGTTGATCGGCGATGTGATGATCGATGATCGCGAAGGGCTTGACCCCCTGACGGGTCAAAACGTGGTTGGAAGCTTCGGCCCCACAATCGACCAGAATCGCCGCGGTGCGGTCATCGAATTCAAAGTCGTCCACCAATTCGATCGGCGGTTCCAACAAATCCACCATGTGTCGGTTTTCGGCCCGCACGATCGCGCCGCCGCCGATCACCCGTGTCGGCAGCCCGACCGTTTCATCGATCAGGACTTTCAGCCCCCAGCCCGACGCGATCGCATCCGGATCGGGATTATCGTGCATCACGACGACGACCTCGGCACAATCGTCGAGACGCTCCAACAGCCGGGTGGAGACGGATTTCGCATTCAATTGCGTTGCCTTCATAACGCCGTCGCTTTCATCACACGCCTACCCTTGATTCAAACCGGGGAAACACCGCCCCTGTTTGCTATCGTATCCGCGGCCAACACCGCTATAAAGGTTGGGAATCCTGATTCGGCGAAGTTCGCGCTCCAGATCCGCCCAACGGGGCCGGTTAGGCAACGCGGCCCCCCCGGAAACGGGCGACAATGGATGACAGCCCCTCTGGTTGACCATGATTGAATCGATTTTCTTGATCTCTGACGAGTTGCGGCAGACATTCCGCCTTGTCGACGCGATCGACATTCTGCTGGTTTCGGCGTTCCTGTACGCTTCGCTACTCTGGTTCCAGCAGACGGCATCACGGGGCGTCCTGGTCGGCGTGGCGGCGCTCGCCTGGGTGTATTTTTTGGCCCGCAGCCTGGACATGTACCTGACGTCGCTGGCCTTTCACACCACCTTTGCCGTTCTGTTGTTCATCTTGGTCGTGGTTTTCCAGGAAGACCTGCGTCGGCTGCTGGAACGGGTGGCTTCGTTCCGGTCCGTTCATTTCGAGCACGGCGGCCAGAGCCTGGTGGAGATCGACGCGCTGGTGGACGTGGTGTTTCGCATGGCGTCCTCGAAAACGGGCGCCCTGATCGTGCTGAAGCGAAAGGAGTCGCTCGAACGTCTTCTCAATGGCGGCTTCCCGCTGGACGGCAGGTTCAGCGTGCCACTGGTCTACAGCATCTTTGATTCCAGTTCGCCGGGACACGACGGTGCGATCGTGATCGACCGTGACCACATCGAACAGTACGCCGCCCAACTGCCGATCTCCCCGAACACCAACAAGATCGAAGGCCGCGGCACCCGCCACAGCGCCGCACTGGGGCTTTCCGAACGCTCCGATGCGGTGACCATCGTGGTGTCCGAGGAACGGGGCAGCGTCAGTGTCGCCCAGGCGGGGACGCTGACCGAAATGGCCACCCCCGCCGACCTGCAACACTGCCTGGAACAAAGTTTCGCATCCGTTCTCGGCGATTCCCGGCCACCGATCTGGAAACAAATCCTGGTCGACCACGCGGGTTTGAAAATCCTGTCGCTGATCGTGGCCGTCGCAGCCTGGTTCGTGCTCGCCTACGACCCGCACACCGTCCAACGCACCTTCATCGTGCCGATGGAGTACCGGAACGTGGCCAAGCAACTGGAGATTGACACCTCGGCGCCGATGGAATGCCGCGTGACGCTGTCGGGTTCCGAACGCGATTTTCGATTCCTCGACCCGGCCAGCCTCAAAGTCTCGTTGGACCTCGGCGACTCAGCGGCCGGGTACCACGAAATCCTGCTCAGCGAGCAAAACATCCGCTTGCCCGCCAACCTGTTTCCCTATCGCATCGACCCCCGCGTCG
This sequence comes from Stieleria neptunia, assembly GCF_007754155.1. Classification (NCBI taxonomy): domain Bacteria; kingdom Pseudomonadati; phylum Planctomycetota; class Planctomycetia; order Pirellulales; family Pirellulaceae; genus Stieleria; species Stieleria neptunia. The sequence goes on along the minus strand of NZ_CP037423.1, from coordinate 458,064 downwards.
TGCTGTTGAAGATGAATCTGAAACGGCCGGATCCGCCGACGACCGATCCGAGCACCGCTCCCAACTAAAGTCCGGCTGACAGGTGACATCGCGGTTGGAAAACATTTTTCCATCACGATGCAGCTTCTTTTCCAGACCCTCGCCGGCGCCCGACGCTCCCACTGCGTCTTGTTGCCGACAAACCGCACCCCGGCTCCCTGTCGGTGACATTGGCACGAGAAATGCATTTAACCGCTGCGATCGACCCGGCGTGGGTCGCCCACCGAATCGTTTGCTCCTGCGAGGAAACTGCAATGGCCAACCGTGGCAAGAACCAAAAGAAACCCAAGGGCTTCAACAAAAAAGTAGCGCCCGTCGTCACCCCCGTCACGAACCACAAGGGAAAGTCGGCGGCTTCACCACGCGGTAAAAAACGATAAGTCGATCGCCCCAATTCTGACGCGTGCCAAGGCAAGTTTGATCATCGCCCTACCACGCTTTTTCATAGCGACCCGCAAAGTATTATTTTGGCTTTGCGGGTCGCGTCGTTTTTGGATGTCGTCTAATCTTCGATCGGTCCGCTAAAAAAACACCCTGCTTGACGTTCATGTCGATGGCATTGGATCACCCGGAGATTGCTTGTGGTCGGTGTAATTTCACTATTGGTGACACTCACGCTGTCGATGATCGTCACGCGGGTGGCCGCGATGGCGCTGATGTTCACGGGACTGTCACGCGAAGCCGCGAAATTTCAGGCCCGATCGGCTTTCACCGGATCCGGTTTCACCACCCAAGAATCGGAAATGGTGGTCTCCCATCCCGTGCGGCGGCAGATCGTCATGCTGTTGATGCTGTTGGGAAACGTGGGGATTGCCACCGTCGCTGCGACCGTGATGGTGTCGGTGATGAGCACGTCGAACTCCACCTGGCAAACCCAGGTCCTGCTGTTCACGATCCTGATCGGCGGCATCACTTTTCTGTGGGTCTTCTTTTCCAGTCGTTGGGTCGAACGACACATGAACCGCGTCATCGCCTGGCTGCTCAAAACGTTTACGGATCTGGACGTTCGTGATTACGTCAGCCTGCTGGAACTCTCACGCGGCTACGCCGTGACCGAAATGCTGGTCGAGCCACGTGATTGGATGGCCGGTAAATCACTCGCCTCGCTGCGGCTGAGCGACGAAGGGATTTTGGTGCTGAGCATCCGGCGTGAAGGCGGCATTTTTCAAGGCACGCCGCGGGGCGACGACGTGGTCCATCCCGGTGACGTGCTGATCCTGTACGGTGATCTGGACGACGTCGAACGACTGGATAAACGCCGGGCCGGATTCAGGGGTGACCAGGAACACGCCATGTCGGTCGAACAGCAAGAAGAATTCGAAGCCGAACAGCGGGAATTGCTACACGCGCTGGAAGCCAAACAGGCGCTCGAGTCGGAGATTTCGGAAAAGGCCGAGAAGCTCGATGCGTAAGCGTCGGTGTGCAGGCTTTAGCCGCCTAGGACGACCGGTTTTTCCAGTACGATGGCCCTTCCGGGCCGTCGTCCGCAGGGCTCGCCCCGACGACCTAGAAAGGACGTCGTACAACGCCATACCATTGCGTCACGCCATGATCTCTTCCACGACCCGCGAAGGCTGCGTGACGTTGGACAATCGTTGCGGCAGCCCTTGATGCATGTAGGTCAATCGCTTGTGGTCGATCCCCAGCAAGTGCTGCAGGGTCGCATGCAGGTCATGTGGTGAGACCTTATTTTCGATCGCTTCATAACCGATCTCGTCCGTTTCGCCGTAGGAGATCCCGGGTTTGATTCCGCCGCCGGCCATCCACATCGTGAACGCACCGGGGTTGTGGTCGCGACCGACGAATCGCATCTCGCGTCCGCCACGATTTTCCCGCATCGGTGTGCGACCGAACTCGCCGCCCCAAACCACCAGCGTGTCTTCGAGCAACCCTCGCCGAGCGAGATCATTCAACAGAGCCGCGATCGGGCGATCGACTTCTTCGCAGCGGGTTTTGAAACCGCCGTTGAGGGCTTCGCTTTCGGCCGCGCCGTGTGAATCCCACCCCCAGTGAAACAGCTGGATGAACCGCACACCACGCTCGGCCAAACGCCGGGCGAGCAAACAATTGTTGGCAAACGATTCTTTGCCCGGCTCGGTGCCGTACAGGGCGTGCGTCGCCTTGTCTTCCTGCCGCAGATCGAACGCTTCGGTCGCATGGGTTTGCATTCGAAACGCCATCTCGTATTGAGAGATTCGCGTCAGCACTTCCGGATCACCGGTCTCATTGAACGTTTGCTGATTGATCCGTCCAATCGCGTCCAAGGCCCGGCGTCGCTGTTGCAGCGAAACGCCGTCCGGGTTGGACAGATACAGCACCGGATCGCCCTTGGATCGGCACTGCACTCCCTGGTAGACCGAGGGCAAAAAACCGGATCCCCAAACGCTTTTCCCGGCCGACGGCGTTTTGCCGCCAGAGACCAATACGATGAAGCCTGGCAGGTTTTCGCTTTCGCTGCCCAGTCCATACATGGTCCAGGCACCGAACGACGCACTGCCCAGATTCTGGTTTCCCGTGTGCAGCAGCAATTGGGCCGGCCCGTGGTTGAACTGGGTGGTGTGCATCGACTTGACGAAACAAACCCGGTCGACGACCGATTGGAATTCGGGCATCCGATCGGAAACCCAGGCGCCGCTTTGGCCACATTGTTGAAAGGGATACTGCGGCCCCAACATTTTCGGAACGCCTTGAATGAAGGCGAAACGTTTGCCTGCTAAGAAACTGGCGGGACAATCCTGGCCGTCAAGCTTCTGCAGCGCCGGCTTGTAATCGAACAGTTCCAGTTGGCTGGGTGAACCGGCCATGTGCAGAAAAATGACGCGTTTGGCCCGCGGCGGAAAGTGCGGAATCGATTGCCCGGCGTCGGAGGCGTCCGGTTGCGTGCCAACGCGGTCGGCGGCCATCGACTGTCCGCCCAACCAGACCCCGGCGAGTCCCATCGAGCAGTTTCGCAAGAAATGTTTCCGCGTCTGCAGCCTTGCAAATTCTTCTTGAACCTGGTCGTGAAGAGTTTTCATTTCGTTACCGCTCGATCCAAATTCAAAATGGTGTTGGCGACGATCGCCAGGGCGTCTGGGGCGATCCCATCACGGGCGGCATCACCCGATCGGTCATCCCGCAAATCGTGATACAGTTGTATTAATTCATCGATCTCGAGTTGACCGGGCGTCCGCTGTGTCACCGCTCGGTACATCCACTCGATCGCTTGCCCGATGTCCGCGGTGTCACTGGCCGCGGTGTCACTGGCCGCGGACGCAGCGGTCGCGCGACTTGCCAGTGCCCGTCCACATTCGACATAGACGGGGTCGTTCAACGTGACCAGCGCCTGCAGCGGTGTGTTGGTCGCGATCCGCCGAGCCGAGCAAAGATCTCGGGTCGGCGAATCGAACATTAAAAAACTGGGGTAGGGACTGGTGCGTCGCCAATAGGTGTAAAGCGCCCGTCGGTACTTGCCGGCCCCTTCAGGTGTCTTCCACTGCGCGCCGCTGTAAACGGTTTGCCAAACACCGTCGGGTTGCGGCGGCATGACCGACGGTCCGCCGAGCCGATTTTCCAGTAGCCCCGCCACCGCCAACGCCTGGTCGCGAATCATCTCCGCCGTCAACCGTGTTCGCGGGCCGCGCGCCAACAGTCGATTGCGAGGATCTTGCTGGCGTAACGACTCCGGCGCCGTGCTGGTCTGGCGATACACCGACGACAGCACGAGTTCTCGCAACAACGGCTTCAACTGCCACCGATGCTCGTCGCGTAACCGCAACGCCAAATGGTCCAACAGTTCGCGATCAAAGGGCTGTGTTCCGCTCGATCCGAAATCTTCCAAGGTCTCGACCAATCCGATTCCAAACAGCTGCGCCCAAATGCGATTGGCCCAAACGCGGGCCGCCAACGGGTTGTCGTCCGAAACGATCCAGCGGGCGAAATCCAAGCGGTTGCGAACCGTATGTTCGGTGTCGAAGACGGCGGGGATTCCCGGCGGGATTTCTTCACCACGATCGAGCCAATTGCCGCGAATGAACTGACGTGTCGCGCGGCCGACCGCGGCTTGGCGTTGCTGCATCACGGGCAGGGCCGCGCCACGCACTTTGGCGGCCGCTTGCTTCGCTTGCGCCAAAGCTTGATTCGCGTCGGCAAGTGCCTGCGATGCGATCAATTCGATCCAAGCCGGTTCGTCGCAAACGTCCCAGCGAAAATGACGAATCGGCGTCGCCAGATTACCGGTAACGCTGTTGGATTGCAGCATCTCCAACTGCAGCACGGCACCGGGGCCAACCTCATCCAGCAGCAGACGATCACGCAGCACAAAGACGGCCCAACGGGGACGATGCAGTTTCGGATAACCACCGACACCGGCCGCGTCCTTGTCCAGACTCGACCGCGGATCATCCGGACCGGTCAGTGCGTCGGCGAACACATCGGCGATCGGCACCGGCATCACGGCACCGTCCGCTTTCACCACGGACAATTTCAATTGACTCAACACGGATCCTTGTTCAGGCCACTCGGAGGGGTTGTCCGAGGCGGGCAGAATCTCAATCCGCAAGGCAGTCAGCGGCGACGCGTTTGCTTGGACCGTGTACCGCACCCCCGGAGGGAACGTGCCGCCGGCGGTGCGGACCTGATCGCCATCGATCCGCAGTTTGCCTTCGGTACTCGAAACGCTCGACGGCACCAGTGGGCTCCAGGAAACATTCCCGGCGAGCGCGCTGCCGAGTTGATTGCGCTCGGCACGCCGCTTTTGGTAGGTCCGTTGGACTTCCACCGCCGCCGAGATGCGTGCCGGATCGTCGGGAATTTTCAGAGTCGGGTAATCCGACGCCAAATCGGCATCCAACGTGTCGTTCATGATCGCCATGCAGGCGTAATACTCGTCGTGCTTGAACGCGTCGTAGGGGTGTGAATGGCATTGCACGCATCCGAACGTCGTCGCCTGCCAGACGGTCCACGTCGTGTTGATCCGATCGATCAATGCCGCCACGCGAAACTCTTCGTCGTCGGTCCCGCCTTCGGTATTGGTTTGCGTGTTGCGGTGAAACGCGGTCGCAATCAAGTCATCCGACGTGGGATTCTCCAACAGGTCACCGGCCAACTGGCGGATCGTGAATTGGTCATAGGGCAGGTCGTCGTTGAACGCCCGAATCAGCCAATCGCGATACGGCCACATGTCGCGATGCGGGTCTTTTTCAAAACCTTTCGAGTCGGCGTAGCGGGCCAGGTCCATCCAGACCGATGCCCATCGTTCTCCGAACCGTTCGCTACCGAGCAGCCGATCGACCTCGCGCAAATAAACACGCTCTCGCGACGCAGCGTCGACGGCTCGGCCGAGCGCGGTCGTGAACGTTCGGATGCGTTCCATCGACGGCGGCAAACCGATCAGGTCAAACGACACACGTCGCAGCCATTCCTCCGGAGCGGCTTCGGGTGATGGAGAAAGCCCTCGGCTCGTCAGTCGCTCGAGCACCCGTCCATCCAGCGGTTGCCGGGGCCAGTTCGAGTGATTTTCTCCGGCCGAGAACGTGGCCGGCTGGAGCGGCTCCAACGACCACAGCCCACCCCATTTGGCGCCTTCGCCGATCCAACGTTCCAGCAACTCGATTTCATCCGGTGACAACGGATCGGGATGCTCATGCGGGGGCGGCATCCGATCATCGGGATCGTCGGATTTGACCCGCTCGATCAGGATCGACGCGTCGGGATCACCGGGCTCGATCACCCATCCGTCGGGCGGCAAGACTTTGTCGGCGTACACAAACGACAGATCGCCGGCTTGCTTGACCCCGCCGTGACAGGAGGTGCAATGCTGCGTCAGGATCGGGCGAATTTGCTTGTTGAAATCGATCGGCTCCTCGGCCCGAGCCACGTCGCCAACGCAACTGGCGATGATCAGCAACAGGATTCCGAACCGCCAACGGGACCGACCGGCTTTCCCAAGCGGCTTTGCAACTCGATCCGACATCTGCGGCTTTGCAGTGGGCCGCATCCCACCTGGCAAGTCACCCTCCCTGGCAGGGAGGGTCGAGCGCAGCGAGGGGAGGGTCGAGCGATCGTCACTAAGCGATTCCCAGCCACATCGACCCTCCCCGCGTCGTCGTAAACTCCTCCGCGACCCTCCCAGAGGGAGGGTGACTACGACTCTTGCAACTTGTGCAGATACCAATGCCTGGCAAGAAGGTCGAGCGAAGCGAGGGAGGGTCGAATCGCAAATCGCCGATGCAAGTTCAACTTGAAACACGCGTTTCGCCGTTTGGTGTGAAAGGGGCAAAAGCATCACTCAGCTTTTCAAAATCGTGTCGATGACGCGTCCGTGCACGTCCGTTAAACGGAAATCGCGTCCCGAGTAGCGGTAGGTCAAACGTTTGTGATCGAATCCCAACTGGTGCAACAACGTGGCATGGAAATCCGGCATCGTGACTTTGTTTTCCGTCACCGCCATCGCCAGTTCGTCGGTCGCTCCGTAGGTCATTCCCCCACGCACACCACCACCGGCCATCCACACGGTGTAACCATCGATGTGATGGTCGCGGCCGACTTTGGTCGGATCCTTGACCTGCTGCACCGTCGGCGTGCGGCCCATTTCGCCACCCCAGATGACCAGCGTTTCGTCCAGCATTCCACGTTGTTTTAAATCGGTCAACAACGCGGCAATCGGCCGATCGGATTCCTTGGCCAACCGTGTGATATTTCGAACGATCGAACCGTGGTTGTCCCACGGTTGACCGCCGCCATGGTAACACTGGATGTAACGTACACCGCGTTCGGCCAAGCGTCGAGCGTAAAGCATGTTGCGGCCCTGAGTCGTCTCGCCGTAGAGCTCGCGGATGTGCGCCGGTTCTTGTGACAAATCAAAGGCATCGGTTCCGGCACGTTGCATCCGAAACGCTAACTCCATCGTGTGAATGCGACTTTCCAGCCGCTCGTCTCCCGAACGCTGTGCCGCGTGTCGTTGATTCAAAAATTGGGTCAGCGCCACCTGGGCCCGCTGCGAGCCCGGGCGAATGTCATCCCGCGTCAGGTTGGCGACGATCTGTTTGCCGGTCGTCTCGGTGTCGATGTGTGTACCCTGATAAACGCCCGGCATGAACGCACTGGTCCAATTGCGCGACTGTGCGGTCGGCAACCCGCGGGGACACAAAACCACAAACCCCGGCAATTCATCGCTTTCGTTGCCCAAACCGTACAGCAACCAGGACCCGAGACTGGGGCGGGGCAGCGTGGCGTGACCGCAATTGGTCAACAGCAACCCGGGCGTGTGGTTGGCGATTTCACCTTGCATGCTGCGAATCACACACAGATCATCGGCGTGCCGGGCGACGTTGGAAAACAGCTCGCTGACCTCCAATCCACACTCGCCGTAGCGTTTGAATTTAAAGGGCGATCCGAACAGATTGCCGGCGCGTTTGCGTTGAACCGGTTGAAGCTGTTTCTTGACCGAATCGGGAAGCGGCTTGCCGTCGAGTCGATTGAGTTCGGGTTTGCGGTCAAACGTGTCCATCTGGGACGGACCGCCGTTCATGAACAAGTGGATCACCCGTTTGACCCGCGGCGGAAAGTGCGGCGTTTGTTCGCTCAACGGCGACTCTTCGGGCGCCCTGCCGGCCGCGGCCGGTTCGTGCAACAGACTGGCCAGCGCGATCGACCCCAGACTGGTCGACTGCAACAACTGGCGACGCGAAACGAAAGGGCTCATGTTGCTAGTCCACATACTGAAATTCGTTGCTCATCAACAACGCCTGGGCAACGAGTGGCCACGGCGAATCGATGTAGCGTGTTTGCGGCCGGTCTGGTTTTTGAAATCGTTTCTGAAACTCGACCAATTTCAACGTCCTGGAAACCTCCGCGGGAACCGGCTGGCGTCCCAGGATCGACCGAAACAAAAACTCCACTTTGGCCTCGTCGGCTTTCATCCGCGTCAACGCGTCCGACGAACCGATCGCGGCGGCCTGGTCGATCACCAACGGCGAGTTCATGATGAACAGCGCCTGTTGGGCGACGATGCTTTCGCCCCGCGCGGGTTGCGTTTGCACCGGGGCCGGGAAATCAAAGGCCCTGAGCGTCGGGTCCAAATTGAAGCGATTGATAAATCCGTAGATCGCGCGGCGTCGGGTGTAGTCGTCGCCCCAAAGTCGCTCGGGGTGACCACCGATCCGTCGGTCCAATTGGCCGGCGACCAGCAACATGCTGTCGCGAATCGCTTCGATGGTCAGGTGTTTTCGATTGGCCCGCCACAGCCACCGGTTCTCGGGATCCGCCACCACACAGGTCTCGCGTGTTCGACTGGATTGCTGATACGTCTGTGACATCACGATCCGCCGCACCAAGTGTTTGACCGACCAGTTGTGGCGGATGAAATCGTCGGCCAACCAGTCCAACAGTTGCGGGTGCGTGGGCGGTGCTCCCTGCAATCCGAAATCCGACGGCGTGGCCACCAAGTGGGAACCGATCAGGTATCCCCAAACGCGGTTGACGAACACGCGAGCGGTCAGCGGGTTCTCCGCCGACGCGATCTTGTCGGCCAATTCCAATCGGCCGCTGCTGGTCGCCGGAAAGGCGTGCTGTGGCGGATCCAGGATTTTCAGAAACCGACGTGGCACCGCCTGACCGCGTGCGGCGGCATCGCCGCGGAGAAAGACAAAGGATTCCGGTCGCTGTTTCCGTTCGGCAACCACCATCGCCCGCGCCGGGGCGCCGGGGTGAAACGTCAACAACTCGGCCAACTCCGTTTCACGAATCTTCTGCGCGATGGGGCGATTGTTATTTTTCGCCTTCTTGCCCGCAGCCCCGTTGATCTTGGCTTCGATGGCCGATCGCTTCGCGGCGAAGTCGGCGGCCTGGGATGGCGTCGGTTGATACGAGGTCAACAACGGCTGTTTCGTTTCATCCAACGGATTCACGCGAGCGACTGAGGCAAACACGCCGCGCAACGAATAGTAGTCCGCCGTCGGCACGGGTTCGAACTTGTGGTCGTGACAACGTGCACAGGCAGCCGTGATGCCCATCAGCCCGCGTGTGGTCACGTCGATCCAATCATCCAACGCTTCGTTTTGCGCCCGGCTGGAATACGGACCCGCAGCATAAAAGCCCAGTGCCGCCATCTCCGGTGCATCGGCCGCAAACCCCATCAAGTCCGCCGCGATCTGTTCTTTCAAAAATTGATCGTAAGGCTTGTCGTCGTTCAGCGAATGCACGACGTAGTCGCGATAGGAAAACGCGAACGGGTGGTAATGCGGCGTCCGTGTGTCGGGACGATAGTTGTTGTCGGTGTCGGCATAACGAACGACATCCAACCACAGACGACCGAGATGTTGTCCAAATTCGGGTGATTCGATCAGTTGGTCGATCCGCTGCGACGTCGCGCGATCGGGATCCAATTCCGTCGCTTCCTGAAACGCGGTGACTTGCTCAAACGTCGGCGGCAACCCCGTCAAATCATAGTGCAAGCGACGCACCAACGTCGCAGCGTCGGCGACCGGGGACGGCGTCAATCCGGCGTTGACCATCGCATCAAGCACGAAACGGTCGATCGGGTTGTCCCCCCAATGTTTGAGATCCGAATCGAGCGCCGACGAGGGCACGGTGACCGATCTCACCGGCTGGAATGCCCAATGAGTTGCCGCTTGATCAAACAGATAGTCCTGGTCACCCAATCGCGAGAACTCGGTCTCGCCCATGTCATCGGCCGGGCCATGAGCACCACGCCGGACCCACCGCTCAAACAACGCGATGGTTTCCTCATCGAGTCGCTGTTCCGGCGGCATCTGCAAATCGTCGTTGTCATAACGAATCGCGGCGATCAGCAACGACGCATCGGGTTCGCCGGGAATCACCGCTTTGTTCGTCTCGCCACCCTCGATCCATCCCGAGCTGCGATCCAGCAGCAATCCGCCCTGCTGCTCACCGGCCTCTTCGCTATGGCACTCGTAACAGTGCTCGACCAACAGCGGGCGAATCTTTTGCTCAAAAAACCGCAGCTCGTCGGCTGACCCGGACGTTCGCCGCCCTTCGGCAAGCAGCGATCGCGTGCCGCAGGGCATCAGGGTGCCCGCGACGAGTCCGGCGAAAACGGCAAAGCCGGCGAGGGCGTGGCGATGGAAACAGGCGTGCATCGACGGGGCAGCGGTTGGAATGGCGAAGAATTCACCGTGGCGGGGGACCGCTCTGCGGCCATCCTCATTGTGATCGAGTCGGCAAACGCTGTCCAGGCAAACGCTGTCCAGGCAAACGCTGTCCAGGCAAGTAAGGATCGGACGCAAAATCAGTGTCGGATCTTGCGAGTGGGATAGGCTTCCAGCCTGTCATTCCAGAGTCGACAGGCTGGAAGCCTATCCCACTTACTTTCCGCCTGATGCCAGCCGGGTGGCGACGACGCAGCCCGATGGGGAAAGTCACGGCCGATTGTATGAGCGACAGATTTGATCGTAACACAAGGCGCTAAGACTCTTGCAGCGTGGGCCCTTTCTGGCGTTTGCTTGCTGCGCAAACGCCGTCTCTCCCAGAGGGGGTTCTTCGCGGATTTTAGCGGCTGCTCTCGGATACTCGGAGAAGGTTTTTTGAGGGATGACTGCGATGTCCGATGGTTCTGTTCGGTCTGATGGCGAAGCCAGCTGTAGCGGAGACGGGCTCTGCGGAGGAGCAACCCGCCTCGGAATCACCTGGTCTGCGATGCGGCGAAGGTGCTTCGTGCCCTCCACCGGCCCGCGTCGCCGGAGGGGCGTTTGAACCGAGCGGTTGTCGTCCAACACCCATTCGGACATCGCAGCAATGCCTCAAAAAACCTGGGTCCTGAGTGATTAGCCACTAAAATCCACGAAGAACCCCCTCTGGGAGAGATGCCATTGGGTTGCCAAAAGCTGCCGTCGTGCAATCGCCCCCCGCGGCGTAGGGCGGAACCTGGGAACACGCAGCAAGCCTATTCGCCGAATTGCGGTCCACCGGCGTTACCGAATTTCCGCCACCAACGGCTTGTGCCAGGTCTTGGATTCGGCGGTGTAGTACAAGTACGCGCGACTCGGCGGACCGGTGTATTTCCCCGCGATTTCCGCGACACAGGCAATCGGGATGCGTTTGGATTCCGCCGGTGCAAAGGTTCGCCAATACAAGACGACTTCGCGACCGCGCAATTCGTAGAAATCAATTTCACCCGACTGACGGAGTTTCTCCAAGCTCTCGATGATCGGTTCGAGGCCTCCGGGAAGTCCGACCACGGCGACGGTCATCGGACGCCCGGTGTTGGTCGCGTTGGTGACGTTCGCAACGACGTCGATCGTCTCGCCGCTTTCGACGTTCGCTTGATCGGGCTGGCCGGCGAAGGACAGGTTCATCGCGATCGGACATTCGGGATCACTTGATGGCGTCGTGGTCCGCCCGCTGAATCGAAGCGTGAAGGGCAAGCTAGCCGCATCGCTGCTGCGAAGCGTCAAACGCGTCGTGGGATCGGAAACGAATGCGTCGATCAGCGTCGGCGTCATTTGCCATGTCACGCCCTCGGCGGGACGCCCTTCCCAGCGAACCGTTTCCACGACTTCACCGTCGATCAAAATGTCAACGCTGCCGCCTTCGCCGCCGACCATCTGATCGTGCATCGCGATCAAGGCCTTGAGCGCCAACACCGTCGCTTGGGTCGATCCGAATCCGCCGCCGCGTCGATGGTCGATCAACCACGCCGCCGCCTTTTGGGCCACGCCGCGATGGTCATCGCTGCAGGCAAACGCCAGGATCGCCAGCGCTGTCGTTTCGACGGTCCGCGAGATCCCGCCGCTTTGCGTGATCGTCGTTTTGCCGACGAAGCTTCCGTCTGGTTGTTGCAACTCTGCGAGCCGTTCCAGCAACGCCGCAGCCTGGCTGTTTCGGCCGACGTTGGCCAGCGTGATGGCGGACAACGCGATCAGGTAGGGATCGTCAGAGGATTCTGCCACGTGTTGCATCGCATCCAGTTCGGCCGACAGTTCCGAATCCGTACGGGAAGCATCGTCCGCGGCCAAGTCGGCTTGCGAGAGCGCCCACAACAAGTACGCATTGACGACCTCTTGCTGAACCGACCAGACGTGCAAGTGGCGTGGGTTGCGTTTGAAACCGCCCTTGCCGTCGCGTCGGGACAGCAACCATTCCCGTGTGCGGCTGAGCATTTCGCGATCGATGTCGATCATCTTCGCCATCTCGGAAAACTGCATCAATCCGAATGCCGACAACGCTTCGTGCCCGGGATCGTTGCCGAACCATTCGTAACCGAGCGTGGAGCATTCGTAGCTGGTCAGTTTTCGATAGCCGCGACGCAGCAACGACACGGTGCGGCGTTGGGCACGGTCATCGACGACGCCTTCCAGTTGCAGCAATTGAAATGCCATCACGTTGGGATAGTTCGACGCCGATGCCTGTTCGAAACACCCGTGCGGTTCTCGCAAGATGCTTTCCAGCCCCGCGCTCAACTGCGATCGGGGGCTCGGGAAAAACTCCATCTCGGCCGACAACGATCCCGGCACCACGGTCTCGGGCAAGTTCGCCGACAGGGAAGTGGTCTTGGACAGCGAACCCGACTGAGAAACGTCGAACGGAAATCCGTCGGGAACGATTCGCACGGTTCGTTCGACCTGATCGGCGAGCGTGCTGCCGCTGAGTGTCGCCGAGACGCGGACCTTGGCGTCGGTCGGTTTGGCCGGTTCGGTGACGTCGAGGGAAAAGACTTCGGTGCTTCGCTCGCCGGCGGCGACGGAGGTCATTCCGGACCGTCGCGTCGCATTGAATGCCGGGTCCAATTGCAATTGAACCTCGAACGCGCCGTCCTGGTCGGTCGCATTGACCAAACCCACGGGCAAGTCGATGCGATCGCCGCCGGTGACTTCCAACGGCAATTTGGGTTCGACTTGAATCGGAATCTCGGTCACGACCGAGCCTCCTCCACTGCCCAAACGTCCGTCGGTGCTGTGCGCGTCGACGTCCACGCGGAACATCGTCAGCGAGTCCGACAGATCGAATCGAATCGTCGCCGTTCCCGTTGAATCGGTCACCATCATCGGGTTCCAATACAATGTTTCGGTGAAGTCGCTGCGGACATCGTCTTCGCTGCGGCGATGCAGATGGGCGTACTGACGTATCGGAAACCGCAGTTCGTCCATCAATTGATCGGCCAGCGTCTGGGCGTCCAGATCACGCGACTTTGCCCAGCGTTGCAGTTGTTCCGGGGTCAGTCGCGACTGCGACACCTCGGTCGGCACCTTCGCGCCCCGCTGGCCCAAGAATGCTTGGACGACACGTTGGACAAACGGTTGGGTCGCGCCCGGGTCGGCACCGGCTGCATCGGCCTGTTCTTCTTCGCCCCGAAATCGTGCTTCATCGGCGGAGCTTGATGCGGACGGTGCTTCTAACATCGGTGCGATGTCGCCGGCGGTCATCTGATCGCTGGCAGATTCCGACGTCGCTTCGACGCGATAGTTTCCTTGGCTGCCGCAACCGGATTGCGCGAGCATGACCGCCGCGAACAACAGCAGCCCGGCGGCAACGGCACCGGCCTTTCGCGGACGGACCAACAACCCGATCAACCAAAACGCGCCGATCAAGATCAACGCGATGCGGACTTCGGAAACAAAGCTCCGCCAGGCGGCCGCGAGGTGCAGTCGGTACTGGTGCAACTGCGCCGCAATCGTCGCCTCGTTCGTCTGTGTCCGACCGGTCAATTCCGTTCGTTGTCCATCCAGTTCCAGCAATCGCGTCAGTGCGTCGCGAAAGGTTTCATTGAACTGGTCCGGTGATCCGCTGACAAACCGTCGCCAGCCCTGGGTGCCCAGCAACAGATCCAAACTCTCGGCCGCCTCGGGCGAATCGTCTAGATAGAAATCGGCGTGTTCCAAGTCCTCCGGCGACTGAATCTCGCTGGTTAAGAAGAAATGGGTGGCGATCGACGGCAGGTCCTGTTGCCGCAAGCTGAGCGCGGCGTCGTCGACGACTCGGACACCCAAGACCGCTCCGGGGACGGGTTGATCGTTTTCGTCGGTGACCGCGATCGTCATCCGCACCGACTCGCCGGGCGAGTGGACGCGACGGTCCTCGTCCACGCTGGCCGTGACGTTCAGTTTCTTGACGGCTTTGCGATAGACCAAACGCTCGACCAGCGGGGTGGCCGTCTCGCCGGCGGCATCCAACACCGTGACGCGAATCACGCCGGCGGCGCGGTCTTGAATCGGTACCGACACGGACGTGTCACCGATGCCGAGTTCGGTCGTCTTGACTCCCACCAGTTCCCCGCGACAGACCACGCGAACGATGCACGACCGGCGTTTGGTGCTGCGAACGGTCATTGAAATCGGATCGCCGGGTTCGAACACACCGCCGCCGGTATCCAACACCGGCAAGGCTTCGACGACCGATGGCAACCACGGTGTCTCGGTGATGTCCAACGGCGACGTGATCCGGAGCGAGTAACGTTGTCCCGATTCGGGCTTGAATTCGAACCGGCCCATGCCGTCGCGGACCGTCTTGATGCTGGCGACCATCCGTCCGGCTTGCGACAGGACTTCGCCAGCGATCTCGATCGGATTGCCATCGGGGTCCCGTGCGGCAAAGTAGACTCGGTTGTTGACGCCGCCGACCAGGTAACCGCCTTCGGGATAGAAATCGACTTCGGCGCGTCCGGTGTGAATCGGGATCGGTCGGGCGGCGGTTTCAGTAACCGATCCATCGTCGATCGCGATCGACAACGTGCCCTCGCCTTCGCGGATCACTTTGGGCAGATCGAAGTCGACCGCAAGCTCTCCATTGATGCCCAGTGAGCTGGTCGATTGATGAACGACACTCCCGTCGACGACGGCTTGGATGCGCGCCGGGGCGGCGACGGGGATCGAATCATCCGCGCGGCGGACCGTCAACGTGGCTTCGACGCGATCGGATGCACTGTAGGACCGCTTGGAAAATTCGAGGTCCGTTTTCAATCGAACCGCACGGTAACGCCGCACTTCCAGTTCGCAGATCTGATCCGGGAAAAAGCCGTCCAGGCTTTTGGCGATCAACTGGTACGTTCCACCGGGTGCGGTTTCGGGAATCACAAACGTGCCGTTGCCGACACCCCGCTCGGTAACGCCTTCAAGGATCGCGCCGTCAACCGCCGCACCGCTGGCGTCGGCGAGTTCGAAACGGATCGGGACGTCGAGGTGCGCCGCCAGCGTTCGACGGTTCAGCGTCACCGACCGAAAGAACACGGTTTCGCCTGGGCGATAAACCGGTCGATCGGTCGACAGGAACGTCAAACAACGCGTCGGTTCCAGCGGCACCGTCAATCGCACTAGACCTTTGCGACCGGTCGGATTGGCGTCGACGTGCAAGACCGCATCACCGGGAATCGCGATGTCGTCGGGCACGCGAATCCGGCAGGGGCCTTGCGTGGTCGTTTCCGAGGTCCCGAAGAACAGCACCGCCCCCTGGGAGAGCACCTTGAAAGAGATCGTCGCCGGCACCACCGGCATCGACGGATCGAATGTTTCGCCGGCCGTCGGATCGGCCGGTTGGGGTCCGACCGCGACCAGAAACTCGTTCCTCGCACCGGCGTCGGCTCCGGCGACGGGTTGCACTGCGACATGCAGCTCGGCGTCGGGCGATGCGGGGCGCTGGTTTAGGTAGCGAACGCCGCTGATCGCGATCGCCAGTGTCGCCGCGGTCGCCAACGATCCCAACCAGAGACGCAGAAAGCGATTGGGGGCTGCGGGCGAGACATCTGCCGGCGAGACATCTGCGGGTGAGGCATCAGGGGGCGACGCCGCAGCAGACATCTTGTTGCGTTCCGGTTCGGTCTCGGTCGGTTCGCGCGGTGTCGTTGGAACCACGGGCGGCGGGGTGACCGGCGTCTGGACCGCCGGGGGCGCGTTGGGTTCCCGCTTTGCCGGCGCGCTGACTTTGGCGGCGGCGGCCAGTTTCGAGGCGACCAACAGCGTCTCGGCCCACCGTTGTGCGACCGTGGGATCGGTATCGATGCGTTGTTTCAACTCCGCCGACTCGTCGTCATCCAGCAATCCGTAATGCAGCTCCAATAGGGCTTGTCGCAAGTCGTCGTCGTCGGTGGGCGGGTGATTGGTATTTGGCTCGTGGTTCATGACAGGTCTCCCACGCTTTGGCGAAGTTGACGGATGGCAGAACGCATACGGGTTTTGACGGTCCCCAGCGGCAGCGACATCGCGTCGGCGATCTGGGAATAGGTCAGGTCGCCGTTTTGCCGCAACAAAAACACCTCTTGCTGTTCCGGCGGCAGCGTCGAAACGGCCCGCCGGAGCCGGGCGAGTTCCTCGTTTTTCATCAGCCCGTCCGTCGGGCTGTCAGCGGTCGAAGCCATCGGATGGTCCTCTTGCAGGGATTTTCGACGACGATTCCAGGCGGTTTTTCGGAAATCGCGTCCGGTATTGAGCGCGATTCGAAATACCCAGGCCCGTAGGTTTTGGATGTCATCGATCTGGTGCCGGCGATGCCAACACTTCAAAAACGTTTCCTGCAACGCATCCCGGGCGTCCTCCAGATTTCCGACGACGTAATACAACGTCCCCAGAATTTCGTCCGGGCAGGAATCAAAAAACAGCTCCAGACGCTCGCATCGGGCGTCTGTCGTCGTCTCTTCGATCGATTCCGGATCGTCGCTCATGCGATACGCCTGCGGCGGAAAATGCGTTGTCCGAAGATACAGACGAGGCACGGGAGTGAACGGATTTTACAAAATCGGATACGATCGGGCTTTTTCCTGTCCGACAGCGAGATCAAACGTGGGACTTCAGGCGGCATTTGACCTTTTACTTCGTTCGGACCAGCCCCTGGTCGAATTGGACGATTTGGTTTGGCAAAGCCTGCGGGCCGGTGCCAACTCCTCCGATCACCCCTGGAATTTGGGGGCATTTTCGACGATCGATTCGGCGCACCCGCAGTTCCCTCGCCCCGATTGTCGCACGGTGGTACTGCGTCATGCCGATCAGCAGCGGCGGACGATCGATTTCTACACCGACGTGCGATCGGACAAAATTCGACAACTGAATTCCGGCCACTCCCCCGCTTTGGCGTGCTGGATGTTCTACGAAGCGTCGACCAAAATCCAGCTGCGACTTGATGGCACAGCGGAGGTGATCGACGGGGTACAAGCCGACCAGGCCTGGGAACAAACGCCGCTCGTCAGTCGGTCGGCGTACCTGTCGCTGCGGCGTCCGGGTGATCGTTTCGACGGTCCCCAGCCGCCCGACACCGGCGACCGCACGGTTTCACAAGCCGAATCGGAGCGGGGGCGAGCGAATTTTCGCATCGTCCGCACGACCGTCCGGCAGGCGGACTGGTTGTATCTACGTCGCCAAGGCCATGTCCGTGCGACGATCGGCTATGGCATCGACGGAAAATCCGACGTGTCCTGGGTGGTGCCTTGATCGGCGATCTTCACTCGCCCTTGTCCTTGCGGGCGCGGCGTTTTGCTTCCAACAATCGCTCGGTGTAACTGGTTTGTGGTGGCGCGGCGACGGATTTGCTTTCCGTCGGTTTGGACGCCGCTTGGCCGATGTCGGAGAGTTCGACTTGGTCGTCGGTTGATTCGACGCGCGTCGGTTCAAATCGGACGTTGGCCCGGCGTTTCTGCAAGTCCTCGTCGATTTGAGACTTGTTCTTTCGCAACGCATCGAGCCGCGTGACGACTTGGGCCGCGGATTCTTGTTCGCCACGCATCTTTTTGATCGTCCGGCCGACCCAGCTGAAATCAAAGGCGATGCGGCGGATCATCACGTCGCCGAGGAACAGACAGCATCCGCCCAACACGAACCAGGGCCAGGCGTCACGGATGCTGCGGGCCAGCGCCAACCCGCCGCGAAACGCGTTGGTTTCCACCAGTTCCTCGCTCGCCCGATTCTCCAGCGGCGCGGTGACTTCGCCGACCGTTCCGCCACGGGGCTCGGTCGCGGCCAGGGATTCGATCAGCGCCAGGTTGGTTTCGCGGACACGATACTCGTCACTGTAGGGCACCGTGACACCGGTCGTCAGCGGCGCGGCGCCGGGGCCGGGGACGACGTTGACGAAATAACTGCCCGCGGTCGTCGCCGGGAACGAACCGACATAGCGTCCGGGGGCCGCCTGTCGCATGCCGAGCGGGATCGGTTTCAAGTTCGCATCGAGCGCCGTCGCGTTCATTTCCAGAAAATCCAGAAACGAATCATCGTTGGCCAGGGCGTTGACGACCACTTGGACTTGGCCGTCTTTGACACTGGTGGCGATCGTAAATTTGCCGGTGTCGCCGGTCGGTCGCATCAGCCAACGCACCAATTGGCTATAGAATTTGTCGTAGTCGGCCCAGTCGTTCCAGGCGCTGGCCCAGCGCGCCCCGGCGTCGGTCGTCAGCACGGCCGTGCGGCCCAGCCCATAGGTCCAAGCCGCCAGGATCGTCGCGTTTTCCGGTTGGTCCGGCTTAGGCGATTGAATCAAGACCTGCGCCAGCGGACTGTCTTTGGTTTGCGTCATCACAAACCCGGTGACCGGCGGCAGAACGCGATCGATTCCGTCGAGCATCGCATGCGGGAAGATGACTTCGGGGACCGCGCCGCCGGGCGGTTCGTAGACCAGGGGTTTGGAGACGCGACGCGCTTCGCGTTGAAAGATCCTCGGCAACGCACGTCCCGATTTGACGCTGTAATACTTGCCGCCGGTTTGCGTCGCGATCTTCTGCAATCGCTGGCTGCCCGCCAGACCGTGCGAGGCCACCGCAACGGTGCTGATCGTGATGTTGTTGTTTTTAAACGCGGCGATCGTGCCGGGCATCGGATCACTGGGGTCGCCATCGGAGATGATGATGCAGTGTTTGACCGACGCCGGAGCCGACGAGAGCGATTTCACCGCCATCTTCATCGCCGGGTCAAATTGCGGCATGTCGCCGGGCGTCATCTTGCTGATCCGGGCGAGCATGTTGCGGCGATTCGGGCCGACTTCCAACAGCCCCGGTGACGACGGATAGCCGCCCCACAGCCACGCATCACCGCTGAAATTCCAGTGCAGCACGCCTGCCAGGTCTGACGGGCCGAGTTGTTCGATGGCGGATTTGCAGATCACTTTTTGCCAGTGGTTTCCGTCGGCCATCTCGCTGGCATGCATGATCAAGGCCAGCGCGCCCACCGCTTGGACCTTGGCGTTCTTGATCTTGAAATCGACCGGCATCGCTTTTTCGATTTCCGATCCCGTCCAACCGCCGGCGCCAAAGGCTTCCGGTCCGCCGAGCATTAGCAATCCGGCGCCGAGCTGTTGCGTGTTACGGACCAGCATTTCAATTTGCGGGTCGGTGAAGGAAACGATTTCGTTTTGACTGCTGCCCGAGACGCGGGGGACGCCGGCCAGGATCGCGGCGTCATAGGCTTGCAACTCGGCGAGCGAACCGAACAGGTTGTCGTTGGTTTGCGTGACGACTTCGATGTTGTTGTCACGCAGACGACTGACCAGCAAATCAAAATCGCCCAGACGACTTCGGTCTTCGATCATCAACACGCGTCCTTGACCACGCACGTGCGTGTAGGCCGTCGCGCTATTGTTCTGACGCAATCCGTCGTCATCCTTGCTGTCGGGAACGAACTCTGCTTGATAGATGTACGGCGCCGGTTGATCGATCGTGTGCCGCAACGGAAACACGTTCTTGCCGGGGTCCAGCGTGATGTCCTGTTCCAGCAAGATCGATTCGTTGTCGCCGACTTTCTGTTTGACACGAATCTTGCCCTTGGTCGGTTGGCCGCCCTCGGGCGTCGCATCGGTGTAGTTGTTGACAACGATTCGGGCTTCGAACGGTTGGCCTTTGCGAATGTCGCTGGGCAAGTCAATCTTTTCGACCAGCACTTCGCTCTTGGCATCGAGCATGACGGGAACCACATCGATGCCGATGCCCGCCGCGGCGACCCGCGCGACCAGCTTTCGCGCTTGGCCGAGGTTCTCGTTGCCGTCGGTGACCACGACGATCCGCCGCGCGGTGTCTTCGGGCATCGTCGCTTGGGCCAGGTTCAACGCCGATTCCAAATTCGTCGCGTCGCTGCGATCCATCAGGCTTTCCAGCCGTCGCAATCGAATCTCATCGTCAAACGGCGGGATTTCGATCGACGCGTCGCGGCCGAACACGATGATGCCGGCTTTGTCACCGCGACGGCCGTCACGATGGCGTTTGACATTGCGGACCACAAAATCCAGCATCACTTGGCGTTTCGCGTTGGGAATGCTCTCGGATTGATCCAGCACGTACATCACCGTGATCACGTCACTGACGCGAACCAGTTGCACGCCCGCCATGGCAAACACCAAAATCGTCCACACCAGCGTTCGCAACAGCAATGCCAACGCACGCCGGGTCTTGCCCAGCACCCCCAGGGATCGGAACCCCAGGTACCACAACACCGGCAACGCCAGCATCAACCACAAATAAATCGGATGCTCAAAGCTGAGGCGATAGGGCAGCATGTCGGTACGGCGCGTGGAGTGCAAAACGAGCGATGGAGCGTTCCATCGGGCGAAGCAACCAGCTTAACATCTCCCACCGGAAAAGGACGCGCCGGTTTGCGATTTCAACGCGCGTCCGGGGGCAGATTCACGCGTCAACACCAGCGGGAAGCGTCACGGCCTGTTGATGGATTCGGAATCTGCGGAGTCAATGGTGAGCCGCTGGCCGTAAGGCCTCGGGCGGGCGCCGGAATGCCCGGCCGCTTACGCGTCGCGGCTCACTCAATCAACAGACCGGTCAGCGAGCGGCGCGTGCAGGGCGGAAGACTCTGAAACCAGCACCCACCACCGGCTGACGGCCAATCCCACTTTCTTTGACGCCAAGCGGGGTGTTTTTTGTTAGCGGCAGGGCGCAAGCCCTCCGGTCTTTCACGGTGTTTTTGAAGCGCGACCGGACGGCTCGCGCCGTTCCGCTAACACCTTGAGAGCGAAAGTAGATGGCATTGGCCGTGACGCCACGTGCCGGAACCGTCGTCCCCCGCCCGCTACGAAACGGCGGGCTCAGGCGTCAGCCGCACCGGCGGTGGAACGGGCAGACGCCACATCGCGACCGCGGTCAACAGGGCTCCCATCAGGCCCAAGCCGATCACCACCACCAAAAACAGGGCCATTTCAGGCGACGGATCCTGGTCCTGAGTCTCCGGCCCCAGCACGACCGCGAACACGCTGATCGAATTGTTGACGAAGTGACCGAGCATGGCCGGGATCAACGAAGCGCTGCGCCAGGCGATCACGCCCAGATACACCCCCAACGGAAACACGGCGATGATGTGGATCAAGTCCATGTGAAAGACGGCAAACAATGCCGAGGACAGGAAAATCCCCAGCGCCGGTCCGATACGACGGTTCAGCCGTGTTTGCACATAGCCGCGAAACAAAAACTCTTCGCAGAACGCCGGTGTCGCGCCGATCAAGATCGCCAGCGGGATCAGAAATCCCGTTTCACCGTGACTGCGAAAAATATCGGACATCATCTTCAGGCTCTCACTTTCTTCCATCAGAGAACCGACCGCGATCGACGAGATGAAACCGATCAGCGGCGTCGTCAACGCCGCGGCAACCCAGGCCCACAACGGCCAATGTCCACGGACCAATGACAACCGCTTGGAAAAACCGACCGGCGACAACGCAGCGGCGATCAAGGTCGGCAGAACCAACGCCAACTGCGGCGCGACGACCATCAACAACAATCCCACGCGTGAGGCGGACACCGTTTGCATCGCCTCGGCACTGACCATCATCCGCGGACTGAACTCGCCGTGGACGACATAAAACGCCACCACCATCATCACCAGGCTGGACAGCAGAAACGCGACCAGCGAAATCAGCGGCAACAACAACGCCGGCCAGATCCGCGGTCGATCCCGCTGGGCAGGCGGTGGCGGCGACTCCCCTCCAAAGCCCGTCGACTCCCCGGCTGAAAACTCCCCGGCTGAAGATTCCCCCATTGCGGGGTCGACGGCGTAGGGATTGTGCGGCTGTTCGCCGTAGGGTTCTCGCATCGCTGATTTAGCCTAGACCGGATTGTTGGTCATATCCGAACATCACGTTCATGTTCTGTACCGCGGCGCCGCTGGCGCCTTTGGACAGATTATCAATCGCCGACAACAGCACCAACCGCTCGCCCGCGCGGCGCACCGACATCTGAACATAGTTCGTTCCCGCAACGTGTGCGGTGGCGGGCAGGTGATCCACCGGAGTGACGAAGGGACTGCCGGCGTAACAATCGCGCCAACTCTGCATGACCCGGTCAACCGCCGGGTCGGTTGATCCGTCTGCGGTCGAACCGCTCGCCGATTCAGCGGCCAACCCCTCCGATGGCCGGACATAGATCGTCGACAGAATGCCGCGGCTCATCGGGGTCAAATGCGGTGTGAACAAGGCTTCGATTTCACGCCCTGCGATCCGGCCCACCAGATCCTCGATCTCCGGTTGGTGACGATGGCAGCCGACGGCGTAGGCGGCGATCGACTCGTTGGTTTCGCAGTACAGCGTCCCGACCTTGGCGCTGCGGCCCGCACCGCTGACCCCGCTCTTGCTGTCGATGATGATGTCATCGCCGCGGATCAGCCCCTCGCGAATCAACGGGGCCAACGGCAGAATCGCGCTGGTCGGGTAACACCCGGGGTTGGCGACCACGTCCGCGCCGGCGATTTCCTCGGCGAAAAATTCCGGCAACCCATAAACCGTCTTGCCCACCCGCTCCGGCCAGGGGTGCTTCACGCCGTACCACGATTCGTAAACGCGCAGCGAGGAGAGTCGGAAATCGGCACTGAAATCGATCACACGGACGCCGACATCGACCAGTCGCCTGACGGTCTCGGCCGACGCCGCATGGGGCAGACAGCACATCGCCACGTCACAGCGTTTGCCGATCCGGACCGGGTCCAATTCCTCCAGTTCCAGATCCAGACGCCCGGCCAACGAAGGGTGCACCGAAGCGATCGGTTTGCCCGCTTCTGCCCGCGCCGTCGCGATGGCCAATTCGGCGTGGGGGTGATGGGTGAGCAATCGGGCGACTTCCAATCCGGTGTATCCGGTGGCACCGATCAGGGCGACAGAAAGCGACATGGGGCGATTTTCGATTCGGGAAAAAAGGGGGGGGACAAAAACGTCATTTCGTCGCACCCGTCTCAAACAACGCCACGGGCAGACGGATGGCGATGCACGGGGGGGCCGACCGTCGATTGTCACGTTTCGGCGTTTTAGGCCACCAGCGACGAGACAAATGACCATTTAGCACCGGAAAGTCATTACTTTAAAGGGGTTGTGAAACGGTTCACGCTGTTTTTTTCGGGCGCTTGCACGTGCGCAGTTTCCTGCAAAGCTAGCCGAATGCGACGCGGTCCGCGACCAGGAATTTGCATGTCCACTTGTTATTCGCACGCACGAAATCATCAACCACGATGCGCCGGGCCCACAAAGGTTGCATGAGCCGTCTGAGCTACCAGAGATTGGAATCGCGTCGCCTGCTGGCGGCCCGACTGGATGCTGCTGGCGATGGCCCGCTGGACGATTACGAAACCGACGCCCGGTTGATTGAGCGATTTTATGGCCCGCTGGTTCCCGGCCGCCCGGTCCCACCGATCCAGGGCATCGCGCCGCTGGTCGGTGAAACACCCGACGGTGACTTCCCCGTGGCCTCCGACGAGGCCGACGACGAGGCCGACGGTGGGCTCAGCGAGGCCGCGCCGTTCTCGTTGGACGATACGTTCACGCTGCACAGTCGGCCGGATTCCAATTTCACGATCTACCTGGACTTCGACGGACACACCACGACCGACACGAGTTGGAACACGGGTTACGGAATGTCGGTCATCGAGCATCCGAACTATTGGGGCGGAACGGGAGCGGACTTTTCCGCCGCTCGGCTGGAATTGATTCAGCAGATTTGGCAAATCGTCGCCGAGGATTTCGCGCCGTTTGACGTCAACGTCACCACGCAAGAACCCGGCGATCTGGATGACCTTCGTTACAACGGCAGCCAAGACACCCGCTGGGGCACGCGCGTGGTGATGACCAAGGACACGTTTGCCGATTGCAGTTGCGGCGGTCACGCCTACCTGGGCGCCTTCGATGATCGCCAAGACGAACCCGCGCTGGTTTACAACAACGGACTCAACACGGGCAGCGAAACGGCCAGCCACGAAGTCGGCCACCAACTGGGCCTGCATCACGACGGGGCCGGCAGCAAGACGTACTACAGCGGGCACGGCAGCGGATCCACCGGATGGGGGCCGATCATGGGCTCTCCGTTCAGCAAACAGATCACCCAGTGGAGCGCCGGCGACTACTACAACGCCAGCCTGACCGACGAGGACGACTTGCAACGGATCACCGGCAGTTCCAATTTCCCTTACAACGCGGACGACCACGCCAACGATCCTTCCTCCGCTTCGCCGCTCCGCGAATCCGGTTCGGTCGCCGTCGATGAATTCGGCATCATCGAACGAAACGACGACGTCGATTGGTTTCAATTTTCCACCGGCGGTGGCAACGTCTCGCTGCAGATCGACGTGCTCGATTACAAACCGAACCTCGATGTGTGGGCCGGACTGTACGATGCGTCGGGCACCTTCCTGGTTGATTCCAACCCCCAAACATCGCTGTCGGCTTCGCTGCAAAACATCCCGCTGGCCGCCGGTGATTACTTCCTCAAAATCGACGGCGTCCCCCGCGATGGCAGCTACGACGCTGAACTGGACGCCGTGGTCGAACCCACGCCGGCCCCGTACACCGTGGCCAACCCGCTCGGTTACAGCGACTACGGCAGCTTGGGCCAGTATCGGATCAGCGGAACCATCATCGACCCCGGCATCGCATCGGTCTCGATCACCGCCACCGCGGCAACGGTTGCCGAGGGGGAACAGGCGGAATTCACGCTCAGCAACAGCGATGGCGGCGACGGCGATGTGATCGTCGAAGTCCGCTCGGTGCGTCAATCGGCGCCGGGCCAGCCGGCCCCCAACTCGACCGAGCCCGCCGATTTCGGGGCGCCGCTTCGACAAACCGTTTCGATGATCAACGGCAGCGGGACGTTGCGGATCCCGATCGTTGACGATGCAATCAGCGAAGGCCCCGAGTTCTTTGAGGTGCACATCGTCGACGCGGCAACGTACGCCGTGGCCGATCGCGTCGCCGCCATGGAAGTCGAAGAAATCATGTCGATCTATTCCATCGACGCGACCGCGACGATCGCAAATGAAGGGGACTCAGGGATCGGTTCGACGCACCAGTTCACCATCGATCGCGACGGACCGCCCGCGCTGGCCCACGAGGTCCATTGGCGACGCGTCTTCCCGACCGACACCATGACGTCGGCCGACCCGCTGGATTTCATTTCCCCCGCCTCCGGATCGGTTTTCTTTGAGATCGGCGAGACGTCCCAGACGCTGGAAATCGAGGTTCTCGGTGACACCGATTCGGAGCCCGACGAATCCTACTCCATCGAGTTGTACGTTCCGACCGGCGGAACCTATCAAGTCGATCCAGACGCATTCAGCGCCGACGGCCAGATCATCAACGATGATCCGGTCCTGCCCGAAATCACGTTGCGCGGCGATCAAGCATTGTCGATCGACGATGGCGCTCCGGCGATGATCGACAACGGGACCGACATGGGATTGGTGGACGTCCAAGCAGACACTCAGACGCAAACCTTCGCGATCGAAAACGACGGCGGCATGGATTTGTACCTGTCGTCGATCGCGATCTATGGAGCCCACAGCGGCGATTTTTCCGTCACGCGGCAGCCCGCTGTCTTGGTCGGGCCGGGCGGATCAACGACCTTTGACGTCACCTTTGATCCGACCGCCGCCGGACGGCGAGACGCCAGAATCCTGATCTCCAGCAACGACCCCGACGAGTCCGTGTTCGACGTCCCCGTGTCGGGGCTGGCGACCGATCTCCGTGTCGAACGGGTCGAAGTCAACCAGGGCGCCATCTCACGCAGCCGACTCGATTCGGTCACGGTCGTTTACAACCAACCGGTCGACCACCAATCGCTCTCGGATGCCTTCGAAATTCGAAACCTCACCACCGGCCGGTCTGTCGATTCCATCCAAGCGACGCCGGCCGATATCGACGGACGCACCGAAGTCGTGCTGACCTTTGAAAATCAAAGCGGCGCCGTGATTCTCGACGACGGCAATTACGAACTCCGCGTGCGATCGTCCGCGGCGATGTCACTGGCCGTCGAACCCTATCCGATGCGCAACGATCTGCTATTCGGCAGCGAAGCCGGGGCGGTCGATCGGGCCGACGCGTTCTTTCGCCTGTTCGGCGATTCCGACGGCGATCGCGACGTCGACGGTCAAGATTACGGGCGCTTCGGATTGTCGTTCCTGCGGCCCAACACCGCGGCGGAATTCAACGACGCCTTCGACGCCGATCGGGATGGCGATGTCGATGGACTCGACTACGGCCAGTTCGTCCGCAGGCTCCTGACGACGCTGTAGCGATTGATTCCAATTGAAAACGAGGGTTAGACCGGACGGCTCGCGGTCTGCCGTTACTGTGAGCCGCGACGCGTAAGCGGCCGGGCATCGCGGGCGCCCGCCCGAGGCCTTACGGCCAGCGGCTCACCATTGACTCCGCAGATCCCGACTCAATCGAACCGGAACCAAGCTCTAACGCAGCGGCGGTGAGTTTCCGGCGGCGATGCTGAGGTCTCCGCCGGGGACGAAGTTTCCGCTCAACAGGTCGGTCAACTTCGCCCGCGCGTCGCGTTCCCGCGGTTGCTCCATGCCCGGCGGGCTGCCCCAGAACAGGTGCGTGTTGTCGCCGGTGGTGATCTCCAATTGGGGCACCAGGTTTAAACGTGAGTCCCCGCTGACAGTGATTTTGGCGATCCGAATTTGATCGCGGACGGCCGAGAGCAGCTTGGCCAACAACGCCGCCGACTCCACGCGGCGGTCGCCAAACGGGGTCCCCTCGTTGCCGGTCGGGTACAGCTCCCAGACCTCGATGTGAATCAATTCCATCGCATCGTCGTACGTCAAACCGGCGGTCGGCAGCAGCATCCCTTCGCCATCGAGCGGCAGATAGCCGTTCACGTCCGAGACCGGATAGCCGAGACTTTTTAGGTGCTCGGCGATCATCTGTTTCCATTTCTCGCCTCCGGTGACATGGAACGCCGCCACCGGTTGGCGGTAATCCAGGTCCAGCTCGAACTTGCCCGACGGCAGCTTTCGAACGCGATGGACATGTTTGACCCAGGGGTGGCTGGCAAAGGCCGACGCCAGTTTCGCCGTCACGCTGCGATCGACCGGCGACAACTCCGTCAACCGTGTTTCGTCATAGACTTCCGCCACCAAATCGGTCCGGACGTACTGATGGGGCGGGGAAATCGTGATCGATTGCGGATCCACGCTCCCATAGGCCTGGGCGAAATGCTCGGCGTACCAGCGTGAATAGGCGACGTACGAACCGATCAACAACAGCATCGGCCAAATCAACGACCAGGCCGCCGGCGCCAGAATCAGTCGGCGCAGGATGCTGCGGATCGGGCGATGATCGGTTTGCTCGCTTTGCTTGGCCATCCGGCCGTACCTTCCCTGGATAAAGCCCCCCATTGCCGGCCGATTCCGATCGGCCACGCAGCACGTCCCCCCAGACTTACCAAATCTGAAGATTCAGCTGCAAGTCGATCCCGGTTTGCAGCAAGACTTGCTCTCGAACACGGTCGATCAATTTCAAGCACTCGTCGCTGGTCGCCCCGGCGTGGGCGACCAGGTAGTGGGGGCGGGCCGAATCGAGCGCCACGTTGCCTTCGCGAATTCCGGCAAGCCCCACGCTTTGGATCAATTCGCGCGCCGGCATGCTGTCGGGGTCGATAAACGGCATCGCGATCCGCTCGATGTCCGCCGGCCGAGCGGCATTGCGGGCGATCCACAGTTTTTGCAGCCGTTTGGTCAACGCGACCGGGTCGGCGGCCTCGAGTTTGAAATCCACTTCGACGATCGTCAAACCGTCCAACGCCGTCTTGCGGTACGTGAACCCGACCTCGTCCTGATCAAACTGCTTGATCGTGCCGTCGTTTTGCAGCACCCGCACCCGTTCGACGGCCGAGCCGATGTCGCGGCCCCCGCTGGAAACGTTGCCGACGACCGCCGCGCCCACCGTGCCGGGGATGCCGACCAGGTGTTCCAGTCCGCCCAGCCCGCCGCCGACGGCTTTGACAACCGCGTGCGAAAGCTTGCCGCCGGCACCCGCCGTCAGCCGATCTCCGTTGATCGAGAGCGCGCTCGTCGCCGCAGCACCCAGGGTGATGACCAGACCGTCAAAGCCCGCTTCACGCACCAACAGATTGCTCCCCGAACCCAGCACGCGTGTCGGCAAGTCGTTTTCGGCTGCCCAGGTGACCACCTGGACGATCTGCTCGAAATCCACCGGCTCGGCGAAAAAATGGGCC
The DNA here is from genome assembly GCF_007754155.1 of Stieleria neptunia. Taxonomy (NCBI): domain Bacteria; kingdom Pseudomonadati; phylum Planctomycetota; class Planctomycetia; order Pirellulales; family Pirellulaceae; genus Stieleria; species Stieleria neptunia. The sequence goes on along the minus strand of NZ_CP037423.1, from coordinate 429,656 downwards.
GGACCGCCGATCCCGAGCCAGACCAAGGGGGCGAGGGGCTCATCGGAGCGGATGAGGTGCTGGAGGTGTTCGGGAATCGTCATGGTTGGCTAGCACGTCAGAATCGAAAGCGTCGCCCGTGAGAAACGGCCACGGGCCAAGCGAAATCATAACGGCCCGCGACGCATTTCAGGTAGGCGGAGTCGCTCGACTTCACCGCCGAAGTGCACTGGATGGTCTGAAAGGGGACGTCCCCGCGGATTCCGCCAGCCGCGTCGCTGTGACGCATTGGTTAGCGGTAGGGCGCAAGCCCCCTGTGTTTCGGCAACGATGAGGAACCGGAGGGCTCGCCGTCGGTCGGTTTAATGGGATTTGTCGAGTCAATGGTGAGCCGCTGGCCGTAAGGCCTCGGGCGGGCGTCTGACAGCCCGGCCGCTTACGCGTCGCGGCTCACTCAATCGACGGGCCACTGGCGCTCTGCCGCTATCACCCGGTAAAACGCAGGGAATCAATGCCTGGGCGGCGTTCAACCGCGTCCCAACGAAACGGCCGAGCGAATCAGATTCCGGACCGGTTGCTGTGTTTGAAAGCCTTTCAACTGATGACGCTTCCACTCTCCCCCGCCGGTACGGGTGAACATGATGATCTGGGGAAGCATCCGCTCGCCCTTGGTCAACTGCTTGACCAGCTCGGGGTTCGCATCGCGATCCAACACCGCGACGCTGACCTCGTCCAACTCACCGGTCTGGGCCATCGGCTCCAGGGTCGTCTGTTTCAGCACGTTGCACGCCGGGCACCAGGGGGCTCCCACGACGACCATCAACGGCTTGTCCTGCGCGACCGATTCTCGGTAGGCCTCGGCGTAATCGGTCTTCAGCGATGCCGACGTGACACTACCAAGCACTACAGCTAACAGCAACGAAACCATTCCTAGCTCCTTTTTTCAAGCAAAATGACCGTTCGGCGATGGCGACACAATGTCGGTGATTTGAATCAATCGTGATGAATAGATGCCGATTCATTCAGACGAGGAACCGCCGAGGGCTAGTTTTCCCGTTGTCGGTCCACCCGGCGTGTTTCCGCGTCGATTCGGCTCGCCGTCTCGATCGGCGCCCAAGTGACCAACAATCGTCCCTAAGGTGAGATCGTCTTTCACAAACGAATTCTCGCCTTGATCCTCCCCAGGACCATTCTGGAACGCCTGGTGAAAGGCTTCCGAAAACAGGCTCCGGGTAGACTGGGCGGAGTATATGGGTGCCCCGGACGGCTTCAAGCCGTGCTGATTAGATTTCTGTGATTATCAATTTGCGGTTCATCGTGCTAAATTGAAGCACCCGAGAGCCAATTCGCCGCCCAGTCGCTAAGCTGCTGTTAGACAACAAGTTGGGGCGTGCCAAACGGATGCCCGCCGGGCCAAAACGACAGATGCACAAAAGTCCACCTGTCGCGAGAATGGAACGATGCACGCCCTTGTTTGGAAATCCCTGTTGGAAGCCGTTGTTTGCAAACCTGTTCATTGCCGAACGAAACGTCGTGCGGCACTCCCGATTTCCGCACGATCCCGCCGCGATTGAGACGTCGACCTGATGAAGCTTCGAATTGGTCTGATCGGGCTGGGTGATCTGTGGCAAACACGCTACCGGCCGGCACTCCGCATGCTGGACGATCGGTTCGATGTCCGTGCGGTCTACAGCACGATTTCCAAATTAGCCGAATCCACCGCGGCCGAGTTCCAGGCCGATCCGATCGACGGCTATCGCAGTCTGGTCTACCGCTGCGACATCGACGCCGTGTTGATCCTGAAACAGTGTTGGCTCGGCTGGCTGCCGGCGCTGGCCGCCTGCCAGGCGGGCAAGGCGGTCTACTGGGCCGCCGGGCTGGACTTTGATCCGCATCGTCAAAACGCGGTGCTGCGGGCGATCGAGCAAAGCGGTGTTTCGTTCATGGCCGAATTGCCGCGTCGATTCGCCCCGGCGACGCTGCGGCTGAAGGAATTGATCGCGACACGCCTGGGCCCGCCGCGGCTGATCCGCGTGCATCGCCAATCGATCAGCGACCAGACACCCGGCGACGCCGGGCCGACGGCCTGTCGCACCGACGATTCGGAATTGGTCGAGCTGGTCGATTGGTGCCGCTACGTCGTCGGAAAAACCCCGCACTGCGTCACCTCGGTTTGCCAGGAAAACACGTTCCAATCGCTGATGCTTCAATACGACTGCACGCCCGATCAGGGCGTGATCGCGGAGATCGCCACCGACGGCACGCTGCCGAGTCGCTGGAAGGAAGCGGCCAGCTTTCGGTCGCCGGCGGCGATGAAGATCCAGTGCGAAAACGGTGTCGCCTTCATCGATCTGCCCAGCAGCCTGGTGTGGTTCGATGATGCCGGCCGCCATGTCGAATCGCTGGAGACCGAATCGCCGGTCGGCGAACGCATGCTGCGTCAGTTTCATCGCAGCGTGACCAGTTTGGTCCGTGACCTGGGCGGTCTGGTCGATGCCTATGAAGCCGCCGCGGTGGTCCAAGCCGCCCGCCAAAGTCACGAATCGGGACAACGCGTCCTGCTTCCCGCCGGCAGGGTGGCGGGTGAACGGTAACGGGTGTCGGTGGAACCAGCGGCCACTGCCCGCCCCCCGGCGAACGCCCGTCCGGTCAGTACACCGTGATCGCGCGGACCGTGTCGGCCCGTCCGTTGTAGTACACCCGCTCGCCCGGCCGTAGCGTTCGGATCGGCCGGCACAGCTGTTCGGCCGACCAGATGCGGATCGGGTCCCCGCGACGCACGATCACAAAACGCTGCGAGGCCAGCGAGACGATCAACGCGTCACAGTTTGCGATCGTTGGGGACGGCGTTGCAGGGCGTCGGGAGTGCGTCCGCGGTTCGGTTGGCTCGGTGGTGGCTGTCATGCGCGAATTCTTGGACCGGCCGGGACACGTTTGGTCCGTCTCGGTCCGTCAACCGCTTGCCGATCGGGCGGTGCAGTTGCGGCAAGAAAATCCAATCGGATTGCCGATGTCGCGGTTTTGCATCCTATGTTTTTCCAGGGTTCATTCCCGCATCCAGCGTTCGGCGGCCTTTGCCGAGCTCGCATGCCCGGATGACCCGCACAAACCAAACGACTCGCACGGGACAGTCGGCCGATCAGCCTGCCGACACGGCGAGGCCACACGATTTCCCCCACCCTGCACCTCGCGATCGCGCAATCCTAAGGACGAGACTACAGATATGGCAACTCGATCAATGCCCGGCAAAGCGGATAGTCGCCAAGATCAATTCGAAGAAATCAAGACTCGGATTCACGGCAAATTGGTCGACAAGCTCGACCTGTCGCGTGTCGGAGACATGAAGGGTGATGCGTTGCGTCGCGAAATCCGCGTCGTCATCGAACACCTCTGTGATGCCGATGATGCCCTGCTGAATCGTCAAGAACGCGAACGCATCGTCGACGAGGTGTTGGACGAAACCTTCGGGTTGGGGCCTCTGGAGTTGATCCTCAAAGACCCCAAGGTCAGCGATATTTTGATCAACGGCCCCAAGAGCATTTATGTCGAAAAGGGCGGCCAGATGCAGAAGACCGACGTGGAGTTCCGCGACGGCAAGCACCTGTTGCAAATCATCGACCGGATCGTCAGCAAGGTCGGACGTCGCGTCGACGAAACGTGCCCGATGGTGGACGCGCGTTTGGAAGACGGCTCGCGGGTCAACGCGATCATTCCGCCGCTCGCCCTGGACGGAGCCGCGGTCAGTATTCGACGTTTCGGCAGCAACCCGTTGAAGCTGGAAGACCTGCTCAACTACAAAGCCTTCACCCCGGAAATGGTGATGCTGCTCGAAGGTTGCATCAAAGCCCGACTCAATTGCATCATCGCCGGCGGTACCGGTTCGGGTAAAACCACACTGCTCAACACGCTTTCGTCCTTCATCGGTCACAGCGACCGGATCGTGACGATCGAAGACGCGGCGGAATTGCAACTGCAACAAGACCATGTCGTGCGGCTGGAAACCCGTCCGCCCAACATCGAAGGCAACGGTGCCGTCAGCGCCACCGACCTGGTCAAGAACGCCCTGCGGATGCGTCCCGAACGGATCATCATCGGGGAATGTCGTGGCGGTGAAACACTGGACATGTTGCAGGCGATGAACACCGGTCACGACGGTTCGTTGACCACGCTTCACGCCAACACCCCACGCGACGCCATCGCCCGTCTGGAAACGATGGTCATGATGGCCGGCTTCGAATTGCCCGTCAAAGCGATCCGGCAACAGATCGCCGGTGCGGTCGACGTGCTGATCCAAGCCAACCGCTTGCAGGGCGGCCCCCGACGGGTCACCGCCATCACCGAAGTGGTCGGGATGGAACAAGACACGATCGTGCTGCAAGACATTTACAAGTTCGAACAAAAAGGCATCGGGGAAGACGGCAAGGCGTACGGAACCTTCGAATGTTCCGGTGTCCGGCCCACGTTCATGGACAAACTGGAATCCGCCGGCGTGCGGTTGCCCTCCAGCGCGTTCCGTGAGCGAACCATGATGCAAGCCTAAGGGCGACCCGCCCCAACTCTCCAGCATCCCAGCCCGATTACGACTCCACGACTCCACGACTCCTCGCAACCTCAACGACCTGATCTGACATGACCGGTACCGTCATCATCATCGCCGTCGGCATCTTTGTCGCCTCCCTGGTGGCACTTGCTGCCAACATGCTTGTTCCCGGCGGTGACAATACCGCGACCGAAGACCGGCTCGCGCAAATCGCTTCGCGGCGTCGCGTCAGCGGCGGCAAACAAGCCGAAGAGTCGGGTTCGTTGCTGATGGAAGGCGGCTTTGAAGACGCCTCCGGACTGATCGGCAGCATCATGAAAAGCCTGCCCGGTCTGGGTGAGTATCTGGACCAGGCCGACGTGCGAATGCCACCGGCACAATTCGCCATGATCTGCCTGGGCGCCTTCGGTGCCGGCGTCGCACTCTGCATCGCCAGTCCCTTCAAGTTATTGGCCATCTTTGTCGGCCCCGTCTTCGCGCTCGTGCCGGTCGGGTGGCTGATGGTCAAACGAAAACGTCGGCTTTCCAAGTTCGGCAACCAGATGCCCGAAGCCCTCGAACTGCTCGGTCGATCGCTGCGTGCCGGCCACTCGCTCAATGCCGGTTTCGGTTTGGTGTCCAAAGAAATGGAAGACCCGTTGGCACGCGAATTCGGACGCGCCTTCGAAGAACAGAACCTCGGCATCCCGCTCGATGAAGCGATCGAAGACATGGCCGATCGGGTCCCCAACATGGACCTTCGATTCTTCGCCACCGCCGTCGTGCTGCAGCGACAAACCGGTGGTGACCTGGCTGAGATCTTGGACAAGATCGGACACCTGATTCGCGAACGACTGCAGATCCTCGGCCAGATCCAAGCCTTGACCGGGGAAGGTCGAATGAGTGGTGCCGTCCTGCTGGCCCTGCCACCGGTGCTGTTCTTCGTGATGCTGTATTTGAACAAAGAATACGTGATGATGTTGTTCAACGATGAAATCGGTCAGTACATGCTCGGCTTCGGATTGATCTCCCAGATTATCGGTGCACTGGTGATCAAAAAGATCATCACGATCAAAGTCTAACCCGAATCCCACCCTTCACCGTCAGACCCGTCTTTTACCGGCCAACCGGATCCTTACGATGACCCTTCTGCTAGCCCTTTCGCTCAACCCCGTCTACGTCACCGCCGGTGCGATCTTTCTGTTCGTGACCGTGGGCATGTGGTTCGTTTTGGCACGTGTCTCCGGCGACGACAAGCCTCGCGCCGAAGCGCGTTTGGACATGATGCGAAAGCGTCGCGCCGGCCAAGCGACTGCCGCCGCGGGCGATGACACCGCCAGCAAAAAGAACGAAGCCCTGACCGCCTACCTGGAAAAAGCCGCCACGCCGCTGGCGGATAAGGTCAGCGGGAACGAAAAAGAGATGGGCCAGCTCCGCGAAATCTTGATGAACGCCGGCTTCCGACGCGAAGCCGCACCGATCGTCTACAAAACCATCCAACTCGGTGCCTCCGCGCTCGGACTGTTCATCGGCAGCGCTTACGGACTGTTCGCCAACGGCTTCGGCCAAGACATGATCATCAAAGTCGGCGGCGGACTGATCATCGGATTCATGGTGCCGAAATTCACACTCGGGATGATGGCCAAAAAGCGGATGGAAAAAATCTTCCTCGGTCTGCCCGATGCCCTCGACTTGATGGTCGTCTGCGTCGAAGCCGGCCTGGGGATGGACCAGGCGCTCAGGAAAGTCGCCGACGAAATGGAAAAGAGTCACAAGGAGATCGGCGAAGAATTTGGCATCGCCAACAAACAGCTTCAACTCGGACGATCACGTAGCGAAGTGCTCCAGGCACTCGGCTTTCGAAGCGGTGTCGATGACTTGAAACAACTCGCGTCGATCTTGATCCAAGCCGACAAATTCGGGTCCTCCATCGCCGCGGCGCTGCGGGTCCAAAGTGACGCGATGCGAACGCGACGACGTCAGATCGCCGAAGAAAAAGCGGCCAAGACCGCGGTGAAAATGATCTTCCCGCTCGTCCTGTTCATCTTCCCCGGCATCTTCGTCGTCCTCGTCGGCCCGGCCGGTATCAGCATGTACCGCAACATGCTCAGTCAGTAGGCAGGTGTAGGGTATGCTGTGCATACCAACCGTCACGCACAGCGTGACCTACTCAGTAACCAGCCCCCGCGCGACGGTGATCTCCACGTCGGCGACCAGGCGGTCGGAATACTGCGTCATCGTGAACGTTCCGCCGCGGAACCAATTCAACAACGGCGCGACGTAGTCGGCCGGCGGTGTCGGCAGCGGTTCGTTGCCGTTCCAAGCCGTGCTCTGCCAACGTTTTTCGATCGGGTCATACTCGTACCGGCCCCCCAACGGGCATTGCAGCGGCACACCCAGCACCAACGTGACCTGCTCGATCGCCTCGTCGGGACCGACATGCAGTTGCTCGGAGAAAAGATTCAAAAACTCCGCGCCCGCCCGACTGGCTTGGGCCGCGTTCTGATACAGCTCGTTGTTGACCCAGCCTTCCAACTGGCTGCCCAGCAAACTGCCGACGCGTCCGCGGGCCGTCGCCGGTTGCCCCACGTCGGTCGCTTCCAAAAACGGCAGCGTGGCGTTGAGGATCTCGGGCTGAAACGACAGCACGCTAAAGCCTCCGCCGCTGTATCGGTACAAGCCGCCGAGCAGTTTGGACAGACCGGGGCCGACCGGTCGACCACGCCCCAGCCCCAGCGGCAATCGGTCCAGCGCCCCCGGTTGCGGCCATGCCCCCAAGTACGCCGGCAACTCGCGGAGCGCCCAATAGGTCTTCAGGATTCCGTCAAACTGGTCCGGTGCCGGCGGATACGTGTCCTTGATGCCCGCGAACAGGTGAGTCGGCGGGCCGATCTGGGCGCTGGCCACGTGGGCCTGGACGGAGACGATGTCGTCGGGTGCAAATCGCATCGCGACCGAAGTCGGCGGACCGAGTTGCTTGGCCCACTTGCCGTACTTTTCCGGGGTCAGCGGAGCGATCTCGGCGTGGATCGAGATCCGTTCCAGCGTGTCGTCGCCCGGAATGTCTTCGCGACGCAACGCCACGATGATCGGGTCGATCTGCGGGAATCGTTCACTGTATTCGTTGGCGATCCGCGTGTACCAATCAGATTCCTGCTGTGTGACCGATTCGATCTCGATGTCCGCGATCGGCACGAAAGTTCCCCGGACGCCGCGCAGCGTGTCGATCACTTGATCGCCGACCGAGATCACGCCGCTGCCGTCGCTGCGGTTGCCGAACGACAGCGGCAAAAATCCCTTTTCGATCAGCTCCTCGACGCCCAATCCCCAATCGCCATCGGCGCTGACTCCCTCGGCCGTCGCGGCCAGTCGTGCCAGATGAACCAGGGCGACATCGCTTTCGGCCCTGGACCGCCGCCGCAGCTCGATCAAGTATTGGGGCGAAACCAAACCTTGCAGCATTTCGGGCGAGAAGTACGCAAAGATCGTATCGTCACGTGTCGTCGGCACCAGCGACCGCGACAAACGAAACGAGTCCGTCGCGGCGAGTGATTCACCGCTCTGGCCGACTTCAAAAAATCGTCGCACCAGCGTCTTGCTGTTGGTGATCAAGAAATAGCCGTCGTCTTCGGCCAGAAACGAGCGTACCGAATTGTCCGCGCTGGACAGAAACGACACGTCACGCCCGGCGATCTTGACCGTCTTCAACGTCACCGCCTCATCGCCGCGGGCGCGATTGGAACGGTCCGACGACAACGACGAACGCAACAGAAACGCGTTGGCCGATTTTAAGATCACCCCCATCGACGCGCCGTCGGACGTAAACAGGTCGCGTCCGATCACCGCCTGGTCCAGCACGACCGTGGGGCCCAATGTCCGGGAAAGTTGGTTGATTTTGACCGAAATCTGTCGCTGGAATTGCGCCGTCGCTTGAACTTCCGTCCCACGCAGTTTGACCATGCGGCCGACGTCGCCGCCGTACTCTGCCGCCAAATCCAGGAACCACAGGTAATTGGAAAACTGCCCAAACCGCAGATAAAAACATTCCGTCGGCACCCGCGTCGCGATCGGTTCGGTGACCACCGATTCATCGATCGGCCCCAGCGTCGGGGCTTTCCATCGTGGGCCTGCCGGCAGCGCCACCATCGCCGCGACATCGTGACGCTGCTTGGCCGGCAGATTGACATCGGTCAGCCCCGCCGACGTACGACGAAACACTTCTTGCGTGACCGCTTCGGCCCCGCCCAAGTATTTCAGCGTCGCCCACAACGGATCGCCGTGGTCCGTGGTTTCGGTGAACCACGTCGGCAACGCGTTGTCCGTCCTGCCACTCAGCATCGCGACCAGGTAGCTTTCCACCCAGGGCGGATAATCGCCGGCGTCGATTTGTTCTTTCGCGTTGGCCGCATACGTGTTCCACCAACGGGCCAACGCCACACGATACACCGTCGCGTCGCGGGTCGGTTTCAATTCATACACGCCCACGTCACCCAAGCCGTCGGCCACGCGGACCCGCAGCGGCGTTTCGCCCTTGAACAAGAACGTCGCCCGCCGCGCGATGATCTGGCTCGTCGGCGCGTCCGTGTCGGTGATCTCGCGGAGCAGATTGCCCAGCCGACCCAACAGTCGGCCGTTGCCCGGTTGCGGCACCGGCCGCTCCGACGGGGGGATGATCCGGGCCTCCACGTCCTCGCTGACCGGATAAAAAACGCGCCCCGAATCGCTGCTGACCGTCAACGGCCGAGGGGCCTGGCCGATGATCGGGGCGGCCAACGGTAACTCGATCGTCGCGATGCCATAGAGCTGTTCTCCGGGCGCGAGCACGGCGGAGGCCAACACATCGACCGCGTCGGCCGCCGGTGAAGCGAGCATCTGTGAGCACAACACACACAGCAGCACGAACGTGGATCGCATACAACGCATCAGAAAATCCTGGAGAGAAAATCACACGGCTAATTCGCGTCCGTCCGCCGGGTCGTCATCGACCCAGGACTTGGCGATACTGTTCCGCAGCACTGATTATCTCCCACACGACCTTTTTTGGATAGCCAGACCGTGGATAGCCCCTCTCGCAGCGGTGTTTTCGAGGCCAGCACCGATGCCCGACTCGAATCGTTCGCCGAATCCATCAGCTTCGACCGCCGCTTGTTCCGCCAAGACATTCGGGGCTCGATCGCCCACGCCGACATGCTGCGGACCGTCGGCCTGATCAGCGACAAAGATTTCGCGGCCATTGGCGACACTTTGAAGCAGATCGAAGCGGAATTCGAATCCGGCGACTTTCCGGTCCGGCTGGAACTGGAAGATGTTCATATGCACATCGAGTCGGCGCTGATCGACCGCATCGGCGACGTGGGCCGAAAACTGCACACCGCCCGCAGCCGCAACGACCAGGTCAGCACCGACGCGCGGATGTGGATCCGCGAAGCACTCGACCAGGTCGACGGCTTGCTGGAGGCGTTGCAAAAATCGTTTCTCAGCCGATGCGACGGTGACATGGACGTCATCCTGCCGGCCTACACCCACCTGCAACGCGCCCAACCGGTGCTCGCGCCGCACTACTGGCTGGCCTACATCGAAAAATTCCAACGCGACCGCGATCGGATCGCCGACTGCCGGCGACGTGTCAATCAATCGCCGCTGGGCGTGGCCGCCGTCGCCGGCACGACGCTGCCGATTGATCGCCAGCAGACCGCTGCGGCACTCCAGTTCGATGGCGTCACCGCCAACAGCCTGGACACCAGCAGCGACCGCGATTTCATTCTCGAATCGGCGTTTGTGCTGTCCATGATCGCGTCCCACCTGAGCGGTTGGGCGGAGGAATGGATCTTGTGGAGCACCGTCGAATTCAACTTCATCAAGATCCCGCAACAGTTCTGCACCGGCAGCAGCATCATGCCGCAGAAGGTCAACCCGGACACGCTGGAGCTGACCCGTGGCAAGTCGGCGCGGGTGATGGGAAATCTGCAGACGTTGATGTTGTTGGTCAAGAATCTGCCGCTGGCCTACAACCGCGACCTGCAAGAAGACAAGCCGCCGCTGTTCGATTCCTTTGACACGATCATCGCGATGCTGGAGCTGGCGATTCCGATCGTCGCCGGCAGCGAGTTGCAGCGTGAACGGATCGCGGCGCGGATCGAAGAGGGTTACTTGGACGCGACGACGCTGATGGAATGGTTGATCAAGAAAGGCATGCCGCAGCGCACGGCGCACCACGCCGTCGGCGCGATCGTCGGCGCCGCGATGGCCGCCGACGTCCCGCTGGCCGAGTTGCCGCTGGAGACGATGCAACAACACGCCCCCGAAGTCGACGCGTCGATCTTAGACGTCCTGGGCACCCAGAACGCCATCGCCGCCTTCACCAGCTACGGTTCGACCGCCCCGACCCAAGTCCGCAACCAAGTCACCGCCTGGACCAAGCGGCTGAACGTGGAATAGGCTTCCAGCCTGTCATCCGCGGCTGACGTCGCGTGCCATCGGTGGGTTCGCCCCGTTTGATCGGTCGTACGTTGCTCGCCGGGATAACAACCGTGCAATGGGACCTATAGGACATAGAGGACACATGGGTCCCATTTGTCCTCTTGGTCCTATCGATCGCGGGACCCTTCGAAGCGATGGCTGGACCAACCACCGTCAGTTCCGAGATTGCCAAATTGTGATGTACAATCCAGGTTGATCGATTCCTCGAATTTGGCAATATCATCGCTGTGATGTTCGAGTTCCTGCTGGTTCGGGTTTCCGTTTGGTTGGCTTGCGTTGCGTGGTTTGCGGGAGCATTTTGTCGATTACTGTCCGCAAGACCGGGCAAGGCATCTACGGCCTTGCCGACGCGTCCCCGAGCAGTCGAAGCGGCTTACGGATGGCTGTGGTTGGTGGGCTCCTTGTTGTTGTGCATTCATATTGCGGCAAGCTACGGATTCGTCCATCAATGGAGCCATCGCGATGCGATCGAGGTGACGGCCCGCGAGTCATTCCGCGTGACTGGAATACGCGCGGGTTGGGGCGTGTACGTCAATTTTCTGTTCGCCATGTCCTGGCTCTGCTACAGCATCGCACTCGTCACCACGGGTCGTCGTGAAAAGGTAATCGACCGAACGCTTTACGTTTTCTTGGCGACCATCCTCGGATGCGCAACCGTCGTCTTTGAAGCCGGCGTGATCCGGTACATCGCATTGGCTGCCTTCATCGCCTTAGTCGTCCTACACGTTCGCGCAAAATCAGCCAGCGCACCTGTGTGAAACGGTGTTCAAGCTGGGAGAGACCCGGGGCGCCGATTCGTCTAAGGCGACCGTGCTCCCATTTCTCGATTAATCAGTCTTTCCGCTTCCGAAACACCGCAAATTCAGGATCAATAGAACACACGCAACACGAACTGCAGAACCTGCACCGGAATCGGCCGCCGGAGCATCGAATTAGCTGGTTCGAAGGCGTTCTACTTGCTGCACCAAATCAACGTCGACAGCCGACTCTAAGCGTTTTGCAGCCGCGAGACAGTATCCCCAATCGAGCCGCTCGCCTTGAATTTCCACGATGCCCTTTACATCTTGCAGGTCTCGTTGACGGCCCGCCAGAACCTTCAGCACTATCAGATCCTCTGGAGTCGCCACGAAAATTTCGTGCCCCTCAACGATAATCGGATCTGCCCGTTCGACGATTTCTTTCTCAAACCCAGAAAGACCGATTGCCAAGTGACCGCGCCAAAGCCAATGCCTGATCCAAGTTGCACAGTAAAATGAGGTCAAGATCTTCCGTTGCTCGAATCCGCCCCCTCATCGAAGCGGCAAGTCCGCTGATCAACGCGTAGCGAAAGCTTCGCCTCTCCAACTCGCCTGCGAATTTGGCCAGCACCTCGATCAACATTTGTTTCAACGCCTAATCTTCCGAGTTGAACGCTGCAATCTCTCGAAGCCGAATCGGAAGTTTTTCGATCAGCCACCGGTTCTGGCGATCGACCAAGAGCGCATCTGGTTTCTCTGCGCACCGGGAGAGGGAGACCAATTCAGCGAAACGCTCTGCCTTCTGCATCGGACTCGCCTGCCGTTCAACGTCTAGACGCGCCATCGCGATCGCAGCTTCGAATTGGTGAAAGTCGTGTTTGGGTGCAAAGCTCATTTCTACAATATAGACCGTCCGACCCGAATGCGTCATCCAGCGCTCCGGCGGCCGACGCCGGTGGGCTCATCGAGATGCGCTGTTTTCTGCGAATGAAGACCACATTGCTGATTTGCCAGTGATTCTGGCGGTCTATCTTGGCGGCCGTCCTTTCATTTTCCTGCCCACCATTTTTCTGCCATCTCTCCATCTGCTGCGCGTACACGCAGCTTCACTCTATGGGCTCGGCTTGTAGCGTTCTTCAATCGATTTCCGGAACTCAGCGTCAACGAAGGGGTCCTCGGTTTGCTCTTGCCACTGCTGCAACGCAAGCTGAAGTCGCGATTGGATGTTCGCCAATTCGGCGTCCCCGGCCCGGATCTGGAATTCAACCGGGTCGGTTTCTAGATCGTACAGTTCCCACTCCGGCGGATGTTTAAGCCGCTGCATTGCCTCGCGCGCCGGGTGGTCTTCTGGCAACGTTTGTGCTTCGGCGTAGGCGCGATCTCCGTCGACCGATTCTGAGGCCGTCGTCTCGCTCGCCCGCAGGTTGTGAATCAATTTGTACCTTCCATCGGTGATCGCTCGTCGTGGAAAGAACGGTGTCGCGCCGTGGAAATGAAATTCGCCGACCAACGTGCTCCGCCAATCGGACGGTTCGTTCTGCGTCTTTAAGACGCCGCGGAGTGAGCGGCCGTGCATCGGTGACGGCAATTCAATCCCGGCCGCGTCCATGATCGTCGGGTAGATGTCGACGCTGCTGACCAGCCGATCGGAGGCATGGGGCTGCGAGACGCCGGGCCAACGGACCAGGAACGGGACGCGGAGCCCGGATTCGTAACAACTGGTCTTTCCACGCGTGAACGGCGGGCCGTGATCGCCGAGAAAGACGATCAGCGTGTTGTCCCAGTTGCCGGTCTGCTGCAGCACGGATTCCAGCATCCCGATGGCCGCGTCGATGCGGTGCACGCAGTTGTAATAGCCGGCGATCTTTTGTCGCTGCTCCGGCGTGTCGATCCGTTGCCACGGCCAAGCCGCGACGTCATCGGGGCCGAGCACCTTCGTCGGCAATCCCTTGACCGAGTCGGGAAAGAACTGCGGTCCGCGGCGGCCGTCGGGCAACCGCTGTCGCGCCACGTGCGGATCGAACAGGTTGAACATCAAGAACCAGGGTTCGTCGCCGGACTGTGTCAGAAACTCGCGTGCGAAATCGATTTGCAGCCGGACGTCTCGGCCGCCGAACCCTTCGCCGTGTCGCATGTCAAAGGCGAATGCTTTTTCAGGGCCGACGTGCAGTTTGCCGATGATGCCGGTCCGATAGCCATGGCCCTTGAGGACGTTGGGCAACAATGCATCGACGAGTGGTTCGTGAACGCGAAAGCCGAGGTTGGCGTTCAGCAACCCGTATTGTCCGTTCCCGTGCGGATAAAGTCCGGTGAACATCGACGAGCGCGAGGGGCTGCACGAGGCCTGGCTGACGTAAGCGGTTTGAAAGCGTACCGACTGGTCGGCCAGACGATCGATGTTTGGGGTATTGGCGACGGTGTCACCGTAACAAGAAAGTTGCAGTCCCAGGTCATCCGCCGTGATCAATAAAATGTTCGGCCGATCATTTCCCAAGGCCCCAGCCGCGAAGGCCAACAAAATGGCGACCGCGCCGAGTCGGCGAAACAGGAACAGGTGATGCATTTTCAATCCTCACAACGCGTCTAAAATGAATCTCAACGTCCAATCGGCAACCATTCTACATTCGCAAATCTCCCCGCGTGATTTCGATTCCTCGCGTGGCCCGGTGTTTAGCTCGACAGGCCTGTGGCGATCGCACGATCGACGGATTGCGCCCAATCCAGGGCCAATCGATCTGCGGCCGCCGAAAAAGGTGTCCGACACCTTTTTGGTAGACAGGGCAGCTTGGTGGGTATAGGAAAACCCGTTCGCTTTGATGGGGGCGGCCAGGGCGCTATCAGGCCTCGAAGTGATGACTTTGTCGCTCGCTGAGGATTCCCGCTGGCATCTTGCGTGGCGCGAATGTTTAGTTCAGCAGACCTGTCGCGAGCGCGCGGTCGACGGACTGTGCCCAGGTAAGGCTCAATTGTTCTCGGGCCAGATGCTCCGTCTCGGATGTTGTGTGGGTCCCATCGGAGATCGGTTGATCGTCATGCCGCTGAGTCTGATGATCGTGACCCGCATCGAGCGTTCGCAGTGCCGCCCCAGTTCGGTTGTCTGTTTGAATGTTTTTCCGCCAAGTCGTCTCCGAGCTCGCGTCTCTCTCCTTTGCCGATGGGACCGCGGGGAGGAAACTATGATCGGTGATCAGGTTGGAGATCGGGCTGAGGGTCGGCGTCACTTGTTCCGATTCTGCAGCACGCTCACCCTCGGCTTGTCGTGCCAAGGTGTTGATCACGAACAAAGCATCCAGCGGAGAAATCATCTGGTCTCCGTTGGAATCGTAGTAGTCGCCGGGCCATTGAGTTAGGCTCAACGGATCAGGCAGCGTGACTTCAGGAACTCTGGCGATTCGGTTGATCACGATCAACGCATCGATGGCCGACGTTGAGCCGTCGTTATTCACATCTGTCGTCTCGACGACGTTCTGCCAAGGTTTTGGGACGTCGACCATGATGGGATTTAAGAGGGTCCCGGGCGCAACGATTTGACGATAAAACTTGCCTTCCTGCTCGAACGCATCTCCCATCCGCCAAACCGATCGGTCATTGAACCGCAGTTGTTCCCGCGAGGAGGCGACAACGGTCAGGTTCTGTGCCGTTGAGATGGATGCCAAATCCTCGACGAGGAGTTGCATTCTCTCGGAGTCGGCGATGTCCAGCATCTCGATGTTGTCGGTTTGGAAATCGCCGGTTGCGCCAAAATCCAGAACCAGTGGTTGTTGATTGGCTCGGTCAAGATCGCGAAACGCGAGTCGATTGATTTCGCCATTGCCCTGAATGGAAATTTGATGGTTCGGCTGTTGTCCAAGTTCAATGGTCAAGGAGTCGCCGGCGGCGGGCATCGAGACGTCGAGTTGTGAGAAATCGCCTTCGGTCTGAAAGATCGGCGGTTCCTGGCCGTTTCCGACGATGACGTGGTCGGCGATCAGTTTCAGGTAGCCGTCCGGATGAATGAGGTTGACGGCGAGTGGTACTGGATCGGATTTGGCATCGATGAGATCCAACCAGTAATCTTCGACTTCGCCATCGGCTGCCGCCCCCGTCGGCCAAGTCTGCCCGGCGGTGCTGAGCCGAACTCGGGCCGCGGTCGGGCCTGCGAAGGCTCCGGCCGGGATGGTCAGGGGGATCAAATTTTCGCCGGCTTGGACGTCTTGTGCGATCACGACTTCATCGATTCGATCACCCCAGTCGCCGTCGCGATCAAAGTCGATCCAGATACTGATTTTCCCTGCTTGTGATGCCGTCACTTGCATGGTCGTCAGCGTGTCCGTCTGTGTGACGAGCAAATTGCTCAACCACCGCACGCCCTGGTTTTCGTCCGGCTCGTTCTGGTCATCATGATCAGCGGTTGCGGTGGGGTGTCCATCGGAATCGACATCAACACCCGCACCCAGGAAGAGTTCCGTGACGTTGTGCCGGGCACCATTTTGCGAAAGTGTCACCGGGTAAGATTGACCGAGCCCATCGGGCAATCCTTCGGGGGCATCGCCGAAATCGGCGACCTCTCCTTCGTCGTCGAAGATTTGAACTTCGCCGGATTGATGGAGCTGACTGCTGTAGATGACGTGGGGAGCAAACGAGCCCTGCCGGACGCCGTAGGCAAGGCCCGTCTCGGTGGCAGCGACGGCTGTCCAGCTGACATCAAATTCACTCGGCAGCAGTGGGTTGATCCGCGACGCTTGGGACCGACCATCGACCGGGACGACGAACAACTCCAGCTGATCATCGACCAGTTGATCCGCGAAATAGTACAGATCTTGTCCGTCCGTGCTGAAAAGGAACGGTGCAAAGCGAGGGATCGCTCCGCCGACCACGAAGTCGCCGTTGAGCTTTTTCGGCGGCTGGGAACCGTCCAGTGGGACGCTGAAAATTTCCACCAGGTCGTCCTCCGGATCACGGAATTCAATGGCCTGGAAGACGATGTGTTTTCCGTCGGGTGACAGAGTGATCTTGTCGATCGCCCTGCCTTCGATGGGGTCGAGCAATTTGCGTGGAGGCTGGGAGCCATCGCTCGGTACCAGATACGTTGAATACCCGTCGGATTCGTTTTCAAAATTGGATCGGAACAGCACGTCTTCGCCGATCACTCGAAAACCGTGCTCCACCCACTGCGAACCGGTCAATTCCGGATGCAAGATCTTGGGCTCGGCGGAACCGTCGACGGGAACGGTGAACAACTCGTGCGGCGCCTCGATTCCCTTGTCCATTCGGTAAACGAGGTATTTTCCATCGGAGGAAAACTGAAAGGACGAGCTTCCGATGTCAAACGCGACTCGTTTCGATTCCCCTTGGCCGTCCAGTCGCGATGTGAATAGATTGCTGATCCGAGAGGAATTCGGGTCGCGTTTTGCGAACGCCAACGTCTGGCCATCGGGGCTGATGGTCCCGGCGAGACCCCAAGTGCTTCCCGGTACATCGGCGGCGACCAGCCTGGGCTCGAACGATCCATCCATCGCAGCAACATAATGCCGCAGATCGTCACCGTTGCGGCTCTGAAACACGATCGAGTTGCCATCGGGCGTGAAATCGACGGTGCCATAGAACGGCGGCAAGTTGTTGATCGGGATAGCCGGCGAGGAATCATCCAGCCGGGCGGAGTACATCATCGATGCATCTTCACCGTCGGGCGTCCAGCTGTACACGAAGCGTTCGCCATCGGGAGCCAAGGTGAAGCTCGACAAGACGCCCGAACTGAGATCGCTCGGTACTCGCATCGGATTCATCGATCCGTCGGCAGGGACGATGTAGACGTCCGATTTTCCATCGGTCTCAAGGTCACCCGAATAGATCAGCCACTGGCCGTCGGCAGAAAATCGGTGTGTCTGAACGGTTTTGTAAAAATCGTCATCATAGCGTGCCAACTCGATGGGAGCCCTCGAACCGTCGGTTGGTACCGAGAGAATCGCGTGGGATGTCGTTCGTCGGGCACCATAAACGATCATGGATCCGTCCGGGCTCGTTTCCAGCCAATCGACAAACAGATCCCCGGGTGGCGAAAACCCTTGCTGGTCGGCGACCACGCGTCCCCCATCGTCATCGACGATCGCGACGCGCACGCCGAAGCTGAGATCCCCGTCGCGCAGTGCATTGTCCAGTAAATCGACGTCGACCGACTTGACCGTTTGGCCCGGTGAAAACGTCAGTCGCTGACCCGTCACCGGCACAAAGTCCCGTCCCCCGACCGCGCCGGAATCGATCGTGTCAAAGAGGACTTCCACGGGCTGAACCTGAGCTTCCGCCAAAGAGACATTGATGGTCACGTGGTCGTCGTTTTCCATGGCGTCCGGCGTGGACAACAACAATTGAGCAAGCAATCGTCGCGGTTCGAGCCATTCAAGCGTCAGTGGATTTTGATCACGACGTTTCGTGGCCAGGGCATTTTGGTTGACAGGGCGACGACGTGGTTGGTTGTTCATGCGATACGAATCGAACACGGAATAGAGTCTCTAAGCGAAACAAAGCTGGGCAGTCTAGCATAGTTGGCGCCCGAGGAATCTGCTTGCTCTGGACGATGCCGCAGGCCTAAGATGACTCCTTCGTCCCCCTGATGCCCCGGCAGGAATTGATGATCATGCTTCGCTTTCGCAATCGTTTTGTGCTGCCAGCGGCCCTTGTCGGCTTCGTGATTTACCTTTGCTGCACGCTGCCAGGCATTGGGCTGCTCCGCGCACAGGACCCGGGGCTGGATGCCTTTCGAATGCTGCACGCCGAACTGCGCGAGCGGATGGACGACGATCTGCAGGGCGCGGTGGAGTTTCTTGATTCGAAAATCGCCGAAAATCCCGATTCCGAGGACCATCATGTGCTTCGCCACAGTCTGGCATCGCGGTTTTCGGACCAGCAAGATGACCAGAAAGCGATCGCACAATTTCGCAAACTGCTCGATTTCTACCTGAAACGCGCCGACCAGAGCAAGAATCTGTTCGGTGCCTGGATGACGATCCAAAGTATGCGGGAGGTCGCCGATCAATCGGGCAACGATGAAGCCCTACGGTCGGCCGTCGAAGACGCGTTGAAGGCTTTCGGCGACGCGCCGGCCGAATCGAATTTCGAGTTATTGTTGCCGCTGTCGCAATTGACGGTTCTCAAAGCTCAGATGATGGTGGACGCGGGCGAGACGGAAGCCGCTGAGGAGTTGGTCGAGATGCAAATCAATCGTTTGCGCGGCATCAATGAATCCGCCGATGCAGACGAAGTGTCGATGACAACCTACGTCCGCACACTTCGCGAGCTAACCGGCGACGAACGCGGCAACGATCCGTGGCGTGACGGATACATCGAAAAATTGGACCAGGCGGTCGAAGTGGCCCTCGAAAACTATCCCCAGTCGACCGCTCTGCAAAACGACTTTGCCGAGGTGCAGCTGATGATGATCACCACCTGGAAACAAGAGGATCCCGCCGCGACCCAAGAGCGGATCGAGAAGGTGTCGAAGCGTTTGGCTCGTTTTGCGATCAAGAATCGATCGGTCCAGGCAACGCTTCGTCGAATCGAGCTGCACCGCGAGCGGATGGCGGCGGCCAAACCGGTTGCCTCGCTCGTTGGCAAACCCGCACCGGATTGGGAAATCGATGCCTGGGTCAACGTCATCGAACTGGACCCGGAGACGCTCAAGGGAAAGGTCGTGCTGCTCGACTTCTGGGCCATGTGGTGTGGACCTTGCATTGCAACGTTTCCGCATTTGCGAGAGTGGCGTGAGGAATTCGCCGATCGCGGTTTCGAAATTGTCGGTGTCACGCAGTACTACAACTTTCGCTGGGACGAAGAAACCAAACGCGCCTCCCGCGCCTCGGAAGACGTCACCCCCGAAGAAGAACGCCGCACGCTCGCCCGCTTTCTGGAGCATCACGATCTCGAACATCCCGTCCTGGTGACGCCCGAAGGAAGTAAAATGCCCGGCGAATTTGCCGTCCGTGGCATCCCGCATGTGGTGTTGATCGACCGCCAGGGGATCGTGCAACTGGTCAAGACCGGTGCCGGACAAGCGACGGCCGACGCCATCCACTCCAAGATCAGCAAGTTGCTCGGCGACGACGAAAAATAAGTGGGATAGGCTTCCAGCCTGTCGACGTTGGAATGACAGGCTGGAAGCCCATCCCACTGGTGAAGGGATTCGCGGGCTCGTTGATCGAGCCCGTTTACCGGCACGGGCTCACTCCGTTGCGTCGGCGACGGATTCTTTGTCGGGTTTTGAATTTCCCGTCAACCTGTAGCAAGCCGCTTGAGCTTGGCGACTGTAGTCGGCGGATTCGGCCAGGATCCGGGCCGCTTCTTGATCGGCGTGAAATCCCTTGCTGTTCTCGCTACTGATGTAATCCAGACGCCACATCGCTTTGCGTTGCAATTTGAGGATCGGCGCGAGTTCCTCTTCGCTGGCACCGGCCGACTGAGCTTCGATGATGGCGTCAAGCATATCCGTCATCGCCGCCGCCGCACGATCCATCAGCGAACGCGTGCGTCCCTGGATGATGTCAACCCGCGCCTGCAGTTCTTGCTCGGGAACATTGTGGCATGTTTGGCAGGCCCGGTTGATGTTCAGCATCGGGCTGCGGACCCAGTGGCTGCTGACCTTGGTTGCCCCCTGTCGCTCATAAGGCATGTGGCAATCACTGCAGCTGACACCTGCGCGGGCGTGAATCCCCTGGCTCCACAATTCGAATTCGGGGTGTTGAGCCTTAAAAACCTTGGTGCCGGTTTCTTTGTGAACGTAATCGTAGAACTCGCCTCCCTTGCTGCCGTCTTCGGCGTCGGGAAACACGGTCTGTTCCCATTCCTGCTCGAGATCTTCCATCTTCAGCCCATTGCTCCACGGAAACGTCAGCGTCATTTTGTTGGCGCAGTAATATTCGACGTGACATTGGCCGCAAACGAAGGATCGGAGTTCTTGGCGGCTGGCATGGACGTTGGGGTCGTAGCTTCCCCGGGATCCGGCATCACGCCACGCTTGGATGCTGGGCAGGTGCGGCACCGGATCGTCGCTCTTGGCAAGCTTGTCGATGCCGAGGATAAAACCAGGGCGTGTCACGCGGATCGCCATCGTTTCCGGGTCGTGGCAGTCGACACAGGAAACCGGGTGGGCGCCACCCAAGTGTGGATCTGACGATTCTGGATCGGCGATCGCATCGGGCGTCTGCTCGATTTCCGCGTGCACCTCTTCGTACTTCATTTGGCTGACCGCACGAAAACCCTCCATCACCGCTTCCTGGTGAAACGACTCACCCAACGTTTCTGCAGAGACCTGTTCTCCCAGTTTTTCCATGCCGATCCGCCGGTATGTCGGCACGATCGACGCGTGGCAATGCAAGCAGGCGCCTGCCTGCTGCACATCGGTCACCCGTTTGGTGACCTCCTGATCGCTGAGCATGAAGGCGTGGCCCCGAGCTTCACGATAGTCGATGCTGAATGCGTAACCGGCGAACAACCGTTTCAGCCACGGGTCTTGCTCCAGTTTACTGGGCGGCAATGCGTTGCTGCCGCCGTATTGCGTCCGCTCGCTATCGGCGGTTTTCAGGTACGATTCGTATTGCAGAGGAAAATTGACGCCCCAAGGCTTGGGATCGGTGCTGATTTCATTGACTTCCACCAAGCGGACGAATGGCGCACGTGCCTCCTGCTTGTGTTCAAAGATGCTGACCAAGACGGAGACGACGCCCACGGTCGCCAAGGCGACCAACAAGGTGAGTGTCGCCAACCAAACGATGCCGCGCGATTGATTCTTCGTCATCTCAACAAGACCGAGGGAAGGGATCGGGAAGTGAAAGGTGGATGGCCAGCGTCAGCGAAGGACGTGACCGACGTCGGCGTGGCAGTGAACACAAGACTGAGTCTGGGCGTCGGCAGCCACCGGAAGCATCGCGTGGACGAAGTCTTTGTGGCACGAAACACACGTGCTCTGGGTGACGCGTTTATTGCGAGGCTTGATTTGAATCGGGTTTTTGAAGTCCCCGGTGGTGAAGGCCAGCGAGTGAAAGAACCCATTGTCGGCCTTGGTCACCCACTTGCCGATCGCGTCGTGGGGTAAATGACAATCGTTGCAGACGGCAACATGGTGGTGGCTGGAATGCTGCCAGGAATCGAGGTGGTCCTGCATGACGTGACAATTGACGCACATCTGTGGATCGTTGCTCAAGTAGCTTGCGCCCTTGCCATATCCGAATGTAAACGTGCCGACGCCGATCAGAATGCCCACCAACACACTCAACAAGATCAATCCGGAAGAAAACCACCGCGGTCGTTTCTTCCCCTGTTGGTGGGCGACGAGTTCCGGCTCGTTTCCATTATCCATGCTCGCGTCTTCCATCGGCCCGCTTTCGTTGAAGCACGATCAACCCCAAACTCCACCACATCGTTGCCCATCATAACGCAACCAACCGAGGTGGTGGAACGCGACCGTCTCACGGAGAAGGATCGATCACTTCACACGGAGCCCGGCACCGTGCCATAACACGTCCAAGTCAGAGGTGGACCATTGTTCAAGTCCTACCGATGGATCGCCGATCAACAGTTCGCCGGTCGGCGCTCGGCCGAATGCGACAACGGAATGGCCCATCCCGGGAATCCAGCCCCATTGTTCGACATAGCGACGGTCGTCGACGCCGTAGGGTAATTCGACGGCCAGCAACACCGGCCAGTCGTCATCGCTGAGCAAATCATCGATCGTGCCATCGACGATTTCCAATTCACGACCGTTCTTTGCGGCGATCAGTTTAACACCGCGATACAGGCCCAACGTCGGTGTGCCGCTGGAATCGGTCAAACACAGTGGAATCATCTCGGACTCGCTCACCTCGATCCTCTCGGCTCGAAACAAGGTTGCCGCGGCAGCCGGGCTGCAAGTTGCCCAAGAGGTTTGCATCGCGACTCCGTTTTCCCATCGATCGCCGCCAAGCGGTGGCGGTCGCAGCGCAATCGACAGCAGCGGCCAGGTGATCGCGGCCAGCGAGGCGGTGGCGAGTAGTGCAGACATGATCATGCGTCGCCAGGCAGACACGTTCGGCAGTCTCCACGCCCATCCGGCAGCCAGGGCCGCAAAGATGGCGGCCAAGTTCGTGTAGATGATGGACGCCGATGCCGGAATCCACTTTGCCCAGAAGAGTTGTCCCGAAGCGTAGAACAGGAAGATCACCGTCGCGAGAACCGCGATCGCAACACTTGCGGTCGTCCGTTGTCCTTTGTCCGAGTAGACGCAACAACCGGCCAGCAAGCCGCTGCCGAGCGAGACAACGGTCATCACCACGATCGCGACGAAGAGATCAGTTGCCATCGGTTCGGCTCGTTGGGGGGGAGGAGTTCGTTAGGAGAGGAGTGTAACAAGAGAGGAGTTCGGGACGTCCAGTTTGAATCAATGAACTGGATCGCGTCCTATTTTCGACGCAACCCAGTTCTGGATCATCCCCACCTTTCGCTCCGCAAGCGTTGCGAAAGAACGCGGCGCCCGCGGCAGCGAAAGGAGACGCAGATTGACTTGGCGTCCTGGATGCGGATGTGACTTCGAATCGAACGACGGGCATCGCCG
This sequence comes from Stieleria neptunia, assembly GCF_007754155.1. Lineage (NCBI taxonomy): Bacteria > Pseudomonadati > Planctomycetota > Planctomycetia > Pirellulales > Pirellulaceae > Stieleria > Stieleria neptunia. The sequence continues at coordinate 406,384 of NZ_CP037423.1, read as the reverse complement.
AACTCGACTTCCTACGGACGCTCGTCAACGGGTTTCGGATCAGCTGGTGCTGTTGCTGGAACTGGGCGTTCGGCGATGGATTTCGGTCGACTTGCCATCCTGCGTGATCTTGCGGGCCATCAAGACGACTCGATCGTTGACCTTCAGCGGGACACCTTGAACGGTGATCTCGGCGCCATCGCTCAGTTTCGACTGGCGGTTTTTGGCGGGCCCCAAGTCGACCATCATTGTCTTTCCGTCAGACGTTTTGACTTTGACCAACGTGTGGTCGACGCCGCGGATGTCGATGGTTTTCGTCTTTTCGATCGTTCCTTTGTACTTTTTGCCGTGGCGATCGATCTGCACGCTGCCATCGTTCGTCGACGCATCCGTGGCGACCAGAATCGATTTGTCGCCGACCTGCAATGGATGACCGGACGCGGTTAATTGATCGCCCTTGGTCAGCGAGGTTTCTTCCGTGGTCGGTCCAAGATCAACCGCAAGTGTATCTCCTTGCTTGGTGTTGACCATTGCGACTAAGTGCTCACGGTCTCGCACCTGCACCGTCTTGGTCTCCGCGACGTTGCCGGAAACGCTCCGCTTGCTGGACTTCAATTCCTTCTGCTGATTCTTGGCCTGTTCTTTCGACTGGTCTTGGCCATCGGACTGGGAATCAAACGCGTAATAGTTGAAGTCCTCATAGAACCCGTCACCGTCGGTGTCCGTGTACGAGGCGTACGCGTCGTAGAGTCCATCGTCATTGGTGTCGTAGTAGTGCGAGAAGTACCGGTTGCCCCAGTAGCTGTACCCGTCGTCGTAGTAGTCGTAGAACCAATCGGAATCGGTGCCGTCGTTGTACCCGTAGTCACCGTAGAAAAGACCGCGATCGTTGTCCGAGTCCGTGCTGGTTGCGTTGTCGGTGAAGGTAAACACCTCGTCATCCCAGCGTCCGATCGCTTCGTCGGTGGGGTTGTAGTCGTTGCCGTCGAACCACTCGCTGACGTCGTACCACGCGTCGTCTTCGTAGTACGGTGTATTGCTACCAAATTCGTCGGCGCGGACACCTGCAACCGGGATCGCGAAGACGGCGGCCAGTGCGGCAGAAAAGATCATGCGTTTCTTGGTCGTATTCATAGTGGGTCTCCTTTTAGAGTGCGGGATTGGAGTTGCACGCTGCAACCCCGATGACAGGAGACGATGCAAAGTGAATGCCAAAACGGGATTCACAGCGAGGACGTTTCGCCGAGAGCGTCGATCGACGCGGGGTTTTGTGGGGGTGACACCAGATTGAAAGAGCCCCAGGACTCACCGCTGGTCGATTGCCGGTGAAGCGGAATGCGCCGCGACGAAGAGCACGCCACCGGAATGATGGAGAGGCGGTCAGACTGGCCGCTGATCGGACAGTGAGCGCCGAGATCTCGATCAACGCGCGGGATGTCGATTTCCTTGTTCCCGGGCTCCCGCCTCCTGGCCGTGAACCGCGTGTGGCAGAGCCACACCGCCAGAAGCGTTCCAAGGTGGAACCCTGGAACGAGTGGAAAGCCTGACCTCAGGGCCTACGTGTTCTTCCCGTGCTTCCGGTGTTGCGCTGGCGCGTCGCGACCGGGTGGCTACCGATCCGAACGCAGGTTCCATGCCGCACGGGCGACCGGCAAGGCGGCTCGTCGCAGCCCGTCAATCAAGCGTTTCTGTGACTCATGGCTCGCTCGAGTCTCCGCGATCTTTTGGTGCGTGTGTGCGATGGCTAAGTTGAACGGATCCAGCGCCAGCAATTCAGCGTCGGTCTTGGCGTGGTAGACCGAGCGCGCGAAATCACGCCAGACTTGACCGCCTCGCACCGGCACATGAAAACCCTCGTGCTTGTCGCCCCGCCGGAGAAGCGGACGTGTCATCGGCTTGTAACAAAGGCCGTCGCCGGAGTAGGTCCGGAAGACGCCCTCGCGAATGGTGCCGTTGGAACGCGTTGTCTTGTACAGGAAATGTTGATCCACGGTGGCCAGCAGATCGAGCTCCCAGAGCTGGGGGCTACGGTAATCCCAAACCCCTTGGGTCGGAAGCAGATCGGCAATCGTTTCCGAGCCTTCCTGAAGCCCGCCGCTGGAGTAGCTCGGAAAATAGTCGTACCGCGTCCGCGTGGCCGGTTGCATCGATCGATGGTCTCTCAGGAACGATTTGCCGGTTTTCTTTTCGAAGTCGAACATCGCGTTTTGAAACGCGCGCATGCGAGTCGGGTCGGTGCTCAAGTCTTGGTGGGGTCGCAGTAACAGCGCCGGTATGGCCGGATAGGGATGCAGCGCCGCGACCTCCTGCTCCGCTGTTTGTGGTTTCGGCGTCGGAACCACTTCGTTCACGTCGCGGCTGGGCGAAACTGCGGGAGCGGTGTTGATCGTCGAGACGGTTTCAGTCGGTCGCCGATTCGGCGGTTCGTATTGACTCAAAAACCACCAACCGCCACCGACCAGACAGGCTGCGATCAGCACCTTGTGGTAGTGCCCCGCGACGTAGGCTCCGATCAGACCGGTCACCAGCCCGCCGAACCAGCGACCGTCACCATCGAGCAGCCCCATTCCCCAGCTGCCCGCCAGGACGAATCCAAGGATCGCGAAACCTGGGCTAACCGGTCCCTGTGGTGTCGGCGGGTTCGGTTTCGACTTCGGCTGAGCTCTCGCCGACTGAGTTTTCGCCGACTTGGCTTGTTTGGTGTTCGCGTTCGGCCGGCCACGCGCGTCACCCTGGTTGCCGAAGTCGGGTTGGCTGAACGCGGCTTCGGCTTGCGCGGCTTCGGCTTGCGCAGCGGCATCCCACGCGGCCTGCTCCTGCTGCTGCCGATTCAGCTCGTCCTGCTGCATCCGCCGCATTTCTTCGGCTTGCGAACCCGCCGGGTCGTTGTACCCATCGACGCTGCTAAATCCGCCACCGGGATGTTGATCGAAATCGCTCACATTGTTCCTCTTCGGGTCCGTGCGAAACTAGCAAACCCGACGGGGGTCTAGCCAGAGGAGTGCGCCGAGGGAAAAAGGTGTCCGACACCTTTTTGGGGGAATAGGTGGTTTGCCCCGCGCCGAGGACCTCGGCGTCTAGAGAAAACGGGCGCGTAAGTGCTGACCCGCTTTCATCTGCAGACCTTGCGGGAAACGCACCACGTATCGTCCCGCCTCGGATTGAAAACGGGAAAAAGGTGTCCGACACCTTTTTGGGGGAATGGGCGGTTTGCCCCGCGCCGAGGACCTCGGCGTCTAGAGAAAACGGGCGCGTAAGTGCTGCCCCGCTTTCATCTGCAGACCTTGCGGGAAACGCACCACGTATCGTCCCGGCTCGGGCTGAAAACGAGACGTGAGGGGCCGGTCATCCAGCGTGACCTCGGCACGATTGGCACTGGTTCCGTCGACCTGATCGAACGCCAATTCCTTTAGATCAAGCCGGCCGTATCGCAGTTCGATCGATCCCGTTTGAACACCCCGACCAGCCGTTTGCTGGAAACGGCCCCAGCCTTCGGCGGTCGTAAAGGCGGCGCGGAAGTTGTCCTGCTGCATCCGCGGCCCGAAGGCCAGTTTGCCTTCGGGGCCATCGTAACGGTATCCACAAACGGCCATGAACGCGCTGTAGCTGGCCATGGCGCGGGCATAGTGGTCGCTGCATTCGATTTCGTTGTACGGGTTGCGGTCTTGCGGCTGATATCGATCGTAGATCGCCTTGCCGATCGCCAGGCCCTTTTCGACCAAACCTTCCCAGATCATGTGGGCGGCGACCTGCCACTCGAACCCGGTCATGCATTCATTCAAATAACCCGCATAGTTTTTCTTGCCGCTCTTCGGCTCGACCTTTCCGTGCGGAAACGAACACATGACCAGGCCCGCATTGCCTTCGACGGCATACCAACGCCCATCGGTCATGACGTTTCGGAAATCGCCCACGTTGGGAGAAAAGTTAAAGGTCCAAAGCGATTCCAACGCGCGACGGATCTTGTCTTGCGGCAGCACTCGGTCCAGGCCCACATTCCAGAGCCAAAACTCGCCGAGGACTTGGTCGATGTGGCAACCGTTGGTGGAACCGTGCTGTTCGTCCTTGCCCGGCCCCGGTTTGTGGATGAAGTGGCCGTACTGCTCGTTCCAGAGCAGGTCGACCATTTTCGGAGTGCCGTTCGCGACGATCCGTTCATAGCGCTGGGCGACGGCGGGCTGCTTCATCTGCCGCGCCATCACGGCCGCTGCCTTGAGCGCGGCGTGGTACAGATTGATCAGCCAATGCACTTGCCCGTACCAGGGTTCGTCCAGCGTGTTGTGCTGGGCACCCGCCAACAGTCCATCGCCATCGGGGTCCCATTTGCGAATCACGTGTTCCATGGAAAGCCGGGTGCGATCCCAGATGCTTTCCAAGAAGCGATGGTCCGCGGTCATCTGACTCTCACGCAGGACGCGCAGGATCGTGCCGCATTGTCCGTCGATGGCATCGTTGAACGTGCTGATGGAATGTCGGAAATTGATCGAACCATCGTTCGGTCGGAACCCCTTGCCGTATTCCACCTTGTCACGGCATTCGCGTTCGATGACCGGAAAGATCCGCGCCAACCCCTGGGCATAGTGCCAGACGTGCGTGCAGTTGCCCGGACAACAGTTCACGCCTTCGTCCAGGTTGTACATGCCGTCCTGCAGGGCCAACCGTTCGGCCACTTGAGTCTGCATGCAGTTCAGTGAGATCAACGTTCGCTCCAGGAACCAATGGGGCAACGTCGAGTCGTACCAGGTTTCGACCCAGGAATGAGTCGTCTGGAGCAGTTCCGATTCCCGGACGGCCACGGCGCCCGCGGCATCGCTGGCGGTCGGCCACCGGGTGGAATAGTAGTTGATGTCGCGGGCACCCGGTTTGCGTCCGAACGCCGTGACGTAGTTTGCATTGGGAAATCGCCAGGACAACGTGAAGGAAACGGTTTGTGCTTCGCCGGGTTGGAGCGTCAGGGTACGTCCCAGAGAGGCAAATCCCCGTTCGCGGAAAGGTCTTTGGTAGACCTCGTCCTGTTTCGCGTTGGATTGCCTGGATGCAAAAAGACCCGCTGTGCCCGGTTCGGATCGCCTGATATCCACGATGTCCGGTGTTTCATTGCCCAGCATCCCCAACGCGACCGCCCCGAAATCCGTCGCCCGTTCCAACGGCGACTCGGGTTGTTGTCTGGCTGGATGGGTCGAGAACACGATCTGATCGATGTCGATGTGTCCCCATCCGCGCGAGGACGCATCCAAGATTTCAAGGTGCGCCTGCTTGCCGACCAGCCCGGCTACATTCCAGCCGGCCCATGCCATGGCGTCGGATTGCTTGCCCGCCGCGGAGCGAACTTTTTTCCCATCCACCCACAAACTGATATTCAGCTTGCTCTCGTCGCGTCCGCCGCCGATCAAAAAATTGAGATAGGGTTGTTCGATTTTGAACTCGGGTGAGATCAGTTTGCCTTGGAGGTCGTCGCTTCCGGTCCAGGAATTTACCAAGCCCTGGCCCTTGAATCCTGACAGTTTTTGAATCGTACGCCCGCCCGACGCCGGCGCCTCGCCAAAGGCCTCTCCTTCCACTTTCCAGTCGCCGTAGTCGCCACCCTCGAAATCAGCGAACACGACGGTTTGTTCGGGACGGTGATCCTCGGTGGCCGATTTCGCCCAGCATTCCACGGCGGCCAGTCCATCCCGCTGGCGATACCGACTCAACCGAATGCCGTTCTTTCCCCGTCCGCTCCTGAAGTTGGAGAAGTTTTCAACCCAACCCGCGATCGCCGTCTGTTGGACTTGATCGGAAGTGTTCTTGATCGTGTAACGAAATGCGATCTATCCGGGTACGGAGTACACGGATAGATCGTGCGTTGAAGTTTGTCGGCACGACTTGGCCGATCTGGGGGACGCTATTAGAACAGCATGAGTTGCTGCATGCCAGTTTCTGCGGTCGTCTCGGTCATGGCGTCCAAGCCCGGGGACTCTCTTGCACTTTCAATGCCACTTTTCAGATACCACTCGTACCACTCCGAAAAACCTTCCCCCATCGCATCGTCCCAGAACCGAATATCATCAAGTTTTTGGCTCTCTCGGTACCAACCTGGGCTACACTCCGAATCGCGTCCCAAGATCACGCTCCAGGATCGCTTCGGATACTCGTGCGTCAGACGAACCGACTCGCTGCCACAGTGCTCACAGCATAGCTCCGGCTCGGTCTCCAACTCGGCCTCCGCTTCTTCCACCGCAGCCATCACGGCCATGCGAGCCTCCGCACCGTCGACTGCACTCAGGGAGGCAAGGCAGCGTTGCTGATACGCCACCGCTTTCGTGCTCGACCAACCTCCGAATTGACGCGTTTTGGTTAGCTGATTGGGCTGGATGTGCAAGCACCAGCGGCAAATGAACTCCGCTGTCGAAAGAGTCAACGGAACTTGAATCGACTCACCACCCGTCGTGTATCCTTCACGTGCCCAGAACGTTACCTCCTGGTCATCGGCCGCGATGATTCGATGGTCGCTGATCGGCCCACCGGTCAGATAACGCGTCAAGTAACGAACCACATGCTCTCCACTACTGCTTTCGGTCGGCGGGGGCTCGATGTAGCTGACCCATTCCTTCGATTCAATCTGATCGATCATCGTGTCCCAGGCTTCATCACAGCGCAGGTACTCAACTGAGCCGTCAAGTTGAAGTTTGCCGTTCTTGCGCAGACGCTGCAGGTGAGCCACCGCGATTTTGCGAAACGACCGCCGGAGATTGATCGCATCGACAAGGTACTTGCGATCGTCGTCGTATCCTGCGGCCGCCGGAGCCTTTGATTCCGTCCAGCTCCCATCGACCAAGCTCGGTCCTGCACCGGGGACCAACGCGTGGACGTGCCAGTGAGCATCCAGCTTCTGGTTCCAGGTGTGAAGGACCATCAAGGCGGCCAGTTCGTATTGCTGTTCGGTTTCGACTGTCTTCTTGAGAGCTTTCCAAGCCGAGTGAAACAGCAACTCGGCGATCTCTTCGCGGTTCGCCAACGCCATCGTCGAGATCACGTCCGGCAACGTGAAGACGACTTGGTAGTAGTCCACACCGTCAAGGATCAGCTTCGAAGCACGATCCGAAAACGTCTGTCGTTTTCCTCCGCTGCATTGCGGGCAGTGACGATCACCACACGAGTTGTGTCGTTTCGTAAGCCGATCACAATCATCACACTGGTACCAACGACCACCAAGTGCAGACGTACGACACAGAGTCGTTTTGGCCAAGACACTTTGGACCGTCATCGTCGCTGCACCGTCGCGGTGCTCGTTGACGTAACGTTCGGCACCGCGACGAAGGAGTTGGTGGACGGTTAGCTTTTCTTGTCTGAATCGTCCTGTTCGCCGTTCTCCTGCGGCGGCGTGTACGTCGGAAGTTGCTTGACCGGCAACCAGTCCAGTGGGCTCGGGACACTGTGCAGGTGCTCCCGGCGGCAATGCAGATAAACCATCGTCGTGATGAAGCTGGCGTGGCCGAGCAGCTTGCTGATCGTCAACAAGTCCACCCCGGCTTCGAGAAGTCCTGTCGCGTAGGAGTGCCTCAGGACATGCGGATAAATCCTGCGTTTGATCCCCGCTTTCACTCCGGCGTCCTTCATCGCTTTGCGAATCGTGGTGTCGGCGTAGGGCTTCCCCGGTTTCTTGCCTGGAAACAGGAAGTCGGTCGGCTTGTACTTGAGCCAGTAGAGCCTGAGCTCTTTCAAGAGTCTCGGTGAGAGTGGCACCAACCGTTCCTTGTTGCCCTTGCCGTTGGCGACTCGGATCATCATCCGCTTGGAGTCGATGTCGTGGATCCTCAAGTTGGCCGCTTCGGAGAATCGAAGCCCTGCGGAGTAGAGCGTCATCAGAAAGGTTCGGTGTTTCAGATTGGCCGTGCATTGAATCAGCTGGTCGACTTCTTGTCGGCCGAGCACGGTAGGCAGCTTCTTGGGCCGTTTGCCGAAGGGCACCATCGTGACCGGCCAGGGCATGGGCTGGGTGTGGCGATAGTAAAACCGTAAAGCACAAACGGCTTGGTTGAACGAACCGTAGGCAAGCTTTCGTTCTTGGATCAAATGGAGCTGGAAGGTTCTAACGTCTTCGCAGGTTGCCTGGCCGAGCGGTTTTTCGATAAAGTCGGCGAATTTGCGAACGTGGTAGGTATAGGCGTCGATGGTTGCTTCGGCCATGTTGCGGATCAACATGTCTTCGGCAAGTCGCTTGGTGAGCTTGCAAGTTCGTTTTTTGTGTGACATCACGGTTGCTTGTCCTTGTTGTGAAACAGAGTTCAAAAGAAGTTCGTGCCGCAGCGTGCGGGGAACACAACAAGGGTGCGTCAACGAGCAAAAAGCGCAAGTTAAAACGTCAGGCAAAGCACCAAGAAAGAGACAGTAAGAACGCCTAGCGCGCACAACTGGCTAACCGAAAAAGCGCCTACAGGCGCGCCGAAAGACAGACACGTTGTGACCCTCACACACTCACCGCACCGACAAAAGAAAACAGTCGCGCCAATGAAGTCGCTGCCGATTAAGTTCAACGCATCACGATCACCGGGTAGCTGGAATCGTCGCGGTTGAGTGGAATGAAGGGGGTGTAGGATTCCAGTTCGACGCGTACCGGACACGCCGCATCGGCATACGTCACCTGCGCCATCGGATACCGATTGGTGAAGACCACGTCTTCAAAGCCGTTGGAATCCAGGGTGAAGATCCGCTTTTCACCGCCGGAGTCGACCTCCAACGCAAACCCCTGGTCCATGGGAGCGTGGATGGTATCCGGATCGGTGAACCGGGGACCACTGCCGATCTGTTTGGCGTCTCGGTTCCCGTCCAGATTCCAGTACCAAAGCCGGCCGTCACCGCCCAGATAGACTTGACCGGTGCAGATGCCGTTGATGGGCATGCCGATGAATCTCAAATCCGCGCCGGTCGCGCGGAGCGGTTCACCCCGGGCGTACAGACTTTCGATCCACGCTTTGCTGAGCTTTTTATCCGAGGGAATGATCTGCTCAAAGTCTTCGTTGGCAAACGGTCCCGCCATGACATTCATCCGCCCGGCCATCAGCATCGCTGCGGTGAGCCCGGAAGTTTTGATGAAATCACGCCGCCCGGTCGGGGCCGGACCGCAGGGACCGGTGCCACCGCAACAGGGGTTGCTGAAGGAGTCGGATTTCTTGTTCATGATTTGTCCGGGTTGGGTTGGCACGTATGGGGATGCGTCAAACGTCTTGTTTCAATCTCGCCTCACGAAACACAACGCACTTGCAACGTCTGTCCCGCCTTCAGGTCCAAGCCCTGCGGGAAGCGGACCACATAGCGGCCTTGCTGCGTTCGAAATTCCGCCGGAATCTCATCCCCATCCAAAACGATGACCGCACGACTGGCCGCTGTACCCTGGACTTGATCCAACGCAAATTCCTTCAACGCGAGCTTGCCGTCATACATTTCAATGGAAGCGGATTGCTGATCGTCCGTCACTTTCTGGGTGAAGCTTCCCCAGCCTTCGGCCGCGGTGAAGGGCGCCTTGAAGTTGCTGGGCGACACGCGCGGGGCAAATCCGATGCGTCCCTGGGGGCCGTGGTACTCGAACCCGCACACGGCGAGAAACACGCCATAGCTGGCCATCGATCGGGCATAGTGATCACTGCATTCGATCTCGTTGTAGGGGTTTCGCTTGTTCGCTCCGTAGCGTTCATGCACCGCCTTGGCGATGGCCAACCCCTTTTCGACCAGCGAGTCTTCCGCGTTTCCTTCATAGACCATGTGGGCGGCCACCTGGTACTCAAAGCCGTTCATGCATTCGTTGAAATAGCCGCCCGGTCCGGTGTACACCGCCGGATTCTCTTCCGTACGCAGCCGGTCTCCGGGGATGGCGTCGGTTGCACCGCCCTTCGGCCAAGTGCACATCACCAAACCGGCTTCTCCCGGCATCGCATACCATCGAAACGCCTGCTCGATTTGAATGTGATCGAGCGCATACTGGCCGGCGTCAGGCGCAAAGTTGTACTTCCACAGGCTGTGGAGCGCCGAAACGGTTTCTCGCTTCGGTATCACCCGCCCCAAGCCCACCTGCTTCATCCAGGCCTGGCCGAGCACTTGATCGATGTGGCACCCCTTGTTGGAATTGAGGGCGCGGACGGTCGGGTCGGGTTTGTGAATGAAGTACTCCCCGTCGAATAGTTCAGTGACGATTCTCTCGGATCCCCGGTCGATCATCGTGCGGCACCGCATGGCAAACTCCGTGTCGGCCATCTCGATCGCCATCGCTTCGCCGGCCGCCAACGCCGCGAGGTACATGCCGCTCAGCCAACCCATCGGTCCGAACCACGAAGCATCGAGCGTGTGCGGCTGTTTGCCTTCGAGCAGCCCGTTGCCGTCGCCGTCTTCGCCGATCAAGTACTCGACCGCCTTTTTGACGTTGGGCCAGATTCGTTTCAGGAAGGCACTGTCGGCCGACATCTGATGTTCGCGATAGGCCCGCAGGATCGAGCCGGCTTGCCCATCGGTCGCAGGACTGGCATGGATCTCGCCGCGGTGCCCGATGATGCCGGACTGGGGATGAAACCCGACGCCGGCTTGGAAGTCCACCTTCTCGCGAAAGGCACGCTCCAGCTCGGGGAACACCCGTCCCAACGCTTGGGCATAGTGCCAGACGTGCGTGCAAGTTCCCGGACAGCAGTCCACGCCCTCCCACGCGTAGGGTCGGCCGCTGTCGAACCAATGAAACGCTTGACTGGCGACGCAATCGAGCGGAATGAAACTGCGGTCAAGCAACCAATACGGCAACGTGCTGTCGTACCAGGTCTTGTTCCACCGGCGCGTGCCGTCAAGCAATCGTTGCTTGTTCTTGCACAGGTAATCGGCAACGCCATCGGCCGAGTCGAACCACGGCGCATAGTGCCTGCGCAGCTTGGCAAAGTCCTTGATCCCCAGCATCTGCCGACGGCGGGCACCCTTTTCGTTGTAGTCGGGGAAATACCAGGTGACGACAAACTCCACCGTCCTCGATTCTCCGGGAGCCAACCGAAATCCGGCAAACAACCCGCCCACGAGCAACTCGCCCAGCGGGCGGACCGCTTCTTCCTGCTGCGATAGGTCCCGCGCCTGTTCAAACAGCCCCGCGGGGCTGTCCGGATCCGTCAGCGACGCGGCGGCCGAGACGGTCAGTCCTGCTTCGTTTGCGTCGTGCAACAGCGTCAGCGTGGTGGATCCGTACCCGTGTTTGTTTTGGATCCCGACGCCGGCACGCGTTCCATCCGAGACGCTGGTCGGTTCCACCGTGCTCAGCACGCCGACCTTGCCATCGGCTTGCACGACTTGATTCCTTCGCTGCCCCGATGCCACATCGGTCGTATAGGGACAGGTCGCGTTCTGCATCCAGCTGCCCAGGTCGACCTGCACGCTGGACTCTGACGTGTTCGTCACGGTGTAGGCCATCACCGTCGCCGGCAGGGCGGAGTCTTTGGTGCGCAGCGGAATGAAAGGAGTGAACGCTTCAAGCTTTGTCGCAACGGGAAATCCCTGCTCGGCATAGGTCACCTTGCCGATCGGGTATTCCCCGCGGAACGTCACGCCGGGGAAGCCCTGTCGATCGAGCGTTCGGGTCGTTGCCTTGGCGGATGTCGTGACGCGAATCAGGAATCCCTGCGCCACGTCGGCGCCGTTGCGTTTTGTGTACTCTTCACCAGCGGCGACCGGATGTGCGTAGTGCCCGCCGAGTGTGAAGGCCGCAATCCGTTGCCCGTGGCCGGTTTCGCGAGTGTAGTTGCACTTGAAGATGTCCCACAGCCAGAGCCGGCCATCACCGGCCAGATAAAGCTGTCCGCAACCGATGCCACCGACCGGCATGCCGATGTACTTGAGCTGATCACCGGAGAACACCTCGGGTCGGCCACGTTGGGTCAGCGAGGCGATCCACTCGGACGCCAGTTTCTTATCGGCGGGAATCAGGTGGCCTGCGACATCCTCCGCCGCGAACGGGCCGGCCATGACCGGCGCGCCGATCGGCAGGGTCGAGGCCGTCGCACCGGCGCCTAAAACTTTGAGCGCATTGCGACGGTTGACGTTCGGTTCGCACCCGCACGAAGACGAGCAGCTAGAGGGCGTTGGGATTTCCGGCTTGGTCAAATCCATCTCGCTCGTTCCTCTTCGTTTGACTAGAGAATGTGACACATTTGTCGTGACACGGACGCTTCCCGCTGCGGTGAATCCGCCCGACTGCGATCCGCCCGACAGCGACCCGCCGGGACCGCGCTCACCTTGGCCCCGGCGCGTTGGTCTGGTCGGCCGAACGGTCTTCCCCCGGCGTCGTCGCGCCGTCGGCATCGATCGCATCCTTGCCGAGCGGTTTGCCGGTTTCGCGATCGAAGGTGTCCGGGGAGAGTTTTTTCGGCACGCTGTCCCCGGTCGCCTCCATCCACCGTTCCAGTACCGCCATCAGCTGCGTTTTGGTTTCGGCGTGTTCGGGCTGCGCTGCCAAGTTATCCAGTTGATGTGGATCAGTTTTCACGTTGTACAGTTCCACGCTCGGACGCGGTGCCAAGAACACGTCGGCTTGGGCGTCGCTCAACTGCCCCGACTCTCGCAGGGTACGCAGTTGCTGGTGCGAATCGCTGCGGACCGAGTCCGCCGGACCTTGCCATGCCAGGTAGGGCCGTTGGTTAAAGATCAACAAATGGTCGCCGTGACGCACGCTGCGGCCAAACGCCTCGTAATCATGCCAGTTGTGCTCCGAAAATGCATACCGGCGAATCGAGGCCGAGGCTTGTTCGAACAACGGCAACATCGATGCACCTTGCACCGTTTCGGGAATCTGGCAGCCCGCCGCAGACAGCACGGTCGGCGCCAAGTCGATCACGCTGACCAGTTGATCGCTGGCACCGGTCCACTGGATCCCCTGCGGCCAATGGGCCACCAGAGCCGTCTTCATTCCGGAATCGTGCAACCGGGTTTTGGCGCGCGGGAACGGCCGCCCGTTGTCGGCCAAAACGTAGATCAATGTCTCGTCCAACACCCCCTGGCGACGAAGTTCCTCGACGACGACACCGATGCGATGGTCGAACCGGGTGACTTCGTTGTAGTACGACGCCAGGTCCTGACGCGTCTTGGTGTCATCGGACAAAAACGGCGGCACCACCACATCCTCGGGGCGGTGCTTGGGGCCGTACTCGTCCGGCTTCCATTGTCGATCGGCGTCCCAACCGCGATGCGCATCGTAGGACGCAAACCAAAAGAAGAACGGTTGGTCTTTGGGGCGCTGACGCGTCACGCTCAACCAATTCGCCGAACCGCTCGTGTCGCCTTTCGTCCTGCCCGCATCGACGTGGTCAAACGCATCCGGCCGCGGCGATTCGCCTTGCCCCGGCGCGGTCGACTTCATGTGGTGCTTGCCCGACAACGCCGTGTAGTAACCGGACTGTTTCAAAATTTCGGGAAACCATGGCAAGTGCAACGAGATCGGTTGGTGCAGCTCCGCGGCCTTGCCGTTGTTGTGTGGGTAACGCCCCGTGATGATGCTGCTGCGCGAGGGGCTGCAACTGCTGGCGGTCAAGTAGGCGCGGTCAAACCGAATGCCATCGGCGGCCAGCGCATCGATGTTCGGCGTGCGGGCGGCCGGATTGCCATAGCATCCGTAGTCATTCCAACTGACGTCGTCGGCCAGAAACAAAACGACGTTGGGCCGATCTGCGGCCGGCGACAGCGAGGCGTGAAGCAGCGCGACGCAAGCGAACGAAAAGAGAACGGCGCGCCGAAAGAGGTTTGATAGCATTTTCAGCCTGTTGGCAAACAGTAAAAAAAGGGATTCAAATGGCTCCCTAGCTTAATCGGTGCTCGAAATCGATGTGTCGCGCGATAAGATTTTGGCAAGCCGATTCTACGGGTGCGGAAACGGGGACGACGAGCGGAAAAGGGGTCAGGTACCAAAAACCAAATGGCCCGCAGGGTGCTTCGCATTTTTGGTACCTGACCCCTTTTCCGCGGCACCCTCAGTTTCAACGTTGACGAAGCACTTGCGGCGGGGGAGTCACGCAGATGTTGGAAACCCTTGACGATCGTTTGCAGCGGTTTGAAATCAACGCCGAACTGACGGCGACAGCCGATGTGGACGCGCTGCGGGGGCGAACCTGGCTGGCGCTGACGTCCAGCCACCTTGGCACATCGCCCCGGCTGCACGCCGAGGTCTGTCGCTACATCAGCCGTTCGATGATCGAGGCGCGGCAAGCGGGACATGTCTTGTTGGTCGCAGCGGGTTCGGCGATCGAACCCTGGGCGGTCCGTGCGGCGGATCTGTTTTCAGTGCCGGTGATTCGCGTGCATGTCAATGCATCGGAGGCGTCGGATCGGTCACCGGGACTGCAGCGGCGGATCGAGGTTCGCGGCGACCGATCGCTCAGTCGCGACTGGGTCGTCGTCGCGCTGGCCGACCGTGTGGATTGTGTGTTCACCCGCCGCAAGGGCAACGTCGAACGGTCGTTGCGATTGCGTCTGGATCACGAGCGTCAACCCACGGTTCGCGTCGCCGTCCACGACGGTTCGGTCGACAAGACCGCACAACGCTCGGCGCGGGATTTGATGGGGTGGGGTGCCGTCGGTTGGTACTGTCGCCCGGGCGCGACCGAATGTGTGTCCGCTGACGGGGGTCGCGAATCGGAGTGTGGTGCCCCGAGGCGTCTTTCCACGGCGTGCCGATCGCCGCAGTGGGCAACGACGCGTGGCCGGTGGCTGGTTCATTGCACGCGGACCAGCCAAGGTCCCTGGCCGGGACAAACCGATCGACAGCACCGCGATGGTTTGTTGCTGGGGGAGACAACGCAGGCAACCATCGCCAAACGCACGCCGTTGGACTCGTTGCAGCGAATCGTTCGCATGCGTCGCTTGGTCGCTTCGGCGATCGCGAGCGACCGGGCTTGGCCGGTGGTTTGTTTTTCCGAGGAGTCGCTGCAGCGGTTGCTGTCGCGAAGAAGCTATCGCCCGCATCTGCACCGGTGGGATTACGAACCGTATGGCATTGCGATCCGCAAGTCGGCCGCGATTGCCGCGGGAGCCGAGCCGGTGATCTACGGCGACGCAGCGCATCGCAAGACGATTCCGGAAACCGACCGGTTCCGTTTTCAATCCGTCGGCACGACGTACGATTGGACTCGCGAGTGCGAATGGCGGTTCGCGGGCGATGTGGATTTGGATCGATTCGATCGCCGTGACGTGCGGGTGTTTGTCGCCGACCGGGCAGATGTCTGGCGTGTCAGCGGACGTTTCGATGTCAGCGTCGTGGGACAGCTCGTTCGATCGGCGGAACATCCGGCATAGGTTGTGCGAAGAGTGGGATAGGCTTCCAGCCTGTCAGTTCAGAATCGACAGGCTGGAAGCCTATCCCACTGGCACTGGTCCCCGCGTCAACGCATGCCTGAGATCCGGTACCAAGGTTGTTTGTCATCGACGGCGTTGGAGTTGTCTTGGCGGATCGTGGACGCCGGCGGATCCGCGGGTGGCAGTTCGCTGATATACGACGGTGGCTGGTCGGCTTGCGGTTGGGGTTTGCCCGCGTGCCGTTCGGGGTGATCTGTCTGCGCTCCCGGTTCTGCCGGCACGTCGGTCGGACAGACCTCGATCGGCCGCGACTCCATCAGCGTTCCGGTGGCGCGTTTCAAGTTGAAGATCGACAGTTTGAAGGTCAGTTGCGATTGCAGGTATTCGTATTCGGCGCCCGCCAACGCGTCTTGTGCGATCAGCAAGTTTTCCAGGGCCAGGCTGGCGGTGACGTCTTCACCGGGCAGCTGCTGCCAACGCTTGGTCAACGCATCGAGCTGGGCGGCGCGGGCCTGCATGGCTTGTTGCTTGGTCGACAATTCGGTCTGGGACGTCATGCATTCACGGGCGGCGACTTCGACTTCGAACCGGACGGTTTCCAGAGTGGTCGCGTACTGGTTGCGGAGTTGCCGGATTTCCAGTTGCCGGCGTCGCTGACGGGCATTGGCGGCGCGGTTCTGAATCGGAAACTCGTACTCCAGCCCAAATCCGTAACTGGGGCGTCCGGTGTCAAACTGGTTGGCCCAAGCGTCGAAGGCTTGCCCCTCGCCTTCCAATCCGCTCAGGTAGAAATTGGTGACCAGGTCCAGCACCGGCAACAGTTCGTGCTTGGCCATTTGCAAACGCACCGATGCGGCTTTAATGTTCTTGATCGCTTGATTCAGTTCCGGTCGTTTTTGAAAGGCGATGTTGATCGATTGATCGAGCTCGACGGGCAGACTTTCGAAAACCGGCAGGTCGATCGGAATGATTTCGACGTCGTAAAGGGTGGGGTCGTTGACGAGTGAACGGAGTCGCGATTCGGCGTTCTTGACTGCCGCGCGGGCCCGCACCAATTGGCTGGCGCGAGATTTCAGCGTCGCTTCTGCACTGATGATCTGCGTCAGGCGTGCGTCGACTTCCCGTCGCTGGTTCAACCGGTCAAAGACGTCTTTGCCACGGATGTACGAATTGATCTTCTGGTACAAAACCGCTCGCTCCAGGAACAAGGCCCAGTACGACCGCGCGACTTCCAGCAGGTGGGACTGAAGTTGGCGTTGGACTTCGTCTTCGGCGACGTTCTTGTCGATCTGGGCCAACAGCACCAGGCTTTCGTTGTACTGGCTTCCGCGGCCACGCATCAGCGGCTGCGTGAAGGACAAGTTCAACCGCGCCGTGCCTTGCGGATCGGGCACGAAGAACTGGGAGTTGTTGTCTTGGAAACCGAGGCGTTGATACAGTTCCAGGTCGGCACCGGAACGTGTGCGTCGACGCAAGCCCGCCCGCGCGCTCAAGCGATGGTCTTCGAAAAATTGGACGTCGCCACCGGCGGTCAGCGAGTTCCCGATCGGGTCGGTCGTGTCGTCCCAGCGGGCTTCGGTGAACGCGGTCCAGT
This sequence comes from Stieleria neptunia, assembly GCF_007754155.1. Lineage (NCBI taxonomy): Bacteria > Pseudomonadati > Planctomycetota > Planctomycetia > Pirellulales > Pirellulaceae > Stieleria > Stieleria neptunia. Next base: position 389,526 of record NZ_CP037423.1, on the reverse strand, counting down.
CGAAGGCCGCATCGGCTTCGATGATCGCGGTCTCGCGGATCAACGGCAAGTCGCGAAAAACCTGGATCTGTTTGGAATGATCCAGTGCGCGGATCAACGTGTCATCCAAGGTCAGCCCCGCCGACGGATCTTCCGGGCGGATCGGTTGAGAAACCAGGGGTTGCCACCAGCCGGGATCAAAAGAAACGTTGGCCGGATGAAGCTGATCGGCATCGATGTTCTGATGGGCCTGTTGAAGCGTCTGGTAGTCCGCCACCGAATCCGGCGTCAGCGAAGGAGTCGGCTGCTGCGCGGTTGCGGGGGTTGGGGATTGCGCAGCGACACCGCCCGGGACAGCGAAGACGCTGAGCGCGACGATCGAAAGCTGTGCCAGGGCGGCACGAGCCGGCGGCGTGCGGGCCGGCGCAGTGTGTGTCGCCGCCGTGGGCGCACGACCGAACATCGTCAATCCTTGACGAAGTGAAAACATCACGTTGATTCTGTTCATGTGGGGCAAGTGAACCATCCGGACCCGCGATCGATCTGCGGTACCCGACGGAATGCCCGTGTGGGGCAGGGCAACGATTCCGATGTTGAGGGTTTTCGGTCACGCTCGACGGCGGACTCCACGAGCCGGCACGCAGATCGCCGTTTGAGGTCGCCCCGGGAGCGTTCTGTAGCAGATGTTCATGCCGGTACGTTCGTGAGCGTTGCGACGGTCGTCGCCAAGATGCCGGGTGGCAGCGGCGGCCCACTCGACCGCGGAACAGGGGTCAGGGAGGAGTTTTGTTCGCGGCAGGGCGCGAGCCCTCCGGTCTTCCACGCTGAAACCGGACGGCTCGCGGGCTGTCGGTTTAATCAGGATCTGCTGAGTCAATGGTGAGCCGCTGGCCGTAAGGCCTCGGGCGGGCGTCGCAATGCCCGGCCGCTTACGCGGCGCGCGCGGCTCACAAAAACGACAGCCCGCTCGCGCCGTTCCGCTAACACCTGCAGAGACAAATTCAAAGCTGACCAAGCACTAGCGTTGCCCCGTTGCCCCTTCCATCTTCAGCACCGGCAGTCGGCCGCGGACGTCGATTTGGGAGCGGATCGATGCGGGCGTCTTGTCGGCCGGTCGGGGGCGATCCTCGGGCAGCAGTGCCGGTGGGCGATAGAGCGAACCTTGGCGTGTGCCCCGCCGCGCGAATTCGGCTTCGATTTGAAGCTTCAACGTTGACTTTTCCAGGCACCACTGCGGGGCGATCAGGAACTTCGGCGGCGCATCACCACTGATTCGTTCGACGATCGTGGTGGGGGGGATGCGTTCCAGGAAGTCGACGACGGTGTTCACGTAAGTGTCCTGTTGCATCATCTGAATTTTACCACCGGCCACTTCTTCCCCCAGCGGGGTCCCCTGGACGGCATACAGGTTGTGCAGTTTGATCGCGTCGAAACCGAGTCGTGACACTTCGTCGGCGGTTTGCATCATCATCGCATGGGTTTCGCCGGGGATCCCCAAAATGATGTGGACGCAGCATTCGAAGCCTTGTCCGCGGCTGCGATCGATCGCGTTGACCATGTGGTCGTGGGTGTGGGCACGATTCATCCAGTCCAGTCCCGGCTGATGCATCGTTTGCATCCCGAACTCCAGCGAGACATAGTGTTCCCGGGCCAACTCGCGAGTCAACTCGATGACACTCTCGGGAACACAATCGGGTCGGGTCCCGATCGCCAGGCCGACGATATCGGGGTGCCAACGGAGCGCCATCCGAAAGACTTCTTCGAGTTGGTCGACCGGCGCGTAGGTGTTGGTGGCGGGCTGGAAATACGCTAAAAAACCGGCCACCTGCTTGTAGCGTCGCCGAACGCTGGTGATTCCGCCCTCCAATTGCTCGCTGACCCGTTTCAGCCGCACCCGGCGAGAGGGGCTGAACGAACGGTTGTCGCAAAAATTGCAACCGCCGCGGGCGACCGCGCCGTCGACATTGGGGCAGGTGAAGCCGGCGTCGACACTGACCCGCTGGATTCGCCCGCCGAAACGCCGCCGCAGGGCGGCGCCGAACGCGTTGAAAGGTAGACCTTCGCGTTGCCAGGCCAAACGATCGTTACAATGAGAATTTGTCAAAGGAGTCCGTTGCCAAACGATGGTACTGAATCGATAGTAGTAGAGTGGCGGGAACCCCGCCCGTTATCATTGGATTCTTTCCGCTCCCTCCCAGTCTACCGCGACAGACAGTTCCGCCACATCCCGCGAGGACGACGGTGAATTATTACGACGACGACGAAGACCTAGATTTTGCCGGCCCCTATGGACAATTGACGCCCGTCGGCGGCGGCGACCCGATTCCCCTGATCAAGGATCGGCTGACCGTCGGTCGACGGTCCGAATGCGATGTCCAGCTGAAGTTCAATAACGTATCCGGCCAGCACTGCCGTCTCTCACTCGAGCACGGTTATTGGTTCATCCGTGACATGAACAGCCGCAACGGTGTGAAAGTCGACGGCCGACCGGTGATCCGCAAACGGCTCGATCCGAAATGCAAGTTGTCGATCGCACGCCACGAGTACTTGGTCGAATACGATCCGCAGGCGCTCGGTGCCTACGGTCCCCCGCCGGCCGATGACGAGTACCTGGACGAGTTGATGCGTAGCTCGCTGATGGACCGCGCCGGACTCAGCAAACGGGACACGAAGCGACCCTTCGGAAACAAGGACCCCGAGTAGGGCATGCGGTGCATGCCAATGGTCACGCACCGCGTGACCGGCCCGGCGATCGATCGGCGCACCCTGCCCGACGCCGCGTGCTAGGGTGTCATCCGTTGCGTTTCGGTCACGTCGACACCTGCTGCGCGTTTGGAGGTGTCACCCTGGGAGGGCTCGCGTTCGGTCGGCGAGGCCTCCGGTTCGTCATGTTCTCGGCGATGCCTGCGATGGACGCGATCATCGCCGACCCGGCGGACAAAGATCCAAAGCGTGCCGCTGACCACCAGAATCGACAGCATCGCCGCGGCCCCTTCCCAGTGCAACGTCTGCTTCATCGCCGCGACCGGCGCGAACACTTTGCTCAATCGGTATTGCACCAGCACCAGTAGATCGGCCTGGTTGTCGCCGCCGGAGCCAAATTTGCCTTCGCCGGGCACGGCGACCGGTTGCATCGCCGCGATCCAGTGTCCACCGTAAACCTGGGCGTCTTCGGCGACGGCCACGGGATCTTGGTAGTCGACATCGCCGCCGCGCAACAGATCGTCCATCTTCTCTGCATCGACCTTGTACGGGTCGCCCGCGTTGCGCATGCCGGCCCGGTGCCGGGCCTCCAAGTACGGGTGTTGCAAAATCGTCCCGCGCACCTTGCCTTCACGGGCCTCGACGAGCACGGCGACCTGGTTCGCCCCCTCGTCGCCTTGCAGCAATTCGAAATCCCCCAAGTTGACGGTGGCCACGAACACGGCGTCGGGCTGGCCGGACCGGTCGCCGGACAAGTACACCGGCCCGCTGATCGCGACTTTCCACAACCCCGTGGCGGTCGACTGGAAGGCGGCCGACAGATGCATGTGATCGAGAGGCTCGATCGAGTCGAACGGCGTGTCTTTGGGCAGATCATTTTTCAGGGCGTGGAAATACGTCCGGTAGGCATAGTTGCGGCCGGCACTGTTTTGATCGCGCGCGACGGGGTTGTCGTAAGCGATCGCGAAAATCGTCCCCGATCGGTCGGTCACAAACATCGTCGCCAAACGTGGAACGCGCGAATCGTCCGCTTGATCGGTGTACTGCTGCAGACGTTGATCGAGGTACTCATCGAAAGCGATCCGCGCCGGCAGGTCCAGCAGGGTGTCGCGTGTTTCGACCATCTTGAGGGCCGACGCGCTGGAGCCCTGATCGGCGATGATTTTCAAATTGCGACTGACCGCCTGGTCCTCGAGCGCGGCGGCGAGCGTGGCGCGAAAATCGGGCTCGTCGATCTCGTCGCGGCAGAGCCGGAAATAACGTTCCAGTTCGCTTTCGAGTGTTCGCGCGGCAAATTTGGCCGCCAACTCGTTGCTGCTGAACGCTTCTTTGCGCAAGGCTTGCTTGGTTTCTTCGCTGGCGCGATTGATGGTGCGGATCGCATAAATACTGGTCACGACCAACAGCAAAATGGGGCCGAGAATCCCCAGCACCATCAGCGGCCGTCGCGCACGCAGTTCGTCTCGGCGATCCAAGCGGTCCAAGATTTCTTGAACGTTGGTGAAGCGGTCGTCGGGATTGGCCGCCAAACAGCAACTGACGATCCGTGACAATTCGCGGTCGACGCCGGATCGCTGGATGTGCCGGACCGGCGGCGAGGCTTTTTGGATCGATTCGCGGTAACGCTGCAACCGCTTGGGTAGCGAACCGGCGGTGTCGAGCTGTTCGATGATCGAATCTTCGCGATACGGTGGCCCGCCGGTCAGCATCCGGTACATGATCGCACCGACGGCGTACACGTCCCACGCGCTGCTGGGTGAGGATTCCAGATCGGCCTGTTCGGGGGCCATGTAAAACAACGTGCCCAACGAAGGCGATTGGTCATGGGTCATCCGGCTCTGACCGAAATCGGCCAGCCGGGGCTCGTGGTCGTCGCCCAGCAGAATGTTGGCCGGTTTGAGATCGCAGTGCAAAACCCCCTTGCTGTGGCTATGGTTGAGCCCGACGCAGATTTTGCGAAACATCTGGACCGATTCGGCGATCGGCATCGCCCCGCGTGCGGTCAGCTCGTCTTCCAGTGACCCCCCGTTGACCAGCTCCATCACATAAAAGGGTGGATCGCTGTCCCAACCGACTTCCAGCACTTGGACGATGTGGCGATCGGAGGATAATTGCACGAGGTTTTTGACCTCATGGCTCAGCAACGACCAATTCACACCGCCGCGGTGCAAGAAAAACTTGATCGCGACGGGTCGACCGGTGTTCAGATCCCGTCCGACCCAGACTTGGCCGAACGCGCCGCTGCCCAAAAACCGTTCCAGTCGATACCCTGGGACATCGGCCGGTGGTGTCGTCGCCTGCATCGACAGCTTTTTGCTGGTCGATCGGCCGCCCTCGGTTTGATACTGCGTTTGGTCTTCGTTGCTCACTCCGTCACTCTCGCCCTCTTGGAGCCCACCGTTCGTCTTCGATGCCATTTCATCTTTCACGATCACCGTTTTTTATTGTAGCGGTCGAGGACCCCACGGTCGTCGCGGTGGCGACAAAGCTTTGCATCGGAGGCTGGCTTCGTCTACCGTCGCAAATCTCGTTTCGCACCTCGCCCGCCGCCCTGGTCGTCGTCCTGGCCGCCGCCTGGTTCGCCCCGGTAATGACCATCGCCCAAAATCCGCCGCCGCAGGACACGCGCCGGCAGGCTGCCAGTGAACCGGCTGCCAGTGAATCGGACGCGTCGCCCTTGCAGCTGCCGCTGGACGGACGTGACGGACGCGAATTGCTGCTGCGGAATTTTCGTCCAAATTCCAAACTGGTCGTCCCCCAGCATCCGCGACACGCTGCGGCAATGCCCGTCGTCGATGTTCACACCCATTTCCATTATCGGCTGCGTGATAGCAAAGAAGCCCTCGATGACTTCGTCCAACTGATGGATCGCAACCACATCGCGGTTTGTGTTTCGCTGGACGGGAAACTCGGCGCTCAACTGGATCACCACCGAGAGTTTCTCTGGACCGACTATCGCGATCGCTTTGCCATCTTTGCCAACATCGACTGGCAGGGAAACGCGCCTCGAGATCAACCGGCGTTGTGGCCCTGTCAGCGGCCGGGGTTCGCCGACCGCACCGCCGCCCAGCTCGAACAAGCCGCCAAACAGGGCGTCAGTGGGCTGAAGCTGTTCAAGCGATTCGGGCTGCAGTACAAAAATCCCGACGGGACGCTGATCAAGATCGACGACCCGCGGTGGGATCCGATTTGGGCCAAGTGCGGCGAGTTGGGGTTACCGATCATCATCCACACCGCCGATCCGGCCGCGTTCTTCGATCCGATCGATGAGACCAACGAGCGCTGGGAAGAACTCAGTCGTCACCCCGACTGGAGCTTTCACGGCGACGCCTTTCCATCGCGTCAGGAGTTGTTCGAGGCCCGCAACCGGGTGATCGCGCGTCATCCGAAGACGCAGTTCATCGGCGCCCACGTCGCCAACAACCCCGAGGACTTAAAAGTCGTCGCCGGGTGGCTGGACGCGTACCCGAATCTGTGGATCGAACCGGCGTCGCGAATCGCCGAGCTGGGACGGCAACCCTTCACCGCGCGGGAGTTCTTGATTCGCTATCAAGATCGACTCTTGTTCGGCACCGACGGTCCCTGGCCCGAGACACGTCTGCAGCTGTATTGGCGATTCTTCGAGACCCGCGACGAGTCGTTTCCGTACAGCGAAAAAGTGCCCCCGCCGCAAGGGCTTTGGCAGATCTATGGTGTCGATCTGCCCGACGAGGTGTTGAGGAAACTGTATTTCGAAAACGCCGGCAAGCTGATTCCGGGGATCCGCCAGCGACTTGAAACTTGGGCGAAAAATTGACATCCGCCTTAGTGGGATAGGCTTCTAGGCTCGTCGATTCCACGCGGTAGGTGACGCTGTGCGTCACGGCTGAGATGTGACGCACAGCGTCACCTACCGTTCAGAAAGAACTCGAGTCTGACAGGCTGGAAGCCTATCCCACTTTTCACCTCACAAAACGCAGACCATGACCTCTCCCGACAAACCCACCGCCGAGCCAACGTTTGCCATGTTGTGCTGCGCCAATGGCGCCGAAAAACAGGTCAAACAATCGATCGCCGCGGCGGGTTGGCGTTTGGCGTTTTCGCGGCCCGGCTTCGTCACCGCCAAACACGATCAACCGATGGCGTTGCCCAGCGGGACCTTCATCCGCACCGCGGCGCACTCGATCGGCCATCTGAAAGACGGCGATGGCGAAACCCAAGTGACCCGCTTGGTCGACTTGCTGGACGAAACGTTTGCCGGCGGTCGGGTGTTTGATCAACTGCACGTCTGGCCGCGCGATCGCCTTCCGATCGGTAAATTCGGTTTCGAACCCGGGGTCGATGAAGTCGCCAAACTGGTCGCCCAGCGGGTCCATCAGTCGCTGGCGGAGCGATGGGTGCGCGGCGATCAACCCAACCGCATCGCCCAGCCCGGTGAGCGGGTGCTGGATCTGGTGTTGGTCGATCCGGACGACTGGATGATCGGTTGGCACACCTCAGCCAAGTGGCATTCGCGCTGGCCCGGCGGCGTGCAGCCGATCGAGCCGCAATATGAACCGATCTCACGCGCCTACTACAAAGCCGCCGAATCGATCACGTGGAGCGGCTTCGATTTCGCGCCCGGTGATGTGGTGGTGGAAATCGGCAGCGCCCCCGGCGGTGCCTGCGGACGGCTGCTCGAGTTGGGGTTGAAGGTGATCGGAATCGATCCGGCGGAAATGGACGAGCGGATTGCCAATCACCCGCGATTCAAACACCTCCGCGCCCGCGCCGGGGATCTTCCCCGCCGAGAGTTCCGCAACGTCAAATGGCTACTGGCCGATTCGAACGTGAAACCGGAAAAGACACTCACGACGATCGAACACATCGTGACGCACCGTGAATGCTCGTTGTCGGGAATGTTGCTGACGATGAAGCTGGGCCACTACGACGCGGCGGGGCGAATCGACGCTTGGCTGGAGCAGATCCAGACGTGGAACCCGGTCGACGTGCAAGTGCGTCAACTGGCCCGAAACCGCTGTGAAGTCTGCCTCGCCGTGCAGTTGCGGTAATACCTATCCGTTGGCTCCTTACAAATGCACGGGCAAAAACAGCTTGGTTTCAGCGGGCCGTTTTTCTGCCGGCGGCACGATCCAGGCGGGGGTCTCGCCGTTGGCCAGGCTGTCGGCGACGGCCGATTTGAAGCGTGCGACGATTTGACCGAGCATTTCTCGCTGGCTCGATGCCGATACCTCAATTCCGCCCAAATTGGCGACGCGACCGCAAAACGTGCCACCTTCGCGGGCGAAATAGACGATGCAACCAAACGCCGGCGGGGCCGACGGTTCGGATTCGATCGGTAACCCCGGTTGCGGCGGCTGATCGATCGCAGGCTGTTGGACCGGTGCCGTCTCGCCCACCCGGTCGGACGGTGTCGGATCGCTGGGGTTCAACATCGGTTGCTCCTGCGGCACTGTTGCGCCGGTTTCGATTGCGCGCCGGTCTCGGTTGTCGCCGGTTTCGATTGCGCGCCGGTCTCGGTTGTCGCCGAAAAAACGGCTCGGCTTAAAAAAACCTTAGTAGAATACGGTCCAAGCAAAGTCAATTGGGAAGCGATTGCCTTTACAATACAGCAGCGTGATCTTGTTGCCCACCAAATTCCCATTCCCAAAAAACTCGCCGGCCGACGACGCACTTGTCGCGTCGCCGCCCGTCGAGTTGATCATTCCGAAAGGATAAACAGATGGAAAATCATCCTAGCCGACGTAACTTCTTGAAAACTTCCACTGCCGCTGCCGCCGGCGCGACCCTGACCAGCACGATTGCTCGAACCGCACACGCCCAAGGCAGCGACGAGATCAAGTTCGCTTTGATCGGATGTGGCGGCCGCGGAAACGGTGCCTCGGTCAACATGTTCAAATCCGGCGGCAACGTCAAATTGGTTGCGGTTGCCGACGCGTTTGACGGCAAGGCCTCGGCCACCATCAATTCCCTGTCCAAGCGTTACAAGGACAAGGTCGATGTGCCGGCCGAGCACAAGTTTGTCGGACTCGACGCCTACAAGAAACTGCTGGAAGTCGACGCCGACCTGGTCATCATCGCGACGCCTCCCGGTTTCAAACCGCAACAATTCGAAGCCGCCGTCAAAGCCGGCAAGCACATCTTCATGGAAAAACCGGTCGCCTCCGATGCCACCGGCGTCCGACGCGTCTTGGCCAGCGTCGAAGAATCCAAGAAGAAAAACTTGATGGTCGGCATCGGTCTCCAGCGCCGCCACGAAGCCCAGTATCTGGAAACGATCGGACGCATCCACGACGGCGCGATCGGTGACGTGATCGCCACCCGCGTCTATTGGAACGGCGGCGGCATCTGGTACCGCAACCGCACCGAAGAGCAAACCGAAATGGCATTCCAGTGCAACAACTGGTACCACTTCAACTGGCTTTCCGGCGACCAGATCTGCGAGCAACACATCCACAACCTGGACGTCGGTTGCTGGCTCAAGGGCGAGTACCCCGTCGAATGCAACGGCATGGGCGGACGCGAGCAGCGAATGGATGGCGACCCGACCAAGAGCCAGATCTTTGACCACACCTTCTGCGAATACACCTTCGCCGATGGCACCAAGATGTTCAGCCAAGGCCGTCACCTGAAAGGCTCCTGGACGCACGTCGCCGAGTACGCCCACGGCACCAAGGGAACCGCCGACGTCTCCGGATCACAAATCTCCGGTGAAGGCGGCGATTGGAAATTCAGCGGCCAGCGTCAACAAGGCCACCAGCAAGAGCAGAACGATCTGATCGCGGCTCTCGGCCGCGGAGAGATCTACAACGAAGGCGAGTACGGCGCGTTGTCGACCTTCACCGCCATCCTGGGCCGCGAAGCGTGTTACAGCGGCAAGGTCATCAAATGGGATGACCTGCTGAACAAGGGACGCGAATTGGCGCCCGGGATCGATGACTACACCATCGACACCCCGCCCCCGGAATCGGCGCTGCCCGGCCCCGACGGCAAGTACCCGATTCCCGTCCCCGGCCAGTACGACCCCTTCGCGTGATCGACGCTTAGGATTGTCACTGCCTCGTCCCCAGGGGCCCGCCTGGGGACGGCACGTGCCAGGGCAAACACGCGTCGCCCGCTCACGGCGTGTCAATTGAATCGGGATCTGCGGAGTCAACGGTGAGCCGCTGGCCGTAAGGCCTCGGGCGGACGCCGAAAGGCCCGGCCGCTTACGCGTCGCGGCTCACGGCGCGGGCTACAGCTTGATCACGCCGTTGCTGTCGCCGAATTGTTTGGCGTCGGCGCCCATTTGCTGCATCATCCAGACGTACAGATTGCACAGCGGGGTGCCGTTGTCGTACTTCAGATGCCGTCCGGTCTTGATCCGACCGGCCGCCGAGCCGGCCAACAAAATCGGCAGGTCGTCGTGGTTGTGGCGGTCGCCATCGCTGATCCCACTGCCGTAAACAATCATGCTGTTTTCCAGCAGCGTCCGGCTGCCTTCGCGGACATTTCGCAACCGCCCCAGCAGATACGCGAAACGGTCCAGATGATAGCGATTGATCGTTGCGATTTGCGTTTGCTTGTGCTCGCTTTTGCCGTGGTGCGACAACTCGTGGTGCCCCTCGCTGACGCCGATCTCTTTGTAACTTCGATTGCTGCCGGCATTGGTGAACATGAACGACAGGATCCGCGTGCTGTCGGTTTGAAACGCCAGCGTGACCATGTCCATCATCAGATCGCTGTGCTTGTCCAACTCCCGAGGCACACCGCTGGGGCGCGGGTAATCCGGCACGCCACTCTCATCGAACCGCAAACGTTCTGCGCCGCCGAGTCGTTTTTCCACATCGCGGACGGCGTACAGGTACTCGTCTAGTTTGCGACGATCCACGGCCGGCAAGGCTTGATGCAATCGCTTGGCGTCTTCGAGTGCGAAATCGAGCACACTTTTGCGAAACAGTTCACGTTTCGTTTTGGCCTGCTTGGTCGCTTTGACGCTCTTTCCGGCGAACAGCCGATCGAACACCGCACCGGGATCGATTTCCTTGGCCATCGGGTTGGTCGGCCCGCGCCACGACATGTTGGATGCGTAGGCACAACTGTAGCCGCTGTCGCAATTGCCTGCCTGGGCGCTGGCTTCGAGCCCGAGTTCCAGCGAGGCGAAACGCGATTGGTCACCGACATACTTGGCGGTCGCTTGATCGACCGAGATGCCATTTTGGATGTCCGCACCGTTGGTTTTGCGGGGATGGGCGCCCGTCAGAAACGCAGCCACGCTGCGGGCGTGGTCGCCGCCGCCGTCGCCGTGGGCCCGCGCGCCGTCGAGCGTCAACCCGCTCAACACATTGATGTCATCCTGAAAGTCGGCGATCCGCTCGAGCGTCGGCGGCAGGTCGTATTTGTACCCCGCTTTCTGTGGCGTCCAATCAGGCATGTGCATGCCGTTGGGCACATAAAAGAACGCCATCCGCAGCGGCGGCCGCGCAGTTGCTTCCGCGGCGGACAACAGGCGGCTTGATGACATCACATCCAACAGCGGCAAGGCCAGCGAGACACCGGCGCCACGCAGAACGGTTCGTCGAGAAAGGGTTTTGGGCATCGGATTACTCTCGGAAACCTTGTTTCTGGAAAGGGTCGCTTTGAATGATCGCTGCGATCAAATAGGCGAAGCGGTCGTCGTGCTTGCGACACTCGCTGACAATCGTATCGATCGCACACTTGTCATAAAACGCGGTGCCGCGGCCGATCGCATAGATCAACAGTTTCTCCGCCAGACAGCGAACGAATTGTTCTTTGCGGGGGCCGGCCAACAGACGGCGCAGATCATCCACGCCGTCGAACGTCGTGCCATCGGGAAACACGCCCGCCGCATCGATCGGCTCGCGGCCTTCGCTGGACCGCCAACGCCCCACGGCGTCAAAGTTTTCCAGGGCAAAACCGAGCGGATCCATCATGTTATGGCACGTCGCACAGCCCGGATTCTGACGATGTTGCTCCATCCGCTCGCGCAACGTGCCGACCAATTCGTCACGTTGCAATTCGGGAACATTCGGCGGCGCCGGCGGTGGCGGTGTATTGAGCAGGTTGTCCAGCACCCATTTTCCGCGTTTGACCGGACTGGTGCGGGTCGGGTTGCTGGTCACCGTCAACACACTCGCGTGCGTCAGCAATCCGCCACGCGGTGTCCCGGCCAGCGAGACCTTGCGAAATCCATCGCCAGCGACACCGGCGATGCCGTAGAACTCCGCTAGGGGCTGATTCAGATACGTGAAATCCGCATCCAGCAGCGTCGTCACGGGCAGGTTCTCCCGCATCACGGCGGCGAAAAACGTCAACGTCTCACGCATCATCAATTTGCGAATCTGGTCGTTGAAACCCCGATACACCCTGGTGTCCGGATCGACGTTTTCCAAGTTGCGAATCTGCAACCATTGCGAGGCGAAATTCTCGACGAACTGGTTGGCACGTCGGTCCTGGATCATCGATGCGATCTTTCGCAGCAGCACGTTCGGATCTCGGATCGTCCCGCGATGGGCCATCATCAACAGTTCATCGTCGGGCATGCTGCTCCACAGAAAGTACGAAATCCGGGTCGCCAGTTCATAATCGGTGATCCTCGGCATCGCCCCATCGGGACCCGGCGATTGCGGCCGCTCGACTTTGAACAGGAAGGATGGCGAAACCAGAACGGCGCCGATGGCGACTTGGATGCTTTCTTCAAAGCTTCCGTCCGCGTCACGCACCTGGGCGGCAAGCGCGGACAACCGATCGACTTCCCAACTGCTGGCCGGTCGACGGAACGCACGACTGGCAAACCGGGACAGCACGGCACGTGTCGCCTGGTCGACCGTCACGTCTTTGGACGGCGTGACGAAAATGATTCTCTGATGACTCGGCGGAATCTTGGACGCGTCGACCGAAACGCTGCGGGTCTCGGTGCCGGTCAATTTCACGTGGTGCAAATGGAAATTTCGGTCCGCGACGTTCTTCTGGTAATAGTCGTTGATGAAACTGATTTTGATCGAGCGGCTGCCTTTTCCCAACCGCATGGGAATCTTGAATTCCCGGGGCTCATGATTGGGGACCTCGATCACGACCGGCCGTCGCCCCCAATCGATCTCCACCTTGACCGGTTCGTCCCCGCCCTGATCGCCGCCTGCCAACAGCGTCAGCTGGTACATCCCGCCGAACGGCAGCGTGACCGGTAACGAGACGGTGCCCTGGGACGCGAGCACCAGTGGAACGCGCGATCCGAATTTTTCGGCGCCGACCAAAGATGCGGGGCCGCGCTCGATCTCGTACAGTTCCGGCGGCGGTGGCGTGTAGATCGCTTCGCCGGCGACCTGCAACGCCGCATCGACGTACTTTTCCATCAGCAACGGGGGCAGCGAGAGCACATCGCCGATGTTGTCGAATCCGTACCCCACATCGTCACCGGGAAAATCCGCCGCCGGCGTGTAGTCGACGCCCGTCAAGTCACGAATCGTGTTCCGGTATTCGTCACGGTTGAGCCGACGCAAAGCGACGCGACCGGCGTTGGGATTTTCGACACAGTCGACCGCATTGGCCACGGCGTCAATCATCCGCACCATTCGCTGCCGCGTTTCGGAATCCAGCTCCGGACCGTCTTCCGGCGGCATCGTCCCCAAACGCAAATGGGCGATCGCTTGGGTCCAACGGGTCCGATTGGTCTGCAAACTGGCGGCACGGTCGTCGCTGGCCAAGTCGATTTCGCTGCCGGAATCGTGACAGTCATAACAATACGTGCGAAGCAACGGCAGCAAATGCGTTCGGAAGTTGGCTTCACGGGTGGCCGAGTCCGCCCGGCAGGGGGACGCCCCAAACACCAGCACCATCAACGTCACGTAAGGCAGAAACGTTGAAAAAGGCCGGCGAAAGGACATGAGTGCGGGCGTGGAAACGATGATCGGATCAGGGAGATTCAGGGCGGATACGGACAGTCTACCTCATGAGAAACGCCCCACGCCGGTCCAAGGTGCTCAGTAATCTGTCGCCGGCTGTCTCCGTTTCCACCGAGTGCGCGTCGTGATTCGCCGGCGGGGCGTCCCTTCCGCTTGGGCATCGAGCCGGTGGTGCAATCTGATAGACTACCGCCGCCACCGTAGCGTGATGATTGAATCGGCGCTCACGTTGCATCGCGAACTATCTGAACCAAGGAACCATGAAACCCACCGACATCCGCATCACCGGCGTCCGAACCAATTACGAGCACCACGATTATCGCACCACGATGAAGTTCGGCGGCATGCCCGTGGACAAAGCCACGGTGTTGAACGTGGAGTGTGACGTCGTCACTGGCGATGGAAAGACGGCCACCGGATTCGGTTCCATGCCGCTGTCGAACATCTGGGCGTTCCCGTCGCGTGAAATGGCGTACGATCAAACCCTGGCCGCGATGACCACACTGGCCGCGCGCTGCGAAACGATCGCTGGCGATTACGCCGAATTCGGACACCCGGTCGACCTGGGCATGGCGCTTGAGGAACTGTACCTGGCAGCAGCCGCCGAAGTCAGCGGCGAACTCAAGCTGGTTCAACCGATTCCCATGCTGGCCACGATGGTCACCGGCAGCCCCTTTGATGCGGCGATCCACGACGCCTTTGGCAAAGTCCACGGCAAGAATTGTTTTCAAACCTATGGCCAGGATTTCATGAGCCGTGACGTCGGTGCCTACCTGGGCGCGGACTACGCCGGTGATTGGATCGGCGATTTCTTGCTGGACAAACCCAAACCGCGGATGCCGCTGTACCACCTGGTCGGCGCGCTCGATCCACTCGATGATGGTGAATTGACCAAACCCACCGGCGATGGCTTGCCCGATACCTTGCCCGAATGGATTCGCTACAACGGACTGACGCACCTGAAACTCAAACTCAACGGCGACGACGTCAATTGGGATCTGGAACGGATCGTCAAAGTCGATCGCATCGCCGCGGAAACGCAGGCAACACTCGGCGTCGACACCTGGTATTACTCGCTGGACTTCAATGAGCGCTGCCCACATGTCGATTACTTGATCGAGATGTTGGAAAAACTTCGCGAGCGGACGCCGAAAGGGTTTGACCGCGTGCAGTACATCGAACAACCGACGGCCCGCGATCTGAAGGCGCATCCGGAAAACAAGATGCATGAAGCGGCAAAACTGAAGCCGGTCGTGATCGACGAATCGCTGACCGATCTGGAATCGCTGATGCTGGCCCGCGAGATGGGCTACACCGGGGCGGCGCTCAAGGCCTGCAAAGGACAATCGCAATCGATGTTGATGGCCGTCGCCGCGCAGAAACTGGGCCTGTTCCTGTGCGTCCAAGACTTGACCTGTCCGGGCGCCTCGCTGATTCACTCCGCCGCCATCGCCGCCCACGTCCCCGGCGTCGCCGCGATCGAATCGAATTCACGGCAGTATTGCCCGAAGGCGAACCTGCCCTGGGAAGACAAGTTCCCCGGGATCTTCGTCGTGCGAGACGGATCGATGGACACCAGTTGCCTGGGCGGAGTCGGGTTGGGTGCGGTGCCGAACACCGACGCCGCAACAGCACCCTAGCAACCGTTGGTGTTTAGCCTTGAGGCGTCCAGCTTAGGGCTAGCGCGAAACGCGACAAATCTGAATGATCTGACCGAATGGGTGAGAGGTGGTCGGCGGAGGGGTGCACGACGTCCTTTCAAGGTCGTCGCGCAGAGCCCCACGGGCGACGGCCCGGAAGGGGCCATCGTACATCAGAAAAGCGATCGCCTGAAGCTGGACGGTCTCCAAAGCCTGCACACCAACAAGCCGATCACTGTTCCGGCACGCGGTTGATCGTCCAGTAGATCTCTTCTTCAAATCCCTCTCCGTCGCGCGCCTTTAGCTTCAGCAACAGGTGGACTTGATCGACCGGTTTTAGATCAGGGATGTTCAACAGCACGCTCTTGCCGTCGCTGCCCAACGAGACACTGGTCACGTTCATCTCATCGACGCCGATCTCACCGGTTTCGGGCGAATACATTTCCGAACCGTACGATTTCGCCCAACGATAATTCCAGTGCGTCACGTCGTAGGATGCCAGGTCGGTCGCCGACGGGACGTCGAGCGGGAAATTGAATTGCAGCTTCAATCCGTCCGCTTGGACGGCACAATCGCTGACCATCTTGTGTGGTTTTCCGGTGTACCGCAGCCGCTGGATCCCTTTGTCGCCCAGACCGATCCGTCCGCCGCCGTTCCAGCCTTGCAACCCGGTGGCATAGACTTGTCCGTCGGCCGGATTCACACGGGCGCGCATGATTCCGGTGCTGAAATCGAATGGCAACTTGATGATCGCGGCTTGCGAGACGTCGGGAAAATCTTGGATCATCGTGTAATACATCCATCCCTTGCCGAAACTGGTGTGCAACAGGTGCCCCGACAACGGCCCCCAACGCTCGTCGTCGACCCAGGCCTGGCCGCCACACGAATTGTCGAATTCCTGTGGCATCCAAACCAGCGGCGGGTCGAACGCATCCGGCGGGACGACTTTTTCGAGGTCGATCGTTCCGCCGCCGGGCGCCCACATGCCGGGGATCGAATAGTTGCCGACCCAGCCGTAAAAACCGCCCGGCCGCAGCAAGCTGATTTTGGATGCCGGCGTCCATTGACCTTGGTTGTCGCTGGCGACCACGCGGCCGTCGGGCAAACTGCCCATCCCGTTGGGCGTGCGAAAACCGGTGCAATACACCTCTCGATGCCGCCCATCGGCCGAGACCTTGATCACCGCGCCGGGGATGTCCGAGTCCGTGCCATGCCCGCTTTTGGCGTAATAGAAGTTGCCTTGATCATCGGTTTGCAAATCAAAATTGAAGGCATGGAAGTTGACCGAAACGTCTTGATCAGCGCTGTAACTTTCATAAAAGTCCGCTTCGCCGTTGCCGTCGGCATCGTGCAGTTTGACCAGCCGATCCTTGCACGTCACGAAGACGTTTCCGTCCACGATTTTGACACCGAACGGTTCGTACAACCCGCCCGCGAATCGCTTCCATTTCAAATTCAGCAAGTCGTCGTCGATGCCCGAAACGATCCAGATGTCGCCGCCGTGTGTCGCAACCGCCATCCGTCCGTCGGCAAAGAAGTCCAAGGCCGAAGTGCGAAACCAAGTGTTCCACGGCGTGGCGTCTGGAATCGTGATCGTGTCGAGCGCGTACGCCCCTTGTTCCAATCCCAGGTATCCGGTGGTCGTCAACACGTCGGGCCACAACAGCGGCCCGCCGGACGTCAGGCGGTCGAACTCCACCAGCGGTGATGTCGATTGAGACTCGGCAACGAACGTTTGGAATTGCGACAGGGAAACGTGCTCGCCTGCTCCGCTGGAATCCTCGACCGATCGGCCCGCCAGAGTGTGAACGTCGACTTGCCGTGTTTGATCGCTCGCCGGAATCACCAGTTGCAATCGATGCTTCGCGTCGACCTGCCATTTCAGTCCCTGGACCTGTCCGGTCACGGCCGCGGCAGTGAACACATCGAGCGCTGCTTCGGCACGGTCGTCATCTGACGGGGCACCGACCACGGCGATCACCGCCCCCGCGTCTCCGCCGCCGGCGTCAACCTTGTCGGCATCACCGCTGCCGTCGATCGGCACAATCATCGACCGGCCCCGCGACGCGTCGCCTTGGGCGGCCGCGAGCACAAGTGCCTTTCCCGGGCCGATTCGCAGCGAATGCCGGACGGAGTTTCGTAGCGCGCCCTGCTGCGGCAACTCCAGAATCTCGCGGCCGTCGATGCGATAACGGAGGACCAATTGATCGCCGTGCAAATAATGCCCGCGATAGTCCATCCACCGCTTCGGCATCGGCCCCCGCGGTAGCAAATGGTCCCGCGGATAATCGAGTGTTCCGTCATGCCCCCATTGCCAACCCGCCAGTAAATCGAGCGACCGGCCGTCGGGATTGGCGGTCCCTTCGCCTCGCGCCCGAACGTGCTGCGTGTTGCTGAGATCCAAGAACCCGTCGCGCCAGATGCCGGCCTGGTTCATCGTGTGCAGGTCATACGAGACGGTCAGATCGCCGAGCTTGACCGTCAGCACGCTGCTGAATTGCCGTTTCAATTGGGACGCCAGGGCGGGACCAAAATCTCGCTGCACGTTTTCGATTTCCGTGCCATCTTTGGATCCCTTGGGCAACCCTGCCAAGTAGTCCGTGTCGACCTTGAAGTAGTCGGGGTTGGACGGCTTCATGAACTGCTCGCGGATGTAGTGCACGACCTGATAACGTTCTTTGGGGGTCAGGTGCGACATCGGAGCCATCAGCCCGTTGCCTCGCGTCAGGGTCATGAACATCCGGTAGGGGTCGCTGCCGAACTTCAGCGTTTGGGTCCCGAAGGCGCGGGCGGTGGGCAACGAGGGTGTGTTGCCATCGCTGCCGTGACAATTGAAACAATAGCCGTGATAGATCCCCTTGCCGGCTTCGAAATCGCGCGAGCGGAAACCGCGGATGATGCCCGCATGATCCAGATCCAGAGAGTCATCTTTGACCGCCAACTGCTCCGCTGGCGGTTTCAAATCGGCGAATCGTTCGGGCCCCCCGGCGGCGACTTCGCTGACGTAGCGGACCAGATCCAAGAAATCTCGCTGGTCTGGCAGCGATGCGACCAGCCCCTCGGGCATCATCGATTTGGACGCCGGCTTCATTTGCACAATCTCGTCGCGCGCAAGGCTGGTCTCGCGGGTCAAATCCGAAGCCGATCGCAAGGTCACGCTGTCATCGGTCGTTTTTGCGATCAACCCCGTCACAACCGACCCGTCCTCCAGCAACAGGGTGTGGGTTTGATAGCCGTCGCGAATCTTCTTGGACGGATCGAGCAACGACTCGATCACGTGCTCTTCGGTGACCGGTCCGATCGTCGCCAAATCGGGACCGAGTGGTGTCGCGTCCGCGCCGCTGCCATGGCATTTCACGCACCCCGCGGCGGACTTGTAAAACACCAACGCGCCGCGACGTGCGTCACCACGTCGACGCACCTGTTCGGCCAAGAAACTGGGGGACACGCTGCCGAGTTGTTGCTCCAGACGGTCCGGTTGCCGGAGTGTTTCGGCCCCGGCCCACGAAGAAAGACAACAAACCGTCAGGGGGACAAGCCAACAAAGTAGGTGACGCATGGAAATCGGGGCGGGCGGGGACGGGAGGCGGGCAAGGGGCACAACCGCACAGTCTACACGCTCCCGGCCGCGGCCTCACGTCGTTGACCCCCAACCTGTTAGCGGAACGGCGCGAGCCGTCCGGTGGCTGCTCGTAAACAGACTGAAAGACCGGAGGGCTTGCGCCCTGCCGCTAACAACCCCCAAACGCGTTAGCGGGGCACGTAGATCCTGGAACCACCGTGCGGCGGGTGCATGCGGACGTTCAACAGGTTGTGGGGGTGGCGGGCTCCGGCTTCGATCGCCAGATCCATCGCGGCTTGCCATTGACGCCACGTGTCGACTTCACCGGTCAAAATGACGACTCCATCGCTGACCTCCACGTCAATCTGATTGGACGTGTCAAACAGTGCCAGCTGTAGTTTTCGCTCCAAGTCTTCGCGGATCTGATCATCCGCTTTCGGTTTCCAGTCGTCTTGGACGGCAAGCGCGTTGTTGACATGCACCACACCGGGGACCCCGTCGACGATCCATTCGGCCAATTGTTTTTCGAATTCGCTTTCCACCAAACCGTACAGACTCACGTGCGCGGCTTGACAATGGATGCGAAAATCACGCCGGTCGAGGTTGGGGCTTCGCGAAAGTGCTTGCTGGGACAGGCGAATGATCTCGGCATCCGACGGGGGTTTGCCTCCGTAGCGTACCTCCAGTTCGTTGATAACGCGAGCGACGCCGACCACATCCATGGCCAACCGCTCGGCCTCGTTTTTCACCCGCAGGCGTCCAACGGTCCCGTCAAGCGTGACCACGCCGGACTGGACCGTCGATGAAATCGAATCGGCGAAGGGAAACACGACCGGGTCATTCGCGAACGCGCGATCGAGCGTCTGCCGGATCGACTCGTCGGTGGCGCTTGCGTAGCGACCGGCTCGTCGCGTCGGATCGAGTTGATCGGGATCGACCGAAACTTGGTCGGCAAGCACACCTTTGACGCCCCAGATTTCAGCCGTTTCAATCAGGTGCGATTTCTGGGTGACCGAACCGACGGTGCCGCTCAAATTGACCAGCGCATCTTCCACCTCGACGCGGACTTGGACGTCGTCGAAGTAGACCGAGTTGACGATCAACGCCTGAACTTCCTCGCGCAATTCGCCATCACTTCGTGGACTGGTCAGCGCGACGGTGAGTTGATTTTTCACTTCGGTCACGCCACGCACTCCGGCGGCGGCCGTTTCGGCGAGCCGCTTCTCCGCCAGCGAATCGACCTTGCCCGTCATCGCGACGCTCCCGTTTTGGACGTTGACCACGATTTCGGGACGGTCAAGACTGTCGTTGACACGCAACCGCATCAGAACGTCATCACGAATCTCGTCGTCGCTGCGATCGCTGCGGTCGACGTAGAGCTGATTGAGGACACCTTGGATCGATCGAGTCCGTTTGGCGATTTGTCCCGCACGGCGTTTGTCCATCAGACTGGAGACGTTGCCGGCGAGGGTCACCAGTCCATTTTCGACCTCCACACTGATCCGGCTCGCGTTGAGAGACTCGGTGTCATCGAGGTCGGCCTTGATCGCCGATTCAAGTCTGTCGGAATCAAATGCCGGACGCCCGGCCGCGATAGCCACCGAGGGCCCGAACACGGCGGGGCTGGGCAGGAAAAGACTGACAAGGGTCATCGTTGCCGCCACTGCGACAACGGGAAAGGATCGAAGGTTCATGATGGGATTCGCGTGATGGGAGGGAGTCGTGATTGACCTTCAGCGTCGGGACCGGTGCGTGCCGATCAAGATGGCATCCCGGCCGGCAGCGCGGTTACTTTCTTGAGCGGTTTACCACAGCATGTGAACTCCACTGTCGGGGACTCACAGCTGCACGGCTGGGTGATGTGGATTTCCAGATCACACGTTTGGCAACGGTACATGTCACCGGTCTTCGGTGGTTCTTCTTTGATGGGCATCTGCGATCCTCGGTGGTGCGGTCAACGATCGATGACGTCCATCGTTCTTGATGGAGGCCGTCAATGAAGTTCAGTGACGACTGATATCGAGCACTTCGCATGCCGAATCCCCTTGCGGCGAAGATCCGATCCCCGATGCCGACACAACCGATGAAAATGGCTCCCACGTGGTTGGGCAGCATCCACAGTGGTGCCTCTTCATGCATTCCACCACGGCTTGTTTCGGCTCGATAAACCCGCAGTGATGAACCGATGCGTTTTCGACGCCAACTTGCCGAACCGATTTCCGATGATCGGAATGCGAGTTGCGTCGTCTATCGAACACGGTTTGAACGGCCAATCGGATGCGTCTTCAAGCCCTTTTTTGAGACTGTTTGATAGGAGACCCATCATGTTGATCGCTTTTGAATCAGTTCGCGGAACCACACTGGCCGGCATTGACGACGAGGTCGGAACGATCTTGGACCTGCTGATCGATACCGACGATTGGCTGACCCGGCATCTGGTTGTCGATACGGGCAAGTGGCTTTCGGATCGCCGCGTCTTGTTGCCGCCGAGCATTCTGGGTCAGCGTGATTGGCAGCAACGGGCGATCGCCGTCAAGCTGACCAAGCAACAGGTCCAGGACAGCCCCCACGTCGACTCGAAAAAGCCGGTCTCACGACAGATGGAAGCGGAACTGTTCAAGCATTACGACGTGCCCGCGTACTGGGGACCGGCCGGCGTCTCGATGGCCGCCGGTGGACCGGTGGGAATGCCGATGTCTGCCCACGTGCCAGCCGAGGAGCAACAAACGGTGGAAGAGACCCTTCCCAATCTTCGGAGCGTCAAAGAGATCAGAAACTACTGGATCGAAGCAACCGATGGTGACCTCGGGCACGTCGAGGACCTGATCGTTGACGATGAAACTTGGGCGATCCGGTATGTCGTCGTCGACACCAAGAACTGGTTGCCGGCACGCAAGGTTTTGATCTCACCGCAGTGGATCGAATCCATCTCGTGGTCCGAAACCACGGTGTCCATCAACATGACTCGCGAGGAAATCAAGAACTCGCCGGAGTACGACCCGCTGACACCGATCAACCGTGGCTACGAAGAACACTTGTACGACTACTACGGTCGAGAGCGCTACTGGTTGCCGTGAGTATCCGCTGAATGCAAGTAATCTTCCACGTACAGCATCTCGACCATCGTTTTGCCGGTGGCAAGCAAAGGGGATGCGACGGCGGCACCGATGAACCCGAACAGCACGCCCATGACCGCTTGAAAGGAGATCAGCAATGCCGGCGGCAGTGACACCGCTTTCTGCTGAATGAGCGGCGTCACGACGTAGCTTTCGAAAAGCTGCAATGCAACGTACCCGCCGATGACGGCTCCCACCGATCCGACGCCTTGTGGCAACGCAAACAAGATCGCCAAACCCAACGCGATTGCGGCACCGATGTTGGGAACAAAGGTGAGCAGTGCGGTCAGCATGCCGAGCGTACCCGCCATCGGAATCCCCAACACCAGCAGCAGCAAAAACGCACCCACTCCGGTCACCAGCATCGAACCGAATCGACCGATCAGCCAACGCCAGAGCGTCTCGCTGGTGGTGTCGAGCACTTCCGCAACCCGCGTCCGTTTCGACTCGGGAACCAGATGCACCACTCCATCGCGGTAGCCGCCCGGTGAAATCGCCAGAAACAGCCCGACGAAAAAGATCAGCAGGCTGTTGACCACCAATCCGAACGTCGTCCGAAACATCTGCCCGACGGATCGCGCAGCCTGCTTGACGGGCTCTGGAATGCTGCCGAGTTGGATGCCTGATTGCTCCGACGAACCACTGTTGTTGCGATTCTTGTCGTCCCCCTCCACCCCGAGTGCGTCGGAGACAATCGGTGTCGACGCGAGCGTTGATTTCAAAGCCGGATACCTGCCGACCAGACTTCGCAACTCACGGATTCCCTCGTCAATCCGTTCACTCGCCTTTTCCACTTGCTCATTGACTTGCACGAAGAAGAACGTCGCCGAACCGGCCAAGCCCAACAGCAATGAGACGACGACGATCGCCAACGCCCCCCGATAACCGACGGGAGAGCGGGCGGAAATCCAGCCGGACAGCTTGGTCAGGAAAACACCAAACAAGACGCCGAGAAACAGAATCAAAACGATTTCGCTGGCCACGATCAACGCCGCCCCCAACGTCACGATGATCGTCAGGATCGTGATCGCGCGAACAAGATCGACGGGGATTCGGTCGGTGGATTCGGTATTCAATGGAATCGTTTGAGGGCATGGGGGTGGCGGCGTCGGCGGCCGTCACGCGTGCGGTCACCTGAACTCTTGTCGATGACGGGACGGATGCGAATCACGATTCAATGGCCGAAGGCAACTGCTCGCTGTTCTATCATATTGCTCGGTCATCCGCCGCTGACCATGGCGCAGGAACCCGATCCGAAAAACGAAACTTCAGCCCCTGCCGCTCAACCGAGGGGGGTCTTGATCGGCGAGCGATTCGTCTACGATTGACGCCCACAGTCGCGGTCGGTCCAATTCAATTAGACTTGAGGACTCGTACAGACAGGATTGCCTCGCGGCAGAGATGTGAACATCACACAAGGAATTCGACTGCGCAATGCCTGGGCGATCTGACGCGGATCACCGGCGCCGCTGAGTTCTGTTTCTCTCGACGATGCGATTGCGACACGGACAGCCCGGTCATCTTTTGCCGCATATTGATCTTCGGTTTTCGCATTTCATTTCTCCACGAGCGTTGCAATGAGCGATCGATCACAGACGACGCCGTTCGTCGTTGGCGTCGGAGTTGCAACCTGCCGACAGGACGCTTTACAAAACTTTGTTGCTGCGCTTGGTGACACGCCCGGGGTGGCGATCGTGCTGGTGCCACTGCGCGATCCCGGCGTCCGTCCGCTGCAACCGACGATGCTGCAGAAACACACGTCGGCGCCGGTGATTGAGGTCGTGTCACGGGAAAAACTCACGGCCGGCTGTATCTTTGCCTGTCGGCCCCACTCGTTTCTCGAATTGCGTGGCGACGACCTGGTCGTGATCGATCAAGACCATGCCGACGGCGAATCAAACCCGATCGACCACTTTTTTCGTTCGCTGGCGCGGCAACGTGGGGAGTCCAGCGCGGGAGTCCTTCTCGTTGCTTCCAGTGGTCAGGGCAGGCTGGGTCTCAAGGCCATCGGCGACGCCGGCGGACACACGTTCGCTGACGACTCCGAATCGGTGACGGCCGCGATGGCCGACGTCGCCGATTCGATCTTGCCTGCGGCGAACATTGCCTCGGTGATTCACCAGCATGCCTCCAACTGGATGAAGATCGCACAACTCCGTCGGGAACTGGCGGCCGTCCGCGCGGACCTCGAAACGACGACGCAGGCATTGCAGAAACAATCAGCCGACGCCGGCCAGTCATTGGCGAGGACCGTGTCAACGCCCACCCCGGTGGCTCCACCGGAGTCCGACCCAACGTATCTTCTCGACAGCACGAACATCGCCACGCTGTTCCTGGACAACGAGCGAAAGATCCGAAGTTTTACGCCGGGGGTCACTGCACTTTATCAATTGAGCCCGGCCGATATCGGCTTCCCGCTGCAGGCCGTGAAGCACGTTGCGGTCGAGATGCCGGCGTACCCGGACGATGTCTCGCTCGACTCGCACTCATCCATTGAAGATGAAATCGAAACGCAAGACGGCCGCTGGTTCCTACGACGCGTCCAGCCCTATGCGGACGCTACCCATGGTCGTGGTGGGCTGGTCGTCACGTTCTATGAGATCACGGAGCAGCACCGACTCCGCATGCGGTTGGCGGCAGCGCATGCGGTCACCAAATTGTTGGCGGACGCCGATTCCTTTGAGACGGTGATACCCAAAGTCTTGAGGGCGCTCCGCGTTTCGCTGTCGGCGGAAGCCTGTTTGCTGTGGAGAATTGACGCTGACGCAGAGTTCCTGACATGTGTCGAAGCGGACGCGTCCGACAGCTCCCTGCAACCGTTCGTGGACCTCAGTCGCCAGACACGGTTTGCCCTAGGAGAGGGTTTGCCCGGACAAGCCTGGCGGGACCGTGAACCGGTTTGGTTTGAAGACATCCAGAATAAAAAAGGGTTTCTCCGAGCGGCTGCTGCAAAGCAAAGCGGCCTTGCCAGCGGCGTCGGGACTCCGATCGTCGTGGGTCGCAAGTTCAAAGGTGTCATCGAGATCTACACCACTCGAAAGCTGACGCGAGAACCCGAATTGCTTCAATTGCTAGGAGCCGTTGGGAACGAAATCGGACAATTCATTCGACAACGTCGACTCACCGACACGATTCGTGACGAAGAAGCTCGCAAGACGGCGATCCTTCGATCTGCACTCGATTGCATCATCACGATGGACACGGCCGGCCGCATCGTCGATTTCAATCCGGCAGCAGAGCGGACCTTCGGACATGCGGCATCCGACGTCGTCGGCCGACGTCTATCCGACGTGATCATCCCCGAAGCATTCCGTGAAGCCCATCGCAACGGACTGACCCGGTTCCTCGATACCGGTGCGTCCGACTTGCTGGGCCGACGCGTGGAGCTAACGGCAGAACGAGCCGACGGCAGGTTGTTTCCTGTCGAGGTGGCGATCAGCGTTTCCCATGGCCGTGACGGCTCACCATTCTTTACCGGCTATCTACGCGACATCACCGACCGCAAGCTCGCCGACGCAACCCTCTTGGAACGAGCCGAATTGGCAGCCTTGCACGCTTCACTGGCCGTCTCCTTGGCGGGCGAGGCACCGCTAAGCGAAATACTCAACACCTGTTGCCAGAGGATCGTCGACGGACTCGATGCCGCCCACGCACATGTTTGGTTGCTGGACGAACAGGACGCGATGCTGGAACGGACGGCCAACGCCGGCATCGACACCCACCTGGACGGCCCGCAACGGCGGGTGCCTCTGGGGAAATCAAAAATCGGGCAAATCGCGGCAACCCAACAACCGCTGCTGACCAATGACTTGCCTGACGCCCCCGATGCCGGTGATCCACCATCAGCCAACTGGGAAGGCATGGAAGGGTTCGCCGGGTTTCCTCTGGTCGTCGAACATCGCGTCGTGGGAGTGTTCGCTTTGTTCACCAGACATTCGCTGGCCCAAGCAGTCTTTGAACAATTGATCCCGATGGCCGACGCGATGGCTCAGTGCATCGCCAGAAAGGAGTCCGAACAAAGGCTGCTCGATCGCGAGCAACGATTGAACTTGGCACTGGACGCCGGTCGCCTGGGGACCTGGCACTGGGACATCAAAAATGATCGCGTGACATGGTCCGACCAGCTGTTCGAAATTTTCGGCTATGCGCACGACCAATTCAGTGGGACCCGGGCCGGGTTTCTAGACATCATCCATCCCGACGATCGAGCTTCTGTTGTGGAGCAGCTTGAGAGCATCTTCACGGGAACCTGCGAATCCTACGAGATGGATTTCAGGGTCATCCGAGGTGATGACGGGCGGGCCATTTGGACGTCGGGACGAGGATTCATTGATCGCGACGAGCTCAATCGCCCACTGAGCATCACCGCCGTGGCGAGTGATATCACCGACCGCAAAGTCGACGAACTGAATCTCGCATTTCTGTCCGATTTGCAAACACGGCTTGTCCCGTTGACTTCGGTCGACGAGCTGATGGCGATTTCGACTCGGCTGACCGCAAACTACCTCGGGTTGACGCGTTGTCTGCTCGTTGAATTCGATCAACGGGGTGAGACGGCTGATATTCTGTGTGATCATCACATCGGCGACGGCCCCAGCATGGTGGGAAAACATTCGGTTCGCGACTTTCATGACGACGCCGAACGGTCGATCCTGATCGCCGGAAACCAAGTGCTCTCTGACGACGCCCAAAGCCCGCGACGAGAGGCTCGGTTGGTCAAATCGTTCCACACGTTCAACATCGGTGCGTTCTGTAATTCTGCCTATGTGACCGATCGCGGCACAAAGTTTGTTGTCTCCGCCCTGTATGACGAATCCCACCACTGGCAGCCCGACGAACGCAGGCTGTTGCAGGAAGTTGCCGATCGCGTCGGCATTCGGATCGAACGGGCGAGATCGGAGGAGGAATTGGCCAATCGCGAAGCGCATCTGCGACGCGTGATCAACAATCAACTCGGGCTTGTCGGAGTCGTCGACCGCAACGGGATCCTTCTGGAGGTTGACGACCGGTCACTAAAAATCGCGCGGACCCGCCGTGAAGACGTGATCGGTAAACCGTTTGATGAGGCGCCGTGGTGGAGTTACGACCCGGCGGTTGCCGCCAGAATGCGTGACGCCATGCGGAGAGCGATGGCGGGTGAGGTCGTTCGATACGACGTGTCACTGTTCGCACCCGGTGACGAAGGGGTGATGATTGATTTCATGATCGCGCCGGTGACCGATGACCATGGCGAGGTCGAGTTCCTGATCCCTTCGGGTGTTGATATCCGTGACCGCTACCGGGCTCAGCAACAGTTGATGGAAAATGAACGCCGAGTCTCGATGGCCTTGCGAGCCGGCCGAATGGCCGCCTGGGAATGGACTCCCGAAAAGAGCCATTGGGATTCCAAACTGTTTGAATTACTGGGAATCGCCCCCATCGCGGACCCGTCTCCGGAAACCCTGTTCGAGTACGTCCACCCAGACGACCTGTCGACGCTGCAATCGAGCTGGAAACGAGCCACCGCGGGCGAAGGCGATTTCGATGTGGAGTTTCGGGTCAGATTGCCCAACGGAGGCATTCGCTGGCTGGCCGCCGTCGGCACGGTCATTCGCAGCCCTGACGGCAGCGTCGTCGCCATGCACGGGCTGAACTGGGATATCACCGAGCAAAAAGAGTCTCAGCAACGGATTCGTGATAGCGAACAACGGTTCCGCAATATGGCCAATGCGGCTCCCGCGATGATCTGGGTCAGCGACCAGAGCCATCAATGCACCTTCCTGTCACAACGCTGGTGTGATTTCACAGGGCAATCCGAACGGGAAGGGTTGGGGACGGGCTGGATCGAAGCGGTCCACCCAGACGATCGACAATCCACGCGGCAGGCTTTTTTGACCGCGGTCGATCGCCACGAACCGTTCGAACTCGATTTTCGTTTGCGCGCCGCCGACGACAGCTACCGCTGGGCAATCGACGCGGGACAACCGCGATTCGATGAATCGGGTGGGTTTGTCGGCTACGTCGGATCGGTGATCGATGCCCATGACCGACACGAAGCCCAATCCGCACTCCAGGAAGCACGGGCCGTCGCCGTCGCCGCCAACGAATCCAAGAGCGCTTTCCTGGCCAACATGTCGCATGAAATCCGTACGCCCATGACGGCAATCCTGGGCTATGCCGACCTGCTCGGCGACTTGACCGATAACGAGGAAGCGAAGCAACACTTGCAAACGATCCGACGCAACGGTGACTACCTGCTGGAAATCATCAACGACATCCTGGACCTCTCCAAAATCGAGGCGGGCAAGTTGGACGTTCAATACGACAACTTCGATCCCCATCGGTTGATCGAAGACGTGCGCAGCATCATGGAAGTCCGCGCCAGCGAGGAGAACCTCACGCTGAACGTCCAATACCAGGGCAAGACCCCCAGACTGATCCATTCCGATGCCAAACGGTTGAAACAGATTCTGATCAACCTTGTCGGCAATGCGATCAAGTTCACACGGCAAGGAGGAGTCCAAATTCGCGTTCGATTTGAATCTTCATCGCAACAATTGCTACTCGATGTCATCGACACGGGAATCGGCATTCCAGATGAACAGTTGGAGAAACTGTTCAAACCGTTTTCGCAGGGCGATGCGAGCGTCACCCGAAACTTTGGCGGAACCGGACTGGGGCTGGCGATCAGCCAGAGACTCGCAGAGACGCTCGGAGGATCCATCACGGTGAACAGCACCGTAGGCGTCGGCAGCACGTTTACAGTCAGCATCGACACCGGAAACATTGCCACATCCGATTTGGTCGACTACAGCAATCTGGAAACGGATGACGCGACGGAAACGACGACGGCAGAAGGTGCGATCACACGATTGCCGTGGCATGTGCTGGTGGTGGACGACCGCCGCGACATCCGATTCTTGAGCAAACACATCCTGACCCAATCGGGCGCGACGGTGGATGAATGCGAAGACGGACTGCATGCCGTGAACTACATCACGGCGTGTATGGCCGGTGGCGACTGTCCTGATCTGATCTTGCTGGATATGCAGATGCCGAATCTAGACGGTTACTCGACCGCGGCAAAACTGCGGACGCTCGGCTATACCGGTCCGATCATTGCTCTGACAGCCGATGCCATGCAGGGCGATATGAACAAATGCCTGGAAGCAGGCTGCAACGACTACCTCTCCAAACCCATCGACAAAGCGTTGATGTTGGAAAAGGTCGCCGCGTTCATGAAAACGTCCGCGAAACCGTCACTCGACCATCCGTAACGGGGAACGCTGTGAAGCATTTTCCCCATGTGTTTCTTGAGGTTTTAGCGGCAGGGCGCGAGCCCTCCGGTTCTTCCTCTCTGCCAAAACACCGGAGGACTCGCGCCCTGCCGCTAAAAAATGCTTCACAGCGTAGCGTAGCGGGCGTCGCGACAAGGCAAACGGAGTCGCGGGGCTGGCGGGGCGGCGAACGTGAAAACCGTCGAAACCGCGCGTTGCGTGCCGCGGAAAAGGGGTCAGGTATCAAAAATGCGAAGCACCCTGCGGGCCATTTGGTTTTTGGTACCTGACCCCTTTTCCGCTCGACAAACGCAGGCTCGAAAATTGAAAGCTGACAAAGCCCTAGGTAGGGATTTGCCCTTCGACCTCGGCGGCCTTTTTTTCGGCCTTCTGCTGAAGCTCCTCATCCGTCATTTCGGGGACGATCACCGTTGGCCGGGAATCGCTGCACCCGACGGCGGTCATGCAAGACACCACGAAGACGGACAGGATGGCGAGATGGAACAGGTTTTTCATGGATGAATTCTCAGTTTGAATGGTGGTACAGAGTGTGACGTCACGGCGATGACTTGTGGCCGCTCGCCGTGCGTGAACTACAGTGCGTGAACTACAGTGCGTCCGAAATGACTTCTCGACCCGCACGACTTCCGAGCGCCCCCCAAACACCGAAGGGACTGCCGCGCCCCACCATGTTTTGGTTGGCGTTGTCGAAGTAGTACACGACCGACGCGCTGGCGTTGCCCGCGTCGATGGAATCGGTGACGAACCTCACCGCACCATCGCCCATCAAGACATGCGTCCCGCCTTGATGCCGACTGCTCGCCGACATGGTCCCGCCGTAGGTCCGTGCAAACGTCGAAAGAATGCAGGAGGGACTGTTGGGTCCATGGATCGTGTAAAAGCCGGTGAAGACGGGGCCCCAGTCGGCCCAGCGGAACCCGCGTTTGTCGTCGGCCGACGGGATCAGCGTCACTCCGGTCGACAGCCAAAAACGCGGTTGTTCGGGATCAATCATGTCATCACAGATACTCGGATCGGTGAAAGAATCCCCCGCGCTCGGGGCTCGTGCGGACGAACCAGAAACCACGCGCGGGTCGGTGCGAGCATCTCGATCTCCCAGATCCGTCGCGATCTCGCCACACAGGATCGTGTTCGAAAGACCGTCCAAGGTATCACGGAACTTCATGTCCACCCGGGGGCGAAACATGCCGCGGTGGCCCGCTCGACTTCGCTCGGCGACCTGGGCAAGCGAAACACCGCCGGGGTAGCCGCCCGATCCGCCGTTCCCGTTCGGGTAGGTGTATTGATAGACGTAATGGCTGTCACCGAGACACGCGGCGTAGTTGGTTCGCCCCTGAGCCGGAAGCCCCGTCCCCGGATCGCTCGGGCAGCGCAGGGTCGGAATCTCAGACGCCCACGGCACATAGCCATCTTGCACCCACGGGTTGGGGCCCATCGGATTCCATGACCCCGTCATCACGCTTCCGTTGGTGTTCTCGCGAAGCGGGTTCGAGATCTTGTCCCACAATCCTTGCTGCTCGATGAACGGCATGATGCCGACCAAAAAGCTCAGCCGTCTGGAACTGTAGCCGCCACCAGATGTCACATTGCCGCCGCCGGCCCCCCAGCCTGTGGATGAATTTGCATTCGTCCCAGTACCTTGGATCGGTTGCTGCTTGTGAGCCGCATAGTAGTTGTGAACCCCTAAACCGATCTGCCGAAAGTTGTTGCTACAACTCATCCTGCGGGCAGCCTCTCGCGCCGCTTGAACCGCGGGAAGCAGAAGGCCGACGAGAATGCCAATGATCGCGATCACGACCAACAATTCGACAAGCGTAAAGCCTGTCCGTTTCTTCGACTGCATTATGAAACCTCTTACGGAATGCCATCTTCCAAGTAAAACCGATGGGCTGTGAACGGACCACTCGGCTGATGCGATTCCACCTAGGCGGACCTTCAGCAACACGCCTGACCTTACGTCGATCGGAGTTGTCGTCACCGCCTTTGATGAAAAACATACGTACTTTGGTGGGTCTTCAAACACGCAAAATTCACAGCGACGATTTATGGAAAGATGTGCCTCCGAATGGCGCGAGAAGGGTGAACCGCAGGACGACAGGGACATACATTTTTGTCGCCCACTCTGATCAGGACTTTCGCGCAATGGATGCATCACTCTCCCCCCCGGGCATCGGTGCCGACGCAAGCTGCGGCCGGCAGGTCCCCCGTTTCCCCCGGAATCAACAGGCGAATCAACAGCTGAATCAACGTGACCGACGCTCAACCGTTTTGCAGTGTTCGTGCAACGCTCGGAGTTGCTGTTTCACGGTCTAGTCCATACGCTGAGAACGGCGCGTGTGGCAGCGAACGAATCCTCCGATCGATGTCCCATCGCTCCTTCATCCCAAGGGCCAGAAAATCGTAATCCCATGTATCCATTGATCAGACTCACGTGCGTCCTGGTTGGCTTACCCCTGGCGAGCCATCTGTTGGCTCTCAAGACGACGAAGGCCCAATCCGCCCCGATCGCCCCGATTCAAGCAGCGACCGATGCCGTTGACTGGAACGAGACGCTTTCACGTTTCAATCCACGCTGGGACCGAATGCCAAACCGCTGGGATGAAGCCCCCTTTCTTGGCAATGGAGAACAAGGGACGCAAGTTTATCAGACCGGCCCCCGCACCCTGCACTTCGGCGTCGGCTGTTCCGCCGCGCACGACCATCGTCCACCCGCGAGGGACGACCTGAACGAGAAACATGTCGAAGTCCTCAATCGGGGCCGGCACTTCATCGGCCATCTGGAGCTTCATACGTCGGCCCCGCTGATCGCCGGCACCGCCGAACTGGACCTTTGGAATGCCGAGGCGACCGGTACGATCCGATCCGCAGGTGGGCAGCTAACGTGGCGGTGCCTTGTTCATGCGGACGAACCCGTGATCATGATCGACACGCGGGGCAGCGGGGATCTGAAAGACAGTGCGTTCGAATACATCCCGGCGAACGCACAGAGCCCGCGAGCGGTCCGCAGCCGACAACCACGCCAACCGGCAAACCCGGCAACGCTTCGCCGCGGCGACCCCAACGGCGTCCAGACCGCGATTCAGAATCTGGTCTCCGGAGGCCAGACGGCGGTCGCTTGGAAGGTCGTTCGCTCGGACGAAGGCGCGAACACCTCACAGGTGATCTACCTCTCCGTGCAACATTCCTTTCCCGAATCGACGGCCGCCGCATCGGCCGTCCACGCCGTCGAAACGGCATCCGCCCCCCCCGTCGATCGATGGGTCAGTCGGCATCGCGCATGGTGGCACCACTATTACCCGCTTAGTTTCCTGTCCACGGGCGATCCCTACTGGGACGCGTTCTATTGGGTCCAGCAATACAAACTCGGATCCGCCACACGAGACAAAGGATGGATCATCGACAATCAAGGCCCGTGGCTGCAACCGACGGCGTGGAATGCGACCTGGTGGAATCTGAACGCCCAAATCTCGCATGCCGGTCCGTACCAGGCGAACCGGCGGGGACAGGGGAGCGCCCTGAGCCATCGACTGAGCATCAACCGCGAAAACCTGTCACTCAATGTGGACCAAAAGTATCGCAGCGACTCCTACGGCCTGGGGCGTTCCAGTTCCGGATGGGACCTGATTGCCCACAGCGGGCAACCGGGTGGGCGACCGCCCATCGATCCACGCATCGGTCACGAAACCGGCAACCTGCTCTGGGCGCTTCACAACGTCGATCTGGAGTACCGCTACTGGCATGACGAGTCACTGCGAGACGAAGTGCTGTACCCGTTGCTGGTTCGAGCCGTCAATTACTACCGCCATTTTCTGGTCGAGGAAAACGACGGACAATACCACCTTCCTCCGACACACAGCCCCGAATACCGCACCGTCGCCGACTGCACGTATGACCTGGATCTGTTGCACTGGGGATTGAACCGGTTGATCGAGCTGGCCGAAGAGAAACATCAAATTGATGCGCAGTTCGAGGAGCCCCTGCTGCCGAAATGGAAGCAGATCTCGCACAAGCTGACGCCCGTCCCTACCGACGAAACGGGACGAATGATTGGCCGAAACACGGCCTTGACCGGCGGTCATCGCCATTGGTCCCACTTGCTGGCCGTCTATCCGCTGCGGACGTTGACCCCCGAGACATCCGCCGATCGAGATCTGATCGAAACTTCACTCAAGCATTGGCGCAGCTTTGGCCGCAGCTTCGCCGGCTACTCCTCCACCTCCGCCGCTTGCATGGCCGCCATGCTGGGCCATGGCAACGACGCGTTTGAATACCTGAATGGCCTGAAACATTACCTTCGTCCCAACACGATGTATTCCGAAGCCGGCAATCCAGTCATGGAAACGCCACTTCACGGCGCCACTGCGATGCAGGAGATGGTTTTGCAAAGCTGGGGCGGAACGTTGCGAATCTTCCCGGCGGTTCCCGACGCATGGACCGACGTCCAATTTGCCCGGTTTCGAGGCGAGGGCGGATTCCTGGTTTCGGCTCGCCGCTCCGCTGGACAAAACCAGTGGGTCGACGTGTTCGCGGAAAACCAAGGCGCCGTCAACATCGACTGCGGCTTCGACATCGAACGTTTTTCCGCCGATGCCGGGGTCACCGTTCAGATCCACCAAGGCGGCAAGGCGACCGTCCACTTTCCGGCCAACCGTCGCGTGCAGTTTTTCGCCGCCACCATGCCTCAAACGGAACCGGTGATCAACGCGATCCCGGCGCGGGGCCAACTGCACCGCTTCGGTTTAAGCGGGCCGCAACCCGAGCGTTAGGCATCGAGCGTGAAGCCGATCTTGACGGTGACTTGCCAATGATCAACTTTTCCCTCGTTGAGATTGCCGCGGATTTCCACGACTTCAAACCACCGCATCCCATGCACGCTCTGGGACGCGCCAGCGATCGCGTTTTGCACGGGCTCTTCGATCGAATGGGTCGATGTACCAACGATTCAGGGCGTTTGCACGAGCGGGCTAAAGGGAGTGTATCATCTATGCATCCGCGGGAGTCAAACGCACACGAATCGGGACCGGCCAGCCGACCTGCGTTCCTGTTCTATTCTTGGAGTCGAAAGCATGAGTGAATCTTCAACACCGATTGTCGTCGAGCAATCGTTTGACGCTTCCAAACCGGCTGTTTGGAAGGCCATCACCGAGCGGGAACAAATGGTCCAGTGGTTCTTTGACAACATCCCCGAATTCCGGGCGGAACCGGGGTTCGAAACCCAGTTTGACATCGACGCCGGCAGACGCATCTTCCGCCATCTTTGGAAGATCACCGAAGTGATCCCGGAACAGAAGATCGTTTATGACTGGCGATACGAGGGATTTCCGGGGTCAGGCAAAGTGACCTTCGAACTCTTTGAGGAAAACGACGGGTCGAAGCTGCGCGTCACCAATGAAGGCATCGAATCGTTTCCCAAGGACGTGCCGGAATTCACGCGCGAAAGCTGTGAAGACGGGTGGACGTACTTGCTGCAAGACAACTTGAAGCATTATCTGGATGGCTGACACACGCAACGAACGGTGGAACGATGATTCGCAACGTAACGGCCATCGTCGCGGGCCTGATCGCGGGCAGCATTTTCAACATGGCCCTGGTCAGCCTTTCCCACGCCGTGTATCCGCTGCCCGACGGAATTGACCCCAACGACTTCGAAGCGTTTCGGGACCATGTGCAGGCCAACGGGATGCCAACCGGGGCACTGTTGATCGTGCTGGTGGCCCATGCCGGCGGCAGCTTTGTCAGCGGTTTGGTGTGTGGGCTGATCGCCAAACGGACCTGGTACATCGCGGCTGCGGCACTGGGAGTTTTGTGGATGTGCGGGGGCATCACCATGCTGATGATGCTGCCTGCCCCGATGTGGTTCGCCGTCGCCGACACCGTATTGTACGTGCCGGTCGCCCTGCTGGGCGTCAGGCTCGGCGGGACACTGGTCGGCCCCCCCCCGCAACCGCCCACGGATGAAGCTTACGCCACTTTGGCTCTGACCGACAACCTCAATTAGAATCATGCGCGAGTGCACCGTTTCCCCCCACACCACGACATAGGATTCCCCGATGAAACCGGTTCTCCACGCCGCCTTGTTTGCGTCGCTGCTGTTCTGGACGCATGCATGGCTGGCGACGCCTTGTGATGCCGCCGACCAACCCAACTTCATCGTCTTTCTGGCGGACGATCTCGGCTGGGGCGACCTGGGCTGTTACGGACACCCGAAGATCCAGACGCCGAATCTGGACCGGTTTGCGTCCGAAGGGGTTCGGTTGACGCAGGCCTATGCCGCCTGCGGCGTCTGCTCGCCGAGTCGTTCATCGATCCTGACCGGCCGCACCCCTTACCGAAACGGCGTTTGGCGTTGGCTGCCCGTTGGCAATCCGGCTCACCTGCGCGAGAGCGAAATCACGATCCCCGAGACGCTGCGGCCACTTGGATACCAGACCATGCACAGCGGCAAGTGGCATTTGAACGGCTATTTCAATAGCGACGAACAACCGCAACCCGATGATCACGGATACGACTGGTGGTTCGCAACACAAAACAACGCATCACCGTCGCACAAGGACCCGATCAACTTCGTTCGCAACCGCAAGGAGGTCGGCCCGCTGCAAGGATTCTCGGCTCCGTTGGTCGCGGAGGAAGCGTCGGCGTGGTTGAAGCAACAGCGCGACCCGAACCGACCGTTCTTCATCACCGTCTGGACGCACGAACCGCACCTGCCGATCGAAAGCGACCCGAAGTTTCAACAGCTCTACAGTGAGATCGACAACCCCGGCGTACGGCAGCACCACGGCAATGTCACCCAGCTGGACCACGCGTTCGGCAACTTGATGAAGACGGTTGATGCGTTGGGATTGCGAGACGACACGTTTGTCATCTTCACCAGCGACAACGGCCCCGAAGGCTCTGGAAAAGGCAACCTGAGAAAGCCGGAATCACAACAGAACCGCACCTGGGGCTCCACCGGCGGCTTGCGCGGCCGCAAGCGTGACAGCCACGAAGGCGGAATTCGTGTGCCGGGAATCATCCGCTGGCCCGGAAAGATCCAACCGGGAACGGTCAGCGATGTGCCCGTCATCGGTTCGGACATCTTCACGACGGTGCTGCAGATCGCCGGTGCGCCGGTACCGACCGACCGCACCATCGATGGCGTCAACCTGTTGCCGGCTTGCGAGGGCAAAGCCCTGCAGCGCCCCGTGCCGCTGTTTTGGCGCACCCACATCGCGCCTCCGGCCAGCCACGCGGCGATGAGGATCGGCGACTGGAAGATCATTGCCGATCAAAAACTGGAAAAGTTCCAGCTGTATCAAATCGTGAAAGACTGGAAAGAAGAACATGACCTGGCGGACGAGATGCCCGAAAAGCTTGCGGAGATGAAAGCGAAGTTCCTGGAGGTTTGGGAAGGCGTCGAAAACGAAGGCCCGAAACAGTGGTGGATCAATCAAGCGGACGGCGGCAAACGCAAGCGAGGCCCAAAACTGTCCGAGGGCACCGACGCGACCGGAGACTTTGATGTGGTCAAAGGGGCAACGGTTACGGCGAGCGATCTCGGGTACTTGTTGGATACCGGCCAAAGCGAAGGGTTTGCGTTACAAAAGCTGGACGCTCCGATTCAGGAATCAGCCACCTTTCGAATCCAATATCGCTCGGCCACCGACAGCGCGACCCAAAACGCGTGCTTCTGCTTCGGGGCGACGCCGTTGAACGATCGCTTGCACAAAGCCGGCACGATGATCGGAATGGGCCGCCACGGGGCGTTTGACGGCAGTTGGGCCAACGTCGGGATCGGCGCCAGCAAGCGAGGCCGCTTTGCCCCCACCAAGACATTTGACGCCACGGTGACGATCGATCTGGAGCACGGCAAATTGATCTTGAGTGTCGACGACACGCGGATCGAACACCAATTGCCGAGCACTTTGGAAAGCGTCGACTACGTCGGCATCTATGCCAAGAACACCCAAGCGGAATTCTCCAAGATCACGCGGGTGAAGTGATCACCCGGACGCCCACCAAGTGGCGTAAGCTTCCAGCTTGCGAACCGTGGCGTAAGCTTCCAGCTTGCGAACCGTGGCGTAAGCTTCCAGCTTGCGAATCCCCTGCAACCCGAGCAGGCAAGCAAGATGCTTACTCCACGTCGGCTCCTAATTCATCGATCCGCCATCGACGCGGATGATCTGGCCGGTCAGCCAGCGACCGGAATCGCCGGCGAGAAAGGCGACGGCTTCGGCAATGTCATCGGGATGTCCGAGCCGCCCAAACGGAGACATGGCGGCGAATGCTTCGGCCGCCTCCTCGCCGCTTTGTTCAAACATTCCCGGAACGGTCGCGCCTGGTTGCACGGAATTCACCGTGATGCCGCGTTCCCCCAGTTCTTTGGAAAGCGAAACGGCCATCGCGTCAATCGCGGCCTTCGTCGCGGAATAGACCGCGGTGCCCGCCATCGGCCGTGCTGCCAATCCGGACGAAATTAAAATCAGGCGTCCGTTGCGTCTGATCCGCTTGGCAGCTTCAAACGCCGTGAGAAAGGTCCCGCGCAGGTTGACGGCGACCATCGAATCAAATTGATCGATCGACATCTCGACGACGGGGCACTTGGTGATCGTCCCCGCGTTGGCAACCACAACATCGACGCCGTCGAAGGCATCTTCGGCCGCCTCGAACAGTTCGCGAACCCGCTCGGGATCCGTGACATCCGCAGTTGACTTGATCGCGCATCCGCCGCCGGAAACGATTTGCTCGACAACGTCCGATGCCGCCTCCTCGTTGGATCCATAATGAACCACGATTTGGAAACCGTCCGCGGCCAATTTTCGGCAAATCGCACCGCCGATGGCCCCCGAACCGCCCGTGACGATCGCGGTTTTTAAGTCATCTCGCATCCTGTCCCCCCAAGCCTGTTGCCATCGAACTGCCCGTTTCTGACCCGCGGGAGCGAAGTTCTGCCCCGCGGGTGCGAAGTCCGTCAACCGAATAGTCGTCGTAGCGACGGAGGACCCACAGCGTATAGCAAGCGGCCAACATCGGAATCGCCGCAAAGAACAGCAGGTGCGGGTAGGTCCATGGATCGGCGTATTGCTTGAACGAGCTGAACGTTGAGACGCTGTGCAAAAGCAGGATGATAGGATAGGTGATGTTTCGCATCGCACCGAGTGCAAACGCAATCACGAACACCAATTGAATCGCCCCGACGGCACAGGCCAGCGAACTGCTCAGCGAGGGGACCATATAAAACTTCTTGAACACCGCTGCGGCGTGTTCTGGGTTGACGAATTTGTCAATCGTCCACATCAGAAAGACGCTGGTGATGCCCAGCCGCATCAGTAGCAGACAGAGCGCTAGTTGTGGGCGCAGCTTTGAATCGGAGGCAAACACGCGACTCTCCTGGAGGCGATGAAGTGGAACGTTGGAGGCCGAACGACGCGGTTGAGCGACCACGCAAGGCGTCATAGCACACAGATGGCCATCCGCTGCGATCGACCGCCGGCTGAAATCGTTCTGCCCCCATCGTTCTGCCCCATGTGTTTCTTGAGGTTTTAGCGGCAGGGCGCGAGCCCTCCGGTTCTTCATCTTGGCCAAACCATCGGAGGGCTCGCGCCCTACCGCTAAAAAATGCCTCTCAGCGTTGCCCACGGATGACAGGGTGCCAAAACTCCGTGGGTCCGCGCTGCCATCGGTGGGTATTCTTTTTGATGCTTAGTCCGTTCACCTTGTCTAGGACCGTCGGAAGAATAAGTGGCGGAGATTGATTGTGGGATAGGCTTCCAGCCTGTCGTTTTCGCCATGACAGGCTGGAAGCCTATCCCACTTATTCTTCCGACTGTCCCTAGCTGCGGTTGAATCGGGGATGGCTGAGCAGTTGTCGGAGCTGGTCGATACTGGGCGGTTTAACCAAGTGATCATCGAATCCGGCGAGCTTTGACTTTTGGCGATCTTCATGTTGCCCGTATCCGGTCAGCGCGACCAGCAGGAACGAATCGTCCGTCGCCGATTGCCGGATTCGGCGGGCGAGTTCGTATCCGTCCATCCCGGGCAAACCGATGTCCAACAGCACCAGGTTGGGCCGAAACGTGGAAAACGCCTCCAGCGCCGAGGGTCCGTCTTCGGCCGTCGCGACCTCTTCGGCACCGAGCTTCTCAAAGATTTTTTCCAGCATCAATCGGGCGGCGCGATTGTCATCGACCGCGAGCACCCGCAAAGGACAAGAAATGACGTTTGCGGTGGAGCGAACCGCCGCCTCGTCCGGTTCACACGGAGCATGACAGCACGGCAACCGGACCGTGAAGGTGCTTCCGGTCCCCAGCCCGTCACTTGTGACCGACACCGTACCGCCATGCATCTCGACAAGGTTTTTGACCAGGGTCAGCCCGATGCCCAGGCCACCCTGCGATCGCTCCAGAGTTCGGGTTGATTGAGTGAACAGTTCGAACACTTGCGGCAACAGGTCGATTTCAATGCCGACCCCGTTGTCTTGGACGCGGATCAACGCCTGGTCGTCGTCCTGCTTCGTCACCGTGATCGACAGCTTCCCTCCGTGATCGGTGTACTTGCAGGCGTTCTTGAGCAAGTTTTCGATGACCTGGGTCAGGCGAACGGGATCTGCCTCCACCCAAACCGGTTGCTCGGGAAGCCGAATCGTCAGTTGATGGCCGGCTTGATCAATCGTATGACGTAACATGTCACGAGCATGTTCGACCAATTGGGCAACTTGCACGCGTTCGCGTCGCAATTCGACTTTGCCGCGCATGATTCGCGAGACGTCCAACAAGTCATCGACCAACCGAACCAAATGTTCGACCTGGCGCTGCATCATTCGGATGGCGTCTTGATGATCGCTGTCGCTGAGCACGAGCAGGTCCAATCCGGAGCGGACCGGCACGAGAGGATTTCGCAACTCGTGCGAAAGCATGGCGAGAAACTCGTCCTTTCGTCGGTCTGCTTCCCGCAACGCTTCGGTTTGGCGTGCCAGACCGTCTTCGATGGATTGTTTACGGATTCGCAGTGCAACGCCATTGGCAACGGTGGCGAGCAGAGCCGTGACCGATTCACCGATGGGATGGCGGGCAAACATCGCCATCACACCAACGGTCACCCCATCGTCAATCAATGGGTACCCGGCGAAGGCGATCATGCCTTCACGTTTGGCCCATTCCTGGTCGTGAACTTCCGCGTCCCCGATCACTCGGTTGGTCACGTGCGATCGTTGCCGTTGCGCGATCCGTCCGATCTTGTAGTCGCCAAAGCGGATTCGACTGTGTTGCCCATCAACGTGCGTGTAAAGCCCGCTGCTGGCGATCAGTATTAATTCGGTTTGCTCTTCGTCGGCCAGCCAGATCCGGGCAAAGGCAGCGTTCAAACGCGAGACCATCAATTCCGTGCACCGCATTAAAGCCTCATCCAACCGCCGTGACTGGACCAGTGCGATCCCGATATCACGACCGAATTCGGCCACATCGCGTTCCGTTCGCAGTTGCAACTCCGCCGCCCGGCGGCGGGCGATTTCTCGATTGAGTTGATCGAACTTTTCGTTCAACGCCGCAAACTGCCGAGTCGCGATGTGTTGTGGCTCGATGCGAAGCATTAGAAAAATTCGCTCGTCGGCGCCCGTGATTCGTCGCGCGATCACGCGGTGCGACAGGGAAGGATCACCGAGATCAATCGCTCCGATCGTCTCGTCCGACGTCCGCCGCGCCAATCTTAACAGCTCCTTCAAGCGCGGAGCTGATTCACCAGCAACCTCGGCCAGGTCGCGATGTCGCAATTGAGTCTGATCGACCACACCGATGGCCGTCGCAGCCTGCTGATTGCCCGCATGGATGGTGCCGTCCGGCGCGACCAGCAGCAGCGCATCCCTGAACGCGTTGGCGAACTTCTCGAATGATTCAGGTGTCAAGATTCGCACCCTGACCGAGTTCTTCGGAAAAGTATTCACGCCCGTCGGCCGATCTACTTTCCGGCGATTGTTTTAAATAAACCACCACCCGACACCCCTCATCGCCACGCGCGATCGCTTCCT
Source organism: Stieleria neptunia (assembly GCF_007754155.1). Classification (NCBI taxonomy): domain Bacteria; kingdom Pseudomonadati; phylum Planctomycetota; class Planctomycetia; order Pirellulales; family Pirellulaceae; genus Stieleria; species Stieleria neptunia. The sequence continues at coordinate 348,368 of NZ_CP037423.1, read as the reverse complement.
CGATCGAGACTTTCGCATAGCCGAGATTTTCAGCGGTAATCAAACCGAACACGTTGGACGTCATCATGCACAGTGCCGGTCGATCCGCCACGTCGTCGCCAAAGGGACAACGGCGATTTCCGAGCACAATTTTCTCGTCGTCTTGGGAGATGATATAGAAATCACCTTCGATGCGCCGTTTCAAATCCACGAGAACCTCGCCGACCTGCTGAGCATTGAAGCGATCGCCGCCGGCCGCGGTTCGGTACATCTCGTTGATCTGTTCTCCCATCCGCTGGCCGACCACCGCCACAAACCCGGCCGCCTGATCCAAACCGACAACGTCTTGCAGCGTCCCGGATAACTCGCGCAACAGCGTTCGCATAAAACCGCCGCGAGCCAGGTCGACGGGCAATTGATTGATCACCGGGAGTTCAGGCTGATGACGCATATCGGTTCCCTCGTGCGGCCGCGGTTCAAATTGCCCAGAGTTGTCGACCTCAATGCTACCACAACGTGTTCGGCCGAGTGCCTCGACAGTCGCTGATTCTACGTCTGGGGTGACGGTTAGCGGTACGGCGCGAGCCGTCTGTCGGTTTAGTGAGCCGCGACGCGTGAGCGGCCGGGCGTTCTGGCGTAGCCCGAGGCCTTACGGCCTACGGCTCACCGCAGACTCCACAAATCCCATTCGATCGACAGGCCGCTACGATGTGGCGGCTTCGCTGGGCACTTCCAGATGTGACGTGCAGTTTGGACAACGGGTCGCTCGATAGGCGATCGCGGTCCGGCAGAAGTCGCATTTCTTATCGCTCGGCTCGCCTTCAGGCGGTTTTTCGCCAAAGGCTTCGTCGAGTTGCTCGTCGAGTCGATTGATCAGGCGAATGATGACGAACATTGCGACCGCAACGATGCACAGCGCCAAGCAACTATTGAAGAATTCGCCGTAGTTCAACGTCACCGCACCGGCCTCCTGGGCTGCCTGGAGCGTTTGAAATCCGCCCTCCGGCTCCGCAACTCCATCGGGGATGTCCAGCACCCAGAACAAATCGGAGAAATCGGCGTTGCCGGCCAACAGACCGATCGGCGGCATGATGATGTCGTTGACGAGTGACTTGACCACCGTCGTGAAGGCGGCCCCGACGGTGAACCCGATCGCCAGATCCACCATGTTGCCGCGTAAGGCGAACTTCTTGAACTCCTGGATTATACCCATGTCCTTTAGGCCTCTTGCGCCTGCAGCATCCACAGATGCTTTTCCATCGGGCCGGCAATCGCGATCAGCATGTCTTCGCTGATCGGATCCAAGTCGCCGAGTGTTTCGATCGCCGAACGCAGCGAATCGATGGTCGTCTTGGTCGCGTCGGCGACAAGCGTAATCGTCTGCTTCACGTCGACGAATTCGCGCGGGTAATCTGCCAGGTCACTGCTGGCGGCAACGGTGCACGACCGTCCGTCTGCGGCGACGCCCAACGCTGCAATCCGCTCGGCAACCTCGTCGCTGCCGCCACGCACCGTTGCAATGATCTCGTCAAGCTGCAGGTGAATGCTGCGAAAATTTGGACCAAAGACGTTCCAATGCGCTTGCTTCATGAGCAACGCGAGGTCGACCAGATTGATCAAGTTCTGCTGCAGAAGTGACGTCACCTGTTCGTTCGTTTCGCCGTCGAGAATGTCACGTTTGAATTGAGTTTGGATGGCCGTTGCCATTACAGTCTCCGTTGAAGGATGGAGCTTGGAAGAAACACGACGGTCACCTGTTGCCCAAAACCAATCGGGGACCGTTCGATTCAAACAACGCAAACCGTGGGCCAAAGCCGGACACGCTCTTGCAGAAGATGCACAAGAACGTTGAAAGGGTGCAAAGGGTTGGCAAAACCGCGAGATTGACAGCCTGACGGGATCGCATTGACCGCGATTTGACCACGCTGATCGATCAACAACCAGATCAGAGCTCAGCGGAAAAGGGATTCAGCAACCGTTGGTGTTTCGCCTTTAGGCGATCGCTTTTCGGATGTACGACAGCCCTTCCGGGCTGTCGCCCGTGGGGCTCTGCACGACGACCTAGAAAGGACGTCGTACACCCCTCCGCCGACCACCTCTCACCCATTCGGCAGATCATTCAGATTTGTCGCGTTTCGCGCTAGCCCTAAGCTGGACGGTCCGTAAAGCCTGCACACCAACACGCATGTCGTCCGTCTCGGATCTCACACTTTTTCTGCTGAATTCCTATCGGGATTCGGCCAACATCCCGGGTTCGCTGCGTGTGCGATACAGGAAGGCGTCCGACGTCAACAGCGAGGTGATCAGCGCGTTCATGCTGCCGCCGCTCTCCTTGTAGGCTCGATGGGCGTCTTGCAGCACGGGTGCGTCGTGGAGTGTTTCGTTACGGCCCATCCAAAAACGAAAGGCGTGACGCACGAAAACCTGTTCGGTACGTTCGCTCTCGGCGAGTTTTCGGATCATCTCGATCGCATCGGCGACCTTGCCGTCGAGTGCCGGATCTCCCGAATCGATGATCTCGCCGGTGGTGTCGACGGGTTTGTCGAGTTCCAGCGTACGATACACCCCGGCGTGGTTGTACATTTCGAACGGCAACCCGAGCGGATCCATTTTTTCGTGACACGTCCAGCAATACGTTTCCCGCGTGACCCGCATGCGCTGGCGCAGCGTGCTGTGGGGTTCATCGGGCAGCATCGCATCGACGGTGATCGGCACATCGGGAATGCCGCCGCCGAGCAGTCGTTCGCGTATCCATCGGCCGCGCAAGATGGCGTGATTGTCCATCGCGTCGGAATGCGAAACGAGCCAGCTGGGATGGGTCAGGATGCCCAACCGTTGGCCTTCGGGTGCGGTGGCGAGGACTCGTTCGGGTTTCATCGACCCGGTGCCAAAGCTGCGACGACTGACGCGGGCAAAGATCTTCGGCCCGGACAGGTCTGCCGCGGCGATGCCGAGCTTTTCGTTTTCGAGTCGAAACTGTCTGACGGTTGCTGCTCGCGCCTTTTCGGCCGCCGTCACCGCCTTCTTTTTCGCCGCCAGCTCTTTCTGTTTCTTCGCCGTGTCTTCGTCCGGATTCTCTTTCAACCACTGCTCGAGTTCGGCCAATGCCTCTCTCGCCGACTTCAGCGCGGCGTTGTCCTTCTTTTTTGCCTCGGCCTCGGCCCGTTTGGCCTCTGCCACCGCCGCGGCTTGTTCTTCCTTGGTACGTTTTCGGCCGAAATAGACCTCGTCGGTCTTAGTGGCGACCACCTTGTCCGTGGTCAGCAGTTGCTTCAGTACATCTTTGTCTTCTTGCAGGATCAGCTCGACCAGACGATCGGTGCTGGCGGTGGCGTCGAACATGGCGCGGTAGTGTGAGACGCCCCGCGCGCTAACACCGGTAGCGGCGAGCGCTTGGTTGTCCTTGCAAATGTAGCCGCCCAGGTCGTAATCGAAGTAATCGCGAAAGAACCGCAGGATGCGAGGCTTTCGGATCGTGTCGTCGGCGAGCATCCGTTGGACCTCGCGGCGAACATCGTCCCGGGTCCGCATGCGTCCTTCCAGGACCGCCGTCCGCAACGCTTCATCGGGCTTGATGTACCGCAGCGCATGATTGACGGCCAGACCGAGTTCCCAGTCCTGCAGCATGACGCGACCGTGCGGGTCCGGCGAACCGTACTCGACAAGTTCCGGCCGGAACAGCGCGTCACGATCCAGAAAAATCGACGACAGCCCCAGGGCGGCTCCATCTTCTTTGCCGAGCTTCTGGATCGATTCGTTGACCATCTGCAGGTACTGATTCGACTCCCGCTCGGTCGGCGGCCTGTAGGTCAACGCCTCGAACAGAAAGTCGACCGCGCGGCGGACACGTTCGTCTGAGACGCCGTCTTCTTTCATCAGGTCATAGACGGGCGTCAGCGGGCGGACGACCTTGGTGCTGTAGACCAGACTGGTGGGCAAGCCGCGAAGATCCCCCACCATCTTGTCGGCAATCGATGCGGGATCGTCCGTGATCTGATAGGGCTGGGCGATACTCAGCGGACCTTCGGCCATGTACCGAATGATGTCGTCGGCGACGTCCAAGATTTGCGTCGCTTCGGCGCTGTTGACCGTGTAGAAATCGGGATAGTTTTCCAGCCCGTGTTTGCGAGCCGACGACAGAATCGCGGGAACGCTTTTGACCGACGTGGCGTAGGCCACCGTGCCGCCTTGCCACTTGATGATGCGATCGACGCCGAAGTACAGCTTCAGTTCACCGCCGTGGTTGGTCGGCACGACGTCGCCGTGTGTCCGCAGCCCCGGTTTGCCCGGATCGTATTCCGGTTCCGTGTTGATCAGATCATTCAGACGCGTGATGTGCTCTTGCGGCGTCACCCGCCAGATCCGGGCCGGCGATGACGTCGGCACCAAGCGAATCTCCTCGGGCAACGCGGCGAACAACAAGTCGTGATCAATGAAGTTGCCTTTATTCGGGTCACGGTGATCATGGAAACCACCCTTGTCCTGCATGACGCGTGACAACTCGGCGACGATCCAATCGGAGAACTGCAGCCGGTCGACGACTTCAAGCTCCGATGCGTCCGGCGGCGGCATCTCCTGCAACGAGACCTGCGCCCACACGCTTCTCCAGGTGCCGGCGTTGATCTCGTCAACCGGCCCCAGATCGTGCAGCGACAGATCGCCCTCCGGTGCCGTCTCGCCATGACAGTCGATGCAGTGGTCGGCAAGAAACGCCCCGGCAAAGCTCTCAAAGTCCTCCTTCGGAGGTTGCCCCGGCGTGTAAGTCTCGGCGTTTGCCGAAGACGTCTTGCCGAACGGATACATGCCAAAAGAAACGCAGAACACGGCGAGCAGGACGCAGCGATACGCGTCGATCGCCAACGAGTTTGTTTGTCGGACTTGTTGCTGCGGATTGCCAGCCGTCATACGAGAACCTTCGATTGTTTTGTCCAATGGAGTCTCAGGATTGGAGCGAAAGTGGCGTAAGCTTCCCGCTTGCGAGTGCCCAGCCACCGAAGATGGCAAGCAAGATGCTTACCCCACGTTCGAATCGGCACCAAGCACCAGCCCCGTTCAAAACCGATCCGGTGTTGCTTACGCCAACACTTCTTTCAGCGGTCCGTTGCCGGCGTCGAACTTCATGGCCTGTTTCTCGTCCATGTTGAAGCGATCGACGTTCTGGCCGACGGCGCGCAACAGACTCGCGTACAGCGCGTTGATCGGACGTTTGCCATCCAACTGGGTGAAGCAGCCGGACTTGAAGGCGCCGTCAAGGTTGCCCAACAACATCACCGGCCAGTTCGCACCGTTGGTGTGCTGCTTGTCGGCGTTGTTGCTGGTGTACACGATCAACGTGTGGTCCATCATCGTGCCGCTGCCCTCGGGAACACTCTCGAGCGCTTCCATGATCCGGACCAGCATGCGGCTGTTGTACTGGCGGATCTTGATCCAGATCGGGTTGTCCGGCTGGTCCATGTGCCCCAGGTTGTGACCCTGTTGCTCGACGCCCAGTCCTTTCCATGCTCCGAAGATCTCGCCGCGACCCGAACCGATCGTCAGCGTGTTGGTGATGCCAGAGGTCAGCGCCGAAATCCCCAGGTCCAGCAAACGATCGTGCCAGTCGGTTTCGAATTCGGGATTGGTGTAGCGCTCGTCCACCTCGGGTGCGAACTTACGGAGGTGGTCGCTGACCGCGCCGAGTCGATCGCGCAAGCCATTGGCTTCCTGGAAACCTTGGACGTATTGACCGTAACGCTGGCTGTCGGCCGCCGGAAGCGCTCGCCCCTTGGCCGCGGCGAACTGTTCGATTTGCAACATCAAGCTCGTCCGCGCTTCGTGCTGCGTTCGAATGTCACCGGTCGAGATGCCGCCGTACAACATCTGAAACAGATGGTTCGGGTTGGAGTGCATGAAGATCGGTTGACCGGCGCCGCTGGCGGACAGCGTCGCAAGCGTCGGCTTCGTCGTCATGTTCTCGATCGAGTCCATGCCGATGCAGAGGTGCGGCAGCAGCGTCTGCGGCAGCACCTTGCTCAATTCGTAATCGATCGTCGCGGCACTCGGTGGCACACCGTCGCTACCCCGATAGCCGCCCAAGGCGCCGAAGAACGCACTGTGCGAGGGACTGGTGTGCAGACCGTGCAGACCATTGATGATGTGCAACCGATCCTTGTAGGGTTCCAGTGGACTGATCGGTTCGGGCAATTTGGCCTTGCCCAGCGAACCGCTGTTCTTCATCCCGCTCGGAATGCAGGTCTTGGGATCGAAGCCCTGGTTCTGCATGAAGAAGACGATTCGCTTGGGAGTCGAATTGCCGAGGGCGGGAACGCTGGCCGCGGGCGATGCCAACAAACGCTCGGTGAGAATCGAAGGAGCAAAAGCAGCGCCGACGCCAGCTGCGATTCCTTGCAGCATGTTTCTACGGTGGATCATTATGAATCTTTTTGCGAGATCGGAGAATTGCGTGTCGATTGTCCGGCTCAATCGACTGGAACGCAGATTGGGTGATCGCCTAATGCCGCGACACGCCAGCCGATGGAGGGGAAAGCGGCTGGCTGGGGTGAGTTTGGAAATGTGGCAGGCGTCCCGATTATATAACTAGATGCATATCGGAGTCCAATTATTTCACGCTGCAGGAAATTAGGCGTTCTCGCCCGGCCCCTGAGCAGTTTAAGGAGACCGGAAATCCCCTAATTGTCGCCATTCACCTTGCCGCCGCCTACATTTCCCGCGGATTGACGCCGTGGCACTCGACCAGAAGAGGGAGTTGCTAACCGTTCTCGCGAGCCGCCCGGTCGCGGTTCAATAACACTGTCAAAGACCAGAGGGCTCGCGCCCAATGCCACCTACTTTGGTCCGAAAGGTGTTAGCGGAACGGCGCGAGCGGGCTGTCGTTTTAGTCGGGATCTGCTGAGTCAATGGTGAGCCGCTGGCCGTAAGGCCTCGGGCAGCGTCGCAGTGCCCGGCCGCTGACGCGTCGCGGCTCACAAAAACGACAGCCCGCGAGCCGCCCGGTCGCGTTCCAAAAACACCGTGAAAGACCAGAGGGCTCGCGCCCTGCCGCTAACAAGAAACACCCCGCTTGGCCAGGGTTGCACCAAGCGTGACACGCCCTACTGCTGGGATAGATTCGTCAGCGTCGCCAACTCCTCGGCACTCAATGCCCGATCAAACACCGCGACGCCACCGATCCACCCGGTAAAACCGACGCTGCGCGAGCTGTGAATGACGCGGCCGATGGTGAAGGGGCCGCCACTGCCGTCGTCGCTGGGCGTGTAGATGCCGTGCGGGTACCACCACGGATTGAGCCTCAGCGCGACCAGATCCCGTGCGGTTTCGGTGAAGCTTCCGTCGGCATTGGCCTTGAGTGTGACGTTGACTTTGGTGAACCGGTACTCGCGCTGTTCCGTCCGCTGGTCCGCCGTCTCGGAGAGGACTTTGACGGAAAGGGGATGGTCCTCGGGCGGATTGTAGAACTGGTCTTTTGGAAAACTCGGGTCTTCGCCGGGCTGCTTGCCGGGCGTGCGGTGCCAGTGGCCTTGCATGTAGGCGTTGTAAGCGGATTGGAGCAGCCCACCGCGACGGGGGTTTTCCAGCCAGCGATCGCCCGATTGTCCATCCAGCCAACCGGTCAGTTCATCGCGCCGGTGATCGAACGTCATGGCGAAGCAATGCCACGAGCGATCCAAGACATCGAGCGACGAATCGGCGGGAACCTCGGGTGACTGACCAAGTGAATTGCATTTGTGCAGCGCGTACTTGTTCAAAAACGAACTGGCTCCATTTTCAGAAACGTGACCACAGGCGCTGCCGGCTTTGTTCAGTCCGGCAAACAGCGCATATTGCCGCTGTCCACGTTCCACCTTGCGAATGCCGGCCGTCTCTTTCTGGTGCAGGTCGGTGCCTTCGTGCCAGATTCCCGCCAGGGCATGATTCCCGCTCTCGCGAATCGCCCACACGACCACGGAAACCGATCGGTCGTCGCCCTTGATATCCAGTGGTGTGTCGTGCAGTCGCGAACGGGGCACAAACAAGAACGGTCTGAAATTCGGATCGGTCTCTTTGCGAATTCGAATCGCCTGTCCAAACGGCCCCCGTCCGAGCAACGGAAAATCGGCATACGACGCCGCGCGTCCCTGTCCCCAGTAATCCTTCACGTAATTCGCCACGTCGAGCGGATACTCGGTCGACGAACCGCTGGGAACGTGCGCCAGAAAGCGATGCCCGCCGTCCGGTTCTCGTTTGACAAAATCCCAGAACGCGACCAACCCCGGTGTACTGACTACTGTTTGTCGCTTGGAATCAAGATCCTCGGCATGGATCGCGGCGGGAACGAGCAGGAACAAAAAGACCGTGAGGAAACTCTTCATGAAGGTCAGACGATTCGAGGAAGGAGAAACAGTGAGGCGACGGCTTCGAATCCGCCGGCAGAGCGACGTTCGCACAGTGTACCTTCGGCGACCGGGCATTGTGGCCAGATCACTCGAACCACTCGATTGGGACCGACTCGAACATACCCCTTGGGCAAAAAGTCAACGACCGACAGGCCAGCCACAGCCGTCCCATCCTCGCCAGCAGAAACCGGACACGTTGACACGGCCAGCAAGACGGCCAGCAAAACCACACGGGCATTCATTCGGAGCAGCATCAGGGGGAATTCCGTCGGGGAGGATCGATGGCGTCAACGGTCGGCGTAAATTTATACCCCAATGCATGTCACCCATGGTCCGCGACATGGTTGGCGATCAAACCGCAGCGGTGAAACGGGCGAGGAGAGTCGATCTGCAACCGCCGGGCGTTCTTCCCGTCCGTTGATCGTTGCTTAACCCCGTTCATTTGCTGCGCACCGATCTTCAACGGCAATGACGACCGTTGCGATCAAGGCGTGCACCAGAATCACCAATCCGGCTCCCCAAACTGCCGAGTTCTGAATCAAGAAACCGAGCAATGCAGCCGCCAGGCCAATCGCCAAGGCAATCTTTTGAAACAATCGATACCAACCCGGGCCGGGAGTGTCATTCATGGCTGAACCTTCTGAGTCCTTGAAAGTGAACGATCGGTGGTGAAACGTGGTTAAAAAAACATGTCGATTTCTCGTTACCCGACTCAGATCCGCCTCAGAAATCGCAGACCGAATTGTCCGTAGTCTTGCCCGTCGACGTCTCCGTCGCCATCGAAGTCCAGGTCGGGATTGAATCCTGGAGTTCCTGCGGTCTTCAAGAACGTCAATCCGAATCGTCCGTAGTCCTGTCCGTCCACATCACGGTCTCCGTCACTGTCGCCGTAGAGGGCAAAAAACTGGTCCGTTGCCGACGTGCCAATCACGTAGTCGCCGCCTCGAAGTCCATCGCCGTCACCGTCGAGCGAGACGGAGGTTCCAGTTCGACGTACTTTTGTCGGGTCGATCGCTAACTGATAATTTCCGTCAACGAGCGCACCGATCGCACCACGCGTGAGCGGCCCGCTGAAGGTGAGGGTCGCGACCGAGTTGTTTTGAGCGTCCGTTGTGAGCGTGAACGCCGTGGTAACCAGACCGCCCTGGGAACCTTGCTTGCGCAATTCAAATGCGTCCGCATCGACGTCCACCAGACCATCAAAGGTGATGTCAACTTGGGTGACGGTTGACCGCTGCGTCGTGCTGCTGCCGCTGCCAAGCGTCAACACGCCGACTTCGGCCAGATCCACCAAGGTCAATCGAACTTCGGTCGCGCCCACCTTCAAATCCCAGTCGGCACCGAGCGGGGGTGTGGGAAGGTCCAGGCTCGTGAACTCACCGCTCAGCGCCGTCGCGGTCACCAACACGAAGGCGTCTCCGACGTCTGGAGTCACCCCCACCGGCGGACGAAACTTCAACGTGCCGCCGATCGTAACGGGACCGCTCGTTTCGATTCTGCCGCCCGCGAATTCCGTCATCGTGCCAAGTGTGATGGAGCTTGTCGCCGCGAGTGACAACACTTGATGGGCGACGTTGAGCGAACCATCGATCTGGATCGATTGCATCGCATGCACACTGGTCGGACCGACGCCTGCGAGTCGGACTTCGTTGACTTGTGACGCATCATTCACCTGCACGATGGCGCCGGCAAGTGTCCCGTCGGGTGATCGCAGGGTCGCGGTGGACGTTCCCGTACCCCGGATGACGACCGAGTCGGAACCGCCTGCCGCGTCGATCTCGATCCCGTCTGGCAGCGAAAAAATACCACCCTCGCCGTAGTCGACGATAAACGTGTCGTCACCCGTCGTGCCGGTCAATTGAAGCGACTGCGTCGTCGCGATCGGTCTTGCCAACAGCGCTGCGCCGTTGTCGTTGTCGATCACTTCGACGTTTTCCCCCGCGAGCCTGACGGTGATGTCGTTCTCCGCTGGTTGGGCGACATACACCACGTCTTCGCGGATCGTGATCGAGTAATCTTCGACTTCGCCGTCGTCGGCAAACCCTGTTGGTTCAAGGCCGCCGGTCGTGCTGACTCGAACCCGACCGTAAGTTTCACCGAGCGCCATCGTTGTCGGAACGGCATAGTTGAGTGTCTGAAGACCGGAGTTTACGCTTGCACTGTCAAGGATTTTTTCGCTCGCGTCCCACACTCCATCTGCGTCAAAGTCTATCCAGGCATCGATCCAGGCATCGCCGCTGCCCTGCAATTCGATGTTCACAGCGGCCATCGTTTGACCAAGCTTGAGCGTGCCGAACAACACCCCGTCTTCGTCATCGGTTAATCCGTCGACATCGTCCCCGTCAGCATCGACCGATGGAATGCCATCGTCTTCGCTGTCGCGCTGCGCTCCCAACTGCGGTCCCACTGCGACGTGGACGGCACCGTCGTCGGCAATCAATGTCCCGTAGCTCGCCGGGGCATCGCCAAAGTCCAGTGGAGCGATGTCATCGTTGAGGATGGTCGCAACACCGGTACCGTCAGAGATCGCGGCACCCACTGCGTTGGAAAGCGTCAACTGAAATGTTTCGTCCGATTCAAACTGCGGATCATCGATGGTCGAAACCTGGATCGTTCGGCTGGTCATCCCTCTTGGAATGGTCAACGTGCCGCTGGTGGAAACGTAGTCGCTGGCTGAATTCGCAGTCCCATCGGTGGTGACAAAGTCAACTTCGACGGTCTGGCCAACGGGTGACGACAGCATCGCCGCAAATGCCGCTCGATTACGACTGGAATATCGCAAAATGTTGCGTGTGCCAGAGCTGACAACCAGCAAGTCACCGTCAGACGTGAACGCCAAGCCCTTGGGATCGCTTAATCCTCCAGCCCCCGATTCCACGACCCTATCAAGCAGCGCGCGGGTCGTGGGGTCGAACGCCAAAATCTCCGCGGGACCGTCACCGTTGCTCGCGTACAGTTCGCCGACACCATCACCATTCAGGTCGGGGCCAAAAATCAGCCCGGCGGTTGGAACCAGTGCCAGCGTTGAGGTTCCGGAAACGTCGAAGGCATCGATGAAGTCACCTGTTGTTCCATCGAATCTTAGAATGCTGTTGTTGTAGACGGCATGGGCTCCACTGGCGACGTAGAGCGTCCCGTCGGGGCCAAAGGCCAACGTGGTTGGATTGTCCATCCCCCCGTCGCCTGCTGTCACGAATGCGTCGATCAATCCCCCAGGGTCTTGCTCCAGCGGGCCTTGGTAACGCAGGATTTCGTCGGATTCCCCGTTGGCGACATACAGGTTGTTGTCCGTTCCAAACACGATGGCACGCGGGATACTGAGGGCGCCTCCGGCTGGAACGTAGACGTCGATGAATTCTCCGGTCGTTCCGTCGAATCGCAGAATCTTGTCGGTACGGTTGTTGGTCACGTACAGGTTGCCATCGGGACCAAATTCAATGTCCTTGGCACCATCGAGTTCATTGTGCGCGGCAAACACCCCCATGAATTCACCGGTCTGGCCATCGTATCGCAGCACTGCTCCCGGATACGGCCCTTGTTCGACAGTGACGTATAGATTTTCGTCTGGACCGACATCCAGTCCACGCGACATCACCCAGAGCCCATCGATTGCCGGCGGCACAAATTCGTCGGTAAACGTGAACGTCGGGTCTCCCTCGACGGCCGATGCATCGCTGATGAAAAGCGATGCATCATCATTCAGAATCGTGCCGATGGCTTGGTCATCGACGATGATTGCCTGACCTAATGTCATATCAATCTGGACGAACAGCGATTCGAACGCTTCTTCGGTGAGATCGCCATGAATCGGCACGGCGATTTGCTGGACATCGGGGCCTCCTGCTACAAATTCAATCGTTCCGGATGCAGCCGTATAGTCAACTCCCGCCACCGCCGAATTGTCGGTCGTCTGCCATTGAACCCTTGCTTCCGCAGGGCCGTTCCGTTGAACTTCCAATACAAGTTGCCGCGTTCCGCTGTCTCCTTCCAAAATCTCCGCGTCGTGAATTCCGATCGTTGTGCTCAGGTCCACCAGCGGACGGAACTGCCAGTTCAAGATTTCGTGTCGATTGCCTCCCGCAGCGAATCCGACCCAAGCCCGGCCGAAATCAAGATCAAGCAAATCGTCGATATCGACGTTGACGGACAGAGCCGGCGTCATCAAGTCGTCAACGAAGACCTGCAAATTGCCAGACTCGTAGCGTATCTTTGCGGTGTGCGGCAGATCATCGTTCATATCCGGAACAATGGTGGCCGTGCCAAGCGAATAGTCTTCGCTGGCGTGATTGTGTTCAATCCCCCGTGATTGAATGCTGACATGGTTGTTGTCGGGGTCGTTGTCCTTTGACCCTCGATGGGTATCGAATTCGATCGCAAGACTGTTCGGAATCGCGTTGAAACCGGCGTCTCCGCCAAGCATTTCAGGGCGACTGTTCTGAATCACAAATGAGAACGATCGAACGTTGGATGCCAGGACAAAATCAAACTGTGTTTCGAAAGCGGTGGAGACCGTTTGCTGTTCAGCATGCCAGACGCTTCCTTGGCGAAGCCCCGTGTCCGATAGCTGCATCCGGTCGTCCAACGTTGTGAACGCATGCCCCACAAGGTTCAAATCACTGACATCAAAAAAATCGGGGTAGTCGATCGTCGGCGGTTGCTGCACCTCGTCATCGGCTAGGGTACCAATTCCAATCGCGTCATCGAGTGAAGCGTTGGTCGGGTTGGAAAGAAGCAACTCGAAGGTTTCGGTCGACTCGAACACTGCATCGTCGACGGTAGGCACGATGATGGTGCGCGAAGTCACTCCAGGTGGAAACGTGAGTGTCCCACTGACCGGCGTGTAGTCACCGGACTGGGCGGTCCCGTCGGCGGTGGTGTACTGGACCGTCACGGGAACACCAGATGGCTTGGAAAGCGAAACGGTAAAGACGGCTTGCGATTGGATTCCATAGCGCATCAGATCGTCATCGCCGCCGACTTTGCCAACCAGCAGATTGCCGTCACCGTCGAAGGTGAGCCCGGCCGGCAGATCCAGGCCGCCCAAGCCGGCCGAGAAGAGGGGCTCGATGTAACTCCCATCGTTCCCATCGTAAACCAGGACTTCATCGGTACTGCCACTGGTCACATACAGGTCGGTTTGGCCATCACCGTTCCGGTCCGGCCCGAAAATCAGCCCACCTTGAAAGAGTCGATTCAATCCTCCGGAACCCGGCTGAACGAAGGTGCCTAAAGAGGCGCCCGTGGTTCCGTTGTAGCGGTCGACCGTATTCGAATAGCCAACAAACAGGTCTCCGTTTGGACCGAAAGTCAAGTTGTCGGGCGTGTCCGGGCGTCCGCTGCCGGAAACGAATTCACCAAGGAAGGCTCCCGGCTCGGATCCGAAAGGACCTTGGTACTCCAGCACTTTGTCGCCATGGCTCGCTACATACAGATTGCCATCGCTGCCAAAAACGAATGTCTTGGGGCTATCCAATCCTCCCGAACGCGATGCAACGAATTCGCCCCGGTACGCGCCACTCGTTCCGTCAAACCGCAGCACTCGATAGCCCGGCTTGCGATCAATGACATACAGATCCCCATCGGGACCGAAATTAAAATCTCGGAACGTCGCTTGTTCCGAATTCGGCATCGTGGCAAAGCGGTCGATGAACACCCCCGTGTCGGCGTCGTAGCGAAGGATTTCCGGGGGCACTTCGGAATTCAAATACAGGTAGCCGTCCGGTCGGATGATCGCTTTCCGGATCGCATTGATACTGACGGCCGTCGTATCGACCGCAGAACCGATGAAGCGATACTGTTGATCGCCTTCGGTCACGGTAACGTCGGCGACCGAGATGCTGACGTCGTCATTGAAGATGCTGCCGATGGCAGTCCCATCGACGACGGCAAGCGTTCCCTCGGTGACTTGGATCGAGACATGAAAGGTCTCATTCGTCTCCTCGTCGGTATCACCGAAGACGGGCACCGAAATCGTCTTCTCGGTTTCGTCTGGCAAGAAGATGACTTGGCCTTGTGACGAGGCAAAATCGTCATCGGCATTCGCGGTGTCCGCCTCAGTAGCCCAAGCGACGGTGGCTGACGCAGACACATCGCCCAATCGTTGCAACGTCAAGTCGAGGCTTGCCGAACCGGAATCACCTTCGATGAGACCCGAATCCAGAATACTGAGCGTGCTGGACGTGTCTTCGGTGTTGGCGAAGGTCCAACTGAGAATGTCGTGGTTCTGAATTCCACCGCCCGCCGACGCCGTGAATCCAACCGTCGCCCGGCCGTGGTCAAGGTCAAGCAACTCCTCCAAGTTCAACGGAATAACCAATTGAGGCGTCGCAAGATCGTCCAAGTAGATCTCCATCGTTCCCGGCGAGTACGTGACCTTGGCCGTGTGAACATTGCCGTCATCGAGCCTGGAACCAGAGGTATTGAATGATCCGAGCGAGAAGTTTTCATTCCAGTGGTTTCGCGCGGGACCTCGTGAGTGAACGCTGACGTGGCTGTCGCTGGGGTCATTGAGACTCGCTTCCTGGACCGTGTCGAATTCGATCGCGAGATTATTGGCGGCTTGGTGATAGCCCAAATGGCTCGCTTTGGCGACCGGCGCGGGGTTGTTCTGGATGACGAAGGCGAAACCGGCGCCGCCACCGTTTTCACCATCGTTACCTTCGCTCATTTGGAATTGAAACGTCGTTTCAAAGCCGATCGACACGTATTGTTTGTCGTGATGCCACGCCGCCCCGCCCACATCCAGGGTTGCCGTCGTCAGTCGCAATCGTTCCGGCGTCGCGCTCGTGTCGGCAACCAGAGTCAGATCACTCACGTCGGAAAACTCGGCGTAATCGATGGTTGGCGGAAAAGGCGACGCAAGCACGCCAGCAGCCAGCAGGTGTCGTCGCTCCAGTGTTTGCAGACCGGCGGCCAGCCGGCGTCGCTGCGGTTTGCTCAGTCGACGCTGCAACTTTCGACGGGGTTGAAACATCAAAAACCTCTTACAAGTGAACTGGATCGCGTCGCGAGAAGCCCCAGTTCAGAGATAAAGACACCGCGAGCGTCGACAACCTGCCGGAGGCCAAGAACGGCCATCCAGAAATGATGTTTTGCGGCATCGATCGAGAACCTCCGGCATCGAGCATGCCGACGTGCTTGGATCCCCAAAGCGCACCGGACTGCTGGAATGAAATGGCCCCAGGACTGATCCGGGAAAAGCGACCCGGAACGTCACCAAAAAAATGTCGCGTTTTGTCAGATCGAGCGAAAATTAGTGGGAGAGGCTTCCAGCCTGTCGATTCCCGCATGACAGGCTGGAAGCCTCTCCCACGGCCGCGCTATGGCCGCGAGGCCGCGTCGAAAACGTGGACGTGGCCGTCGGAGGAGAGGGCGACCAGGACGCGACCGCTGGCATCGAAGGAGAGTTTGTCGATTCCGAAATCAAGGTCGGCAAGCGTGTAGAGTTCCTGGCCCGTCGCCAAGTGCCACAATTTGATCACGCCGTCGGAATCACCGGACACGAGCGTTGCCCCGTCGGGCGAGAAGGTGACTCGACCGATCGATGCGGCGTGCCCGGTGAGCGTTCCTTGCAATTCCCCCGTTCCCGGATTCCAGATCCGTAACTTGCGATCTTCACAGGCAGTCACCAGCATCCGGTTGTCGGGTGAAAACGCCAACCCGTTCACTGTTAGGGAATGGTCGGCAAATCGTCTGACTTCGCGGAAAGGCTCCGTCGAGACGACGACCGCCTCTCGGCCATCGCAATACGCCAGCCATTGCCCATCGGACGAAAACACAAAGTCATCGCAATCATCCGCCGACGCGGACCACGTCGATTGCCACGTTGCCGTGCCAAAGACTTTCAATCCATTCCCACGCCGACTGCAGGCGGCCAACCATCGTCCGTCCTGCGAGAGGGTGATCGCTGTCACGCCGGCATCAATTTCCATCGCCTGGATGACGTGAATCGGCGGGCCCGGTGATGGGTCCCAGAACCGGATGGAACCGTCACGGTGCCCGGTCACGAGCCGACCGCCGTTGGGGGCCACCGCGACCGACTCAAACGCAAATCCCATGACGCCGAGCCCGGATTTCCCCCACCATCGATAATGATGCCGCAGGTTTCCTTCTGGCCATTGATAAATCAGACCGCGTCCGATCTCTGCGATTCCCAGCGTCGTCTGATCGTCTGACCAGGCGAAGTCATCGACGCGAAAGTCGAGGTGGCGGCGTCGCGAAAGCCATTGCCAGCGGTCGACCGGTTGGGACCAGCGACGGAGCGTTCCGTCGCGGCTGGCGGTGAGCATCTGCTCTCCGTCACCCGTGACCGAGAGAGACCAAATCCGATCGGTGTGACCTTGCAGCAGTTCGTTCTTGTCGGAGGTAACTTCGAGTCGGTCGAGGTCCCGTACTTCGACTCTGACGCCCCGAACGTTACTGAGAAACAGACGATGTCGCTGTAAAACCTCCGTTTGCTCGGCACCCTGATTGTCCGCAAGTGTTTCGATGAATCCGTCCGGCCGCAACCGGTAAAGGAAATCCTGCAACCCCGGTGCGGTCAACGCGAGCGAGGTTCCCCGGTCGAACCAACTGACGCTGCTGCAGTGACGCTCGCCAAGATCCAACTCTCGCCACCGCAAGGTCTGCTCATCTCGAACGGCGACAGCACCGTCGGCTCCGCACGTCACGATCCCGCTTCCGTCGGGCGAGGGTTCCAGGTCAATGATTTGATCGTGGGGATGGTCGATCGTTTCGACGACATTCCCGCCCGGCCAATCCCAACGGACGATCGGCCCCTCGGTTGCCCAACCGAACAACTGATGGCCGTCATGGGAGAATCGCAGCCCCGTGATCGTTTTGATCGGAGAATCGAATTCGCGTAACTGTTTCCCTGTTTCTGCGTCATACGACTGGATCGATCCGTCCCGGCCCACAGCGATGGACTTTCCCTCCGGCGCGAAACATCCGGGGGCGCCCACGGGGATCTTCAGCTTGAGCGGCGGTTGCAATGCATCGTCCCAATTGGACGGCAGCGTCACGATTCGATCCACGCAGAACAGTCGCGATCCGTCGGGAGAAAACGCCAACTGTTCGCGTTCGGCGAGTGGGATCTGAACCGCGAGGTTGCTCAATAAGACGCGGGTTCGTTGGGACGCCAGATCACGTAAGATCAAATTCCCATCCGCTGTCAGTCCTGCCCATGACTTCCCGTCGGGCGACAATTGAACCGACAAGAATCTCAAGAATCCATCATTACGAAATCGATCCACGGGTTTCCTGCCGCGAATTCGCCAGATCCGCAGATTGCCGCCTCGATCACCGGCAACGATGCCACCGTCGGCGAGGATCGCGAGCGATTGAACGCCGTCGCGGTGCTGGCGGACGACGCAAACTTCCTCGCCGGTGGCGTGATCCCAGAACCGAATCGTGTGGTCGTTGCTTCCGCTGATCAGGTAGCGCCCGTCTGCGGTGAACGCGGTGCAAAGGACCATCCCGGTATGGCCGCGCAGCGATCGAATCGATTCGCCGGTCGCGACACGCCAGATTCGAACGTCGCGGTCGTTGCTTCCCGACGCGATCGTCGCATCATCGGCGGCGAACGCGACCGTGCGGACATCGCGACGGTGCCCGACCAGCGCCAAACGCTGCTTCATGGTGATCGGATCCCAAAGGCGCACGTTTCCATCGCCACCTCCGCTTGCCAAGGATTTTCCGTCGTGCGAATAGCGAACGGCAAACACGGGTTTCCCATCATGCCCTGATTCGATCACGCCGACTTCTTGTCCGCTCGCGACGTCCCAGATGCGGACGGTGCCGTCTGCGCCGCAACTCGCCAAACGCTGGTCGTTGATGTCCAGATCCAAGGCGTGAACCGGACCATCGTGCCCATCCAGTCGCAACGGCGTTCCGGATTCTCGCATCAAGCGAATCGTTCCCTCGGCGTCACCGATCGCGATCAGCGTGCCGTCGCGAGAAACGGCCGCGGCGGTCAATTCCTGATCGGACCGGAAGACAACATTGTCGGGCGGCAACAACAACGAATCCAGAAAGTGCCACTCGAACCCTCGCAGTTCCGGCTGCGATTGATAGGCCGGGTTGGAACGCATCAGCGCCGCCGCACCCGCGCCGTCACCTTCGCGCCAGGCTTTGGCGGCCAGGCCTAAACCGCGGACATACAGCAGGCGCTCGAGGCGGCCGATTGCCGTTTCTGCTTTCGCGCGATTCAACTCGGACCGTTCAAAATTCTCCTCGGCTTGCGACAAAGCGACCTGCGTCTTGGTCGTCTGCCGAACGAGCAGCACGCTGCCGATCAGCCATGCCAGTGCGATCACGGCAAGCATCGCGAAGGATGACCGGACGATTGCCGGATGGCGTCGCCCCCATTTACGGATCCGGGCGAGGCTCGAGGGACGCCGTGCCGCGATCGGGCGATCTTCCAAGTAACAACGCAAGTCGTCTGCCATCGACTGCGCGTCGACATATCGGGCATCGCGATCTTTTTCCATCGCCTTCATCACGATCGTCTCAAGGTCGCCCGGGACGCGAGGGTTCCATTTGGACGGCGCGACGGGATCGACACTGATGATTTTGCGAAGCAGTTCTTGTCGGTCGTCTCCGATGAAGGCCGGTCGACGCGTCAGCAATTCATAGAGCGTCGCGCCCAACGAATACACATCACAGCGATGATCGACCGCGGAGCTTTTCGATGTCGCCTGTTCCGGACTCATGTACCGGAGTGTTCCGACCAGATCGCCCGTCATCGTCAACTCGGAATCTTGTTCAATGCGGGCCAGCCCGAAATCGGTGATCCACAACTTGCCTTGGCGGTCCAAGAGCAAATTACCCGGTTTGATGTCCCGATGAATCACTCCACTTTGATGGGCATGCTCGAGCGCCTCGGCGGCCTGGATCGCTAGATTTGCCATCGAACGAAAATGTTGCCGTGCGTCGGTCGCAGATTCAGAGCCACTTGTGGACTCGCCGCGGGCTCGACTCGAAGGTTCGGATGGTTGGCCGTCGGACGAATCACGCAGCGTTTCGGCTTCTCCGGCAGCCCCCAAGTCACCGATCGAACCGGATTGCCTGGTCGACGCGAGCCGAGCCTCCCTCAGCACCAGGGCCAAACTGGTGCCATCGATGTACTGCATCGCGTAGTAGTGCACGCCACGATCACACCCGACCGAATAGACGGGAACGATTCCGGTGTGGTGCAGTCCGGCAGCCGCCTGCGCTTCGACCTTGAATCGGGCCAACTGACGTTCGCTCGAAATCGCCGCAAATGGAAGCACCTTGAGCGCGACCCGTCGATCCAATGAGATCTCGTTCGCTTCGTAAACGATCCCCATCCCGCCGCGGCCGATTTCGCGAACAATTTGAAAGTCGCCCAACTGCTTGAACAGCGGCGCGTCGTCCGAGCGATCAAGATTCGCACTGAGGTCGGCATCATTCGTTAAAGAACCATCGGTCGTGACATCGTTCACTTCACCGAGATAGCGCAGCGTCGGGATCAACTGTTCGATCCGGTCGGCATGCTTGGGAAAACGGCGGATGTACTCGACCGTATCGATGTCACCGCCGGACCGCAGTTGATCGATGATCTGGTCGACAAGATCCGCGAGGTCCGATTCGGAGTCTGATGCGTCAGCCGAAGAACTCATGGGTGAATCAGACACTCCTTCAAGGACCTCGAGACGATGGACGCGATCCCGAATCGTCACGGCAAAGGATTTTCCGCAATCGCTCGACGCCGCGCAATTGACGCATTTTCACCGCGCTTTCACTCAACCCGCAGGCGACCGCAATTTCCGCCACTTTCATTTGTTCCAGGTGTCGCATGACCAGGATTTCACGTTGCTGATCGGGCAATTGATCCAGGGCTTGATGGAGACGCTGTAGCATTTCCTTTTTGATCGCGCCCTCGATCAAGCCGCCGGTTGCCCCGCCAAGCTGGATCGCCATGCGTGCCATCGAGTCCTGGGAAAGCCCCCAAACCTGCTCGCGCAAGACCGAACGTTTCTTCGTACTGACATGCCGCTCGTAGAGTTCCGACAGACGATCTCTGGCGATCTGTCGAAGCCAGACGTAAAACGGAACACACGCCTTGTCGAACTCCGTCAATCGCTGTGCGGCGCGCAGCAGCGTGTCTTGAACCACGTCCGAGGCGTCCAGTCGTCCCGCCAATCGGTGGTCCATGTGCACCTTCACCATCAAATTCAGCCGGTCTCGGTACCGCGCCAGAAGCCGATCCGCCGCCCTGCGTTCTCCGCTGGTCGCTCTGCGTAGCAGCCTGGTGACACTTGAATCAGTCACGATCGAGTCACCCCTAGATTCGACGCGTGTGAAGAACGGCGAGCCAATTGCGTTTCGCTGCATTCAATATAGACACCGCTGACACCCAAAGGGCCATCTGATTGCTGTGATCCTGGTATTCTAAGCACGTTGGCAGGAAAGTTGCGGTGTCATCGTGTGAGCCGAACGCGCTGGCGCCCGAGAAAGTACGACGGCCTTTCCAGGCCGTCGAAACCAGCGACAGCCTGGAAAGGCTGTCGTACATTAGCCTGCAAACCCCTGATGACATGCTTCGTTGAAATCTAAAAATGCTCTCGCGCTCGAAGGGCGGCGGTCCATTCTGGCAATCCTTTGATGTGCGTGCTGCACGTCTTACACCATGCTGATCAAGTCATTCTATGCTCCGTTATGCTCTGACGATCTTCACCAGTGCATTTTTGCTGTTTCAGGTACAGCCGATCATCGGACGCTTTATTTTGCCATGGTTCGGCGGAGGGCCGTCGATTTGGACGAGCTGCATGCTATTTTTTCAAGCGGCACTGTTGGGCGGCTATCTCTACTCGCACCTGATTTGCGCCAAGCTCTCGGTTCGTTCCCAGGCATGGGTCCACCTGGCGGTCCTGGCAGCGTCCGTGTTGTTGTTGCCGATCGCTCCGGATGAAACTTGGAAACCGCTGCCCGATCAATCGCCCCTGGCCCGCATTCTGTTGGTCTTGATCGCAACGGTCGGCGGTCCGTACTTCGTGCTCGCCTCGACGGGCCCCTTGATGCAGAAGTGGTTCAGTCAGACTTCGCCGGACCGCTCGCCCTATCGCTTGTACGCGCTGTCCAACATCGGTTCACTGCTGGCACTGCTCAGCTACCCGTTTGTGATCGAACCCCGGTTCACGCTGCAACAGCAAAGCGTCTCATGGACGTCCTTGTACGTTGTTTTTGCCTGCTTTGCCGCTTGGTGTGCGGCCGGAATGTTGAAACACGATGCGATGCCGATTCAGCGTGATCAAGTTGCCGAGCAGCCGACGGTCGAACCTTCGTTACCCCAAAAACCTGGCTGGATCGTCGTGTTCCTGTGGCTGATCCTGTCGGCGTGCGGATCGGCCATGCTGCTTGCGACCACGAACCAGCTTTGCATCGATGTCGCGACGGTCCCGTTTCTTTGGATCCTGCCGCTGAGTCTGTATTTGATTTCTTTCATCATCTGTTTTGATCGTCCACAGTGGTATGATCGACGCGCCTTTGGATTGTTGTTGCTGGTCTGCGGACCGCTGGCGTGCTGGGCGATTTCGTCGGGTCCCGATTTGGAGTTGGCAAAGCAAGTCGTCATCTTTTCCGCCGCCCTGTTCGCTTGCTGCATGGCGGTCCATGGTGAACTTGTCCACTCCCGCCCAGACCCACGCTACCTCACGCTTTTTTACCTGCTGATTTCTGCCGGCGGTGTCCTGGGCGGGCTGTTTGTCGCCATCCTGGCCACGAATTTGTTCACGGGGTACTGGGAGTTTCAGATCAGTCTGGTGGCGTGTTGCGTGTTTGCATTGATGGCCGCCTGCCGACAACGAGCCTGGGACGTGGCACCGTCAAGCGATTTTTGGACCTGGACCGGCGGAGCGTTTGCGACGACCGTTGCAGCGATTGCGGTTCTCTGGCAGCCCCATCACGAGTCCCTGGATGCGATCGACGAAGTCGCATGGCTTGGCGGCTTCGGCAGCTTGATCTTCTTGGGACTGATCGCCGTCGGCACACGCAGCGAGCGTTCGGTATCGACTTGGACCTGGTGCGGATCGGCGGCGTTGCCCATCGGCTGGTTGGTGGCTTGGGGAGCGTGGCGAATGCCCGACGTGATGACCGCTGGCCTGAGCCTGCGGTTCGCGGCGATTTCGATGGCAGCCTGGGCCGTCGCCCTGGTTGCCTTGTGGGGGCTGAGGCATTTCAGTGAGCAACGTCAGAGCCAGTTGATCCGCGTCGCGATTCTGGCGTACGCCATGATCTTGCTCGCCCTGGCGTCTGAGCACGACGTCGTCACCAGGGCGCAAACCTGGACGCTGCTGCTGGTGGGACTCGGTGGCATGATGGCGGAGTGGATGATCCGAAAACTTCGCTCGTCCGATCGGCCATCGCTGGGCATCTGGTTCGGGGCGCCCCTCCTCACGTTGGTGGCGATCCTGGGATACGACTTTTGGGAAACCCTCGATTCACATTCACACGCCGTGGTCCACAGGTCGCGCAACTTTTATGGCGTCTTAAATGTCGACTACGTGCCCGCTCGGGACGATGACGAGTCCCCGATGCCGGCGAAGTTCAGGTTGGAACACGGTCAGATCCAGCATGGTTTTCAGTACGCCGATGACGATTGGAAAAGGCAGCCGACGACCTACTATGGCAGGGCGAGCGGATTGGGGCTTGCGATCGAAACAGCGCGAGCGCGCAAACAGGCGGGCAAGCAGGCGCGTGCGCAGGCAGACCAGTCGATTCATGTCGGAGTCGTCGGGCTGGGGACGGGCACGATCGCCGCCTATGGAGAAGCGAACGACGATTTCCGGTTCTACGAAATCAATCCCGCCGTGCAAGAACTGTCCGGCCGATTTTTCACCTATCTGCAGGATTCCGCCGCCAGAACGAAAGTTTGCATCGGCGATGCGAGAATCGTCATGGAACGGGAACTGCGCGAGAACCGGCGGCAACACTTTGACGTGCTGGCGATCGACGCGTTCAGCAGCGACGCCATTCCGGTCCATCTGCTGACCACCGAATGTGCGGAGATTTATCGCCGGCACCTCGCCGCAGATGGCATCCTGGCAATCCACATCTCGAATCGTTTTCTCGACCTCGGCCCCGTCGTCCGCGGCTTGGCGGACAGTCTTGATTGGCAATCGATCCGCGTGAGCAATGACAAAGACGAATCGACAGGCGTTTACAGTTCCACCTGGGTGCTCTTGACGGAAAATGTGGAGGTCGCCGAACAACTTCGATTGAGTCCGGCATTTGAGGCGTGGGAGAAAGACGATACGATTCTGCATTGGAGAGATGATTATTCCGGGCTGTGGAACCTGCTCTCACTTTAGCGGATGCTTGCATGATACGTTCCTTTCGTCGTCATCTCTTGAACCGTTTCGTTTTGCGGCCGTCGCGAAACGAGTTGGTCTATGCGCCGAAAGAACGGGTGTTGGTGACCGTCGATCGTGTCACGGACGAATATTTCGTCGAGTACCGCCGGGCGCGGGGCGATGGAACGACCGGCGAACTGTCGCCCGATCATCAACCGCTGGACCTGATGATTCTGAAATTTCCCGGCACGGCGGGACGGGCCGAGCGGGCATCGGATTGGCCGTGCCGATTCCTTCCCCAAGCGACGGTCAAGATCTGTACCTGGAACGCGCCCGGATATGGCGCCAGCAGCGGCCGCGCCACGCTGGCCAACATCGCCCACCGCGCGTCACGATTTTGGTCCCTGGTCACCAGCGGCCTGCCGGCCCGGCGTCCGCGGATTTGGTTGATCGGCAATTCGCTCGGCTGTGCGACGGCGACGTACCTGGCGTCACAGACGAACGTGCAGATCGAGGGGTTGATTTTGCGCAACCCGCCACCGTTGATTCAAACCGTCAAACGCGTCGCGCGGCGATACCCGCTGGGGCATTTGACCGATGCGATTGCCGAGAGCGTTCCGGCGGAAATGAATCTGTCGTTGACGGCGCCCCTGGCCCATGTCCCGACGGTGATGCTGCAATCCGAGCGGGACCAATTGGTGCCGCCGCCGTTGCAAATGGAAGTCTTTGACGCGCTGCCGGGCCCCAAACGGTTGGTAGTCATGGAGGGTTTGGACCATGACGGAATCGCGACCGACGAACACGAAAACGAAATCGGCCGGGCCATCCACTGGCTGTGGCAACAGTCCGGTCGTTGACGCTTCAGCGTGACGCGAGCGCGGGCCAATACAGGAGATCGAGATCTCGGATGCGTCCCCCGGAACGGCGCAGCATGTTGATCACTTGGGCCCGATGGTGTGTTCCATGCAGGGCGACGTGCAGCGCCGATTCGCCGATCCGAAATGCCGTCGGCGGTCCGTCGGGTTTGATGGTGACGACGTCCATCGCGACGGTCGAATCGACGCCGGCCAGAAACTCGTTTCGCTGTTTTGCGACTTTTGCCCAGGCCTCACGGATCGCCACCAACGGAGTCTCGGGGGCGGAATGGGGAAACGCACTCGCGCGGCCGTTCCAGTTGTCCACCCACCAACGATCGGCATCCATCAGGTGCAGCAACGATTTCCGAATCGTCCCGCAACCCATCTGGAAGTCGCGATCGAGCGCGGCGACTTCGACCGTGTCAGCCATCGACAGGATTTCGATGTTCGCCCAGTCCTGGTACTGGAAAAGCCGTTCGATCAAGGCGGCATCGTAGCGTGGGTCCGGCGTCGGGACCGTGGCGACATCTAACCCGAACGCTTGCAGCTGCCGGACGGACTCGGGCGACTGCTCCACCGTCGAGGCCGCCAAGCGATAGAAGATGTAGTCCAGACCGGCGGGAACCGTCCGATCGAATTGTTTCAAGAAGTGCAAGGCTTGGGCGCGATGGTGAACGCCATGGTTGGCGACGTGAAGCAGCAGATCGAACAGCGAGTGCGTGAACTCGGTTTTCTTGCTGTCCTGATACGTGATCCGTTCACGCCAGCGCGTGGCGCGATGGATTTCGATCAGCGACCGTCGCTGCGCGGCGACTTCGGCCAACCCGGCGGAGAACTCGTCCAACGACATGCCGTCCGGGTCGGTCGGAAACGGCCGCCACGGGGCGCCCGTCCAACGCTCCATCCACACCCGCTCGGCCGTCAACAGGTGAAACAGGGTGCCGCGCAGCGTGCCAAAACCGATTTCGCGTTTCGCATCGAGTTGCGCATCGCGCAGTCCCTGGCAGAGCGTGGCAATTTTCGCGTTGGCCCAGCGGTTGTAGGCAAACAGATCGTCAATCAATTCGTAGGCAGTCATTTCGCGGCGGTGGCAAAGTGATAAAAATCCGGCGCGGTCGTCGGCACGCCTTGCCACGTAACTTGACAACAGAACGTACGAACCACCACCCGACTGAATGGAAACCGGATCGTGCGGATGATCCCACGATCATTTCGGCAGCTCGATCACCTCGCCGTCGCTGTCCCCCGAAAGAATCTGTTTGACCATCATTTGTGTCGGCCCGTCCCAGGTCGGCAGGGAACGAAATTGTTTCAACGCCGCGTCCAGGTCACCGCCGCAAAACAGATCCAGCGCGGCTTCGTAATCGGCGATCAACGCATCGGTCACTTGATGTGTCCCGATCGCCGCTTCACCGATCAATTCCGAAATTTCCACCGGCGACGTGAACCCGGCGGGGCGGACCTTGGCCAATCGACGCAATTTGAATTGCTGTTGCCCCGACGCCACGATCCCCGCCCGCGTCGCTTCGTCCAAGATGATCTCGGCCCCGAATCGCTTGGACATCGATTCCAGCCGACTGGATAGATTCACGACCGGCCCGAATGCCGTCACCTTGACCTGATCCTTGGTGCCGATCTGCCCGGCGACGGCGCGACCGTGGGCCAACCCGATCCCGCAACGGAACCCGAGATCCGAGCGATGGTATTCGGCTTGAATCGCCAACGCGGCGCTGGCTGCTTGGAGGATGGATTGGTCCTGCGCCAACGGCCAGCCCCAAAACCCCATCGATGCATCGCCGTGAAAGTCACCGATCACACCGTCGTAACCGAGAATGTGTTTGGTCATCACGCCCAGCGCGTCGCTGACGTCGGACAACAACTGCAACAGTTTTTGCGAGTCCTGTTCGCTGCGTCGTGAAAACCCGCGGAGATCACAGAACATGACCGTCAGGTCCGCCTCGCGCGGCTGTAGCACCTTGGCGGTGTCGCCGCCGGCGAGCGCACGCATCACGACCGGCGCGAAAAAGTTGCGCATCGCCGCTTGGCGACGCTGCAATTGGCGACTCTGCTGCAGACTGGCCATCGTGGTTCCGACCAGTTCGGCAAACTTGACGTCATCATGAAGCTGTTCGGAAACGTCCAGCGGCTTTCCCGAACCGGTCGTCTCGGTGTCGGGAAGTTTCCCCGTGATGTAAATCACCCAACCGTGACAGGCTTCGGTTCGCAGCGGAACGCAGTACGCCCAATCCACGTCTTCCCGCGCCGTGAACGCACTGGTCGTGTACTGGGAATCTCCCCCGGCCCAAACGTTCAAGATGCTTTCCCGCTTTTCCATCGAACGCTTGACCAGTCGTCGACTGATCGGCGAACCGCCAAGCGTAGCGCTGCGGTTGTCATAGTGCAGCACTTCGATCGGGGCGTCCGGGTCCGTCTTCAATTCCGCGGCAGACAAAATCGAGACGGCTTCGGCCGAGGGCGTCGATTGCAACAAGACACTCGTCACGCGGACGAGCAACTCTTGATCGCTGTCGCTGCTGGCGATCAAATCGGGCAACCGCGTCAGCACATCGATCCGCGAGTTGACGTCGCGAAAGTGCTTGCGTCGCAGCGCCACGTGATCAAACACGTTTTCGGTAACACCCAGTCCTTCCTCACCGGCCGCATCCCGAAGTCGCTCGGGCGAACGGTTGCTCGTCGCCGCCGCCAACGTGAACGTCGTCTTGCCGATCACAAAGTGGTCCCCCGGGACCAACACAAAACGAAGCGCATGACGACCTTGGTGGTAGACCGGATTGCGCGCCGATGCGACCGCCATGATTTCGATCCGCCCGTCGGCCTGCGGAATCAGACGCACATGCGCCCGAGAAATCATCGGGTCCCAAGGCACATTCCAATCCGCATCGCTGCGACCGATGACCAAGTCACGACCCGTCGTCGCATCGGGAATCTCCCGACGCCAGCGATGATAATTCTGCGGTCCCTGTGCAATCAAATCAGCCATGACAGTAAGGTATCGAGTCTGGGGGTTGAGTTCCAGGTTTCAGGTTTCAGGTTTCAGGTTTCAGGTTTCAGGTTTGAGATTTCAGGGGCGAGTTGATTTCCGCTGCATTTTCTTGTCACCCCTCTTCTTGTCTCCTCTCCCCCATTTTCCTGCCCACCATTTTTCTGCCATCTTCAGTCCCTCCCCTTCACCATGCACGACGACGAAACATTGACCGCGTACCACGAAGCCGGCCATGCGGTCGTGGGCTATGTGCTGGGCGGGGAAATCGAATCGGTCGGGCTGTACGGTGAAGCGGACGACTGGTTGCCGGAACGGTTCGGTGACTGCCACGTCAATTGGGGGCGTGTCGACGCGGGCTGCGACTGGCAAGTTCAACGTGAAGTGCTGACCATTCTCGCCGGTCCCGTCGCCGAGATGATCTATCGCGGTGAAAAACTTCACCCGGCCACCTTCGCTCCTTGGCAACACGACTGGGCCTGGGCGTGGCAACGCAGCGAATCATTGATCCCGGACCCGAGACGTCGCACGAGACTTTTGGAAGCGATCGTGGTATGGTTGCACCACCACCTGAGCGACGACCTGTGCTGGGCGGCGATCGCTGCGGTTTCGGACGAATTGCTGGCACACGAGTACCTGGACGCCGAACAATTAGCCGAAACCCTGTCGTTTTGGATCCGAACCTGAACGCCGGAAACACGGCAAACCTCGAAAAGGTTTTGCAGAACCGCTGATCGATCACCTATAACCTATGGCCTTTGCGCGAGACGCTCGTCAGCCGAACTCTGTCAGGTTTGTTGCGATGCCGGCTTCTGATGTTTTGAATTTACCGCCCCGCCTGAGCCGCAACGCCGCGTCGCGCCACGCCTTTACCCTGGTCGAGCTGCTGGTGGTGATCGCGATCATCGGAATCCTGGTCGGCTTGCTGTTGCCCGCCGTCCAGGCCGCCCGTGAAGCCGCCCGCGTGATGCAGTGCCAGAACCGGCTGAAACAAGTCGCTTTGGCATGTCACAACTACGAATCGGCGTTCAAGTCGTTGCCGGGCTACGGGGGAGAGCGCCCCGGCTACCTGATCACGCAGCGGGAAAATCGTTTTCGAACCAACCTCGGCGGGGGGACCTGGATCACACAGGTGTTGCTTTATCTGGAAGAACCACAGCTGGCGACCAAGATCCAACCACTCGCTCGGTCGTTGTCCGTGACGCCGTCGGATCGGATTCAATCGCTGGTTCGTGTTCCCGTCGAAACGTTGCATTGCCCCTCGCGCCGCGATGCCGAGCCGTATCCGCTACTGGAACCGTACAACCTTCGTTACGGCGATGCCGGGGCGCGCAACGATTACGCGATGAACGGCGGCTCGGCCGTCATCGATCACAGCGCCACCCCCAACAGCAACGAAGCGCCCGCGATCAAGTTGACCCACGACGGCGTCTGGGTGCTCGGCCGGCGGACGCGATTCAACAGCATCTTTGACGGGCTGAGCAATACCTACCTGGTCGGCGAAAAGGCGATGGACCTGAACAAGCTGGAATCCGGAGACGGGTTCGGCGACCGCTCACCGATCGCGGGCTACCACGAAGTCCCCATCTCCTCCCATTCCTATGTCCGCTATGCGGCTCGATCGCCCAAAATGGACTCGCGGGAAAACTGCTTGGAATGCCATGACTTCGGCGCGACGCATCACAGTGGTTGGAATGTGGCATTCGCCGACGGGCGTGTCACGCTGATGGATTACAGTTTGGATTTAGAGATCCATCGCGCCCAGGCGTCGGTCAACGGGCGCGAGATCATCCCGTACCATCATTGATCGGTTCGTGTATGCTGTGACGCAATCCAATTCAGCCTACGATCATCTTCCTATCCGTCGACCGTCCATGCGTTTTGCGTCATCGTGTTTTGCGTCTCCATGCGTGACACTCGCTTGTTTTTTTGCCGTCAGCGTCTTGCCGGCCCACTCCCAAGACCCCACGTCATCGCAGGATCACAGGACGGACCCCGACTTCACCGTCCAGGGTGAATACACGGGGGATCACCGCAGCATGCAAGTGATTGCGGTGGGCGACGGCGAGTTCGAAATCATCGTGTACGACGTCGCACTCGATCGCATCGCGGGGTCGGCCAACCCGCCGCGCCGCTTGGACGGCGACGAAGACACGGTCGCCGACTTGGCCGATTCCCTGGAACTGGAACGCGTGGAGCGCACACCACCTTCGCGGGGCGCCACCCCGCCGCCGGACGCCATTGTCTTGTTCGACGGTTCCCAAGAGTCGCTGGCCCAGTGGAACGGCGGAGTCCTTTCCGAGGACGGCCTGTTGCAGCAAGGCACCGAAACCAAGCAGTCGTTTCGTGACTACACATTGCACCTTGAATTTCGCACGCCCTGGATGCCCGAGGCGAGCGGACAGGCGCGCGGCAACAGCGGCGTGTACCACCAAGGACGCTACGAAACACAGATTCTGGATTCGTTCGGGCTCTCCGGCGCGGCGAACGAAACCGGTGGCATTTACGGCGTGAAGGCCCCCGACTTCAACGCCTGCTTGCCGCCCATGCAGTGGCAAACCTATGACGTCGATTTCACCGCCGCGCGGTACCAGGGAAACACCAAACTCTCCGACGCGCGGATGACGGTCCGGCTGAACGGAGTCACCGTGCAAAACGATGTCGCCGTTCCCAACAGCACCACCGCGGCGAAATTCCGTGAAGGCCCCGACGACGGGCCGATCGTGTTGCAGGACCATGGGAACCCGGTTCGGTTTCGCAACATCTGGCTGGTCCCACGCGACGCTGCCCGTGAAGCGACCCGGCCGATCGTCCCCGGCTTTGAACGATTTTTCGCCGGCCGCGAGGATCCCCAAGGTCTCGGCGGCGAACTGCTGATCAGCACGCTCGGATGTGTCTCGTGCCACGACGGTGCCGAAGGCGTTTTGCCGATCAAGCAAGGGCCCGTGCTGTCGGACGTGGGTCGGCGAGTGCGTCCCGATGCCCTGGTCGACATGATCGCCGATCCCCACAAGGCGAAAACCGGGACGACGATGCCCGACCCCTGGATGGGGCTCAACACCCAACAACGTCACACCGCCGCGGCGTCGATTGCCAGTTACCTGTTGTTGGCCGGAAACCCCTCGGATCTGACCGACCGGCCCGCCAAACCGAGCGCCGTCAAACGCGGCAAAAGACTTTATCACCGCGTCGGCTGCGTCGCCTGTCACGCCGCCTTTGACGGCACCGAGACGCCGAGGGCCACGACCGTCCCGCTCGGTCAAGTCGACGCGAAGTACACCGTCGATTCACTTGCCCAACTGATCGCCCAGCCCCACGCCGTCCGCCAAGGCGCCCGCATGCCCTCGTTGGTCGGTTCCATGGGCGACGCGTATGCCATCGCCAGTTATCTCACGCGAAACGTCACCGAGCGGGCAAGCGATGCCAAATTCCGCCGTCAAATCTACAAGGGCCAGTGGGAGCGGCTGCCCGATTTCGATGCCTTGACTCCCGTCGCCGAAGACCTGGTTTCGGATCTGCAACTCAAACACGACGGCGATCCGGCGAACACCGCGATGGTGTTCGAGTCACAGATTCGGATCGCCGCCGCCGGCCGGTATCCGTTCTCGATCGCCAGCGACGACGGCTCGCGATTGATCATCGGCCCCCACCAAATCGACAACGATGGGATTCACCCGGTCGTGACCAAACAGGCCACGTTTGAACTGGCCGCGGGAATCTATCCCGTCCGCATCGAGTGGTTCAATAAAGGCGGAGGCGTCGGGCTGGAAGCTCATGTCGAGGACCCATTGCTCGGCCGGGTTCCGCTCCGCGAAGTCATCACCGACGGCAAAGAAGACTCCGGTCCGTTGTTGGCCAGCGAGTTCCGCCCGGATCCGAATTCGGTCGACAGCGGCCGACAATTGTTCCAGTCGACCGGCTGCGCCTCCTGTCACGAATTTCAATCGACACGCCCGGCGGCGCGACAGATCCCAGGGCTGGCCGACGTGCGAACGGACCGCGGATGTCTCGCCAACTCGGTCTCCAGGCCCGCGGTCGATTTTCACCTGTCGCCGCGACAACGGCTGGCCATCGAACGCGCGATCGAGCTGCGAAAGAAACAACACTCCTCGGCCCATTCGATCACCGACGCCGACCTCGTCCACCTGACGATGGCGGGACTGAATTGCTATGCCTGTCATCGACGCGGTGAGTTCGGCGGTCCCGAAGCGGCACGTGATGCATCGTTCCAAACCACGACGGCCGAAATGGGCTGGGAAAGCCGTTTGCCGCCGCCGCTCGATGGGGTCGGCGACAAGTTGAAGTCGGACTACCTGACCGATCTGTTTGCCGCCGGTGCCAACGAACGCCCCTACATGTTGACCCGCATGCCGGGCTTCGGCGCCGGCCACTTGGATCTGCTGCACCAGAGCCTGGTGCGATTGGATCGCCAAGGTTCCAGCGACGACGCGGCGCTGTCCGAGTTGGCGGACCAGGTGCATGTCAACGACGGCCGTAAACTCGTCGGGGCCACCGGGCTGTCCTGCATCAAGTGCCACTCCTACAACGACGTCAAAGGCGGCGGGATCGGCGTGATCGATTTGTTGGCGATGCCCAAACGGCTGCGGGCCGACTGGTTCAACCGCTACCTGCAAGACCCGACGAAGTACCGGCCGGGCACGCGAATGCCCAACAGCTTTCCCGACGGCAAAAGCTCGTTCACCAGCCTGTACCATGGCGATCCCGCCAAGCAAGTCGCCGCGATGTGGTCCTATTTAGCCGCCGGGACATCCGCCAAAGAACCGCCCGGGCTGCGGGTCGGCGCGATCCTGCTGGCGGCCGCAGAGCGTCCCAGGATCTATCGCAACTTCTTCGAAGGCGTGTCCGGTCGCGGCATCGCCGTCGGCTTTCCCGGCGAAGTCAATTTGATCTGGGACGCCGAACGCATGGGACTGAATTCGGTTTGGAAGCACGAGTTCATCGATGCGGCTCGGCACTGGACCGGGCGCGGACAGGGCCGCACCACGCCGGCCGGCGACTCGATCCACACCCTGGAACCCTGGACGCCGCTGGCACACGGTGATTCGATCGACATGACGTGGCCCGGCGAATCGGGACGCGAACTCGGTTATCGATTCGGCGGCTACCGACTGGACGAAGGCGGCAACCCGACGTTCCTGTATTCCATCGACGACGCCCGAGTGACCGATTCGATTCGGCCCCTCGGTCCCGGCGGATTCGAACGACAACTGACCATCACGCGAGTCTCCGATGACCAGTCGCCGGGACTGATCTGGCGGATCGCCCAGGCGGCCACGATTGAAACCGCAGGCGACGACCTGTATCAGATCGGGCCGCTCAAACTGTCCGTCCGCGGTGCCGAGTGCGAGATCGTTTCGGTCGACGGCCGCAGCGAATTGCGCGCCCGGTTGCCGGCAAGCAATACCGTGACCGTCACGCAAATCCTTCAGTGGTAACGCGTCTTCCTACCTACACACCATGCTCTCCGTGAAGTGCTCTCCATGAAGTCTCCCCTTCCGATCGCCATCGTGGCCGTGCTGTCGGTCGCGACGATCACGTCGGCGCAATCGGCCAAAGAATCCGATTACTACACCATCACGACCTTCGAAACGCCCGTCGGTGAAGTCATCGAGGCCTGTGGTTTCCAATGGATGCCCGACGGTTCGATGGCGGTTTGCAGCCGCCGCGGCGACATCTTTCGCATCGCCGACCCGCTCGCGGAAACGGTCGGCCCGGATCAGTTTTCGTTCTTCGCCCGCGGGTTGCATGAACCGCTCAGCTTGGCCTGGCGCGAGGGCTGGCTGTACGCGACCCAACGCTGTGAAGTCACTCGGATGCGCGATGAAAACGGCGACGGGGCGGCGGACGTTTTTGAAACGGTCGCCGACGGTTGGGGCGTGTCCACCGATTACCACGAATACGCCTTCGGATCCAAATTCGACAAAGACGGCAACATGGCTGTCACACTTTGCTTGACCGGATCGTTCAACAGCGACGTTCCCTTTCGCGGCTGGGCGATGAAGATCACGCCGGACGGCAAAACGCTGCCGATGACCAGCGGTGTGCGATCCCCTGCCGGCATCGCTGCCGACGCCCAGGGACGCTGGTACTACACCGACAACCAGGGTCCGTGGAACGGAACCTGTGCCTTGAAACCGCTACGGCAAGGAAAATTCGTCGGCCACCCCGGTGGGTTGAAATGGTACGCCGATGCCGAATCGACGATGGGCCCGAAACCGGTCGAGCCGGAAAGCGGTTCGCGACTGCACATCGAAGCCGATCGGATCGCCGAGCTGGACATGCCGACGGTGCTGTTTCCGTACAACAAGATGGGAAAGAGCGCCTCGGGCATCGCCTGCGACACGACCGGCGGCAAGTTCGGCCCGTTCCAGAACCAGCTGTTCGTCGCCGACCAATCGGCCAGCACCATCATGCGGGTGTTTTTGGAAGAGGTCGACGGACACGTGCAAGGCGTTTGTTTTCCGTTTCGTTCCGGGTTCGCGTCGGGGAACGTGGGAGTCGAAATGACGCCTGATGGTTCGCTGTTCGTCGGCGGAACCAACCGCGGCTGGGGATCGGTCGGGCCGCGGCCGTTTGCCATCGAGCGGTTGGACTGGACGGGAAAGACGCCCTTCGAAATCCTCGCCATCCGCTTGCAACCCGATGGCTTTGAACTCGAATTCACTCAGCCGGTGGACCCCGGTTCGGTGATCGATCCGGCAACCTATCAACTGCAGACCTACACGTACGAGTACCGTTCGCAATACGGCAGTCCCGAGGTCGACCACACACAACCGACGATTCGATCGGCAACCGTTTCGGAAGACCGCAGGAAGGTGCGCCTGGTCGTCGACGGGCTGCAACGCGGACACGTCCACGAGTTTCTGTGCGACAAGATCAAAAACGCCGACGGTCAACCACTGCTGCATCCCCAGGCGTATTACACGGCCAGCTATTTGGTGAAGTAGCGGGCAAAAAGTGGGATAGGCTTCCAGCCTGTCGATTTCGAAACGACAGGCTGGAAGCCTATCCCACCTTGCCTCCGATCGACACCTAGCCACCCTTTTCGATCGACTCGATCGCGAGCTTCAATTGGCGTCGCGCCCGGCTGAGGCGACTGCGGACGGTCCCGATGGA
Organism: Stieleria neptunia; assembly: GCF_007754155.1. Taxonomy (NCBI): domain Bacteria; kingdom Pseudomonadati; phylum Planctomycetota; class Planctomycetia; order Pirellulales; family Pirellulaceae; genus Stieleria; species Stieleria neptunia. The sequence goes on along the minus strand of NZ_CP037423.1, from coordinate 313,711 downwards.
GATCTCCAAGATCTCGGCGATCTCTTCGTAGGCGAACTCATCCATCTCGCGCAGCACCAAGATCTTTTGATGCTCTTCGGTCAGGGTGTCGATCGCGCGGCGGACCAGGGACACGCGTTCGTCACGCAGCATTGCCTCGTCGACGCCTTCGTCATCGCCGCCCATTTCCATCCCGCTTTCTTCACGAAGCTGATCGAGCGAGACGCGCGCTTTCTTTTTTCGCCGCAGTGTCAACGCGCTGTTGAACGCGATCCGATAGACCCACGTGAAGAACTGGCTGTTGCGTTGGAACGTGTCCAGTTTGACGAACGCCCGAATGAACGCCTCTTGCGACGCCTCTTCGGCCTCTTCGGGCGAACCGGTCACCTGCAACATCGAAGCAAACAAGCGGTCTTGGTTCTGACGCACCAATTCGGCAAATGCCGAACGGTCACCTGCGAGTGCCCGATCGATCAACTCGGACTCTTGAAATGCTCGCTGAACGCCCAATCGGCCGATTCCACTTTTCGTTGCTGCTGAACCCAGGATCGTTTGGCCGCTGACGACAAGCGGCCCAAGAGAATTGTAAACGCCCGGACCGCGCCTGTGATCCGCCCCCCCGACGGGAATAAGTTTTCCGGATGTTCCGCCGCCCACGACGCTGCAAGATGACCGATCGTCCAGCGAGGATTGCCATTTCGCCAGAATCGGTGGATCGTCAAGAACAGACCAACGCAATCACTTCGTTTCGGCTTCTTGACGGGTCAGGATTCCATCGCCGTCGGCGTCCAATTCCTCAAACACCTTGTGCAGATTGCGCGGCGTTTGTGCCTTGGTCAGCTTTCCATCCTTGTCGCGGTCGATGCGATCAAACGTCGCCAAACGAATGGCGCGCTGGACCGCCGCCCGACGAAGCTCGGCTTGAGTGGGGCCGGACACGTCGCCGGCGCGTGGGACGGACAGATGATAGTAGCCGATCATCATTTCGTCCCACGTCTGATCCCCCCAAGTCACCGTCGCCGTCGGGTCGGGATTGTTCAGGTTGCCTTCACTGTTGTCGAACACCGCGCGACACAGCATGCGGTCGCCTTCCTTCAGCGGCAGGGGCTGCTGGAGCACATAGGTCGTTTGCCAATTGAAGTCGTACTGCGGGATCGACAACACACGCTCGCCGGTGGATTCGATCGCATACTCAAACGATTTGCCACGGACGTGCATGTGGGGACTCAGACTCAACAATTTCGCCCCGGCCGGAAATCTGGGGCTCGCTGCGGCAACCGGGTGATCTGCCTTTCCCGGCGGAATCGCGAACCGGGTCTGGACCGCACTGGTCGTCACGATCTCGTGTGTGACCGTTGCGTCATCCTTGACACAGATCCCCAGTTCACTTTGATCGTGCGCGACCGTTCCGATCGGCGTGTAATGCACTTGAAAGATCAACTCGCTGCCGGCGGGAATGCGTTTGGCGTGACCGGCCGGCCAGGGTTCGACGCGAGCGCCGGGAACGTATCCGACCAAAAATCCCCGGGCGCCATCCAGCCCGCGGCGTTGTCCTTTGGGGACGGCAAACGCCAGGATGTGGTGCACGACACTGCGGTTACCCGGCTTCAATTCAGCCGCTTCGATCCAGACGTCACGGTCCAGTTTCGGATCGACGCGAAAGTACTGGTAACGCACGGCGCCCTCGGCGGGAACCTCGAACGGTTGGGGGCTGATGTTGAAGACCAAGTCGGGTTCGCGCGGCAATTGCCAGAGAGCCACCTTCGCCGGCGGCACCGGCAGATCGCTCAAGTCACCGGCCGGTGCGCCGGCCTCGGCCCAATCATAGAGCCGTTGTTTTTCTTCGTCGCTCATCTGCCTGGCGTTGGCAAAGTGACCGTGGTCGGGGTCCGCGTGCCAGGGCGGCATCCGTTGATCGCGCACGACTTCGGCGATCATGTCCGCCCATCCGGCGACCTCTTCATAGTCGGTCAACGCAAACGGAGCGATCTCGCCCTCGCGATGGCACTCGACACAGTGGCGATTCAGGATCGCCGCCACCTGACCGCCATAGGTCACCGACGCATCACTGTGAACCGTCTTTTTCCGGCCGATGATGCAGCCCACCGCCTCGGTCGTGGGAACCGAAACCGGTTTCCCGTCGATCAACTCATCCAGCGCGGTGCGGAGATCATGGCGACGCGGTTCGTCGCGGACGTAGCCGATGCCATATTGATCGTCGACACGGCCGCGATACTGAAGCCGCCGCTTGGCATCAAACACGTACACTTCCGGCGTCCGTTTGGCGGCCAGCTGGTCGGCCAATCGCCCGCCGGCGTCTCTGACGATCGGAAACGTCAGGTTCTGTCGCTGGGCGAACGAGCCGATCTCCAACAGTGAATCGTGCCGGTTGCTCATCACGCCGAGGATCCGAACACCGGCCTCGGAAAGCTCGTCGTGCATCGATTGCAAACGCACGGCGTAGAGCTTGGCCAACGGACATTCGGTGCCCAGAAAGGCGACGACCAGGATTGAATCGGATTCAAAATCCTGCAGCTGCCACCGCCGGCCGCGGTAGTCATCCAGATCGATGCGCGTCAACTGGGTGCCGAACGCGGAAACGGCCACGGGCTCGGCCGCCGCCGCGGGTGCGATCCACGATCCGACGAACAGGCCGATACACGAGGCGGCCGACACGATCAGGTTTACATTCAGTTGAGGTCGCTGCATCTTTATTCGGGAATGGCGTTTCAGGGGCGGTTCTGGCGTCCTTGTTAGAATACCGATCAGGACACCGTCAGGTTTCATTCTTTTTTTGGAAACCTCCAGCTCGCACCATGCTTTCAAACTCCCTCCCCCAATTGCTGGACGTGCCGCTGGAGGTGGTCGATCAACGGCCGCTCGGTGGCGGTTGCATCAGCGAGGCGTCGGTCGTGACGATTCGTTGTGACGACGTGAAAGCTTGGGAAAAATTTTCCGATCACGGGCCGCCCGAACCGCCGACCCGGCTTGTGATCAAACGCAACTCGGCGGATATGGTTTCGAATTTTCGCTGTGAATCCCGCGGATTGCAGGCATTAGCCGACGCCAACGTGATCCGCGTGCCGCAAGTGTTCGCCGTCGATGTCGTCGGCGATCAAGCATTTTTGGCGATGGAATTCATCCCCACCGATCCATCGGGACCGTCGCCGGAACGATTTTCCGATTTTGGGCGGCAGCTGGCCAGACTGCATCGAGCCACCGCGGGCGAACGTTTCGGATGGCCCGAAGACAATTATCTCGGGTCGGCGAAGCAGCCCAACGGGGCCTGTGATTCGTGGGCCGAATTTGTGGCGACGCGGCGGATCGGTTTTCAGATCCGCTGGGCCACCGACCAGGGGCTTGCCGATGCGCGTTTGAAATCCGACTGCGATCGAATCATCGCCCGGATGGACGACCTGTTGGCCGGGCGCGGCGACGAATGCTCGCTGCTGCACGGTGACTTGTGGAGCGGGAACTACCTGTTTGAAGATGCGGGGCAACCGGTGTTGATCGACCCGGCGGTGTACCGCGGATGCCGCGAGGCCGAATGGGGCATGATCAAATGGTTTGGCAACTGCCCTGGCGAATTCGAGCAGGCGTACGAAGACGAGTGGCCGATGGCGGACGGTTGGCGGCGGCGGGTGGCGATCTACCTGCTGTACCACCAGCTGAACCATTTGAATCTATTCGGGTCGTCTTATGCGAATGCCTGCCGGCAGACGGCGAGAGAGGTTTTAAGGTAACGGTCCCAATGGCACGGGCAGGAGTGTTGGTGTGCAGGCCGTCGAGACTTTCGCGAGCCGCCGGCCCTCTCCGGCGTTTGCTTGCTGCGCAAACGCCGTCTTTCCCAGAGGGGGTTCTTCGTGGATTTTAATGGCTAATCACTCAGGACCCAGGTTTTTTGAGGCATTGCTGCGATGTCCGAATGGGTGTTGGACGACAACCGCTCGGTTCAAACGCCCCTCCGGCGACGCGGGCCGGTGGAGGGCAACAAGCACCTTCGCCGCATCGCAGACCAGGTGATTCCGAGGCGGGTTGCTCCTCCGCAGAGCCCGTCTCCGCTACAGCTGGCTTCGCCATCAGACCGAACAGAACCATCGGACATCGCAGTCATCCCTCAAAAAACCTTCCCCGAGTATCCGAGAGCAGCCACTAAAATCCGCGAAGAACCCCCAGAGGGAGAGAAACTGAATCGGTTGCCAAATCCTGCAGTAAAAAAATCGACGTCCCTGCAACTCGTTTAGCGATGTGCCCGGATCGCCGTTTCGACTTCGGCGGGATCGACGTCGCCGACCAGTTCGACGTGTCCGATCTTGGTCGGCAGAATGAACCGCAACTTGCCGTGGGCCACCTTTTTGTCGCGCATCATCACCGGCAGCATGGCTGCGGCGTCGGCGGCGGGGAACGTGATCGGCAACCGACAAGCTTGCAACAACTGTGTTTGACGTTCCAGCACGCCGGGGTCGCAAAGGTCCAATTGGATCGCAAGCGACGCGGCCATTTGCATTCCGATCGAGACGGCTTCTCCGTGCAGCAAGGTTCCATAACCGGCTGTGGCCTCGATGGCGTGGGCGAAGGTGTGTCCGTAATTCAAGATCGCCCGTCGGCCGCTGGTTTCGCGTTCGTCTTCACCGACCACGCGTGCCTTGGACAGACAACTTTGCCGGATCGCGTACCGCAACACCTCGGGATCTCGTTCGACCAGCGCGGCCGCGTTGGATTCCAGATCGTCGAAGAATGCGGCGTCATCGATCACGCCATACTTGATGACTTCGGCCAGTCCGCTCAGGTAACTGCGGTCGGGCAAGGTCTTCATCGCCAGCGTGTCGATCCAAACCAGTTCGGGTTGCCAGAACGCGCCGACCATGTTCTTTGCGCCCGACAGGTTGATCCCCGTCTTGCCGCCCACGCTGCTGTCGACCATCGCCAACAAGGTCGTGGGGACTTGCACGAAACGGATGCCGCGGGCGAAGGAAGCGGCGACGAATCCCGCCAGATCTCCGATCACTCCGCCGCCGACGGCGATCACCACGCTGCGTCGGTCCGCGCCCCGCTCAAGCATCCAATCGAGCAGTTCCTGGTACTGGGCGATCGACTTACTGGGCTCGCCCGAAGGCACCGACGCGATGTCCACACGCAGGGTGTCGCTGCGGATTTGGGCGGCCACGGCCTCCGCCCAGGGCTCGACGGCGGCGTCATGGATCAGCAGCGCGTGACTGGTCTGACCGAGTGTTTTTTCCAGCGCAGCGGCAATCCGCCCGGTTGCCCCTGTGGAAATGTGAATTGGATAACTACGATCACCCAAGTCGACTAAAACGGTGCTTTCATCCCGATCGGTGGCAAGGTCTGGTTTCATGGTGTTGTCATCCAAGTGGACTCGGTGAGCGATTCGATTTCGATCTCCCCTCTCATTTCCCGGCAGTTTAACCGATGACCTCTGCAACCGACGACCACAGCGACCCACACGCCGACAAGTTCAACGACCCCCGCGTCGAGTACACGCGGCGGGGGATCCTGCTCGGCGTCGGCGTCGTGCTGTTCGGGATCGCCGGGGCCGCACTGAGCATCTGGGCACGGCGGACACGGCTGGAGCAGAGCCCGCAATTTTGGGGGCCCGAGGTGATCGAAGCCTTTCAACTGGCGGCGGAAATCCATCTGATTTCCCAGCCGGAGCAACCGCCATCGGAAATCCAACCGGTGCGTTTGACCGGCATGCCGGGGCTCGGCCACCTCCGACACCTGCTGCTCGATGACCGCAGCTACATCTGGGAATCCGTGCGGGACGAACCGATCCGATCGCGTCTGACCCAGTCGACGTGCATGACGCTGTGGTTCTCCGACCCCGAGGCGAAACGGTTTCCCGATGCCAAGGTCGTCATCGATTTGGACCAGGGCTGGATCGGAAAACAAGACGGAACCCAGCAAGTTCAGCTCGCCGAACGCTTTCGCAATGCGCTGCCGGCCTTTCTGAAACGGATCGCCGACTTCGAGCCGCTGCGGGTGGAGATGCGAGAAAAAGAACGCTCCGGCGACGAATAGCCCCCCCATCGAGCGGACCAATTCGCTGGCCCAACCCGTTCAGGCGATGCATCGGGCACGAACCGACCGTGGGTACAATGTCGCAGGGTTTGCGTTTGCAGAATGTGGATTTCCACTGTGCTGGATTATCCCTCTTTCGCTTATACTTTAGGGCAGACAGCCGGCTATCTCTGGCCGCTGTGATCCCGAGTTCTTCTCCCGTACGACTTCAGGAAATGCTTTCGTGAGCACTGCAGCCAATCCCGATAAGGCATTAGGCGACGCCGACGCGCAGAACCCGAAAACGGACGAGAGCGCGATCACCGATGCGGTGTTGAATGCGGATCTGGTCGACGCGGAGGAAGCCGAGGACGAGGAGGAAGCGGCCGGAACCCAGCACCGGTTCTTGTTTTTCCAAGCGATGCCCGCCTGGGCCGTGAGCACGTTGGTCCACGCGTTGATCCTGTTGATCCTGGGCTTGGTCTCGATCGCCGATCCGATCCAGATCGTCAACGTGTTGACGGCCTCCAGCGGCGGTGACGACGGGCCGGAGATCGAAGAACTGTCGATCGAGGAATTCGATCCCGGCGAGATCGAAGAGGCCGAAGAAGAAACCGAGGAAGTGGAAATCACCGACCCGGTGGAGATGGTCGAACCGGTCGCGATGGAAGTGCCCATGATGGACATCGCCGCGGTGCCGTTGGACATGAGCGATTTTGCCGCCGACATGGCGCCGGCCGCGGCGACGCTGCAGTCGATGACATCGATGAGCATGAAGCCGATGGGCAGCCGAAGCTCCGAGATGAAAGAGAAACTGCTCCGCAAGTATGGCGGCACCGACAGCAGTGAAGCGGCCGTGACCGAAGCGCTCAAGTGGTTCTCACGACACCAGATCAAAAGCGGCCCGACCGCGGGGGCCTGGACCTTCCAACACGAACTGGTCTGTCGCGGCGCCTGCGGCAATGGCTGCACCAAGCCCAGCCGCGCCAAACAACTCAACGCCGCCACCTCGCTCGCACTGCTGCCCTTCATGGGAGCCGGCCAGACGCACCTGCAAGGCGAATTCAAGAACGTCGTGATGGGCGGATTGAAGTTTCTGATTCAAAACGGCAAACCCGGCAAAGAGAATGGTCTGCCGTATATCGATTACACCGGCGGCGGCAACATGTACGACCACGGATTGGCCGCGATCACGTTGTGCGAAGCCTACGCGATGACCGGCGACCCCGACCTGGCCGGCCCGGCACAAGCGGCGCTCAACTTCATCGCCCTGGCGCAGTGCCGTGACGGCGGCTGGCGCTACGGAAAACGAGACTCCAGCGGCGGTGACACCTCGGTCGTCGGCTGGCAAGTGATGGCGCTCAAGAGCGGGCACATGGGACACCTGATGATCGCGCCCAACGTGATCCAGGGCTCGACGCTGTTCCTCGATCGCGTCTCCAGTGACGGCGGCTCGATCTACGGCTACAACAAACCCTCAGCCTCGCCGCGACCGGCGACCACCGCCGTCGGACTGCTGTGTCGCATGTACACCGGTTGGGACAAGAACCATCCCGGGATCAAGAAGGGCGTCAAGCATCTGACCAAAATCGGCGTCAGAAAACCCGACCTGTATTACAACTACTACGCCGCTCAGGTGCTCCGCCACCACGGCGGAAAGGAGTGGGACAAGTTCAACGCCGAGCTGCGGGATTGGCTGGTCGAAACCCAGGATCAATCCAAGGGCGCCAAGGGGAGCTGGTATTTCAACGGGGCCCCCCACATGAGCGAAGCCGGCCGATTGTGCCTGACCTCGTTCGCCACGATGATCCTGGAAGTCTACTACCGGCACATGCCGCTGTACGCCGAAGCCGCTGCGGAAGAAGAATTTCCGCTCTAGTTTGGCGACTTCCGCAACTGATGCGTCTTCGTCATACTGCCAAGCTTTTCCCGTTTCCCAGCTTCGCTCGGTCAGGACGTTTGGCATGTTTGAAGACAAAATCAGCTACTCCGGAGTCACCTTCGATGACGTCCTGCTGGAACCCCGTTACAGCGACGTCGTGCCCAGCGAAGTCGACGTCAGCAGCCAACTGACGCAGCGGATTCGTCTGCAAATCCCGCTGCTGTCGTCCCCGATGGACACCGTCACCGAAGCCGAAATGGCGATCGGACTGGCCAAAGAAGGCGGGTTGGGCATCATTCACAAAAACCTCTCCACCGAAGCGCAGACCAAAGAAGTCTTGAAGGTCAAGCGATCGGCCAACGGCATCATCGTCGACCCCGTCACCCTCCAACCGGGTGAAAAGGTCAGCCGGGCCGCCGAGCTGATGGACCAGGCCAACGTCTCGGGCATTCCCATCGTGGACCAGGACCGCAAGCTGGCCGGAATCCTGACCCGCCGCGACCTACGCTTCCTAGAAGACCCAGATCTCCCGATTTCCGAAGTCATGACCCGTGAGAATCTGGTGACGGGGACGGGGAATGTAACGCTTGAGGAAGCTGAGCGAATTTTAACGGCAAAAAGAGTCGAGAAACTTTTGCTGATTGACGAAGATAGAAAACTAACGGGCCTGATCACCATCCGCGACATCGACATGATGAAGCGTTTTCCCCGTGCCTGTAAGGATCCGCAAGGCAGATTGCGGGTCGGAGCGGCAATCGGGGTGGGTGATTTGGAGCGTGCCGAGGAACTGATCCGACAAGGCGTAGACTTGTTGGTCGTCGATTCGGCTCACGGCCACAGTAAAAACGTGGTCGAGACGGTCAAAGAGATTAAGGCACAGACCGGCTGGGACATCGATGTGATCGCGGGGAACGTCGCGACCGCAGAGGGGGCCCAGGCACTGATTGATGCCGGTGCGGACGCGATCAAGGTCGGAATCGGCCCCGGGTCGATCTGCACCACGCGTGTGATCAGCGGCGTCGGCGTGCCCCAAGTCTCCGCGATTTTGAGGGCGACCGCGGTCGCCAAGCAGAAAAACATACCTGTCATCGCCGACGGCGGCGTTCGCTTCAGCGGTGACATTACCAAGGCAATCGTTGCCGGGGCCAACACCGTGATGATCGGCAGCTTGTTTGCCGGACTGAGCGAAAGCCCCGGGAAAGTCATCCTGTACCAAGGTCGTACCTTCAAAACGTACCGTGGCATGGGATCGATGGGAGCGATGGTCAAGGGCAGCAGCGATCGATATCGCCAGAGCGGAGTCCAGGCCGGAAAACTGGTCCCCGAAGGCGTCGAAGGCCGTGTGCCCTACAAAGGTCCGCTCAGCGATTACGTCTACCAACTGGTCGGCGGGTTGCGATCGGGCATGGGATATTTAGGAACCAGGACGATCGACGAATTGAAACGCGATGGACGATTCATTCGCGTTTCCGCAGCGACGGTTAGGGAGAACCACCCGCATGACATTGCGATCACTCAAGAAGCGCCCAACTACAGCCCTGACGTCCACTCGACGGACCAGAATTAGGCGAAGCCTGACCCGGCATACCCTGGTCGCGGCCGTGACTTGCCTGTCGGTCGCAGCCTGGGGCCCGGCCGACGTCCAGGCCCAACAACCGGCCCAATCACCGGCCTCGACCACCACCCCGGGTTGGAACCTGCGGTGGCGCAAGAGTTCAAAACTCACTCCCCCGCCGGCACCCGCCGCGTCACAGCACGCCGCCCAACAGGACGTGTTCGCAATGCCGCCACGGCCGCATCATGCGGTCGCCCCCGCCGGCCATCTCGCACCCAGCCCCTCCTCGGCCCCGGTCCAAGCGACCGCTGCCGGCCGAGTCGCCCAGGTCGCCCACCACCAGCCGAATGCCAATCCGATGCGGGCGGACCAACCCAACGCCTTTGCACACGCCGCCGCCGCGCGGTCGATCCGGCAAGCCCAATACACGGCGCCGAACAACGCTGCCTCGATCAGTGGTTCTGCCCCGCTCAATGGTTCTGCCCCGGTCGGAAACTACCGTCGCCCCCCGACCGGATCGTCGGCCGCACCGGAGCGGCTCGCACAGGCCAACGATTTTTTCAACAACCCCTTCGCGGAAGGTCTCAACGCGCCCGCCCAATCAGCATCGACGCCCCGACGGGCCGCCGCCCCACAGCGCCGCTCGGCGGCGACAGCCCGGCTGGCGCTCGCACCGGCAACCCAAGCGACCGGCGACGGCCCGGCGCCCGGGTTCAGCCTCCCCGATCTGCCGGCGGCCGAACCGCCCGCGGGCGGACTGACACCGCCGGCGATCGAGCAACTGCCGCCCAACGCGCTGCGTGGATCGGAGGCCGACGCACAGACCCTACCCGCGCCCAGCCTACCCGCTCCCAACCCACAGTCGCCGGGCCAAGATTCGTCGATGCGAGACCTGCTGAGCGATCCCAATGAACAAATCGGGGACGCTGACGAACCGGCCATCCCCGCACCCTCCATCGCCCCCCCGCCCCAGGATGCGATCGAGACTCCATCGGACCGACAAACCGATTCCCCGTCGGACAGGGGTGGCGCAGAACCTGGCATCACCGAGAATCCGTTCGACCAGAACCGAGCCGAACGCGAACAAAACGATCGCGAGGGTCTGGCGCCCCAGGCCAGACAGCCCGGCGACACCTCGATGCTGAAAGCCAACCAGCTCTCCTGCGAAGACTTTCGGGCCCGCATCGCGCGGGAAACCATTGACAAGATCTCACTGGATCCCAGCCCGCCGTTTCGCCCCGATCTGTTTGATCCGGAAGACTACCAGCGGCAACGTGAGAAATTCGAAAGCCGCCAATCCGTTCGCCCGTGGAGCAGTATTGAAGGACGTGTGATCGCCACCGGACGGTTCGTCGAACTGGCCTACGAAAAGGTGATCATCGAAACTGAAAACGGCGGCAAACAAGAACTGCCGGTCGAGCGACTCAGCGAAGGTGACCTCGGTTACCTGTCGGAAAACTGGGGACTGCCCAAAGAATGTTTGATCGAGCAAGTCGCTTACACGCCGCGTGCGTGGTCACCGCTGACGATGACTTGGAAAGCATCGAATCTGTGCAGCAAGCCACGTTACTTTGAACAGGTCAATTTGGAACGATACGGACACACCGCCGGCCCCTTGTTGCAGCCGGTCGTCTCCTCGGCCCACTTCTTCGCCAACATCGCCGTGCTGCCGTATAAGATGGGAATCCATCCGCCGAACGAATGCCAATATGCGTTGGGCTATTATCGACCGGGCAACTGCGCACCGTGGATCGTCCCACCGGTACCGATCAGTGCACGCGGTGCGTTGGTCCAAGGCGCCGCGATGACCGGGGCGTTCTGGTTGATCCCCTGATCCCAATCGTTTCCGACAAAGTGGGAGAGGCTTCCAGCCTGTCAATTTAAACATGCCAACCCGAACGCTCCACAACATCGACCTTCAACGGCTCCACCAATTGGCCGGCCAGCTGACGCGACATTTTCCCGCCCAGCTGGTCATCGGGTTGGTCGGCACGCTCGGGGCGGGAAAGACGACGTTGACCCAAGCCCTTGCCGGGGCGATGGGCGTCGATCCCGAAGACGTCACCAGTCCCACGTTCACGCTGCTATGCAGCTACCAGGCAAAACTTGCCGCCGGACCGATTCGGCTGCATCACCTCGACGCGTATCGGCTGAGCGACGAAGACGAGTTTTTGGAATTGGGCGTGGAAGAATTGTTCGATTTCAAAGACAGCTGGGTTCTGATCGAGTGGGCCGATCGCGTCGAAGCCGTGCTGCCGCCGGAAACACTTTGGATCCACATCGATGTCGCCCCCTCGGACGCCGACGCCGCGCCGCACCGATTGATCACGCTGACCACCCAAAACACGGAACTCGAACGCCCGCTCGATGCACTCGCCGATGCGATGTCGCGGTAGTAGCAAGCCGCGAGTTCTATGCTTCTATGCCATCGACTTTGGCATTGAAGGAGTTAGCGGAACGGCGCGAGCGGGCTGTCGATTTAGTCGGGATCTGCTGAGTCAATGGTGAGCCGCTGGCCGTAAGGCCTCGGGCAGCGTCGCAGTGCCCGGCCGCTTACGCGTCGCGGCTCACAAAATGGACAGCCCGCGAGCCGTCCGGTCGGGCTTCAAAAACATCGTGAAAGACCGGAGGGCTCGCGCCCTACCGCTAACAATCAACACACCGCTTGACGTCAAACGAGATGGCGTTGGGCGCGAGCCCTCCGGTCGCCGCACCCTCCAACCCATTCGACGATGATCCCTGCAGAGATTCGAAGCGGTTTGCAACGACAGGGTGTGACATCGATCACGCCGCTGCCGCCCGGCTTCAGCGGCGCGCGGGTGTTTCGTTGCAGCGGATCCGAAACGCTGGTGCTGCGCTGCTGGCCCGATGGCACCGCCGTGGAACGCGTCCACGAAATCCACTCGGTCGTCTCGGCAGTCGCATCCACGCTCGAGTTGCTACCTCAATACAAACCGATCGATCCCCACGGCTCGTCGTTGGCCAATGCGTCGCTAGCAAATGCGTCACTGGCGATCGACGCCGCGGGACGAATCTGGGAACTGGCGACATGGATGCCCGGACAGCCGCTTGAGGATGACGCACCGCTGCGGTCGATCGGCGAGGGTGCCGTGGCGATTGCCCATTTGCATGATGCGTTGGGGCGATTGGGCCGCTGGCATCAACCCGCCCCCGCGATCGCCGAGCGGCTGCAGCGTCTCGCCTGGCTGAACCAGCATCTGCCCGGTTGCCTGGCGACGGATCTGGATGGCCGGGTTCACCCCAGCGTGGCCGCCGCCCTGGTCCGGGCCTGTCGGTTGCTGCAACAACGCTGGCCGACGACGGCCCCACGATTGACCCGCGCCCTGACGCCGCTGGCCGACCAGGAGTTTCCCCTGCAGTACGTTCTCAGGGACATTCACCGCGAGCACATGCTGTTTTCAGCGGAAAAAGTCGTCGGAATCATTGATTTCGACGCCCTGCGGGTCGACACCGTTGCGGTCGACCTGGCCCGCTGGGCGACGAGTTTTTCACAGTTTCGCATTGCCCCGGCGCAGACCATCGATCGAATCTTGGCGGATTACCGGCCCACAACGCCATTGTTCAGGCAGTCGGCCTCCCGCCAGTTCGACGCCGCATCGGCTGCGGACCCGACGTCCGGCATCCCAGGGTCAGGTCTCCCAAAGTCAGGCATCCCAGAGCTTGATGCTCCAGAGTTTCGTACACTGGTACTGACGCTCGCCGAGACCTCACTCTGGATCAGCTTGGCAAATTGGGTCGTCTGGCTCGTCGGCGAGTCGAGACAATTCCCTGATTTGCAGCTTGTGTCTCGGCGGCTGGACCGATTAATCGAATCAGTTGATGGACCAACGAAACGTTGACGTTTTTTAGCCGCCACAAGTAAACTCGTGGGGGCGATCACCGTGACGATACGATCACTATGAAAAGAAATCATCCCTATATGACCACGACGTCTTTGGACAGAGCCTCCCGGGCGGCTTCGCTCACCACCGCTGCGTCGGGTGTGGCTGCGCTTCGTGCGGCGGTGCTTGGTGTCGCCGTCTTGGGTGCGGCACTGCTCGGTCTCGTCCCGGCGGGTCAACCGAGTGCGTTCGCCCAAGGCACCTTTGATGCATCGGCGCTGGACCAGTCCGGTGACGTCTTCGGCGGCATCAGTTTTGGCGGGCTGACCGATGCCCAGCAAGACCCGGTCAGTTGGACGGCCAGCTATGTCACCGACGGTCAGCGGGGACGACTGGACATCGAAGCGACGGTGGGTCGTGCGTGGCACATCTATTCAACCACCCAACCGCCCGGCGGTCCGTTGGCGACCAAGTTTTCGATCGCGTCTCCCCAGACGGTATCGATTGCCGGCAAGTTCAAACCCGATGAACCGCCGACGAAAAGCGTCTCGGATGTGTACCCGGGTGTGACGATCGAAGAACACGAAGGCGTCGTCCGCTGGTCGGCTCCGATCAAGATCCCCGCCGGGTTCCAAGACCCGATCAAGGTCGACGTCAACGCGTTGGTGTGTCAGACCAGCGGGTCGTGTTTACCGGCCAACGAAACCCTGACCGCCACCTTCGCCGGACCGGACAAGACGTCCGTCGAACCAGGCGGCGACGCGGCAAAATCATTTGTGGCGAACCCCGTTGCGGCGGAAACGGCTGCCAAGTTGCTGGCCGCCCCGGACGCCAAGCCGACCACGTTTCGTGACGGAGACTACGACGTCACTTGGACCGCCGGCGTGTCCTCGTCGGTCGTCGCAGGCGAGCGTGGCCAGTTGGTCTTTCGCGCCACCCCCGAAGCCGACTTCCATGTCTACCAGGGCGTCGTCGATGATTCCGAATCGTCGACCAACTTTGTCGTCACCGAAAAGAGCGGCTTGTTGGTCGGTTCCCCCAAAGCCAACCAGCCGATCATTTCCAAGTCGCTGTTCCCCTCCATCCCGGGCGTGCCCGACACGCCACCGGTCAAGTACTACAAGGGCCAAGTGACTTGGTCGCTGCCGATCAAAGTCCCCGCGGGGACGGCGCCGGGCGACTATCCGATCCAAGGCTATGTCTGCTATCAAGCATGCACCGACAAAAGTTGTCTGCGACCGATGGCGTTCGAATTTAGCGCGGTCGTGAAGGTTGCCGCCGAAGCCGACGCGACGCTCGGTCCGTTGGAGATCAAGTCCGCCAAGTTTGTCACCGCAATCGATCAGGCGGCGGAAACGAAGTGGGTCGACGACTTGGACAAAGTCGCGGAGGAACCGACGGCTGGGCAACCCGGCGTCAACATCACGGCACCCGACAACGCGATCCCCGACGCACCCGCGACGCAGCCGGCCGATCCGGTCGCCCAAACCCAACCGACCGAAAATGCCGATCCGAATGCGGTCGCAACGGCCGGCGACATCCCGAAAGCATCGCTCCCCTTCATTTTGCTGTTGGCACTCTGTGGCGGGTTCATCTTGAACTTCATGCCCTGCGTCTTGCCGGTCATCGGGATCAAGGTGTTGAGCTTCGTTCAACAGGCCGGCGAAGACCGCCGCCGCGTCGCGCTGTTGAACTTCGCTTATGTCGCGGGCATCATGACCGTGTTCGCCGGCCTGGCCGTGCTGGCGGTGGTCTTTTCGTTCGGCTGGGGCCAACAGTTCGCTTACTTCCCGGTGCGAATGGGATTGACGGTGATGATCTTCGCCCTGGCGCTGTCGTACCTGGGTGTTTGGGAATTGCCGACACCGGGGCTGGCGACCGGTAAATCGTCAGAAAACCTGCAGAGCAAAGAAGGGTTGAGCGGCGCGTTCTTCACCGGAACCTTCGCCACGATCTTGGCGACGCCGTGCAGTGGCCCGTTCCTCGGCGTCGCGCTGGGATACACGATCTATCTCAATTCCGTCGAATCGGCGCTCGTCATCATGACGGTCGGCCTGGGCATGTCGCTGCCCTACATCCTGCTGGGATTGTTTCCGTCGCTGGTCGGTTTTCTGCCCAAGCCGGGGAACTGGATGGTGACGCTGAAAGAGTTCTTGGCGTTCCTGTTCTTGGGAACCGTCGCCTACTTCTTCAACCAATTCAGCGATGAGCAAAAATTGGCGGTCTTTGTGACACTGATCGGCGTCTGGTTCGGCTGCTGGGTGATCGGAAAAGTCCCGCCGTGGCAAACGATTGAAAAACGATTGCAAGGCTGGACCCTCGGCATCGCCAGCGCCGTTGCGATCGGCTGGTTCGGGTTCGCGTACCTGGAACGCAACCCGGCTCCGACGATCGGCCCCGGTGAAGTCCAGTACGTCGCCGACGACCACGTCCGCTGGGAAAAGTTCGACGAAGAACGGCTTCAGGAACACCAGGCGGCCGGCCGCACCGTGATGCTCGACTTCACCGCGGCCTGGTGCCCCAACTGTATTTTGAACACCCAGATCGCACTGGACACCCAGCCGACGAGCGAGTTGCTCGACGAGCTGGATGCGGTTCCGATGCTGGCCGACATGACCGATCTGCCCGAAGACATCGTCGAAAAGCTGGAAAAGGAATTCGGCAGCAAATCGATCCCGTTGTTGGCGATCTATCCGGGAACCGCGCCGGAAAAGCCGATCGTGCTGCGTGATATCGTGACACAATCGATGGTTCTCGATGCGTTGAAGCAGGCCGGCCCCAGCATGGGGGCATCGATGGCGTCGCGTTCGTCGGGCCAAGCCGCGCGCTTGACATCCAAGCCGGATCCCGCGGTCACTTCCAGTCACTGATCGCCTGGCAATGGGATTCACCGGCGCTATCGAGACCGAGGACACGATTGTCGCGATCGGATCCTCCACCACACCGGCCCCCCGCGGCGCCGTTCGGTTCTCGGGCGTGCAGGCGATGGAGATCGCGCGACAACTGGGCATCGAGCCGACGAGCGATCGATCCGCACATTGCGTCGACGGCACGATCGCCTTGGACCATCCGCTCGGCGAGATCCCCGTCCGCGCGTTGGTCTGGCCGACGGCGCGGAGCTACACCGGTCAACCGTCGCTGGAAATCCACACCTTCGGTTCGATGCCGATTCTGGGCGCGATCGTCTGGCGTGCCATCGAATTGGGTGCTCGTGCGGCGCGGCCGGGTGAGTTCACCTTGCGCGCCTTCCTGGCAGGCCGGCTCGATTTGACGCAAGCCGAAGCGGTCTTGGGAGTGATCGAAGCCGAAGGACGAGGGTCGCTCGATCATGCACTACGCCAGCTGGCCGGCAACCTTTCGCGACCGATGGAATTCATGCGGAGCCAATTGTTGGACCTGTTGGCCGACGTCGAAGCCGGACTGGATTTCGTCGACGAAGACATTCAATTCATCAGCGATGACGACCTGGTCGCACGGCTGGATTCGATCCGATCCACGCTGGCCACGACGCGGGAACAATTGACACAGCGAACACGGGACAAGTCGCAATGGATCATCGCCTTGCGCGGGTTACCCAACGCGGGCAAAAGTCGACTGCTGAACGTCCTGGCCGGTCATGACGCCGCGATCGTCGCCGATCAAGCCGGCACCACGCGCGACGTGGTTTCCGTGCCGATGCAGTGGGACGACCACAACGTGGTGCTGGTCGACACCGCCGGGATCGAAACCGCCGACGGCGATTCGTCCCTGGAACAGATTTCGCATCAGGCTCAACTGCAAGCGCACCGCGCCGGCCGCGACGCCGACATCCGGCTGTGGTGTGTCGATCACACATCGTCCGATTGGCAGGCGACGTGCCGCGCGATGCGACAGCTCGCCGACGAAAAACGACGCCCGGCGATCGATCTGTGGGTGGCCACGAAATGCGATTGCTCGGGTGAACAAGATCTGCCGGATCCATGGATCCGCACCAGCGCGTTGACCGGCGCCGGGATTGAATCGCTACGGCAGCAAATCACCGCTGCGATCGAATCCCTGGATACCTCCGAGGGTGTTTCGATCCTGGGAACCGCGGCCCGCTGCACGGGCAGCCTGCGCGCGGCCGAGACGGCGATTGCATCGGCCATCGGCTACGTCGGCGGCGGAGACGGCCATGAATACGTTTCGTCCGAACTCCGTCTGGCGGCCTCCGCGTTAGGTGAAGTGACCGGAGCGGTTTACACCGATGACATCTTGGACCGTGTCTTCAGCCGATTTTGCATCGGAAAGTAAGCTCATCACGCCCTCGTCGGCGTGTCCGGTTGGTATCGCGGTGACGCGTTTCGTTCACATGTTTGGCGAGGTTTTAGCGGCAGGGCGCGAGCCCTCCGGTTCCTCACCACACCGGATGGCTCGCGGGCTGTCGATTTAGTCGGGTTCTGCTGAGTGAATGGTGAGCCGCTGGCCGTAAGGCCTCGGGCTTTCGTCGCAGTGCCCGGCCGCTTACGCGTCGCGGCTCACAAAACCGACAGCCCGCTCGCTCCGTTCCGCTGGCAAGTCGTGCGGACGTGCGACCCTACGCCGGCCCCAAGCCCATCATCCGTCGCCAGGCACTGAACTGGCCCATGTGCAAGGTGACATGACCGCCTAAATAAAAGGCGTGCGCCGCGCCGATGGTCGGAAACTTGCCCCGCATCGCTTCGTTGGGGTTCTCGCCGACGAACTGATCGTCGGTGGCTTGCTCGACGGCATCGATCGCTTTTTCGTAACCGCTGCGAAACGCCGCGACGACTTCGTCCATGCTCGGGTACAGCGTCCCGTCGGGATCATCGACGCACTTGGCATCCTTGCTAAACACCTTCTGAAAGGTCTCCGTCGGCTGGATCGCCGACGCATCCCCGCCCAGTTCGCTGACGACTCGCGAGGGGTACAAACTGAGGTGACCGAGGATGAAGCAGGGGTGATTGGACTCGATCACGCGGCCATCCGCGGTCGCAAATCTCGCGAATTGGTCGGCGCTGACATCGGTCAGCATTCGTTCGGCATAACCGAGTCCGAGTCGTGCCGAAGCTGAAATCACGTTCCCGATCAGATGGTTTGCTTGGTTCATTGGGGATCTTCATGTTTTGGGGATAGAAACCGTCCATGACGCCGACGAGACGTTCTACAATCTCGGGCCGAGATTCACCATGGGCGATTGAAGCACGCACTTTTTTGGAGGCTGATTGAAATGTATAGGTTCACCGTCCCACATTTCTTGATCGCTTGTTGTTGGATGTTCATCTTGCCCTGCGGTCCGTCCGCCAGGTCGGTGAGCGGGTTTGAACCCAATTATGACGAGTCAAAAATTCCGGATTACACGCTACCGGATCCGTTGGCGACCATCTATTACGGTGACATCGATCCGGACTTCGACGACGGGTTCCAAAACGGCATCCATGGCACGCTCGGTGATCAAGTCGCCCACGTCGCGCCGGAATCGCGTTGGGGCAGCATCGCGGCCTGGGCCTTTGGGCTCAGTCGCGGACTCGATTGTCTGGAAGCCGAGACCGATCTGGGCATCGATGCCAGCAGGGTCGCCGTGCTCGGTCATTCACGTCTGGGGAAAACCGCGTTGTGGGCCGGCGCTTCGGACCCGCGTTTTGCGATGGTCATCAGCAACAATTCCGGCTGCGGCGGCGCCGCGCTGTCGCGACGTGCGATCGGTGAAACGGTGGGACGCATCAACACGTCGTTCCCGCATTGGTTCTGTGACCAGTTCACCCGGTACAACGAAAACGAAGCCGCCTGTCCGGTCGACCAGCATCAGTTGATCGCCTTGATCGCGCCGCGTCCGGTTTACGTGGCCAGTGCGACCGAGGATCAATGGGCCGATCCCAAGGGCGAATTCCTGGCGGCCGCGGCGGCCGATCCGGTCTACCGTCTGCTGGGCACCGACGGCATGGGCGGTGACGCACCGCCGGCCAAGATGCCCGCCGCCGAACAACCGATTGCCAGCGGCGCGATCGGTTATCACTTGCGATCCGGCAAACACGCCGTGACCGACTACGACTGGCAGCAATACCTGGACTTCGCCGATCGGCACTTGAAAAACGGTCATTGAAAAACGGCACTTTACGCGGGCCGCGCAAATTTCGTATAGCCGGCTCGAACAGGACTTTCTCTCGCCATTCAAGGATGAATCGCGATGTTGCTGGCAGAAGCAATCATTCCGACGACAGAAACACCATCGGGCGACACGACGAACGAATCGTCGCTGGACGGTGTGCTCAGCCAAATGCTCAACGGTGAATTCCAGGGCCTGAGCGAGTACCTCCGATTGACCGTGATTCCCAATCTGGTTCCAGCTTGCTTCGGATTGGCCGTCATTTTCTGCGGCTACTTCGTCGCCAAGTACTTGTCGCGAATCATCAGTCGGCCGATCCGCGAGCGGATCGACGAGACGTTCGGCCGGTTCGTGGGCACCGCTATTTTCTACAGCGTGATGCTCAGTCTGATCGCCGCGGTGGCCAGCAAACTAGGTGCACCGCTGGGCGGGATGGCAGCCATTTTGGCGGCCGCCGGCTTCGCGATCGGCTTAGCGTTTCAAGGCACGCTCAGCAACTTTGCCGCCGGCGTCTTGATGATTGTCTTTCGTCCCTTCAAAGTCGGCGACGTCGTCAACATCGCCGGCGTGTCGGGCAAGGTCAACGAAATCGACCTGTTCACCACCACGCTGGACACCCCCGACAATCGACGACTGATCATCCCCAACAGCTCGATCAGCGGCGCCACGATCGAAAACATCAGCTTCCACGCCCATCGCCGCGTCGAGGTGGTCGTCGGAGTCGACTATGACGCGAACATCGATGCAACCCGACACGCCTTGCAAGCCGCCGCCGACGTGTATCAGCACGAGACGATTCATGGCGAAGGCCGCGGCACCGCTGTCATCCTCGGCAACCTCGGCGACAGCGCCGTGGAGTGGAAAGTCCGCATGTGGGTCAAGTCGGCCGACTATTGGAAACTGACCGAATCCTTGACGGCGGAAATCAAACGGCAACTCGACGCGGTCGGCATCGGGATTCCCTATCCACAGATGGACATTCACCTCAACCGCATCGACGCGGCCGACACGCAAGAGACCGACCGACATGTTCCCACGCGTCCGCGGATGCGACCGGCACGTCGTGACGGCAGCCTGCCCTACGCGTCTTAGCCCTTCGTCAACTTTTAAACTTAGGGTGCCGCGAAAAAGGGTCAGGTACCAAAAATGCGAAGCACCCTGCGGGCCATTTGGTTTTTGGTACCTGACCCCTTTTCCGCTCGCGGTGCCAACGCCATGACCAATCGATTGCACGCGATCATTCGCCGCACGCACTGCCTGGGCACGCATCATCGATTCGCGATCGATGCGCTACCGATGATCCGCTCCGAGGCCGGCAAACGGTTCACCGCTTGGCTGCTGTACTACCACCGATCGTTCCTGCGTGGCGCGATCGATCCCGACATCCGCTTTCGCGACTACCAGAATCACATTCTGCATGTTCGCGACGGCGATTGGGGCGGCGCCCCACGGGTTGCCCATCAGTGGTACAACCGCTTGCAAAAATACCTCCGGGCGGAACGCTTCCGCGATGCGGCTCATGCGGCCGGGGTGCTGTCACACTACATCACCGACATGGCCCAGCCCCTGCACACGACCAGCAACGAACGGGAGGCGTTGATCCACCGGCCGTTGGAATGGAGTGTTGATCAGTCCTATGATCGCATCCGACAAAAATGGCATGACGACCAGATCAACGCCGTGATTCAACTCGCCGACGGCCCCGGTTGGCTGGGTTCGCTGATGATGCATCTGGCGCATCATGCCAACGGGCATTCCGATCGGCTGATCCGGCACTATCGTTTTCACGACGGCGTGCGAGACCCCTGCCAGGGGCTCGACGAACACACCGTCACGTCTCTGGCGGAACTCTTCTGTTTGGCGATCACCGCGGTCAGCCTGGTCCTGGATCGGGCGGCCGAGGAGGCCGAATCGTACACCGGATACCCGATCCCGGAATGCCGCTGCGGGTGGGCACTGATCGGCGCGACGCTCCGAGCCCCGATCGCGGTTTGGAAAAAACGGGTCAGGCGGCACGTGCAGTCGCGGTCGGTCCGGGCGCTGGCCGAAGAGTATTTTAAGACCGGAAGCCTTTCCCAGTGGCTTCCCGCCGAAGTCGACATCAAGCGGCGTGTGATCGCGATCCGCCAAGACGAAAAACGTCGCAAGCAGGCCCGCCGTGCCGCGGCCTGACTCGGCAACACGCTCCAACCCAAGCTACACTTGATGCGCATCCCCTTCATCACACCATCCGGGCGATCACGATGAGAGCTTTCGAGGCCACCCGCCGATTTTTTCACACCGCAGCCGAGCATCTTGATCTGAACGCCCAAGCGCGCGAAGCGATGCTGATGGCGTCACGGGAAGTCCGGGTCCAAGTTTCCATTGAACGCGATGACGGCTCCCTGGCGACGTTTGTCGGGTTCCGCGTCCAGCACGACAACAGCCGGGGTCCGATGAAAGGCGGCTTGCGGTATCACCCCGAAGTCAATTTGGACGAGACGCGGTCGCTGGCGAGCCTGATGACGTGGAAAACCGCCGTCGTCAATCTTCCCTACGGCGGCGCCAAGGGCGGGATCGGCGTGGACCCCCGATCGTTGTCGCAGCGTGAGATGGAACGGCTGACGCGGGTGTTTGTCGATCAAATCCATGACATCGTCGGCCCCGACACCGATATCCCCGCACCCGACATGGGCACCGATCATCGCGTGATGGCCTGGTTTCGCAACCAATGGGAAAAGTATCACGGGTTCAACCCCGCCGTGATCACCGGTAAACCGGTCGAAGAATACGGCGCCAAGGGCCGCGAAGAAGCGACCGGCCGCGGCGTCGGCACGTTGACGGTCAAGCTGACCAAGCGGCTGGGCATGAAACCCGAAGCGACCAGCATCGCCATCCAAGGGTTCGGAAACGTCGGATCCCATGCGGCAAAGTTCTTGTCCGAAGCACAATTCCCCGTCATCGCGATCAGCGACATCACCGGAACGTACTACCGCAAAGAAGGTTTGGATATCGCCGCCGCACTCCATCACAAACTGCAACATCCCTACGGGCTGCTGGAAGGATTCACCGAATGCGAGGTCTTGCCGACCGATGCGCTGCTGACCCTGCCAAACGTCGACATCCTGATTCCCGCGGCGCTCGGCGGCGTGATCACCGAAAAGAATGCCAAACAGATCTCTGCCAAGGCGATCATTGAAGCCGCCAACGGCCCCGTCGATCCCGACGCTGACAGGATTCTGCATGACCACGGCGTCACCATCTTGCCCGACATCCTGGCCAACGCCGGCGGCGTGACCGTCAGCTATTTTGAATGGGTCCAGAACCGACAGCACTATCGCTGGACCCTGGACCGCGTCCGCCAAGAACTGGATCGCACGCTCTCAGAAGCTTTTGAACACGTTTGGCAAAACGCACACGAGCGAGACCTTTCACTCCGCACGGCGGCCTACATGATCGGCATCACCCGCGTCCGACGGGCCAGCGAACTGGCGGGACTGACGTAGGTCACGCTGGGCGTGACGCAGGGCATGCACAGCATGCCCTACCAAACTGTGAAGCATTTTTTAGCGGCAGGGCGCGAGCCCTCCGGTGTTGTGGCAGAGATGAAGAACCGGAGGGCTGGCGTCCTGCCGCTAAAACCTCAACAAACACATGAGAAAAATGCTTCACAGCGTTGCCTACCGGGGTGGGGCAAATCCTCCCGAACGAGTTCCACCATGGGTTCCACCCTCGCAGTCTTGCTTGTCGTCGTCGTCATCTCGATCAGCTACCTGCTGCGGTCGGCGTTGACGGGATCCAGGTCGCCGGTGCTGTTGATCGTGGCGGTTTCCATCATCGCCATGGCCACACTGGGTGCCTGGTACGCCTGGGCGGAATCGCGATCGGTCGGCTGGACCCTCGGATACCTCGGCGTCGCCCTCGGCACACTCGCGCTGGCGACGGTCGGTTGGGTTCGCGGTGGACACCGTAAGTAGGTCACGCGGTGCGTGACGATCGGCATGCACAGCAAGCCCTACGCAACGACTAAATCGTTTTCCAGGCCCGCTCGTGGGCGCTGGCCAGGACCGCATCGCAAACCTTTTGGGTCTCCAGTGCCGTGCGGAAGCTCGGCTCGATCGGCTCACCGGTTTCGAGCGACTTGAGGAAGTCGGCGACTTGGTGAATGAAGGTGTGTTCGTAGCCGATGTTCAATCCCGGCACCCACCAGTTGCCCATGTAGGGTTGATCGCCGTCGCTGACGTGAACGCTTCTCCAACCGCGGACGATCGAGTCGTCGCTGTGATCAAAATACTCCAAGCGATGCAGATCGTGCAGGTCCCAGCGGATCGACGCGTGTTCGCCGTTGATTTCCAAGGTGTACAGCGCCTTGTGGCCGCGTGCGTAACGGGTCGATTCGAACAGCCCCAACGATCCGTTGTTGAAGTGGCAGTGGAACGTGCACGCGTCGTCGATCTTGACGGCTTGCTTGGCGCCCGTCTCGGCGTGCGTTCGTTCTTTGATGAACGTTTCGGCGACGGCCGAAACGTCGGTGATGCCGCCGTTGAGCCAGAGGGCGGTGTCGATGCAGTGGGCCAGCAAGTCGCCGGTCACGCCGCTGCCGGCGGCCTCGGCATCCAGTCGCCACGTGGCCGCACCGCCTTGGGGAACGTCGGCGTTGATCGTCCAGTCTTGCAGGAAGTTCGCACGGTAGTGAAAGATCCGTCCCAAGCGACCTTCATCGATCAATTGCTTGGCAAGCGACACCGCGGGGACGCGTCGATAGTTGTACCAGACCATGTTGGCGACACCGGCCTTTTCAACCGCATCGCACATCTCTTCGCCTTCGGCGACGTTCATCGCGATCGGTTTTTCACACAACACCATCTTGCCGGCTTCGGCCGCGGCGATCGAGATTTCTTTGTGCAAATTATTCGGCGTGCAGACATCGATCGCATCGATATCGTCACGTTTGAGCATCTCACGCCAGTCCGTCTCGATCGACTCATAACCCCATTGGTCGGCAAAGGCTTGCGCCTTGTCCTTGTTTCGGGCGCAGACCGCTTTCAAGACAGGCTTGTACTCGAGATCAAAGAAGTGGTTGGCTTGGCAGTACCCGTTGCTGTGGGTGCGGCCCATGAATCCGTAGCCGACCATGCCGATGTTAAGAGGTTTCATAGTTGTTTGTGTGATATTAGGGAATGGGATAGCAAAGTGGGATAGGCTTCCAGACTGTCAGACGAAAGTGGATCAACTTCAAGGCTCGCCGATGCTGCAATCGACAGGCTGGAAGCCTATCCCACTTTCGTTTCGAACCGAGTCACTGCGTTACTTCAGCGACTCGTCGACTTTGATCATCGTGTCCAGGATGGTGTTCCACGTCCCGGACTGTTCCAGCGTTTCATTGGGGAACATGCAGCCGTCCCAGCAGATGTGTTTGATGCCACGCTGCTCGGCGTCTTTGAGCCAGTATCCGGCGCACTTGACGATGTCCAATTTGCCGTTGGGGTCATCGGCTCGGCAGTGCTTGCCGGTCTTGTCGTGGTCGCCGGCACCGTGGACTTCGCCGTCGTTTTGGGCGACGTGGAAATCGATCGTCCAGGGCCGCAGCTTGTCGGTCATCTTCTCGTACGCGGCGTAGAACTCTTCGTCGCTGTAGCCATCGTGCAGTAGCGCGTGCTCGGGGGCGTTGTAGCCCATCAGGTACAAATAGGTGTGGGCCAAGTCGGCTTGAAAACCGAGCGATTCGGGCATCCCGACGGCTTCCAGCAGGTCCAGCATGTCTTTCCAGCTGTGCATGCCGGCCCAACAGATTTCGCCCTCGGCGGCCAAGCGTTCGCCGTGATCGGCGGCGATTTTAGCGGCCTCGCGGAACGTGTTGGCGATCTTGCTGGTGTTGGCTTGCGGATCTTCTCGCCACTTTTCGACGCCGAATTCCGCGCTGTCGATCCGGATCACGCCGTACTGTCGCACGCCGTGCTCGTTAAAAATCCCGGCGACACGGCAGGCCATTTTGACGGCCGAGAGGAACTTGTCGGTCTGCTCCTTGTCGCCCATGGCGGAATCACCGATCGTGCCCGGCCAGACCGGTGCGACCAGTGATCCGACGCTGAACCCCTTGGACTGGATCAGATCGGCGATCTTCCGCAAGTCATCGTCGCTGGCTTCCGGATCGGTGTGCGGCAGGAACAAAAAGTAATCGATGCCGTCAAACTTTCGCCCGTTCACTTCGGCCGCGGCCGTCAGGTCAAGCATGTGTTCCAAGCTGATCGGCGGTTCTTGGTCGGGGCCATCGCCTTTGCCAACCAGTCCGGGCCACATCGCGTTGTGCAGTTTCATCGTGTCTTTCGAATTCAGGGGATGAGGGTCGATTCAGGGGTTCGCCGCGGTCGCGGGAGTGTCGATTTTATTCGATCCCAATGGATCGAGGGGGCGATCACGCGTCGATGCGTGAACGGTTCAGAGCAGCACGAAAGTAACCGAGTCGGCTCGGATCAGTCCGTCGTCGAGCTTCACATTCGTCACGGATGCATTTATGGTTGGACGGGGTGGAGATTTTTGGAGCTATTGTGGCGGAAAGTCTGCCCGCATGTTGTATTGACTGGAGCACTGTGCGACAAGAATGCAGACAGGCCCGAATCCGAGCAGAAACCGCCATGCGGTTCGTGTCATTCTATCGGCTCAAACGAATCGCCGAGCGGGTGCAGCCGGAGGGCGATCAGGCTGCGGCAATTCGTCCGCGGACGACAGATATAAGGAATTCTGATGGTAAAAACGAAGACGGCTCGATCGATCGATGATCGGCTCAAGAGTGTGGTTTGGGACGATCAATCGCCGCTTTCGGTCGCCATTGAAACGCCCAAAGGAAAAATCCAAACCCGGCACGGGCGGTTCGTCGGCGGACGTGCCGACGGAGTCGAAATCGTTCGGATCGACACCGGCGCCGTCGTCGTGAACGTGCTCCCCACTCGCGGGATGGCGATCTGGAGCATCGAATCCGACGCGGGCCGCTTCGGCTGGCACTCCCCCGTCGATGGCCCCGTCCACCCGTCGCTGGTCCCGATCCACGACCCCAGCGGACTCGGCTGGCTGGAAGGGTTCGACGAGCTGGTCGTCCGCTGCGGTTTGGAAAGCAACGGAGCCCCCGAGCATGACGAGAGCGGGAAACTGGCCTACCCGCTGCACGGACGCATCGCCAATCTGCCCGCCGACGGGTTGCAGATCGAATACGACGAGGTCTCCGGACGCTTGGAATTGATCGGCGACCTTCGCGAGAGCCGGCTGTTTTTCACCAATCTTCGCCTCAACAGCCGCATCCGCGTCCACGCCGGAAGTGCATCGGTCCAAATCTTTGACGACGTCACCAACGAACGTTCGACGCCGGCAACCGTGCAACTGTTGTATCACATCAACGTCGGCCAACCCGTCCTGGAAAACGGCTCCCAATTGATCCTGCCGATCGATGAACTGGCCCCCAAAGACAAACTGTCGGCCGGCGAAATCGAAACCTTCAACGAGTACGGTGAGCCCCAAGTCGGTTACGCCGAACGAGTCTACTTCGCCAAACTCCGCTGCGACGAAACCAATTTGACCTCGGTGATGCTGCAAAACGCCGATGCCTCCCAAGCCCTGGCGGTCACCTACGGCACCAAGACCTTGCCGCGGTTTGTCCTCTGGAAAAACACCGCCGATCCCGCCGACGGCTACGTCACCGGACTGGAACCGGCAACCAACTTCCCCAACCAACGGTCCTTCGAAGCCTCACATGATCGGGTCGTCGAAATTCAACCCGAACAAACCGTCTGCTTCCGAGTCACCATCGATCCCTTGTCGGATCCCGAATCGGTCGCCGAGATGGCCGAGCGGATCAAGAAACTTGCCGGTGACCAACCGCCGCTGATCCACCCCGGCCCCCGACCCGGTTGGTCCCCCGGGGCGTGACACCGTGGAATAGGCTTCCAGCCTGACCCGATATTTTCGTGTCACCCATTTTCTTGTCTACTGCCCCTGCACCGGCCAGCCCTGCGCCCATTGCAATTCGAACTGAGCCCGGTTGTGGTCGACGACCGCACGCAGGTAGGCGCGGCTGGCGGTTTCCAACGCCTGCAGCGACTGCAGCACTTCCAGCGGCAATCCTTCGCCGTCGCGAATCCGTTTCAGATTGCGATCGTAGGAATCGAGAGCGAACTCAATCGCCCGCTCGGTCGCGGCGATTTGGCGATGACGCGACTGCACCCGGGCGTAGCCTTCGCTGATCTCTCGGGCGACCTGGTCCATCACGCGGATCCGCTCGTACTTGGCTTGCTGGACGCGCGCCGACTGCTGACGCCGCGCCGCTTTTTCGCCCAGACCCAGGTTGCGGACCTGCCATGACATCACGGCGTCGATGTCGTAGCGCCCGCTGACATCGTCCAGTTCATTGCCCAGTCCACCGCCGAAACCGCCGGTGCTGAATCCCAACAGCACGCTGGGCACAAACGGCGCGTACTTTTCGCGGTTGTACGCCTGGCAGGCGGCCGCGACGAGCGCCTGCGACTCCTTCAACTCGGGTCGCATCGCGAGCCCCGTCCCGATCAGCGAGGCTTTGTCCACTTCCAGTGACACCAGCTCCAGCGGGACCACCGTGACGTCCATCGGGTTGATTCGCGGCTGGCCGCTCAGACTGATCGCTTGAGCCAACCGGGCGGAGGCGACGGCGGTTTGTTCCTGTGCGGCGATCAAACGATTCTCCATCAACGCCAACTCGGTTTGCATGCGATCGGCGTCGGCCTTGAGCCCCTGGCCGGCTTCGGCGAAATCACCGGTCAGCTTGGCCAGTTCCGCCGTCCGCGTCTTGGAGGCTTGCAAGATGCTGACGTCCTGGTGGGCGCTGACCAAATCGATGTAGGCCAGCGCGGCGGACAACATCTGCGCGTTCTGGGTCGCGTTGGCGGCGTGTCCGCTGGCCCACGCGGTCGCCTCGGCCACCCGCGGCTGAAAGATCGCGTCGGCCAGGTGGAATTGCGCCACCAGCCCCGGGCCGGGCGTCGTGCCCGCCCCGGTCGCCCCCGTTCCCAGGCCGTATTGAAAGGAGTTGCGGTTGACGTCGACGATAGAACCATCGCTCGCTTGGTAATTGCCGTCGTGACGATGAAAACCAAAACCGGCTTGAATCGACGGCAGCCACATCGCTTCGGCTTGGGCCAGTCGGGCGTAGGCTTCTTGGACCCGCCACCGCGCCAGTCCGACCGCCGGATGTTGGCCTCCGACCATCGCCAGCGCCGAGGGCAAGTTCAAATCGACAGCGGGTTCGCCCCACTCAACGTCATCCGAATCTGCTGCTCCCTGTACGGCCGCGACCTGACGGACGGGCGCCGAAATCCCTGCCGATTCGGTCGCGTCCTCCGGCTCGGCCACGAACGGTTCGTTGGCGATGTAGTCGACCAGTGACAACGTGTCTTCGGGCGGCCCGGCAACATCGATGTTGGTCGTCGTCGGCTCCGTCGGCAGTTCGACCGCGGGGGGGACCCTCGGCGCCTCGGGGATGTGCCCGACCATCGCGGGACCGGTTGCACAACCCACGCAGCCGATCAATCCTAGAGTCAGAAGTCGCTTTGGCATCCTGCCGCCTATCGGTATTGTCCATCGATCCCGTTGTCACCGTCGCGTCGAACGCAGCGGTCCTGTCGATGGTGCTTCGGCAAACGACGGCTCCGACAATAACGACTGGAACAACTGGTTTATCGAAAACCGCGTGATCACCGAGCGAAATTTCTTGTTGTGATAACTATGATGCACGGACGCATCGGCGAAACTGATTCGCTGGCAACAACTGTGACGGTTGCACCGGTCATCCCGGCATTTCCCACCCTTTGAACCATGGACAATTCATCGATGATCCTCCGCCGCGGCAACCCCATTCGGCTCTCCTTGGCGGCAGCCCCCCTGCTGCTGGCCGGATGTCTACCGGCACCGCCCGTCGCTAAAAAATCGGACGCCGACCGCGTCGTGGCGGTGCGAACGGTCGCCGTCACCGAATCGGAGGTCCAGCCGACGACGTTGCAGCCCGCGACGGTGCATGCGTTCTACCGCTCGGAAATTCGCCCCAAGGCTTCGGGATTTGTCAGCCAACTCAACGTCGACATCGGCGACGTCGTCCAGGCCGGCCAGACGCTGCTTCAAATCGACGTTCCGGAAATGTCCAAACAGCGCGAAGTCATCCAGGCCCGCATCGCACGACTCAAAGCGGAAGAAAAACGCGCCGCCGCCGGCGTCAACCTCGCCGACGCCCAAGTCCGTTCGTCACAGGCCGGCCTGGTCGAGGCGGAGAGCGAGATGAATCGCGCGGACGCTTCCCTCGCCGCCGCCGAGTCGGAATTCCAACGCACCAGCGATCTGGTCGAGCGCGGATCCCTGCAGGACCGGATGCTGGACGAAGTGCGAAAGAAACGCGACAGCGAGCGGGCCACCAAACAGGCCGTGGCCTCGGCGATCGATTCGGCCAAGGCCGACGTCGCCGTGACCGAAGCACAAAAGGTTGCCGCCCAAGCCAACCTGGAAGCCGCCCGCGCCGAAACCATGATCGCCGAGCGCGAGCTGGAAGAACTAGACGTGATGATCGACTACGCAACCGTACGGGCACCGATCGCAGGCATCGTCTCGGAGCGCAACGTCGAACCGGGCGACCTGGTCGGCAAGGCCAGCGACCAAGCGTCCACTCGACCGCTGTTCGTGATCAGCCAAGTCGACAAGCTACGTGTCCGCATTCCCGTCCCCGAAACCGACGCCGCCCGCGTCAATCCGGGCGATGAAGTCACGTTGACGTTCCCGTCCTTCTCCGGCGAGCCCCCGATCAAGGCCCCCGTCACCCGGCGATCGGGAAGCCTGGATCCGAGCACACGCACCATGATCGTCGAAGTCGAATTGGAGAACACCGACGGAAAGTTGCTGCCCGGAATGTTCGGCCAAGCATCCATCAACCTGTCCACCAAAGTCGCAGCCAACATGCTGCCATCACGCGCGATCCGGTTCAGCGAAGACGGCAAGGCGTACGTCTATGTCGTCGGCCAAGACGAAACCGTCACCGTCGCGGCAATCGAAACCGGCCTGGACAACGGCAAAGCGATCCAAGTCCGCTCGGGGTTGTTGCCCGGCCAACGCGTCATCGACGCGCACCTGAAGCGTTTCACCGACGGCCAAAAGGTCACGGTCCTGGCCAATTGACGCGCTCAAACTTGTTCCCAGGCTCCGCCTGGGAACACCCTGTCATGGAGGCTCCCGCCTCCTGGCTGCCAACGGCGTGTGGCGGGAGCCACACTGATCTTGTTCCCAGGCTCCCGCCTGGGGACACATTGACTCGGAGGCTCCGCCTCCAGACACCGCACAGACGGTGGCGGAGCCACAGCGAAACCGCGTTCCAAGGCGGAGCCTCGGAACGAGAGTACGAGGGTCGACGACCAACGGATGCCAGACCCAGCCTGACCAACCAGACAATGCCCCCGAGATTCGGATAGCCCCTGATGGGATTGATTGATTTTTCGCTACGCAACCGCTTTGCCGTTCTGGCCGGTTCGATCGCCCTGTGCGTGCTCGGGGCCGCCGTCATCCCCGGCATCACGATCGACATCTTGCCGGACTTCAAAAAACCAGTCGTTGTCAGTTTCTTTTCCTATCCCGGTCTACCGACGATGGACATGGAAAAGTCCGTCACGTCACGCGTCGAACGCGCGCTCACCCTGGCGGGCAAAATCGAACACCAGGAATCGCGCACCGTGCCCGGCGCCGCCGTCATCAAAGTGTTCTTTCAACCCGGTGCCGACGCCAGTTCGGCGATGAACGACATCGTCAACCTGGAAGCCAGTGACATGTTCCACTTGCCGCCGGGCATCGAGTGGCCGTTCACCCTCCGCAGCGAACCGGCCAACCTGCCGGTCGTGCTTGCGGCGATCTCCGGCGAAGGGCTCAGCGAATCCCAGCTCTACCAGATCGGTTACTACGCCGTGCGGAACAAGATGGGCGGACTCAAGGGCGTCCAGATTCCACACCCCTTCGGTGGCAAGTTCCGCCAGATGATGGTGTACGTCGACCCGGCAAAACTGCAGGCGTACCACGTCAGCGCGACCGATGTGGTCGACGCGATGCGAAAATCAAACCTTGTGCTCGCCGCCGGCACGGCGCGACTGGGCGGGACCGACTACCAAATCCATCCCCGCAACACCTTGCCGACGATCGAAGAGATCGAAGCGATTCCGATCACCGTCCGCGACGACCGGCCCATCTTCATCCGTGATGTCGGCCGCGTCGTCGATGATGCGGCACTGCAATACAACATCGTTCGCGTCAATGGAAAACGCAGCGTCTACTGTCCGTTGCTCCGCGAACCCGGCGAAAACACGATCGCCGTGGTCGACCGCATCTACGAAGGCATCGGCAGCGAAATCCCCAAGATGAAGGAACGGGGCGATATCCCCGAGTCGACCGAAGTCACGTTGGTGTCGGACCAGTCCAGCTACATCCGTAAAGCGATGGCCAACCTGCAGACCCAAATCGGCTTGGGCGCGCTGTTGGTCGCGATCGTCGTGCTCGTTTTCCTCCGCCGTTTGCTGCCGACGGTGATCATCGTCGCGGTCATCGTGTTTGCCGTGCTGATCGGTGCACTCGGGTTTGCGTTCAGCGGCCAAACCATCAACGTGATGACCCTGGGCGGACTGGCACTGGCGATCGGTACGGTCGTCGACGCGGGAATCGTCGTCGTCGAAAACGTGATCCGTCACCAACGGATGGGCAAGTCCGCACTCGATGCGGCGCGCGACGGGACGGCGGAAGTCTCCGGCGCCATCCTGGCGGGAACCGTCACCACGCTCGCCGTGTTTCTGCCCGCCGTGTTTTTGACCGGGATGATCAAGTACCTGTTCACACCGCTTTCATTGGCCGCCACGCTCACCATCGGTGCATCCTACATCTTGGCACTGACCGTCGTGCCGGCCTTCTGTGCGACATTCATCCGCGAAAAGGTCGGCGCCAAAACCAGCGACACCGACCGCGGTGATGCGATGCCCAGGGGACTCTATGGACGACTGCTCGGCGGAGCGATGAAAGTGCCCGCCGTGAGCGCACTGGTGATCGTCGTTGCCGTCGGCGCCACGTTCCTGTTGTGGCCGCGGATCGGAACCGAACTGTTCCCCAGTGTCGATTCGGGATCGTTCGAATTGCGTCTGAAAACGCTGCCCGGGACCGAGTTGATCGAGACCGAAAAACTGGTCGCGCGGATCGAAGAGACGATCAAAGAAGTGATTCCCGAAGACGAAATCGAAACGCTGATCGCGAACATCGGGTTGCCCGTTGGTAAAGGCGCCGGGTTCTCGACCGTGCTCAGTTCCAATTCCGGCCCCGACACGGCCTACGTGATCGTGAACCTGAAACAGGACGGCCGATCGACCAGCACCAACACCTACATCAATCAGCTGCGTGAAAAGCTGGCGGCCGACTATCCGTTGGAAGAATTCCTGTTCGTCTCCGGAGGCATCGTCAACATGGCGCTCAACGAAGGCGTACCGACTCCGATCAGCGTCCAAGTCTCCGCCGGCACACTGGGACAATGCCGCGACGCGGCCGAGCGAATCGTCCGCGCCATCCGTCCGATTGCGGGAACCGAAGACGTTCAAATCGCGCAGTCGCTGGACTACCCACAATTTGACGTCCAAGTCGATCGAACACGCGCCAAGTACTTGGGGCTGGACCAAGAAGAGGTCGCACAAACGGTGTTGACTGCGCTCGGATCCAGCGTCGGCTATTCACCGACCATTTGGATCGATCCCAAATCCGGCGTCGACTTCTTCATGGGTGTTCAATACGAAAACAACACCTTCGAATCGCTCGACGAAATCCGCAACATTCCGCTGTCGCTCAATACGCCCGACGGTCCGATCACGATTCCGTTGTCCAACGTGGCGACGGTCAATCGAGTCAACATCCCCGGCGAGATCGCCCACTACAACATCTCCCGCGTCAACGACGTCCACGTCAACGTCTCCGGCCGTGATATCGGTTCGGTCGCCGCCGACATCGAAGCGACGCTGGCCGACATGGAATTCGAAAACGGCGTCGGCGTCACGCTTCGCGGCCCGGTCGAAAAAATGCGTTCCGGCATGAATCTGCTGGGCGCCGGCCTGGCGGTCGCAACGCTGTTGGTCTATCTGGTGCTGATGGCGCAGTTCCGCTCCTTTGTCGATCCGCTGATCATCATGCTGGCCGTGCCGCTGGGGATCGGTGGCGTGCTGTTGGTGCTGTTCTTGACCGGCACGACGATCAACATTCAATCCTTGATGGGAACGCTGATGATGATCGGCGTGGTGGTCAACAATTCGATCCTGTTGGTCGAGTTTGCCAATCGTCGTCGCGCTGATGGACTCTCCCCCCACGACGCGGCGCTTTCGGCGGCCGGCGTCCGTTTGCGACCGATCCTGATGACCTCACTGACGCTGGTTGCATCGATGTTGCCCCTGTCGTTCCAGCTCGCCCCGGGCAACGAGGCCATGATTCCACTGGCCCGAGCCCTGATGGGCGGCATGATTGTCAGCACTCTGCTGACACTGGTTCTCGTGCCCTGCGTCTACTCGCTCGTGCACCGCAAGTCCGCCCCGGCGTAGGGCCACGCCGTGAACGATTTCTTAGCGGCAGGGCGAGAGCCCAATGCCATCTAGTTTGGCTCTCAAGGTGTTAGCGGAACGGCGCGAGCGGGCTGTCGATTTAGTCGGGATCAGCAGAGCCATTGGTGAGCCGCTGGCCGTAAGGCCTCGGGCAGCCTCGGAGTGCCCGGCCGCTTACGCGTCGCGGCTCACAAAATCGACAGCCGGCGAGCCGTCCGGTTGCGGTTCAAGAACACCGTGAAAGACCGGAGGGCTCGCGCCCTGCCGCTAAAACCTCATCAAACAATCGTTCACGACGTGCCTACCCCCCGGAGTACAAAATTGTTGCGAGTGCCACCGGGAAAAGCGTATAGTGCGGGTACCCCTCTTCTTACCCGGCGCGTCGAAATGTCTCGCCGGGACACTTTTCAAACGGAATGCCAGCCATCGTCCACACAACGAAAGGGTCCGTCGGTTTTGCTCGTTTTCCAGCGGCAGTCGTCGCGACGCTCGCGATCGGCTGTCTGCTCGGCAGCCCCCATTGCAGATTCATTGCCGCCGGAGACGCGCGCTCGACGGGCCGGCTCAAAGGCATCGACTTGGACGGCCGACTCTGTCGACTCGGCGAACGCGGCGACTCGAAAGCCGTGGTCGTCACGTTCATGTCGACGCAATGCCCAATCAGCAACAGCTACGTGCCACAGTTGAATGAGCTGTCGTCGAAGTATCGGCGCAGCGGCGTGGAATTCTATGGCGTGATTTCCGATCCGTCGGTGACCCGCGCCGATGCAATCAGCCATCGCGCGACGTACAAGGTTCGCTTTCCCGTTCTGTTTGACGGTTCCGGCGAATTGCGTCTGGCGCTCGCGCCCACGCACACGCCACAGGTCTTTGTACTCGACCACCGCGGCCGGGTCCTTTACACCGGTGCGATCGATGACCGCTATGTGCAACTGGGGCGTAAAAAAGAAGCCGCCGAGACGTCGTGGCTGGAAGACGCGGTCAAATCCGTCGTCCATGGCACACCGATCGCTGTTGCGTCGACCAAACCGATCGGCTGCCAGATGGAGGAACCGCCCAACAAGACCCGCGAGGGTAGCGTGACGTACACGCGAGACATTGCGCCGATCATCCAGGCGCATTGTTCCTCCTGTCACCGTGAAAATCAGTCGGCGCCGTTCCCGTTGTTGACCTACGACGATGTCAGCAGCCATGCCAACCAAATCGCCGAAGTCACCCGCGACCGTTACATGCCGCCGTGGAAACCCGCCCCGGGATTCACGCGACTGCGCGACGAGATGCGGCTCTCCGATCATCAAATCGACCTGATCGACGTCTGGGTCGAATCGGGCAAACCCGAAGGCGACCCGGCCGATTTGCCGGCCCCGATCCGACATGTCAAGGGATGGAAACTCGGCGAGCCGGACTTGATCCTCGAGATGCAAGAAGCGTTCACTGTTCCCGCCAGCGGCCCCGACATCCGACAATACTTTGTGATCCCGTCACGACTGACCGACGACCGGCTGATCACCGCCATCGACTTCCATCCCGACACGCCACAAGCGGTTCATCATGCAAGCTTCTATCTCGACACCCGGCGTGCCGGACGACGTTTGGATGAAGCTGACCCGGCACCGGGGTACAGCGGCTTTGGCGGTCCCCAATTTGAATCCCAAGGCACACTGACCAGTTGGTTCCCCGGGATGACGCCCCGCAAGCTGCCCCGCGGGATGGGCCGGTTGGTGGCCAAGGGCAGTGACATCGTCGCCGAAATTCACTACGTGACGACGGGAAAAACCGAACGTGACCGTTCCAAGATCGGGCTCTATTTCGCGCACCGTTCGGCCCGACAACTGGTCGTCGAAGTCCAGGTGGGCAACAAGGACATCGAGATTCCCGCCGGCGAGTCACACCATCACGAACGAGCCAGCTACACGCTACCGGCCCGGACGATGCTGTTGGATCTGGTCCCGCACATGCACATGCTCGGCAGCGAAGTGAAGGTCTGGGCCAAATCACCCGACGGCCGCAGCAAGCCGCTGTTATGGATCAAAGACTGGGACTTCAATTGGCAGGGACAGTATTCGTTTGCCAAACCCGTGATCCTACCACAAGGGACACAGATCATCGTCGACGCCTGGTTTGACAATTCGTCCGACAATCCACTCAACCCCAACTCACCCCCGGCGACCGTCCGCTGGGGCGACAACTCGACCGACGAAATGCTGCTGTGCACGTTCCAATGCACCTGCGAAACGATGGACGAACTCAACGAGTTGATCGACCACCAACGCCGCTACATCAGCGAGGCACAAAAGGACTAATGGCACGGGCGTAGGTAAAAAGGGATTCAGCAACCGTTGGTGCTTAGCCTTCAGGCGATTCCCGGTCGCTGCGACGCAGCGACAGTGGACGGCTAAAGTCTGCACACCAACACTTATGCCTGTGCCATGCGTACCTGACCGCTTTTCCGTGGCACCAAACTATGCATTCTCGAATTATCTTGTCAGTGGCCGTTTGCTGGTTCGCAACCACGGCGACATCTTCCCAGGCTGACGAGTCTGTCGCTGCACAGGACCGCCCGCTGAACGTTCTGCTGATCATGGCGGACGACATCGGCTTTGAATGCTTCAGCAGCTACGGCAGCAAGGAGTACGACACGCCGCGGATCGATGCGCTCGCAAAACAAGGCATCCGATTTACCAACGCCCACTCGACTCCGCTGTGCACGCCGACTCGGGTCAATCTGATGTCGGGCAAAAGCAACGTGTTCAACTACCAGGACTTTGGCATTTACCCCAACGGCGAACCGACGTTTGCCAACCACTTCCAAACCCATGGCTACCGCACGGCGGTGGCCGGCAAGTGGCAATTGCAAGGCAAGCAACCCGGAAAAGGCATCACACCCAACGAGGCGGGTTTCGAAACTTGGTGTCTGTGGAACATTCCCGGCGGCGCGCGAGAACGTTACTGGAAACCCTCGTTCGTCCAAAACGGCAGACTGTTGGATCTGCCGCCCGACTCGTTCGGCCCCGACGTGATGACCGATTTCCTAATCGACTTCATCACCGACGACAGCGACAAACCGTTTCTCGCCTACTACCCGATGATCCTGGTGCACAATCCATTCGTGCCCACCCCGGATAGCGAAGGCGGCAAGCGAGTCGACAATGCAAAGCGGACGGTCAAGCAGCAGAAACAGAACTACGTCGACATGGTCGCCTACATGGACCAGTGCGTGGGTCGGCTGGTCGATGCCCTGCAGGCCAGCGGGCAACGCGACA
The DNA here is from genome assembly GCF_007754155.1 of Stieleria neptunia. NCBI lineage: Bacteria > Pseudomonadati > Planctomycetota > Planctomycetia > Pirellulales > Pirellulaceae > Stieleria > Stieleria neptunia. Next base: position 276,502 of record NZ_CP037423.1, on the reverse strand, counting down.
ACACCCTCGTGATCTTTACCGGCGACAACGGCACCAACGCGGTACTCTCCTCCCAGCTTGATAGAAAGACGATCAAGGGCGGCAAGGGTTACACCCATGACTATGGCACGCACGTGCCGCTGGTGGCCAATCTGCCCGGTCACATCCCGCCGGGGCAAGTCAACGAAGACCTGATCGCGTTCTCCGATTTCTTCCCGACGATCGTTCAGGCGGCGGGACTGCCGCCGAAAGCAATCAAAGATGGCGATGGCAGGAGCTTCTGGCCCCAATGTCTCGGCCGGCCCGGCCACCAGCGTCAGTGGATCTATGGGTACTACTTTCCGCGTCCCTACGCCGCCAAGCTGGACAACAAGTACAGCCATTACGAAGTCCGCTACGCCCGCGACAAAAGATACAAGCTGTACGACAACGGCGACTTGTACGACACGATCGCCGACGTGATGGAGATGGCGCCCCTGCTGATCGACAACGCGAACACCGAACAGCAAGCCGCCCGCGACCACTTGCAACGTGCCCTGGATGCGTACCCGACGAAGGGGCAAGCCATCCGCCACGACCAAGTCAGCAGCGAGCGGAAACCGGGGCACAAGAAACGCTCCAACGACTGAGTCGCTTCAGAACAGACAACATCGTGACGCGTGCCTCTTTTTTGCTCGTCAATTTCCCTCCCATGCCGTCGACTGCTTGAAGAGCGAGTGGCAAAACAATGGGGGCAAAACAATTTCAGCCGGCGATCATTCTGCTACCCCATCATTCTGCCACCATCATTCTGCCACCATCATTCTGCCACCATCATTCTGCCCCCATCGTTCTGCCCCCATCGTTCTGCCCCCATCGTTCTGCCCCCATCGTCTTGCCACCATCGTCTTGCCACCATCGTCTTGCCACCATCGTCTTGCCACCATCGTCTTGCCACCATCGTTCTGCCCCCATCGCTCGGCAAACTTGCCTGATCGCGGCGCAGCGCCGATCCGTTGGCGGGCTCCCTGTCCTCGGGGCACGTTAGAATGAATTCACCGTCGTTCTTCGATGGTGCAACTGACCCTCGGCTGGATATCACTTTTGTGGAGTGCCGGACATGTCCAAAAAAACGCTTCAGGTCTCTGTTTCCATTGATCGCGATCCAGAGACCGTGATCGGTTTCATTAGCGATCTTCGCAATCGCATGAAATACCTTCAGTCGCTCAAGGGCGCCTCCAATCTCCAAGGTGAACCGGGCGAGGTCACCAAGAGCTGGGATTGGAAGTGGGATCTGCTCGGCCAAGAATTCCAGGGCAGCGCCAAGACGGTCCAGCACGAGCCCGGACGTTGCTACTCATTTGTCACCGAGGGCGGCATCGAAAGTCAATTCACCTATCGCGCCGAACCCGAAGCAGCGGGCACCAAGTTGACCGTGACCGTCGAAGCCGAAATCCCGGCGGCGCTGGCGGGGGTCGAAGGTCTGGACGAATTGTTGGCCGGCGCCGCGGAGCGTGGACAACAATCGATGCAGAAGCTGAAGTCGCTGTTGGAACAATAACAACATGAAAATCGGCTTGATTGCAATGAGCGGCATTCGCTGCTGCGACGAGGAGTTGCTGCGCAAAGGGTTGACGCTGCCCGGCTTTGTCGAACGCAGCGAAACCATCGCGTCGCTGCCCAGCCTGGGACTGTTGACCCTGGCCGGCATGATCCCCGACCAGGATTCGGTCGAATACTTCGAGGTGCAAGACCTGAAGCAACTCGACCCGCTGCCCGAGAATCTGGACCTGGTGGCCATCTCCAGCTTTAGTGCCCAAATCCCCGAGGCCTACACGCTGGCCGATCAATTCCGCGCACGCGGCATCCCCGTCGTACTCGGTGGACTGCATGTCACTTCACTGCCCGACGAAGCGCTTCGGCACGGTGACGCGGTGGTGATCGGCGAAGGCGAAGTGGTCTGGCGCGACCTGCTTGACGACGCCCGCGCCGGCAAACTGCGGCGCCGCTACAGTTCCTTTGACGTCGCCGAATTCGATCTCGCCGACGCGCCGATGCCGGCGTATGAATTGCTGGACATCACCAAGTACAACCGGCTGACGGTGCAAACCAGTCGCGGCTGTCCGAGGCGTTGCGAATTTTGTGCGTCCAGCATCTTGCTGACACGGCGCTACAAACAAAAACCCATCCCAAAAGTCCTCGCCGAACTCGATCGCATCTGCGAACTCTGGCCGCGTCCCTTCATCGAGTTTGCCGACGACAATTCGTTCATTCATCGCGCGTACTGGAAAGAGTTGTTGCCCCAGTTGAAACAGCGGCGGGTGAAGTGGTTCGCCGAAACGGATCTGTCGGTACACGAAGACGAGGGACTGTTGCGAATGATGCGCGACAGTGGATGCGCCGAAGTGCTGATCGGATTGGAAAGCCCGATCTTGCCGGGATTGAAAGGCATTGAACTGAAGAACGATTGGAAGCGCCGACAATGGCCGCACTACATCGAGGCGGTGGAGCGGATCCAGGGCAACGGCATCCGCGTCAACGGTTGCTTTATCTTGGGCCTGGATGGTCAGGGAACCGACATCTTTGACGCCGTGTACGACTTTGCCGAGCAGGCCAAACTGTATGACGTTCAGATCACCTACCAGACGCCGTTTCCCGGCACACCGCTGTACGCGCGTTTGGAGAAGGACAATCGCTTGCTGTATCCCGGCGCGTGGGAACGATGCACGCTGTTCGATCTAAACTATCAACCCACGCCGATGTCGGCCGACGAACTGCAGCAAGGCTTTCACGAGCTTGCCGAACGACTCTACTGCGAGGACTTCACCCAATGGCGACGAAAGCAATTCGCAAAGCACTACCTGTATTCACGCCGCCACAAGCGGGACGACCCACTGCCTGTTTCCTAGCGGTTCATCAACCATGAAGGGCACAGGTTGCTCCGACCGGAGGGCTCGCGGGCTGCCGTTTTTGTGAGCCGCGACGCGTAAGCGGCCGGGCACTGCGACGCTGCCCGAGGCCTCACGGCCAGCGGCTCACCATTGACTCAGCAGATCCCGACTCAATCGACAGCCCGCTCGCGGGCTGCCTTTTTTGTGAGCCGCGACGCGTAAGCGGCCGGGCACTGCGACGCTGCCCGAGGCCTCACGGCCAGCGGCTCACCATTGACTCAGCAGATCCCGACTCAATCGACAGCCCGCTCGCGGGCTGCCGCTAACACCGTAGCGAGGCATTGAACCGATGACGCAACCGAACGACGACGGCTTTGTCTCGTCGGGCCATCTGAATCGGCTGGTCGGTTGGACGACGCTGTTGATCGGATTGGCGTTGTCCGCCGCATTGGATCCCTGGCTGTTGGATGCGACACCTGCGGCCGATTCTGACAACGGCGTTCGGCTTGCCGTCCGGCACGCCCATGGCGTCGTGATCGCGATGGCGTTTCTGCAATTGGCGATGGCGCACCTATTGGCGACGCCTGCCTTTCATCGCCGCGAGCGGCAAATCGCGGCGTTTTTGACGACGATCGGTGCCGGCAGCTACATCGCCGGCTACGTCGTGGCGTTGGGGTGGCCGGCGGCTCAATGGTTGGTGCTGGTCGGCAGCCTGGTCAATTTCAGCGGGTTCGCCTTGCTGTGGCGGACCGGACCGTCGGGCGTCTACGCACCGCAGATCAAAATGATTCTGCCGGTCGCGTGCTTCGGGATGCTGTTGGATTTCGTGGCCGGGCTGCTTCCCGTTTTGCCCGCACCCTGGGTGCTCGACTACCTGGGCTCCGACGACGGAGTCCGTCTGCGGATGTTGCGTCTGGCCCGCGTGGCTGCGATCGCGTTGTCGGTGCTGACGTTGCTGTTCTACGGAATCGCGCGGCATGGCACAGCGGATCGCGCCAGAATGCGCTTGGGCGGAACCAGCTTGGCACTGGGGGCTGTCGGGATGCCGTTGATCTTGGCCGCAGCCTGCTTCACCACGCTGCAGGTGAAGTACCTGCTGCCCTTGCCGGCCACGGCGGTCGTGACCGGAGTCATCATCGGCTTGGTGATTGCCCTGAAAGCTGGCGGCATGCTAGAACGATGGGGTTGGTTCCTAATCGCCGCCTCGACATCGGTCGGCATGTTGATCGGGCTGTACGCGTTCGAGGGCCCGTTTCCGACGCCCGGTTTCATGGGCGACTACAACGCCCTGCCGCGACGTCTGACACGGTTGGCACACAGCTATTGCATCGTGCTGGGCATGCTGTCGATTTTCCTATCGCGGGAGACGAGAGGAGCAGGTGAACGGAAAAACCTCGCCAAGATCGCCGCGTCCGTTTTCATCGCGGGCTGCGTGGTCTCGCTGGCGGTGCTGTTGCTGCACACCGTGATTTCACCTCTACCGACAGCTTTCTCCGTTGGTCCGCTCCTGGTGCTGATCGGTGCCGCCGGATGTCTGGCGGGTCGTGCGTCACCCGCGAAACTGGCAAACTGAACTGGCAAACTGAACTGGGGGCAAGGCCGGAGCAACCGATTCATTCCTGCAAGTAGACGGGTCGGCCGTTGCGTTGCTTGGTCAAGTAGCCAAACCGCGACCGGTCCAGGAACCCTTGCGGATTGACCAGGAGTGCCTCGTTGGGTTTCAGCGGCGTCGCAAGGACTTTTTGATACTCACGTCGAAGCTTCTCCCCACGTACTTGCGGCGGGTCCAGAAAGTCATAGTCCAGCGTTGATCCATCGGAACCTCGTTCACCGGGAAGCGACCGGTACGCGCGTTCGGAGATCAGCCGAATGGCGTCGTAGGGATCTTCCATCCCCATCAGCAGATAAAATCGCATCCAATCGGTCCCCGATGCTTCCCGAGCGGGTTGCCATTGGAACGCGTTGACTTGCAACACCCGTTGCGCGGCATCGCCGCCGAGAAAATACAACAGCGACGCGGCCGTGTTCTGTTCGATCGGCGCCAATTCCGGTTTGTCATGTCCATACCACGCGGCCAGATGCGTCGCGGTTTCTCCAAGCGTCTGATCCAGGTGACAAAGGTTGCATGCGTTGGGGCGACCGGTGTCGATGGTCGTGGCGACCGAGGGGCTGGAGATGGTGTGCGAACGAATGGTTTTAAGAATCCCGTAGACGGTGTGCGGCATGTGGCAATTCATGCAACGACTGCCTGCGGAATCGATGGGGTGATGCGTGTGCTGCGTCCCCAGATCTTTGTAGCTCGGATGACATTGCAGGCACGCGGCGTCGCCACGCATCTCCGGTTTCAGCTGGTCGTTTTTCCATTCGGTCTGCAGCGTGACATCCTGTTGGTGCATCGTGTGGCACGACAGGCACGAGAGTTCGCCTTGTTGGAAGCACTTCGACTCGATCATGCCGGTGTAATCGCGTCCGGACACCCGTACCTCACCGTCGGGCCAAAAGTGCCCATGAAATTTCCCCGGCATCGCGTTGAACTTGCCGAATGTCTCGCTGTCCCAATGCTCCTTGCTCCCACGGACGACCTTCAAGAAATACGCCTCGTCCAGATCCTCTCCGGGGCGGAATCGACGCCCGAATTGAAAGAACTCTTCTTGATCGGCGGCATTATCGATGTTGACCATCATGATGCCGTGACATTGGCCGCACATGTCCGATCGAGTGTCGGGGGGCAATTCCAACGGGTTGACGATCGGATCGGCCGCCGGTTTTGCATCGCCGGAATCGACTTGATGGAACGCGGCGTGTGATTCGCCCGGCCCATGACAGGCTTCACACGTGATCCCAAAATCACTAACCCGCGTGTCCCAGGTGGGATCGTCGGGATCGGGACGGGTGCGGGGATGGGTCGAATGACATTGGCAACAGGTTTCGTTCCAGCGTCCCATTTCATGATCCTTTTCCATGTTGGGTGGTCGCAGGAACGCACTCCGTCTGGGGATCCATCGCTGCTGATCGGTCAGGAACAAGATCGGCAACTGGGCGGGGGTTTGGTCGAACCCGGATTCGTACCAAAAGATGTGCATGTGGTGTGATCCGGTCATCAACACCAAACGGCGCGTCATACGTTTGCCGTTTGCGATCGGATCCTCCAGCTCGACGAAGAACTGGTCATGGCGACGCTGGAACCGGTACGTCCGCCCCTCGACCACCACGCTGCGATCGATGATCGCGGCCGGCGCGGCTTCCGACGTGACCGGCTGGGTCATCGTGCGGTGATAGGATTCGTGCCACGATTGATGGTATTCCTGATGACATTGCTGGCAGGACTCGGCCCCGATATACCCACCACTGCGGTCGACCGCGGGACGGGCGGCGATCAAAGTGGTCTGCTGGTGCGGCAATCGCTCATCCGCCGCGGGCACCGTCGGCGGGTCGGCGTTGTCGATTTCCGTTGTCGCAGGATCGGTCGAACGAAGGCCGCAGCCGGTCGCCGCCAAGACGGTCACCGCGATCAAGATCCCCACATGTTTTCGACTCATTGACCCAGCACCAACTCTCCACCGCTAGATATCATTGCCACCGGCGTCCAGAACTCGTCTTCAACGCCCTCTGCATTTTAGACGAATCAGGCTTTGATCGTGGCCAGGACTTGCCCGGTCGTGACGTGGTCGCCGACCGCGACGCGGACTTCGTCGACCGTGCCATCGACAGTGGAGTTGATTTCCATCTCCATCTTCATCGCTTCCAAGATCAGAATCGGTTCACCGGAGTGGACGTGATCGCCCGGTTGGACCAGTTGCTTGAACACGGCGCCGGGCATTTGCGATTTGATCTCGGTGGACGCACCGGGGCTTTCACTGACTTGCGATTTCGGCGTCTGAGAACCTTCGGGGCGAATCGCCACCCGATAAACTCGGCCGCCGACGGTCACCACGTCACCCTCGAACGCCATCATGATGTCCTCGCCGTTGACGGTGACGGTGTATTCGGCGGGTCCCGTCTGTGGCTTGCCGGTCGGCTGAGCGACTTCGGCGGACTTGGCAGCCTCGGCCGCCTTGTCGATTTTCCGCACCCCCACTTCGGCTTCGCCCTTGAGAAACTTGATACCTTTCTCTTTGCACGTCGAGGCGATGAAAATGTTCTCATCGGTCACCGGCAACCCCGCTTGTTCCAACACCGCCGTCGCCGCGGCGATGCCCTTGGTGGGGTCGGCATCGTTGATCTCCAAAACCGGCCGCGTCGTCGGTTCCAACTTGAGCTGTTCGGCGGCCAATCGAACGACATCCGGATCGGGCTCGACGGGCGTTTTGCCGAAATAACCGAGCACCATTTTTCCGTACGGTTCGGCAATCTTTTTCCAGGGGCCGAACATCACGTTGTTGAACGCCTGTTGAAAATAAAACTGCGACACGGGCGTCACCGAGGTGCCGTAGCCGCCTTTGCGGACGACATCACTCATCGCCACGATGATCTCGGGATACTTTTCCATGATCCCGTTGTCACGCAGCATCTGGGTGTTGGCGGTCAACGCACCGCCGGGCATCGGGCTCCAGGGAATCAGCGGTTCGACGGCGGTCGCTTCGGGCGGCAGAAAATAATCGCTCATGCAGTCCTTGAAGACCTCTTCGGCCTCGCGGACCTTTTCGACGTCGACATCTAGTTCGTAGTCGCTGCCGCGGAGCGCGTGCCACATCACCAGGATGTCCGGCTGACAGGTTCCTCCCGAACACGGTGCCATGGACAAGTCGATCGCATCGGCGCCCGCGTCGAGTGCGGCCTTGTTGGCCAACACGCTAACACCGGCGGTCTCGTGCGTGTGAAAATGGATGAAGGTACCCGCGGGCAGCATCCGCCGCGCCTCTTTGATCGTCTCGTAGACCTTCGAGGGCACGGCCGTCCCCGACGCGTCTTTGAAGCAGACGGCATCAAACGGAATCTCGGCGTCGAGGATCTGCTGCAAGGTGCGGGCGTAGAAAGCGGCGTCGTGGGCACCGACGCACCCCGGCGGCAACTCCATCAGCGTCACACAGACCTGGTGTTTCAGTCCCGCATCGACGATGCACTGGCCGCTGTAGATCAGGTTGTTGACATCGTTGAGCGCGTCGAAGTTGCGAATCGTGGTCATGCCGTGCTTTTTGAACATCTGGGCATGAAGTTTGACGATGTCGCTGGATTGCGAATCCAGCCCGACGACGTTGACGCCCCGGGCCAGCGTCTGCAAATTCGCATCCGGCCCGGCGGTTTGGCGGAACGCGTCCATCATGTCGAACGCGTTCTCATTGCAATAGAAATACAGCGACTGGAACCGCGCCCCGCCCCCGGCTTCGAACCAGGTGATCCCCGCATCGCGTGCCGCTTCCACGGCCGGCAGAAAATCGTTGGTGAACACGCGGGCGCCGAACACGGATTGAAATCCGTCACGGAATGCGGTGCACATGAAATTGACTTTCTTTTTCGACACGTCGTTTTCCTCGTTATCAAAACACGCTCTTACAAACGGCTAGGTCAGCACTGGCCCCGCTAGGTCAGCACAGCCCACAACACACCCGCGGCAATCGCCGAACCGATCACACCGGCCACGTTGGGTGCCATCGCATGCATCAACAAAAAATTGTGCGGGTCTTCCTGTTGACCCACCATTTGCACCACGCGCGCCGAATCGGGAACCGCGGAAACCCCGGCGGCTCCGATCAACGGGTTGATTTTTTCTTTCAAGAACAGGTTCATGAACTTGGCGAATAAGACGCCGCCGGCGGTGGCGATCGCGAACGCCAACGCACCGAGTCCGAAAATCAACAGTGACTGCCGCGTCAAAAAGGTGCTCGCCTCGGTGCTGGCGCCAACGGAAAAACCCAACAAGACCGTGACGATATCGATCATCGCCGTCCGCGCCGTGTTGGCCAACCGCTCGGTCACCATGCTCTCTTTCAACAGGTTGCCGAAGAACAACATCCCCAACAGCACCATCGCACCGGGTGCGACCAGGGTGCAAATCAGAAACGCCGCGACGGGAAAGATCATTTTCTCACGACGGGAGACCTTCCGCGGCGGCTTCATGCGGATCAGTCGCTCGTCATGGGTGGTCAGCAAACGCATGATCGGCGGCTGGATCACGGGAACCAACGCCATGTAGGAATAGGCGGCGATCGCGATCGCGCCCAACAATTCGGGGGCGAGTTTGGACGAGAGAAAGATCGCGGTCGGCCCGTCGGCGCCGCCGATGATCCCGATCGCACCGGCCTGCTTCAAATCAAACCCCAGCCAGATCGCGCCGAGGAATGTCAAAAAGACGCCGACTTGCGCCGCCGCCCCCAGCAGGACGAGCTTCGGATTGGAAAGCATCGTGGAAAAATCCGTCATCGCGCCGATGCCCAAAAAGACCAACGGCGGGTAGATGCCCCAGCTGACCCCAAAATACAAATAGCTCAGCACACTGCCCGGCTGATAATTGACTTGCCCGTCTTCGATCACCCACCGGTGCATGTCGTAGACACTCAGCGACATGCCTTCGATCAACGGGATGTTGCCGACGATCGCGCCCATCCCGATCGGGACCAATAGCAACGGCTCGTAATCTTTTGTGATCGCCAACGCGATGAACACAATCCCGATCACGATCATGACCACGTTGCCGGGTCCGAGCGACCAGAAGCCGGTTGTTTTTATAAACTCTTGGAGGATATCCATCGATTACCTTCACAATCCACGGTGCCAACAACTGCCCCACATTCCTCTCGCCGTCATCCGTTCTTCTTCGCCGCGTTCTCGGCCGCGCACTGACGCTGAAACTCGGTGTGCAGCACAAATCCGATTGCCGCCAGAACGGCTTCGTCGTCACCATTCAGCCCCTTCGGATCCGGTCGCTTGCGATGCCGCTCGACAGGCTCCGGATAGACCTTGGCGACCGCGGCGAGAATGCGGGGTGATGCGGCGATGAAAAGGCTGATGAAGGTGAGCGCAAACATCACGATCAGCATGCCTGCCACGGCAATGGAAAGGCCGCGAACGGCTATCTCGTCAAGCGCTAAGAGGTTGCCGAAAACCGACAGGACTGTCGCCGAAAACACTGTTGTCGCAAGCATGGCCCGTTCGTGGTGGTCGTCGTTGAAAAGCGGGAACCGGGAGACGCATCATAGCGGTATCGGACGAACCGCAATTCTTCACCCTCACGAAATCGCCATTTTTCGCTCCGATTGTCACCCGCGATCGGATCGGCACTCAATCGCACGACTACAACGAGTAAACCTCGTTGCCCGCGATGAACCAAGTCGAGTCATTTTGTCGCGGGCGAATCAGATGCGTCCCGGTGAATTCTCCGATCGCGGGCAAGACCAGGCACCCGCCGGAATACCAAAAACAAGACAGTTTTCCCGTGGACTCGCGACCAACGCGATAGCGTATCGCAGGATGCAAATGCCCGCACACAGACAAGTCGGCACCCTCGGGTGGTGCCATCGGATGAAGGCCTAACGCGAGCGAACCGATGCACCAACCGGGCTCATGAACCGTGATCGGCCAAGCCGCCGGAAGTCGACCGACCTGCGCGTCATGGTTTCCCCAGATCAATGAAAACTTCAGGTGTGCGAATTCGTCAAAAAAGGCATCAACCTGATGACGAATCTCGGTGGACAATGATGATCGCGCGTGAAAGAGATCTCCGAGGATGCACAATCGGGTCGCACACGTTTGCCGCAACACACCCGCGATCGTTGACAGCGTTCCTTTCGTGCTGCCGACCGGAACCGGAATCCCGTGACGACGAAACGTGGCGTCTTTCCCCAAATGCGTGTCGGCGACCAACAGCATGTCTACGGCCGTGTCCTTTCTCTTTAACATCAATCCTTCGGCATTCCACTGGCGACTGGTCGTTCGAATGTCGGCCCACGCCTCCCAGCTCTCACCGTCGATCAATTCCGTCGCTTCGAGATGGGGATGGTCGATCGACCCCAGCAACTCGTCCAAGCGGGCCCGACGTTCGACGAAACGAAGCGCTCGAACATCCTCGCCATGGTGCTCCATCACGTCAAAGGCATGAAAGACAACGGGGACTTCGTCCGGCACTGGCTGCCGGAGCTTGCCAATGTCCCGAACTCACACGTCCATCGTCCGTGGGAAATGTCACGCGAACAACAGCAGCAATCGAATTGTGTGATCGGTGTCGACTATCCCACCCCGATCGTCGATCTGCTTGCATCCGCCGAACACCACGAGATGCTCTACCGTGCCGCCACCGAATAATCGCCGGAGCAGCGTCCGGCGGATTGCCCCTTCGCGAGAAAGGCTTCCAGCCTGTCGGAACCGAGATGACAGGCTGGAAGCCTATCCCACTGTCTAAAACATTGACCGAACTAACGACAGAAAGGCGATTCGGAAATGCCCAACGCCGACCAGCGAACACAGACCCGACGGCACCCCAAATCCGAGCGAGCCAACCGTCTCACCATCGATCCGCAAGTCCAGTTCATTTTCCGTCCGCACCAACCATTCGCCGACCCGATTGACCTGGGAGCGAAGGGAGATGCCGGGGCCTGTGTTCCGCGTCGCCGTGAGAAGTGACTGCACGTCCGGGAAATCGACGACGATCAATTCCGGTTTCGCGGTGATCGTAAAGCAACGTCCCTGGACTTCAAATTCCAACAAGCCCTCCAGCGTCAACGCATCACGATTGTCCACCATCAGCTCGCTTGGCCGGCGGCAGCATCGCGGGTCGAGATCCGGATCGTTCCGTTCATCTTCCAATGGGCGCTCGGCGCATTCGGTGCGGTGGAACTGGGAACATTTAGTTCAAATTCGTCAAACGAGTAGCTGATCTCGGCATTGCGGCCGGTCAACTTGTCGTACAGTCCGATCGCCAATTCGGGCCAGTTCTTCGTGTTTTGTGCTTCAGCCATGTCAATCTCCGTGTGTAGAAGTGGTTTGTTTGCCCGGCGAAACTCTATGGGCGTGACAAGCGACGTGCAGATTCGCACACGACGGATGACTGAGAATTTCCGTTGGGCTACAGTGCAATCTCGGGATCACGCTGTCCCGAATCACAGCCCGCCCGCCCCGAGGTGACAACGTTGATCCTGGCCATCCTTCCCAATCAACTGTTTTCCAATCATCCAGGACTGCGTCAGAAACCGTCGCAGGTGCTGTTGCTGGAGGACTCGTTGTTCTTTGGTGACTGGCGATACCCGGCAAAGTTTCACAAGCAAAAACTATGGCTGCATCGTGCGACGATGAAACGCTATGAAGCCGATTTGATCGACAAGGGTTTCCGCACTCGCTACGTCGACTACGACAGAGAGACCCCCAAGCTAACGGATCAAATTAAGCAAGCGATTCCGGCGAAAGAGCGCAAGGGCCAAACGTTTGCGATCGCCCATCCGACCGATTTCATCTTTGAAAAACGTGTGCGAGAGGCTTGTGACGAACTGGAGATGGAATTGAAGTTTCTTTCCAACCCCGGATTCCTGAACACGCCCGAGCAGAACAGCGAGTATCGGTCCGAGAAAAACCGTTGGTTCATGGCCGACTTTTACAAATGGCAACGAAAGCGTCTGGACGTGTTGATGGACGGTGACGAACCGGTCGGCGATCAGTGGAGTTTTGACGAGGACAATCGCAACAAGGTCCCCAAGCGAGAACTCTCCTCGATCCCGGCGGTTCCAGAACCCAAACGCGACCGGTTTGACGAAGAAGCAGTGAGCTACGTTCAAGAGCGATTCGACGATCATCCGGGCACGCTCGACACGCTGTATTACCCCACGTCCGGCGCCTCGGCGCGGTACTGGTTGAAACAATTCTTGGACAAGCGACTGACTAAGTTTGGCGACTATGAAGACGCCATCGTGGAGGGCGAGTCGTGGCTGTGGCACAGTGTGTTGACGCCGTCGCTGAACATCGGCTTGCTGACGCCGGACGAAGTGCTCCGAAAGACGTTGAACTACGCCGAAGACCATGACGTGCCGCTGAATTCATTGGAAGGATTTGTGCGACAAATCATCGGTTGGCGCGAGTTCATTCGCGCCACCTACCAAGACTTGGGCGTCAAGATGCGGACGACCAATCATTGGCGACACCATCGACCGATGCCGAACTGTTTCTACGACGCGACAACGGGCATCGACCCGATCGATGAAACCATCCGACGCGTCTTGCAAACCGGCTACTGTCACCATATCGAACGATTGATGGTGCTGGGCGGTTTTATGTTCCTGTGCGAAATCGACCCCGATGACATCTATCGCTGGTTCATGGAACTGTTCATCGACAGCTATGACTGGGTGATGGTCCCCAACGCCTATGCGATGAGTCAAAATGCAGACGGCGGGCTGATCACCACCAAACCCTACTTCTCGGGTTCGTCGTACATTCGCAAGATGAGCCATTACAAATCCGCGCCCTGGTGCGACGTCTGGGACGGACTGTACTGGCGATGGATTTGGAACCACCACCAGGAACTGGGCAAGAATCCCCGCTGGGCGATGATGTGCAGCATGGCGAAAAAGATGGACGCCGACAAACGCGAGCAACACCTGGAGAACGCGGAACGTTTTTTGGACGGCCTGGAGTAGAGGATCGCGGGAAAGAGGTGGCAGAATGATCCGTGGCAGAATGATGACAACGCAGAACCCTGCCCCCTGCCCCCTGTCTCCTTGTCTCCTTGTCTCCTTGTCTCCTTGTCTCCTTGTCTCCTTGTCTCCTTGTCTCCTTGTCTCCTTGTCTCCGTGTCTCCGTGTCTCCGTGTCTCCTCTCCATCCAATTTGCCCCCTCAACATCGATCGACTACTGTAACGATCACCCCGCCCCCCGCCCCCGTCCCTTGATTGCCCGAGACCCCCGTCGTGACGTCCATCATCCGGCTTCTTCTGCTTGGGATCGCCCTGCTGAGTATCCACTCGCGCGTGTCGGCCGCGATCATTGACGGATTGGACCCGGAGCGTCACGACAGATTTCTGAGTGACGGGGAGCCCAATCCGTCTTTCCTGGTCGACGAGTCACTGCTCTCCGGCGTTGCACTGCATGGTGCCGTCTTGATCACACCCCGTCACTATGTGACAGCCGCCCATGCCAGTCCGACCGAAGTGACCTTCCGCGGTACCGACGGGATCGAGCGAACGTACCAATCGGCGAGTTCCCAAGACTTGACGACGGTGATTCCCGGGCAGCCATCGGCATTCAGCGATATCCGTCTTCACACGTTGGCGTCCGATGTCGCCCCGAGCGTCGTCCCCGTTCCGATCGTGGTGGGAGCTTTGGACGCGTTGATCGGCCGAACGTTGTTTGCCATGGATGCCCAAATGCGGGCCGGTCGCAACGTGATCGACGCGATTGGTGTCGTGGAGTTTGAGGACGGCAGCCGCGATTCATGGACCGTTCAGTTTTCGTACGACACCGACACCAACGGAGGGACAGGCGGTCTGGGACGCGACGAGATCGGATTGCTCAGCGGCGACTCTGGCAGCGCCGCCCTGATCGAGATCGACGGACAGATCGGGCTGATCGGCACACACATGGGGATCGATGTGCCTGCAGGGGCAAATGCCGGTGCGGGCGATCGATACGACAGTTTTTCGACGCTTGTCGGGGCTTATGAAGACGAACTCTCCAGTCTCGTCTCTGCGCAAGGTTATTCGCTTGGGACTCTCTCGATCACCGCAGTCCCCGAACCGACCGCCTGCGGTTTCCTGTTGGCCGTCTGGGCACCGGTGGGACTTGGACGCCGGCGACGCAACATGAGATCGACTGGCAATCCAGTGGGATAGGCTTCCAGCCTGTCAATCCAGTGGGATAGGCTTCCAGCCTGTCAATGCTGCAACGACAGGCTGGAAGCCTCTCCCACTTGCCCCCCGTTCACTCGCTCGCTCGTAAGGTCACGATCTCCGCCGACTCGGGCTGGTCGTCGGAATGGGTGACCAATAACAACGCGCCATCCTCTCCGCTGAACGCGGTCGCACTGGGCAGCCCCAGTTGAAAGTTTTGCAATCGAATGCCGGTCGCGGTGGACCACAGCGAGGCCACGCCGCTGCCATCGACGAGCGAAACGTGGTTGCCATCGGGGCTGATCGCCAACCAGAACACGTAGTTTCCGTTGTCGATTTTCGTGACGGGCGTCCAGGTTTCCACGTCAAAGATCGTCGTTGCGTAGGGATAGTATTCGCGCGTCCCGTGATACATCGCCACGGCCACCCGATCGCCGCCCGGGCTCAATGCAAACGCGAGCGTTTGACAATCCTCCCTGGCCACGACCTCTTGCACCACCTTCCCGGACTCCGCATCCCAGACGCACAAATGGGAGTTCGCGGTGTCGGAATCGGCAGCCCCGATCAACTGATTTTTCGTGGGGTGGAAAACGAATCGATCGTCGTTGGCCGTGCCCGCGGTTCGCTCCAATTCGATCAACGGCGTTCCCGTTTCACAGTCAAAGATCCACAGCCCGGGATCTCCATCGGGCGGTTGAAGCGACGTCGCGACCCGCGCTCCGTCACTGCTGATCGCGACAAAACGGCGAGATTGCAGACGAACATCGGGCAGCGTGATGGTCGTGACCAACCGCGAATCGCGAAGGTCCCAGACGCGGACGTCCGTCGCACCGGCGGCGGCCAAAAAGTGTCCGTCGCGGCTGAAGTCCAAGTGCGGCGGCGTGCGGGAACCCACCACCGCCAGCGGCCCCGCCGTGGGCGTTCCCGTTTGCACGTCGATGACGGTGATCTGTGATTCAAGCTCTTCATCGACGCCACTGGCCCGTTTTGACAAATAGGCAGCCCATTGCCCATCGGCCGAAAACGCCAGGATCGGTCGTGACCCGACATCGGGCAGCGAGACCAACGGAAGCGACAAGGGCTGAGTCGCCGCGACCGTGTATTTCTGAAACCGCAGCGTCTCCAGGGGCGGAAAGATCATCCAAACACAGAAAGCCACGATCGCGATTGAAATGATGGCAAAGCGAATCAAGCGACCCAGCGACCGCGGCTTGTCGGGCGCCGAAGCGGAGGAATTCATGGTCGTTCTCGTCGATGGAGTGTGATGCGGTCAGCGGATCGTTGTACGACGTCCTTTCAAGGTCGTCGGGGCGAGCCCTCCGGACGACGGTCCGGAAGGGCCATCGTACCTGCGAAAAGCAGTCGTCGTCAGCGGGACAGCCCCTCAAGGCTGGACACCAACCATTGCTGAGCCCCGCCGATCGCATCTGGCACCATTTGCGATTCAGCCTATATTGATGCATACCCGTTTCCCATCGCCTTCCCCCCTGGCCCTAGTGATTGACGCAATGCCTGCGCTGACCATGATCGTCTCCGCCGCGGCGATCATCTTGCTCGTCAAGTACGGGTTGCTGCGCGGCATCGACCACATCGCCGGGGCGATGAATTGGAGCGCCAAGGCGCGGGGCCAATTGACCGGATACGCGACCTCCGTGCCCGAATTGGTCTGCCTGGTCGCCGCGGGGCTGGCCGGCGTCTGGGAAGCGGGGCTGTGGAACATCGCCAGTTCCAACATCATCAACGTCGTCCTGATGCTGTTGGCGGTCACCTTTTACCGGCAATTCGGCAAGCTGTTCAACATCCGATTTCTCGACGAAATTGTGTTTGCCGGCTTGGCGGTCGCCGTCCCGATCGTGCTGATGAAATTGGGCATGGACAGCCAGTGGTACCTGGTTCCCGTCCTGCTGGGTTTCTTTGTCGTCTATCAATTGGTGGACAGGCGAGTCAATCGCCCCGCCAAAGAAAAAGAGGAGTCGCTGGAGGCGGTCGGCAATCTGCACCTCGGAATCACGTTGGGGGTGACCACGTTGATCGCCATTGCGGTTGCCGGGATGTTTTTAGGCGATGCGACCGCAACGGTCGTCGATGAGCTGAAAGTGCACCCGGCCATCGCCGGTTGGATTCTCGGCGTCGTCACCAGCATCCCAGAAATGGTCAGCTTCTTTGCCGTCTACGCGGCCTCCAAACGGGATGGACAACTCGGTGAGCTGAACGACACCCAAGAAGCCCTCGACAACCTGACCGGTTCCAACATGGCCAATGTGGGATTCGTCTACCCGGTTGGCCTGTTCGCCTACTTGATGGCGTTGATTTTCTGGGCCGGTTAGCCCGCTGCACCCTCGGCAACCACCCTGATTGCCCAGAGACCAAGCGTGCCGACGATTTCCGGCCGCAATCGCCGCAATCGGCCGTCGGTACGTCAGTTGCTCCTTGCACGGATTGAACCGCCACCGCGCGAATCGACGCCGTGGCATGAGATTCATTCAAAGGAGCCCCTTATGCAAGACAAGATGAAAATCAACGACAACGTCACCGTCGGCGCCCAACCGAGCGAAGACGAACTCCGCCAACTCGATCAACAGGGTTACAAATCGGTGATCAACTTCCGCGGCGAAGGTGAAGACGATCAGCCCCTTTCACCAGACGCCGAAGGAGCGAAGGTGACAGCCCAAGGCATGAACTACCTGCACGTCCCCGTCGCGATGGGCTCGATGGAAAACAAGCTGGTCGATCAGTTTCGCGACAAGTACGTCTCGCTGCCCAAACCCGTGTTCGCCCACTGCAAGAGCGGCAAGCGGGCCGGGGCGATGGTGATGATGCACCTGGCCGCCGAACAGGGAATGAGCGGCGAACAGACACTTCAAAAGGCCGAGCAGATGGGATTCGAGTGTGAACAGGAAGAGCTTCGACAGTTCGTCAAAAACTATGTCGACAACCATTCCAAGTAGTCTCCTTTCTCCCTGCAAACGGACTCCCCATGCCCACCGCCATTTCCCCCGCCGGTCGATCCGGATCGTCCCCCTCCGTTCCCGCTTTGGCCCCGCCTGACTCGGCACCGCCTGACTCGGCACCGTCTGACTCGGCCCCGCCTTCGTTCGCCGAGCGGGTTTGGTGCGTGTTGAAAGCGTGGGTGCGGAACCCGACGGAGGTCGCCACGCTTTGCCCCAGTTCGCCGTTCTTGAGGGAACACCTGGCCGATCGCGATTGTGTCCGCCAGGCAAGTCGCGTCATCGAGCTTGGACCGGGAGACGGTGGAACGACGCAAGCCCTGTTGGCGTCGATGCGCGACGACGCCCGGTTGCTGGCGATCGAGAAAACGGATGCCTTCGCCGAATCGCTCGGTGCCATCAACGACCCGCGGCTGACCGTTGAAATCGCCGACGCGTGCGATCTGATCGAGATCGTGACACGGCACGATTTCGGCAAGGCCGACGTGGCGATCTCGGGGATCCCTTTCAGCCACTTGCCGCCGATGGTCGCCAAGCAGATCACCCAATCGGTCCACGAAGTCCTTCGCCCCGGCGGCGTGTTCATCGCCTATCAATTGGCGTCCGATGTGAAAGACTACGCCCGCCCGTTGTTCGGTCCCCCCAAGACAGAAATCATCCCGGTGAACCTGCCGCCACTTCAGTCGTTTGTCTGGACCAAGATCGAAAACGATCAATCGGACGCCGCAGAGGGGTGAACGGCCTATTGATTGAGTGAGCCGCGGGCGCGTCAGCGGCCGGGCGTTCTGGCGCCCGCCCGAGGCCTTACGGCCGGCGGCTCACCGTGGACGCAACAGATCCGGACTAAATCAACGGGCCGTTGACGAGTTCCGCTACTGAAAGAAACGACGCGGCGACAAACTTTTCAACGCAAATCTTCGTCGGCTGGCAAGACTGATCCGATCGGCGGATCTACCATGCCTCAGCGAGCGTAGCTACGATAGACGTCCACCACTCGTTGACCCTTTCGGTTCTCATCACATGACAAAATTGCTCTTTCGGCAACCTGATCGCTTGCCCCAGATCGCGACGCTGATCACCACAGTGCTTTTGGCATGCTGTGCCTGCCAGGCCCGGGCGGATCGTCCCAATATCTTATGGATCTATGTCGACGACATGAGCGACTGGATGGGTTGCTACGGCGACACGGTTGCCGAAACGCCCCACATCGACAGCCTGGCCGACGGCGGCGTGATGTTCACCCGTGCCTACATGCCGGCGCCGGTGTGTTCGACCACCCGATCGGCTTTGATCACCGGTACGATGCAGACGACCCACGGTCTGCATCAACATCGCACGATGATCAAAAAACCGTTGCCCGACGGGGTGGTGACCGTCCCGGAACTGTTTCGAGATGCCGGTTACCTGACGTTCAACGAAGCAAAAGACGACTACAACTTCGCCCGCGATCGCGACATCCTGTACTCGCCGGATTTCAATCGCCCGTCGCGCAAACAAGTCAACAGCCACATGATCGGCCGCGACGTGTCCTGGTTGAAACAATTGCAAGGCAAACCGTTCTTCGGCCAAATTCAACTCAAGGGCGGCAAGATCGAAGGCGAAACGGGATCCAAATACCCGGCGCCCAGCCGGGTCACCGAAGACCAGGTGACTGTGCCGCCGCAGTATCCCGATCACCCCGTGTTCCGAAACGCCATCGCACGGCACTACGAACAGATCGCCGAAACCGACGCACAAGTCGGAGCCATCCTGTCGGCGTTGAAGCAGTACGGCCTGTGGGACAACACCGCCGTGTTCTTCTTCACCGACCACGGCAGCCCGCTGCCGCGAGCCAAACAGTTCTTGTACGAGGACGGCACCAAGGTTCCCCTGGTGGTCCACTGGCCGAGCGGCACCGATCGGATCGCCCGGCGTGGTCAAACACGGTCGGACCTGGTCAGCGGAATCGACATCACCACAACGTCTCTCGGGCTGGCGGGAATCGACATCCCCGCGTTCATGGAGGGACGCGATCTGTTCGCCGACGACTTTCAACCACGTCGGTACGTGATCTCAGCCCGCGACCGGATGGGCAACGCAATCGACCGCATCCGTACCGTGCGTTCGGGCAACTTTCGCTACATCCGAAACTACAAAACCGATCGCGCCCTGTACCAGCCACAGTACCGCGAAAACTATGCCACGTTCACCACACTTCGCAAGCTGCTCGCCGCCGGGAAACTCAGCCCGTTGCAGGCGTCCTATTACGACGCGGAACATCGCCCCGAAGAAGAGCTGTACGATCTGAGAACGGATCCCCACCAGACGATCAACCTGGCGATGAAAACCGAATACGATTCCGTGCTGAAAGAACATCGCCGGCAACTGCAACGGTGGCAGGACGCGACCGACGACAAGGGACGCTATCCCGAAAGCCGCGAGTCGTTGCGGTTGGTGTTCAAATCGTCCGCAGGCAGATGTGTTTCGCCGGAGTATGACTTTCTGAAGCCAGAGTCAACGAAGTAACCAACGTGGGATAGGCTTCCAGCCTGTCAACGTGGGATAGGCTTCCAGCCTGTCAGCCCCCGCACAGAGGTCGTGCAGTTTTCGTGCGCCACCCTCGTGGCAGTCCCTGGTATCACCACAACTGAAGAAACCCTCCCTGGCAGGGAGGGTCGAGCGCAGCGAGGGGAGGGTCGATTGGTTGTGACGGAGTGATCGTAGCGCAAGGCGCCAAGACTTTTGCAGCGCCGGCCCTCTCTGGCGTTTGCTTGCTGCGCAAACGCCGTCTCTCCCAGAGGGAGAGAATCGACGTCCCAAAGGGAGTGTGACTCCACTTCAATGATGAACGGCCGGCATCTCTTTCCACGTGGGTCGTCACGGCTGCTCGTCAAACAGTCTCACTCGTTCTGCATCTCGACGTCATCCAAGTAGAACGCGCCGTCGCTGCGTGCCGACGCGATGAAACCGACCCAACGCGTCTCGGTCCAATCGGGATCACACGTTAGATCGCCGACTTCGTGCCGCCGCCCATCGGGCAATTCAAACGTCGCCTGCCAACCACCGTTGGGCTGTCCTTGAATTGCCTCCATCGTGACGTGCAACCACGTCCCCGCTTCGATGTCGAACAGTTTTTGGCCGCGGCTGTGCACCGCCGTTCCGCTGAACTGCAAACTCGGCCCCGTTTGATAGGGTTGGGTCTTGCTGCGCCATTCGCAGGCCACCGCGACGCCCGGTTCCAGACGGATGCGGAAACTCAGTCGCGATTTCCCCTGCGTGTAATGGGGATCCCAATAGAAATGCGGATTGAACGCGGCCCGCATATCCGCCGCGTCTTGGACCTTGAAACAATGCCCGTTGCCGCCGGGCGTTGGCACCACCGAAAACAGTGACTTTCGGCCTTCGTCGGACAACGTCGCCAGACTCACCAGCGACAGCGGATGTTCGGTTTCAAAGTCATCGCGAACGTCGACCGCAGCCGGCGGTGGAACCTGATAAGGTTCGGGATAGGTTGTCGCCGCGGCCAGATCCTTCCAAGCCTGGTCACCTTGAACGCCGGCCAACGTGGTGTCGAAGGGGACAAAGCCGATCGAGGATGCGGGCGATCCGGGCCGCAATCTGAAATCGCGCCGGTCAACATCGACAAACATCGGATCGGTGATGATCGAATTCTGATCATGGCCGGCGTCGCGCCATTGCTGCCACGTCTTGCCGGCAAAGTCAAAGGGCTGGCCACCGGTGCGCCAGTACAGGTTGTGGTTCATCGAAACGTTGGCACCGTTGTTCCAACCCGAATACCCGAGCAACCGACCATCGTCAAAGTAAACCAAATTGCGCTCGAATGTAAACGAGAGATGCGGCTCTGCCCGCGTCACCGCAACCTGGCCTTCCTCGCTGAACGCCAGAATGTTATTGCGGACGATATTTTCGCGACCGTAGTGCTGATGAAATCCTCCGTCGCGAACGTCGTACACCAGGTTGTTTTCAAACACGATGTGGGAACTGCCCTCGTCGGGATACAGCCCCCAACCGCCGTAACGGGTCGCGTAGACGTCATGGATCACGTTGCCGCTGACGCTCGTGCCCTCCGATGGCCCCAACGTGTACACGCCTCCCATGTCGCTGAGAATGCGGTACCCGATGTGATGCAAATGGTTGGACTCGATGCGGTTGCGTTTCGCTCCGCTATCGGCATACCCCCAACGCCAGCCGACCGAAACGGCGGTGTAATAAAAGTCGGCGATATCGCAGTGGGTGATCGCGTTGTCGCTGCTGTGTCCGATCCAGACACCGACGGCGCACGGCAAGATTCGTCCGCCGCGGTGCAGGATGCAGTTGTCGACCGCGATTCCCGACGTGCGTACCGGTTCGGGAACCAACCGTGTCTCGCCGATTCGCACGGCGCTGACGCCGACATCAAAGACTCGCGTTCGTTCGACGCGACAATCGCGACACGCCCGACGAAACCAAAACCCGCTGCCGCCGATGTGTTCGACCGCGCAATCGATGAAGCGAATCCCGCGGGCGCCATCAAGCTGGACCGCGGTGGCGTCGACGTTCATCGCCGCCTGATTCGGGCGAATGCCTTCATCGGGAATGCGATACTCGGCGTGCCGCAGGGCCAGCCCTTCGAAATGAATGTGCAGAACGCGCCGCTGGGGATCATCCTCGTCACCCTGGAATTCGAACAACCGCGGCAGCGCGGCAGCGACCGCGTTGACCGTCTCGATCGTCTCGCCCTCGCGCGGACGATAAAACAACCATCCCTGTCGATCCAAAAACCATTCCCCGGCGGCATCGAGTGCACCGAAATCGTTTTCCAGAAAGTACAAACAATCACGTTTCATCGGATTGTGAGACTTCATCGGTGAGCCATGGGTCGTGAACAAGCCGTCACCGGGCGAGCACGATTGCAACCATTCACGCGTCGTGTCCCATTTGTGATACACGACGACTTGAACATCGTGGAGCGCATCCGAATCCGTGTCTTGCAGCGAATCCAAGTCGCTTGCCCGCGTGGCGAAGGTATGCTTCAATCTCGGCGACGACGCTTCGACGGGCGTTTCACCGACGCCCAACAAGGTGAAAAACTCACCATCGTTCGGCGTCCTCGCTCGCGTGGCCCGGCGCCCGTTGACCCACAATTGTTCAAATCGCCAGGCGTCACCCTCGCCGGATCGCGGCACCGCAACACGTGTCTTCCACAGCCCTGGATGTTCGGGATCACGTTGCCAGCCATCGATTCGACGTCCGCCGGACAAGACCACTTCGCCGGACTCCCCGCGATAACGCACCGGATGTTCCGACGACGCCCCCGAATCGGCTGCGGTAAACCTGATCGTTTGACTCAGTCGATAATGACCGGCCCGCAGATGAACGGTCACAGCTTGATCGCCACCGGCGGCACGAACATCACGAACCGCCTGCTGGGCTCGCGAGATCGAAGCAAACGGTTGCTCCGATGTCCCCGTTTGCGAATCCAGCCCCGTCGGGGAAACATAAATATGGACGCCCGAATCGTCGGCCATCGTGGGAGTTGCGAGCAGCAACCCGAGCACCAACAAAACGCAGCGACACGTCAAACCCATCATTGCTTCTCCCAATATGCGATCTCGGTTGCAACCAGCAATGCCATGGCGCCCCCGCGGTCATCACGACCGAGAATCGCCGTGCGGTCATGATAGTCTCGAACCGTTTTCTGTTTTCCTGTCCCGGTGCAGACATCGACGAGTTGTCCGCTCGAGCCGATCCGTGACTTGATCGCCCGCCAAGATTTCTCCACCACGGGCGTCCATTCCCGTGCGTCAATCCAACCCTGTCGCAGACCGCGAACGATGGCGAACGTGATCATACAGGTGCTGGTGAACTCTCGGTAACTCTCTTCACGATCGATCACTTGATGCCAAGCCCCCGTCGGGTCCTGATGTTCTTTCAAAGCCTGTAAATGGTCTCGATACGAATTCAAGCACACCCGATGAGCCTGCGTGTCCGCGGGAAGTGCGCTCAACGACAACGCCATTCCCAACGCCGGAAAACCGTTGCCGCGTCCCCAGGCGGCTTCATTGAGCGGCGAGTGACGGTACAGGCCGTCATCGCGGAGGCAGAGCGTCTGCATGAACTGCAAGTGCCGCACGCATTGATCAAAATACTTTGATTCTTCGGTCAGTGCACCGACCTCGGCCAGAATCGCGCAGCCCATAAACACCGAATCGCTCATTTCATTGTGAAACGGCATCGACTCTTTCGGCTGACCGTTGGCGTCGAAACCGTCATCGGCTGCCTTCTTCGCCAACGCCGTCCAGCGGCTATCACCGCTGCGTCGGGCGAGTTGCGAAAAAACGAGATGTCCCGACAACGTGCTGCCGTTCGATTTGGGCGGCATGGATTCCCGTTCGCCGCTCAGATACGGATCGCCCAGCTTGATTGCATCGCGCAACAGTTGGGGATCGTTCGTCAATTCGCCCAGCCGCATCCGGCCGATGACGGCCAACGCGGGAATGTACTGGACGCTATCGAGTTGATGCCCATAGACGACCGACAGTTCCCGAGCTATTTCAAGCGGCGATCGCGACAGCCGACGCTTGATCTCGTTGCGGGCCTCCGAATGCGGCCGAGCCATCGACAAACGATCCAAGGCAGCGGTGATCCATGGAATCGCGTGGCGACTGCCGGTTTGCAACGCTGGAATCGATCCCACCCCCGATGCCTGGTGCTGGTTTAACGCGGCGACCAGCGAGTCCGGCGGGGCCGTCCGATCACTGATGTCCAACCCATGGGACTGCAATTCTTTCAACAGTTTTGCCGGCTGGTTGGGGTAAACCCATTCGTCGTTGCCGACGGCCCGAAGATCGATTACCAGATCCGGCGCGTGCATGCCGATCCACCGCCAAAGATAGTGGGCGACGTCGTTGTCCGGTTGGTTGTAAGCGTTTCCACGCGGAGGAAACGACTGCGCATGGATCGTTTCGCGATCCAACGCGTCGGGACGCGCGCAAGGGACGCAGGAAACGGTGTAACGCTGCGAAAGTTTCGATTCCTTTTGAAAGGCGACCATCGCCTCGAGCGCCAGTCGAACCGATGCGAGCTGCCCATCAAGTCCACCGATCAGCAGAATGTGAAACTTCTTCGAGTCGGCATCCAGGCTTTCGGGGGAAAGCAAACAAGGGATCGGCGTGTCCGCGCGGGTGACTCCGATCGCCGACCGAACGACGCCTGCGATGGGATATTGCGAAATCGCTTCGTCGAGGGCGTTAGCCGCGGGGGATTCACCGCGAACAGTGGAACCGAGCAAAACGCAAGACGCGATGGCCGTCACCAGATGGAAGAGTTGAAGATTCATCGTGGAAAGCGGAAGGAAGGTCAACGAAAATCGAACGGGTCACATTTCGAAGTCACTCTCCTGGCAGGGGTCGAGCGAAGCAAGGGGAGGCGTCCGAATAAGTGTAACCAGTCCAGTGTGACGTCAGCGAGTTTGCGTTCCCAGTGGACACGCCCAAAGCGTAGGAAGTAAAATGACGAAGAAGAAATCTAATTTAGACCGTGCGTCGGAACGACGTCGTGTGCCCCAATTGCGGCGGAGACAAACAATGAACTTCAACTTACCGGTCGAAGCTAACGATTATGTTAAAAGCCTTGTCGCACAGGGTAGGTACCAATCGGAAGAAGAAGCAGTTATCGAGGGCATTCGATTATTGAAGGGACGTGAAGAACTTCGAGCGAAAATCGCGGTTGGCGTGAGCCAGCTTGATCATAGCGAGTCATTTGATGAACTGACCGTGTTCGCCGACGTCGAAGAAGAAATTCGCCGTGCAGAGTCGTCGGGCAATCAAGGATAGGTTGATGCCTAGACTTCGTTATTCCGCAGCATCGAAAGAAGACCTTACAGAGATCGCACGATTCATCGCTAAAGACAAGCCAGACGCCGCACGGAAATGGGTAGCGAAGCTCCGCCAGAGGTGTCGATTGGCTGCAAAGCATCCGGACATCGGTGATGATCGCAGCGATCTTGGCGAGCGCATTCGTTCCACCTATGTGGGAAGCTACATCATCTTTTTCCGTGAGAACGATGACACATTGGAAATTGTTCGCATTCTACGCGGAGATCTGGAGTACCCGTTTCTTTAAGTGGCGTATCGCCGGCTTTTGCTCCAAAGTAGTGAATCGCAGAATGCCGCGGCAGAGAAACGTATGCCTCGCCAGCCGATTGATTAGATGTTATTTCCTAACGTACTCGATTGCACGAAATGTCACGCTCAAGCAGCTCCGTCTCAATAGCGCTCAATCGATACGGACTGCCCACAC
This sequence comes from Stieleria neptunia, assembly GCF_007754155.1. Lineage (NCBI taxonomy): Bacteria > Pseudomonadati > Planctomycetota > Planctomycetia > Pirellulales > Pirellulaceae > Stieleria > Stieleria neptunia. Next base: position 250,678 of record NZ_CP037423.1, on the reverse strand, counting down.
CCGAAAGCTTGGATCGTGAGCCTTCGTTCCTTCCAGAACGCGTCCGTTTGGCGAAAGCGTGACCCGATCCGGGGGAATCCGTTTCCACCGGAATTCGTAGGTTCGCGTCTGCGGATCGACCAATCGCCAAGTCCCCGCCCCATTGGTTTGTCCACTGACAAGATTCTTGATATCCACACCGTTGTTCCAACGCCAGGTCCCCAAGATGTCCGGGGATCCAGCTGGCCCCGAACTGATCTCTTTCGTTGACGGCTGGTTCGGCGGAACAATCTCGGTTGCTTCGATTCGTTCCATGTGATCGCGGATGGCAACGGCGATGTCGAGCTCGCCCTTCTCGGTATGGGCCTTCTTTTGCTTGTTCAACCGCCGCACCAGCGTTTCACGGAGCGATTTTCGTTCTTGAATGTACGATTGTTCCAAGCGATCACGGGCGTCCAGAAAGCGCCTGTCGATCGATCGGATATCGGTTGCATGTTGGTCCAGCTCGGCGGCAACAAGATTCTCGGATGACTGAACCTCCGGAAGTTTGTCATCCGCGATCGACGCGACGTTTGGCTGAAGAAAAAAGGCAACACTCGCGAGGAATGTAAATGTCCGCAGGCTCACTGTTCTTCTCCACTTGGCACCGATGCTGTGATCATGACCCGACTATTCTGGCAAGTTCTTGACCACCAATCCAGTAAAAACCGCGTTAAAACCCCGCAGACACGTCTCCCACCCGTGGCCAGGACGTCGTGCAGTTCCCCAAACCACCGTCCCGGCAGGAAGTTGTGACCTCTTCAAGTCGATTGGGTCACACGCGGTCCGCGGATCGTTGTACGACGTCCTTTCTACGTCGTCGCACAGAGTGCAACGAACGACGGCCCGGAAGGGCCATCGTACGCGCAAAAAACGATCGTCCTAAACAACGCACGATCAAACCAGCAGTTCCCTAATCGGCTCGCCGCGGTCGGTGATCGGGACCGGGCGGTCGCCGGCGTACAGATTCTTTCGATAGTCGACTTGCGCAGCGGCACAGATCGTGGCGAAGAAATCAGGCACGCCGACAGGGTTGGACACGATCTTTTTGGACAGCTCATCGGTTTCACCCCAGACGCCCCGGTGGGCCATGCCGCCGCCGGCCAGGATACAACTGAACGCCGTCCCTTGATGGCCACGCCCGCCGCCACTGTCAAACTCCGGCGGACGACCGAACTCACTGGTGATCACGATCAGCGTTTTATCGAGCAGCTTCTTCTGTTCCAGATCCAGAATCAACGTGGACACCGCGGTGTCCATCTCCTGAATCAACTTGTGCTGTTGCTCGATGCCGGCATTGTGCACATCCCAGCCGGCACCGTTGAGAAAGTTCAGGTTGTGCGACACTTCAATAAAACGCACTCCACGCTCGACCAGCCGGCGGCTGAGCAAACAGCGCTGGCCAAATTCGCCGCCGTAACGTGTCCGCAAATCGGCCGGTTCGCGATCGAGTTGGAACACGCGGTTGAAACTCGGACCGCTCAGCTCCAGACTCTGGCGGATCGCCGCGTCGTAATCGATCAGTCGTTGTTCCGCGGTCGGATCTCCGTTTCGCTGCAGCGTGGCCAGAAACTTTTCTCGCCGCGATTGCCGCTGTGGCGTGATCCCATCGGGACGACTCAACCCGGCCGGGCCTCGGCTGGTATCGGTCAGATACAGATAACTGTCACGCGCCCCCAGGAACCCCGGACCACGCGTCACGTTGGGGTAGCCGATCAAGACGTACGGCGGCGCACCGTCACCGGCGGCACCGCGTTCGTGTGCGATGATCGATCCCAGCGACGGGTACGTCACCGTTCCGCTGATCGGCCGACCGGTGTGCATGCGGTTGGTGGCCGCGGCGTGTTCATCGATCATCTCATGATGCACACTACGGACCGCCGTGACACGGTCCATCAGCGGCGCGATGTTCGACAGGTGTTCGCACACCTGCACTCCGGGAACAGCCGTGTCGATCGACTCGTAATAGGAACCCGGCTGCTTCTTTTTCGGATCACCCTTGCGTTTGGGATCAAAGGTGTCGATCTGGCCCATGCCGCCGCCGAGCCAGATCGAAATCACGTGCTCGGTTTTGCCTTGGATCAGATTACCGGATGTTTCCTGCCTGGACGGATTCGCACGCCCCAAAGACGCGAGGCCCAATCCGCCTGCCGTCGCAGCAGCCGCCGTCAGCACGTCGCGTCGAGTGAAAGCTTTCATGTTCATGTCTTGATTACGGGATCCAAACAAATTCGCGGTGGTTGACCAAACTCCAAACGACGTCCTCATAAACTTCGCGCCAGGACGTTTCCAACCTCGGGTCGGGTGGTGGGCCGGCCGCGACGCGGCGTTCCAGTTCCACTTGAATCTCGTTGGCCCGCGGACGCAGATGGTTGAACCAAGTGACCAGCGGCAACGGCTCGGGCGGCTCGTATTGCGTGATCTCCGAATCGGGCAACACACGTTCGTTAAACCCGTCGGCCAGTGCGGCGGTGAATGTTTCGCGTTCCTCCGAATTCGGCAAACGGCACAGCAGACGCAGGAACAGCGTTTCGACCAACGATTCGGCGGAGGCGGCATCGATCGCAAGCTCGGCCAATTGGCTCTGTTGCGAAGCCCGTGTGAGCGTCATCGACAACGTGCCGTTGGCCAGGATGCCCGGCTGCAACACATTCGGGTCGGTCTCCCGCTGGACGATCGGCATTTGCCGCGCGCCCGTCCATCCGAACGCTTCCAATACATCGAGCACCGCCCGAGCTTTGGGCAGTGACAGACTCGGTCGATCGCGTTCGTTCTTGATATCGCCGAACATCCACGCCCGGCTGGGACGCCCCAGCGTTTGACGGTTGCTCAGCGGACGCCGCCCGTCATGCACAAACGTCAGCTCTTCGACATCGATCGAGTTGCCTGTCGCATGATGCAACGAATCGACGACTTGCTCGGCCGTCAAACGACGCCGCTCCGGCGCGTTGAAAAACCGCAACTCCGACGACGCTTGCAGATTCGTCCCGATCGCCGAGCGCTGATACAGTTTCGACGTCACGATCCGACGCACGATGTGCCGCAGGTCGTAATCGTTCGCAACAAGTTCGTGCGCGAGCCAATCGAGCAGTTGCGGATGGCTGGCGCCGCGGCCTTCCCAATCGTGGACGGGTTCGACAATCCCCGCGCCGACCAATTGCTTCCAAACTCGATTGACGATGACGCTGGAGAACCGTGTGTTCTGGGGAGCCGTGACCAGCGCGGTGAGTCGTTCGCGGGTGTCGGTCGGCTTCATCATCAACGCGTCAATCTCCGCGCCATCGACCGCACCGGTTTGCTCCGCGAATGGCCACTCGGGCGTGACCGATTCGTCCGCCGCAAGCGTCACCTGAATCAACGACTCGCGATTCTGCTGGTTTTCAAAGAACCCGGATGGAACGCGGCTGGTCGCGGGAACCTTGACCGATTTGCGGGCCATCATCGCGGCCAACGAATACAAATCCTGCTGCGTCGTGCTGTGATAGGGCGAATCGTGACAGCGAGCGCACTGCAGTTCGATACCCAAAAATGCCGACGCGATGATGTGTCCCTTGGCCGCCATCGGCGAGTCATTCTCCGCGGCCACGCCGAACCCGGCGCTGCCGCCTTCGGACGCACCACCACGCAACAACATCAATTCCGTCAGCATGCGGTCGAGCGGCTTGTTGTCCCGCAACGCATCATACAGGAACCAGCGAAACGGCCCCGTACTATTGAGCGAAGCATTCAGCAGCGATGGATTCTCCGCCAACAAATCCTGCCAGAAACTCATCCAGTGGTCGGCGAAACGATCGTCCGACAGCAGATCATCGATCAGACGCTGTCGCTTGTCGGCGCGTTGATCGCCAAGAAACGCCCTGGCCTGGTCGGCACTCGGTGGCACGCCCACCGTGTCCAGATAAATGCGTCGCAAAAACGCTTCGTCGCCGACGACCGGCGCCAGTGCCACCTGGTCGGGCGCCAGTGGCGGGGCGGGCCAGGTCGCTCCGTCGCGGACCCATTGCTCCAACAATTTAATTTGTTCGTTCGACAATCCCTCATCGGTCGGCGGCATCGCTCCGCTGCGGATCTGCGCGATCAACTCGCTCGATTCCAGATCACCGGGAACCACGGCGGGGAGTTCTGATTCACCGCCTTGCAGTGCCGCGGCGCGCGAGTCCAACTTCAAACCACCCTTGGTCTTTTCGCCGTGACAGCGGAAACATTGCTCTCGCAGCAACGGCAGCACCTTGCCGTGAAAGTGTTCGCTCTGACGATCATCGTCGGCGGCCGATTCGGCGATCGCAGTTTCAATCTTCTGCTCGACAAACGCGTCGACGGGATGACCGCCGGGCGCGGGAATCGACGGCGCCGGATGCTCCTGCGTCCATTGTCGAGCGAGCTGATGACGTCGATGCCAAAACGAATCCTGGGACGCCGCTGCGGCGCGACGGCGCTGGTCGTCGAGTTGTACCAACGAGTTTTCAATCCGATCGAGTGCCGGCTGGACAGCTTCATCAGTCAACGGCAAACGTTTCGTCCCGCCCCCCAGCACGTCATAGGACGTGCCGTCTTCGGTCAGCATCGCCACACAGACTTCGCCGGTCTCGGTACGGCGACTGCTGCCGCCGACCAACAGTTCCAACACGACACGGCAACGGCGCGTCGTGCGGTCAGCCTGCGGCTGGATCGTCGCTTCCGCGATCACTTCCTGTTGCCGATACCCGTGCACCCGCACGCCGGGCAGTGGCGGCACCGCGAGCGGCGTCATCGGTTCCTCACCGTTGGGCGGCGCCTTGCTGTGGGCCTTGGTTCGCGACACCAACTGGCCGTCGACCCACAACCGTCCCAGGCCACGGGCACGCAACAGAAAAGCATGCGTTCCGACCGGCAAATCGACGTCGGCGGCCATTCGCAACAACACCGGCGCGTTCCAGCCGGTACGAATGCCCCAATCATCGAATTGCAGCGGGATTCGAGGAAGCAGAAATTCATCGCCCACCCAACGCGCCGATTCGTCCGGCTGCATCTCGCCGTCATACAACCAACGGTCGTGTGTCGGGAAGCCGCTGAAAAGCTGCATCAACACGCGGCCTTCGGGAACATCACTCAGCTCGGGCATGACTTCGGGCTGCAGCTTGACGACACGCGGTCCTCCGACCCGTCGAAACTTTGCCGCGATCGTGTTGTCATCGAGCTCTTCGCGGTGGATGGCCACGGCGTCGATCATGCCCTTGAAACGGCTGCCGATCCGAACCTCGTCATCGTCCACGACCGGCGGCTCGCTCGTCGCGCCGCCCATGTCCCACACACCGTCGGTGGGCTGGCCGTTGATGAACCCGCGAATCGATTTGGGATCACCGAAACGATAGCGGATCGCGACGTGGTGCCATCCGGTGTTCAGCGGAAACCCTTGCTTCGACGTCCAGCGGTGCCAGTGCTTGTCGCCGCCGGTCGGCTTGGTCGCGAACAAAAAATTGACGCGTGCCTCGCCCTTGTCGCCGGTCACGCGGAGAGACCAGTTCTGGTTGTCGCGTGCAAAGCCCGGCGAACCGGTTCGCCCCTTGCCGATCACGTACCAAAGGTCTCCGGGGCGGATGCCGATCGGATTCACCCAACCCTCCAGCGTGACGGCATCACCGTTGGTGAAATCGAATTGACTTTCCGGCCCGGTGTCGGCGATGGCCATGTACCCGCCGCCGAACCGCACGGCGGAGTTGTTTGCGGCAAAGTCGGGAAATTCCGGCGGACGCGGCCCGGGCAGCTCCCGTTGCACGCTGCCTCGAACCGTCGGCGGAACGACATCGTCGTCGTCGAAGTCCCAATGCACGACATCCTGGCCCACCACCGGCTGGGATTTCGCGGTGTCTTGGGCAATCGACGCGCTGCCGCCGACCAACAACGCCAGACAGAAGAAAAATGACTGACCGTACTTCATGACGCCGCGATCTCCGTATACGCACGCCCTTCGTTTTGATCGATTCGTTCGGGGCGTCCCTTGTGGACATAAACCAGTTTGCGATGATCGACGCCCATCAAGTGCAGGATCGTCGAATGCACATCGTGGACGTGCAAACGATCTTCCACCGCGTGCAAGCCGACTTCGTCCGTCGTTCCATATGCCTGTCCCGATCGCACGCCGCCGCCGGCCATCCACATCGTGAACCCGGTCGGGTTGTGATCGCGACCGTCGCCTTTTTCGCTCATCGGTGTGCGTCCGAATTCGCCGCCCCAGACCACCAACGTCTGTTCCAACAAACCCCGTTGTTTCAAGTCCTTCAACAGACCCGCGACCGGCAGATCCATGCCGCGGCACATCTTGGTGTGGTTGGCTTCGATGTTATCGTGGGCGTCCCACTTGCTGCCCGCCCCGTGGTAACACTGCACAAACCGCACGCCGCGTTCGACCAGTCGCCGCGCCATCAACAAATTGCGACCGTACGGTTCCGTCGCTTCATCGTCGAGTCCGTACAACCGATGCGTGTCGGCGGATTCCTGTGACAGATCGACGGCTTCGGGTGCGTGCGATTGCATCTGGAACGCGAGTTCAAAGCTTCGAATCCGAGCTTCCAAATCCGTGTTGTCTTGGCGTGTGGCGGCGTGACGTTGATTCAGTTGCGACAGAAAATCGAGTTCCTGGCGTTGCTGGTCGGACGCCACGTGCTTGGGTGGATGGATGTTTGCAAACGGAGGCCCCGTCTTTTGCATCGTCGTGCCTTGATAGACCGCCGGCATGAATCCCGCGCCCCAGTTGCGCGCCCCGTTGATCACGCGGCCCTTGCCTTCTTGCATGACGACATAGGCCGGAAGATTTTCATTTTCTGAACCCAACCCGTAGGTCACCCAGCTGCCCAGTGACGGCCGGCCGGCGAACTGGCTGCCCGTGTTCATTTGGCAGATGCCGCCGGAGTGGTTGATGCCGTTGGTCCAACAGGACCGAATCACGGCCAACTCGTCGGCCATCTCTGCGGTGTGCGGCAGCCAGTCGGAAATCCACAATCCGCTCTCGCCGTGCTGTTTCCACTTCCGCGCCGAAGGAAGGATCGGCGAGTCGTATTCGCCCATCGCCGTGATCACCCGGCCGAAGCTTTCGGGGATCGGTTTGCCGGCCAACTTTTCCAATGCCGGTTTGGGATCGAAGGTGTCCAGATGGCTCGGCCCGCCGTCCATGAACAAAAAGATCACACTCTTGGCCTTCGCCGGGTGATGTGTCATCTTTGCGGCCAAGGGTGACGGAGCCGACGCCGGTGCCGCCATCGCACCGTCTTGATTCAGCATGCCCGCCAAGGCCATCGCCCCAAATCCGCTGCCGCTTTGCAGCAACATCTGGCGGCGTGACAGGTGTTCGCGATTCTTTTTATTAATCGACATAGATCATCTCATTGGAGCATAAGAGCGCGTGAAGCAACGCCACGCGGGCGCGCTCGCGGGGCGATGCCGTCGTGGCATCCCCCGATTGAATCACCGCATGCAAATCGTTGCCGGACAGATCCTGGCCCAACCGATCCGCTTTGGCGAACTGGACATCAAACACCAACCGGGCCTTCGATGCATCACCGGTCATCTGTTGCACCACTTCGTCACCGCTGAGGGCAGCTTGATGCAGACGGACATTCTGGATCAGTCCATCCCAGCGATGGCGATTCGAACGGCCACCGATTTCGATCGGCCGATCGGCTTGCACATTCCAGCGGGCACGATGCTGCACGTTCGCAACCTGTGGCTTTCCGTCAGGCTTTGACAAATCCTGCACGTAGAACGTGATACCGTTCTTCGATGCGTCGTCCAGATCGATCGACACGGCAACGTAATAGGGCCGGTTCAGTTCCAGCCGCAGATCGGACGCGACGACTTCGTATTCCGGTTTGCCTTGCGGATCGTCACGCGAACCGATCAGTTGCAAGATCAGGTTGCGGGGCTTGAACGCGCTCTTGGTGGACGTCACGCCGAGGGACCAGCCCCGTTGTGATTGATTGCCCGACCAGTTGGCGACGATCGTCCGCACGGAAGCATCCGGATACAGCGAATCCAACATCACCGTCGCTTCGATCGTGAAGTCACCACTGTCGGATGCGGTCGTGTCGGATGCGGTTTGCAGCGTCTTGACCGCCGGAATCTGAATCTCCGTCGGCCGCTCCGCTTTCAGCGAGATCGCCGATCGCCCGTCCGGGAAGGACGTCAACTGTTTCGGCACCGCGGGCATCGGAGAGATCGATTCATAGGAACCGACGAACTGCGCGGCCTGCTGAAGTTCGACGTCGCTGGGTTCGCGAAAGTAAATGTTTTGGTAAACACTGCGGACCAGCGTCTCAAGACTCGCCGAATCCATCTCGCGTGACAGATCGGTCGCCCGATCATGCAGCCACGGATCATTCATCATCAACAAGGCTTGGGGTGACGTGGTCGTCCGGTGCCGTTTGCATTGACTCTCCACACGATCAGGAAAATCGAACACCGCCAACAGCGGATCCAGCTTGTTGCGTTTGACCGTTTTGTAGATCGCGCGTTTCTCTTTCGCCAATTTCCCGCTGGCCACCAGCACCGCATCATGAATCTCTTCACCGGACAGCCGTCGTGGATTCATCCGCCACAGAAAAACGTTTTGCGGATCGAGCTTTGCCAGTTGCTCATCCATCGGCCGCTCGGAGGATTGGCGATAGGTGGCCGATGTCAAAATCAAACGATGCAGTTTTTTCAGACTCCAACCGTCCTGCATGAACCGCCGGGCCAACCAGTCGAGCAGCTCGGGATGGGACGGCGGCGTTCCTAAACGTCCGAAATCGCTGGTCGTTTCCACCAGACCACGTCCGAAGTGCTGTTGCCAAACGCGATTGACGATCACCCGCGCCGTCAGCGGATTGTCGGGATCAGTAATCCACCGAGCCAGTGCGGTGCGGCGTCCGGTCGATCGCAAGGCCGCCGGCGGCGGTTGAATCTCGGCCGGCTTGTCATCCAGAATCACCGGGTAGCCCGGGGGAATCGGCGATGAATCGGCGGAGTCGGGAATGGTGGTCGGCGGCGCGACCGGTCCGACATCACTGGCAACGAACTTGAGTGTGGGCAACGGCTCCGGTTTCAAATCGTCGAACTCGGCAAGCTGCTTTCGCAACCGCTGGCGTTCGGCCTCGGTTTCTTCATCCAACCACTCGGCCAACTTCTCCGGATGCACATCAAATTGATTCGATGCCAGCGATGCGATCTGATGCTCGTAGGGGCTGCGGTCACAGCGACGACTGGAGATCATCGCCCGAATCTCTTTGGTGAACTTGTCAAATCCTTCCCGCGTGGCATGCTCCAGCAACACCGGCGTTTCGATTTCGTGCAACCGCTCACGGATGTCCTCTGTCGCCGCTTCCCAAGCCTGTTGTTGTTGCAAATACCGGGTGCGTGTTTCCACGTCCGCGATCGGCTGATCTTCACGCGGTTGCAGCGGCGCGAAGAACGCCTTCATCGCGAAGTAGTCTTTCTGTAGCAGCGGATCAAACTTGTGGTCGTGACAACGGGCACATTTCAATCCCTGCGCAAGGAACACGTCGGCCGTCGTCTCGGTGACGTCGCTGAGAATCTGTTGCCATTGGCCCTCCACATCGCGTTGATTCCATTCGTAGATCCAATGCCGCAGATACATCGTGCCGATCAACGCGTCACGGTTGCCGGGATCGACTTCATCGCCGGCCAGTTGTTCCATGATGAATCGATCATACGACTTGTCTTCGTTGAAGGACCGAATCACGTAATCGCGATAGTGGTACGCTTCGGGACGCCCATGATCGGCGTTGTAGCCGTCCGAATCGGCGTAGCGAACCAGGTCCAGCCAATACCGCGCCTGGTTTTCTCCGTAGGCGGGCTCGTCAAGCAATTGATCGACGAGCGCCTCGTACCAACCCTCGCCGGTGGCCAGCGAGGCGGATGATGGACCGCTGGGCGGCAGTCCCGTCACGGCAAAGTGGGCGCGTCGAACGAGTTTCCCGGATTCGGATTGCGATGCCGGCTCGATGCCTTCTTGATCGAGTCGCTGGAACACAAAGTGGTCGATCTCGTTGCGGCACCAACCGTTATCGTCCACCTGCGGCACGTCGGGATTGCCGATCGGTTGATAGCACCACCAGTCGCGATCGGTGTCGGTGATCTTCGGCGTCGGCTTCAACACCAGACCCTGCGGCCAGGGCGAATCCGCTTGGATCCATTGCTCGATTCCGACGCTGACCGAATCGTCCAACTGGCCACTCGGCGGCATTTCGAACGATTCGTAGCGCAGGGCTTCGAGCAACAGGCTTTCCTCCGGTTTTCCCGCGACGATCACGGGTCCGGAATCACCGCCCTGGAGCAGGCTTTCGAAGGTATCGAGCCTTAAGCCGCCTTCCTGTTTGGACTCGCCGTGGCACTTGATGCAGTGCTGCATCAGCATCGGACGGACATGAATCTCGAACAGATCACGCCCGGGAGGGACGCTTTCGGCGGCGGCTAGCGATGCGGTCGGCAGCAGTGACAGCAGCAACAGCGCGGCGAGAGAACAGGTTCGCCGGGCAAGCCGGCGGGGATCGCAAGCTGGAAGCTTACGCCACTTGGATTCATTTCCCATGTTCAGTTCAGCTCCGGTAGGCCGGCGATGAAGACCGGATCAACCATGTGTTTGTCATCCAGCGCATCTTGAAAAAAAAGTCCGTCAACGCTTTCGTTCGGTGCATACCCCAGATCGGACAAATCGATTCCCACGGCCAACCCGCGAAACCGCATCGCCTGGCGTTGCTGCACGGCTTGGATCGTTTGCAATTGGGTGACCGAGTCCGCCGGTTGGGCGAACAGGTGGACGTAAAAATTCGCTAACACCTGGACCTCGGGCGATTCCATCGTCAAGTCGTATCGGCGGATCGTGTGGGACGTTAACCCTTCACGAAACACCAGCGGACTGACGTGAAACGCATCGCCATCGATCGGGTTGCCAAAGGTTTGCAAATCAAAGAATACCACGTCGGCTCCCGGCCCGTTGCGAACGGGCGCATCGAACCGGACGGCGAAACCCGGCGTTCCGGCATCGCCCGCCAGAATCGGATCGCTCGTCAACGGTTGCTCGCTGCCGTCGGGATTGATCACGCCGGTGACCAGACTGCGATCGAACACGACATCCGTTGCCGGAACGGGCAACTGTTGACCGCCGCACAGGTACGCCCGAGGCTCGGTGGCTTTGAACCAGGTTAAACGCGCCGCGATCAAGTCATCCGCGGCGATCTTCACCACGCGTCCGCCACGCTGCATCGTGACGCTGGTCAGATGCTCGGCACCACCGCCGACCGACTGCGTCGCCTCGTAGGACACCACACGATCAGGCAACCCGCGGCGATAGACGTTGGAATCGAAAGGCACCGGTTGGGCGCCCACTCGGCCCGCGGCGACAAACGCTTTCGCTTGCCCGCGGATCAATCGCGTTTGCGTTTCTTGTTCCGCAGCAACCGCGTCGGAACGCTCGTAAACATCCGCCGCCCCCTCGGTGACATGCACTTCCGTCTCGCTGGTTTCCGACACGCTGACCGCGAACCGTGTCCCGCGGTCCACCACTCGAGTCGCCGGCGTATCGATCCGAAACCCTTCGGCGCCATCGGGGGCATGCACGCTACAGCGACCGACGTCCAGGGCCAAGCTTTCATCGCTGGTGACGCGAAACACCGCGGGGCCTTCCAGGATCGCGGACGCACCGGCGGGAAACGCGACCTCCACCATGCCGCTCATCAGCACATACTCACGTTGCGGCGTCAGCACCGTTCCGACCGGCGGCGACAGTTCGCCGAAGAACGTCGCGTGCGCGGTACTGGCCAGCCGCACCTCGGCCTGCCTCGCCGCCATTTCAACGCCCCGCTGCCGCTTGGGCAACAGCAAAAACGACAACGCTGCAAGCAACAACACCGCCGCAGCGACCCACATCCCGACCGGCTTCAGACGCCGGCCGCCGGGAACGGTCAGCCCGTTCGGTGCTGTTTCACCTGGCGTCGTTCCCGTCTGGGCGACATTCGACATCACGCGGCCGACAAAATCGTCGTGACTCTCCGGCAACTTGGCCATCGTTTCACGCACGAATTCATCCTGCCGGTTCGGTGCTTCTTCGACGACCAATCCCAACAGCCGATGCGTTTGAAATAGATCTGCGGCCAACTCCACACGGCTCTGGTCGGCCGCCAACAATTCTCGCAGCTCGGCCAGACCGCGCTGGTCCAACTCCCCTTCCAGATAGTCGGTCCACAGCTCGGTGAATCGATCGTCTGTCATCACGCTGAACCTCCGTTCGCGGTCGCCATTCGGGTTTCAATGCACAGTTGCAGCTTCTGCCGGACCTTCCAAAGCTGTTTCTTGACGGCGGGGACCGAACGATCACAGCGGGCCGCCATCTCTTCCAACGGAATCTCTTCGTCGTAACGCCAAGTGATAAATTGGCGCAGCGACTCGCCGAGGGAGTCCAAACACATCTGCAAACTCTCCAGTCGCGTCGTCCACATCTCCGGCGTCTCGTCGCACCGCCGATCCAGCTCGCGTTGCAACAGATCAGGCCCGTAACGGGCGTGATAGTCGGCGATCCGCCGCAGCCGAGTCGTCTCGGTGCGCAATTGAAACCGTGCGATCGTGAACAACCAGGCGGCGAAATCCGTCCCCGGTTGGTACTCCTTCAGCCGCGTGAACGCGGCCACAAAACTGCGTTGGGCGAGCTCATCCACATCCACACCCGGCGGCGCGTGGGCGGCCAGCCAGGCCCGCAATGGCCGTTCATAGCGGCGCACGACGCCCTCAAATGCTGCCGTCTCACCGCGACACACACGCCTTAACGCAGATTCGGTCTGCAAATCGTCGAAGGGGGAATCAGTTGCCATTTCATGAGGTCTATGGCAGCAAGGCGGGACAGGTTACCCCGATCGGTGAAGAATTCGGGCGGTTTCCAAGAAGAGACAGTGTAGTCCACCACCCCTTTGCTCAAGCATCGCCGAAAACCCCACAGACCAGCCTTCGGGCCAGTCCAAGACCACCCACGCCTTGTGAATCCGAGCGAAAACGAGATACTACGAAGGCCACTGATCGCCGCCCCGAGGAGAAGGCCGTCAATCCAATATCCAGCCGAGCGTAAGGCGGCAGATGAGACCTCCATCCTGGCCAACCGGGTAATAAACAAGTTCGTCCAGCCAAGCAGACGTTCATGGAATGTCAACAACCAAGTAGTTTCAGCAGCGACTCGAAAAGGGGAACGTTTCTATCATGGCTCGTACCTGTCGTGGTTTTCGTAGTCTTGTTCGTGGGCAATGTCTACGCAATTCCAGAGGTATTATCAGATGCTCGTAGAGCTACGGGCGTCGATGCGCGGCGCGCCATCTTGTTTCGCTACTTTCATCTCTACGCGGTTCTCTGTTTCGCTTCGTCCCTCGTCTTGTTTCTTGGACGACGATTCAATCGCTTTGCGGTCGTCTTCACCACGTTTTTGCTTTTCGTGATTGCGACGGCGCAGGTTGCCTTTCACTGGTCCATGGTATGGTTTTGGGACGGAGTTGAAGCAGGGCTGTGAATTCAGCCGTAGTCGCATTGCCGAGGTAAATGGACGAACCAGGGTTGCAACGGATGCCGCGAATTGACGCTTTTGAAGTCGAGAGTCGTCCGCACGGCCCCACTGAACGCTGCCGTTAGCGCTGCTAACCACCGCCTGTCGACGGATCGCCCTTTTTCTTTTCGCGTCTTCTCGTGCTTTTTGTGGCAATTCATCTGCTGCGGTTTTACTGGTGCGCTGACGCCGTCGAGAAAAAGGGTCAAGAGCCTTTTTGGCAGTTCGTTGCATGCTTGCCAACTTCCGCAACGCAAATCGGAACGGTTGTCTTGATCGAGACCCGCGGGTGATGCATCGGTCGGAGAGGGAGGTAGGAAAATTTTGGGTAGGAAAAGAGGGCCCGGTGTTTGCCGGGTGTCTCGTCTTTCAGCCGCCCTTTTTCCTACCCGAAATTTTCCTACCTTCTTTCTGCATTCGGCTGGTGGGGAAAACGACTTGCCCCCGCGATCGATCCTGATCTTTCGTTCGGTCTTCGTGGTTGCTCTTTAACCGACGGATGCGTCTGGCGTGGTGCCGGAATTTGCTGCGACCCCGTCCGGGGTCGAGGGGAGAAATTGTGGTTGTGCTCCGGAGGTGGCGCTGCGCTGACCTCCGGCTAATCGCTGTGATCCCTCCGGGATAGCTCGGGCTCTGCGTCCGTGGCCAGGTTCGCGGGCGAGAAACAGGGTCAGGAGCCTTTTTGGCAGTTCGTTGCATGCTTGCCAACTTCCGCAACGCAAATCGGAACGGTTGTCCTGATGGAGACCCGCGGGTGATGCATCGGTCGGAGAGGGAGGTAGGAAAGTTTTGGGTAGGAAAAGAGAGCCCGGTGTTTGCCGGGTGTCTCGTCTTTCAGACGCCCTTTTTCCTACCCGAAATTTTCCTACCTTCTTTCTGCATTCGGCTGGTTGGGAAAACGACTTGCCCCCGCGATCGATCCTGATCTTTCGTTCGATCTTCGAGGTTTGCATTTAGCCGGAAGCCTGCGCTCGGCGGGGTGCCGGGTTTCGCTGCGCCCCCGTCCGGGGTCGAGGGGAGAAATTGTGGTTGTGGCCCGGAGGTGGCGCTGCGCTGACCTCCGGCTAATCGCTGAAATCCCTCCGGGATACCGGCGTAAGGTGACCGGATGTTGGGCGTACTGCACCGAAGGACGGCTTGCGGCATTTGCTAGAATGGAGCATCAACTCTCCGTCCCCCGTGATGTCCAACGTTCTGCACAGCATGTAAAACTGATCTCGCTATGCCTTGGAAGTGCAACAACTGCCAATTCGAAACGGAACGCGGCTACAACGTCTGCCGAAAGTGCAAGCGCCCACGCCCTGGAACCTCACCAGAGTGTCCGGTGCCGACAGACAAGATCGCGGCATCCGACGCTTGCGCGAGGAAGATCGTCTCGTTCCTTCTCGTGCCATCCCTGGTGCTCCTTGCCATCTTCGCTCCACGGCTATTCCCAAGAAAGGTCTCGCAGTATCGGCACCTGCGTAGCTACAAGGGATACATCACATTCTCGTGCACCTACCAAGGAGAACACGGCGTGTTCAAACACATCGAATTCGATGGGCAACCAATCCTTGTCGAGACGCGCCGCAGCGAAAGCACCGCGAACATTGCGTCAGGCGATGATTGCATCGTCACCGGCGAACTGAGACGCATGCGCGGATCGGTAACTGTCGAAACAACGAAGGTAGAATACGTCGTTGAAAATGCACTTATCCGTCCATCAAACGGCACATGACATCCCCTCGCCGACGACATCAACAAAGGGACACAGAACCATCCCGTGAACCGAAGGGCGACTTGCGCGGTTTTTGAAGTGCACCACTGAGATCAAAACGCGGCTTGCAACGCAACGCGGGTGAAGGGCGTGCAAGTGATCCAAGAAGCGGACGGCGTTCGCAGGGGCAGGTTGCTCGACGTGACCCGGTGGCGTGGGACGCATGCTTGCGAGAGATTGCGTTGGCATCCTTGCCAACTTCCTCAACGCGAAAAGGAGCGGGTGTTCCGATGGTGACCCGCAGGTGATGCATCGGTCGGAGAGGGAGGGAGGAAAATTTTGGGTAGGAAAAGAGGACCCAGCGCGCGGTCCGGAGGTGGCGCTGCGCTGACCTCCGGCGACTCGCTGCAATCCCTCCGGGATACCGGCGTTGGCGACCGGGCCCTGACGGGCTCGGCAAACACTCTGTCGGCCCGCTGGGCTTCGATGGCTCGCTTTCCGCGAGTCCACACCTGGCACTAAAAAAGCTGGAACCCTCTGACAGGATCCGCTCTAATCCAGTACTGCGATCGACCCACCCGAGGCCCGACAATGTTCGGGCGCCCGCTGGATCCCCGATCCTGCGGATGCGCAGATCGATCGCAGTTCGTTCGCCGACGGATACCCTTTCACCCGATTTCAATATACATCTGGACATCGACGATATCCGCGGATAGACCCCAATTCGTTCTACACCCAATTGGGGAGCAACAAGCAATGCGAGTCATCGCCATCATTTGTGTAAGCTGTCTCGTGCCGTCG
The DNA here is from genome assembly GCF_007754155.1 of Stieleria neptunia. NCBI lineage: Bacteria > Pseudomonadati > Planctomycetota > Planctomycetia > Pirellulales > Pirellulaceae > Stieleria > Stieleria neptunia. Next base: position 234,611 of record NZ_CP037423.1, on the reverse strand, counting down.
TTACTGTTAGCTGACTCGGCAGTCGATGTTGCGGCGTTGCCGCAGAACGAATTCATGAAAGTGCTCACCGACCGCCAAGCTCCGATCTCGCCGGCCCAAGCAAAGCAGCTTCTGGGCGTGCTTCCCGAAAGCATTGCGAGAAACGAACTTGAAAAGGCGTTCGAAAACAGTGCGAGCGTTTCCCTATTGGAGATCCTTCCGCACATCGTCAACAAAGATGGAAGTCAGCCGGCACTTGCCAGCCTGAGGAAGCACGAAGACGTCTTTCTTCGGTTTGTGGCAAATTGTGGTCTGACGGGAAGCGGTGACACGGATGCCTGTGAAACAGTGCACCAACTTCTCCATGATGAGACCGTCAGCAAACTTGAGAAACGCCTGATCAAGACATGGGCAATTGGAGCCGGGATCGACCCGGCTAAAGATGACCAGGATGCGATACTTGATCACTTGATGAACCTGATGGGCAAGAACCAGAAACTGAATCCTGGAGACAGCTGTCCGGCATTTTCGGCAACCGATCGTTCTGGAAACGAACTGAACTCAAGTACGCTTAAAGGGACGGTCACTGTACTCCACTTCTGGTCTTCAAGTTGTCGCCCCTGTCTGGCACAAATGCCAAAACACATTGAAACCCTTTCGCAGGCCACGACGGACGGAGCGTCGGTCGTGTTTGTGAGTTTGGACGAGGACAAGGAACGATTTGAGGCGTCTGTTGAGAAGTACGCCATACCATTCCATAACGTCTGTGACGGGTCGGGTTGGGGCGGACCCTTGGCAAGAACCTTTGGTGTGAAGCAGCTGCCGTTTGACATCGTCATCGACGCGGACGGAAAAATCTTTTCACATTCGATACACAAACTCCCCCCTGAAACGGATTCGCTGGGAACAAAGCAGTGAATCGGTAGCGAAGGGTCAGATACGTTCTCTGCTCCGTTTCCGATTTACCCTACGTATACTTCTCGCGTTTTGCTTGGGAACCGCGTTGCGCGTCGCCAACGTTGCGTCTCGACATCACCCAAAACTTGAAGTGGACGCCGCGACACTCAATCGCATCGACCATTCCAGTCATCCTTTGAGTTCCGCTACAGCTTGGGCGCCTGCGGAAAATCCAGCGGGGTGTCGTGGACGTGGTTGAACAAATTGGAGAACGTCGCCAGACCGATGTAGCCGATCGCTTCGGCAAGCTGCCCGTCGCTGTATCCCGCTTGTCGCACGTCGTTTAAATCGTCGTCCTCGACAAACCCCTTGGTCTCGATAACCTTGCGGACAAACGCCAGCAGCGCGGCATGCTTTTTGTCGGACGATTGAAAACGACGCGCCTTCAGCGTTTCACTCTCCGACACCCCGACCTGCTTCGTCGCAATCATCGTGTGTGCTGAAACGCAGTAGTTGCAACCGTTGCCTTCACTGACCGCCAAGTAAACCAGCTCGCGTTCTTCCGCGGCAAGCTCGCCTTGGGCCAACGCATCGGACATCGAAAGATAGGCATTCAAAGCGGCCGGGCTGTTGCCCATCCCTTGAAAGATGTTCACCACCTTGCCCATCTTTTTTGTGATCCCGTCATAGGTTTCTTTCAGCGGGCCGGTTGCCTGGTCTGGAGCGATCACGTTAAGTCTTGGCATCGTTAGATCCTTTGACGAGTGTGGGGGAATGGTATCGGGGAACGATGGGCCATTGGTCCAATGACGATGGAGCTGCCGCGTCCGCCGATCAACCGTTTTACTTTCCCACATTCCACCGACGCAACAACCCCAGCACCGTTTTGCTGGTCGGCGTCAATCGCGTCCGATTGTATTGGTCCCCCAACTTGCGAATCGCTTCCGCTTGCGTCGGATAGGGGTGGATGACACTGGCGATCTTTCCCAGCCCCACCTCGTTGACCATCGCCAGCGTGATCTCGGAAATCATGTCGCCCGCGTTTTTCGCGACGATCGTCGCCCCAACGATTTTGCCCGTTCCCTTCTTGGTGTGGACTTTCACAAAGCCCTCTTCTTCGCCTTCCAGGATCGCGCGATCGACGTCGCTGAAATGCTGGACGTAGGTGTCGATTTCGATCCCCGCTTGCTCGGCGTCCTGTTCATACAGGCCGACGTGGGCGATCTCCGGTGACGTGTAGGTGGCCCAGGGAATGACCAAGTCGCTGACCCTCTTTTTGCCAAACGGACCGACGGCAAACAGGGCATTTTGGATCACGATCCGGGCCATGAAATCGGCTGCGTGCGTGAACTGATACTTCGAACACACATCGCCGGCGGCAAAAATACGCGGATGGGTCGTCTGCAGCTGATCGTTCACGCGAACGCCTTTCCGATCAAACTCAACACCGACCGCTTCCAGGTTCAAATTTTCCACGTTCGGTGCGCGACCGACGGCGACCAGCAACTGGTCGATCGGCTCGTCGTAGTGTTTGTCGTGCGAATCGACGGCCATCCGGATCGTTCCGTCGTGCTTGAGCTTCAGATCACGACCGCAACACAGCAATTGCACCCCGTCACGCTGAAGCGCCGTTTGAACGATCTCGGCCGCGTCGCGATCCTCTTTGGTCAGGATGCCGTGTTCGGATTCGACCAACAAGACGTCCGATCCGAGTTGGGCGAACGACTGCGCCATCTCGCATCCGATCGGGCCGGCACCGATGATCCCCAATCGCCGCGGAAGCTCGGTCAGCGAAAACACCGACTCGTTGGTCAGATAGTCGACGTCATCGAGTCCATCGATCGGCGGCGCCGCGGCTCGTGCCCCGGTCGCGATGACGGCCCGCTTGTACTGCAGCTTGGTGCCGGCGACGTCGATGGTTTCAGAGTCAACAAAACTGGCTTGGCCGAAGTAGACGTCGACTCCGAGATCGCGAAAACGCTCCGCCGCATCGTTACGGCTGATGCCGGCGCGCAGCCGGCGCATCCGCTGCATCACTCCTGCAAAATCAACCTCCGCCCCAGCGGGCACATGGACGCCATAGTTCGATGCCTGCTTCACCGTGGCGGCGATCCGTGCCGAACTGATCACGCCCTTGGACGGAACACAGCCGACGTTCAAACAATCACCCCCCATCAGGTCGCGTTCGATCAGTGCCACACGTGCCCCCAAACCCGCAGCGCCGGCGGCGGTCACCAAACCGGCGGTCCCCGCACCAATCACGACCAGGTGATACGGACCACCGGGTGTCGGGTTGATCCATGTCGGCGGATGAACGTTCGCTTCAAGCTGTTGATTGTGCGGGTCGCGCGGTAGCAGTGCGTTCATGCGATCGGTGTTCCTGGATGCAATGTCGGATTCAGCCCAAATGGCCGAACAAGGTCATCGACCGCCAAGGGACGCCAATCGCGAACACCCCGTCAACGCGATCGATTGCAGGCTTCCGTCAAATCTCGCAACCGCTGGCAGGCTGATTCGGACAGCATCGATGGAGTCGCGCGCCAGCGCCAGTTTCCTTGCGTCGTTCCCGGCACATTCATGCGGGCGTCTTCGCCCAAGCCTAACAGATCTTGCAGCGGAGCGATCGCCAGGTTCGCCGACGAGGACCAGGCCAGACGCAGCAGTTCGGCATTGGCTGCTTCACCGTCGAGACCGGGTTTGTCGAGGGTGCTGCAAACCGTTTCTTGCTCGTCCTCGGTGAGCGATTCGAACCAACCCCGCGTCGTGTTGTTGTCGTGCGTCCCGGTGTACACCACCGAGTTGGTCTCGTAGTTTTCCGGCAGGTACGGATTGTCGGGCGTGCCGTCAAAGGCGAACTGCAGGACGCGGGTGCCGGGCAGATCAAACTGGTCGCGCAGCTCGTTCACATCCGGCGTGATCAATCCTAAATCTTCGGCGATGAACGGCAGTGCCCCCAGATCCGTTTGCAGGGCGCGAAAGAAATCGCCGGCCGGACCGGGCTCCCACTCCCCGCTGAGTGCCGTCGGCGCCCCGGCGGGCACGTGCCAGGCGGCCGCGAATCCGCGAAAGTGATCCAGACGCACCAGATCCACTTGGGCGAGCAACGCGCGGACACGATCGATGTACCAGCGGTAACCGGTCGCCCGCAGCGCCGGCCAGTCGTAAACCGGATTCCCCCACAGCTGGCCATCGGCGCTGAAGTAGTCGGGCGGGACTCCGGCGACCTGACGCGGTTGACGCTGTTCGTCCAGCAAGAACATTTCCGGGTTGGCCCACACGTCGCTCGAGTCGGCTGAGACGAAGAACGGCAAGTCACCGATCAATCGCACGCCCTTGGCATGGGCATAGGCTTTCAGTCGGCCGATCTGGCGGAACACCAGGAACTGCGAAAAGCGAACCTGATCGATTTCGGTCGCCAGATCGCTTTCGGCTTGGGCCAACGCGCTCGGATCTCGATGAACCAGTTCACTCGGCCACTGCAGGTAATGTTCGCCGTGCCGATCACGCAGCACGCTGAACATCGCGAAATCGTCCAGCCAGTGTGCGGCAGCCTGACAGAATTGTTCGTAAGCCGGTCGCAGTTCCGCCTCACCGGCACCGCCGCGAAAGTTGGTCCAGACCGTCGAGAGCAACCGCTGTTTGAGGGCGATGACGGCGTCGTAGTCGACCAACGTCTCCGAGCCGGCCGGATCGGGGCTGAATTCGGCGGCCTGATCCTCGGCCCGCAACAGTCCGTCGGCGACCAGATCGTCGGGGCTGATCATCAGCCAGTTGCCGGCGAAGGACGAGAGCGAAGAATACGGCGAGTAACCACACCCGATCGGCCCCAGCGGCAAGACTTGCCAACAGGTTTGTCCGGCGTCGTGGAGCCAGTCGATCCAAGCCCGCGACTCGGGACCGAAGTCGCCGATGCCGTAGCGTGACGGCAGCGAGGTGACGTGCAACAGGACGCCCGCAGCGCGATCATGGAGGGAAAACACAGGGGTTGGCTGGCGCTCATCTGTCATGCGGGTCCCTTTGATTGGCTGTCATCATCTCGTGGACGAGTAGACCGCAGCCGGCCAGACCGCAGCCGGCCAGGTGGAGTGCGTGCAGACTGTTGCGGCATCCCACTCGTCGCAAACGGCCTGCAACAGATCGGGCGACGGGGGATCAGTCAAGCCGGTCACCCGGCTATCGCGGTTCAATCCGCGTTGCCATGCCCTAGCGCCGGTTTCATCCTCGAATGCGGCAGCGATTCCACCGGGCTAACCATGGAAAAGAAGACCCGCCGATAGCAGCGCGAACCCACGGATGACAGGCTGCAAAAAATCCGTGGGTTCGCGCTGCCATCCGTGGGCCCAGTCATCCTTTCATCGTTCCGCAAGTTGCAGCCTGGTCTACCTTCGCTCGACCAACACCACCCTCGATTCAAATCGAGACAAAGCACTAGTGCTTCGTCAACTTTTATACTTAGGGTACCGCGGAAAAGGGGTCAGGCACCAAAAATGCGAAGCACCCTGCGGGCCATTTGGTTTTTGGTACCTGACCCCTTTTCCGCTCGACAAACGCAGGCTCGAAAATTGAAAGCTGACAAGGCACTAGGCACGAATCGCATCCACGGCTCTCGCGTCACGTTTCTGGGGTCCAAGGCGATCGTTGCACCCCATCGCGGTCAGCATCGTGTTGTAGACATCGACCCCCTCGGCGCCCACGTCCAAGATTTGGCCGGTTTTGAAGCGGCCTCCGGCACCGCTGATCGCATGAAAGACGCCGGAGAGTTCCCGTTTGACGTCGTTGTGGCGTCCGTCGCCGGACTCGGTGGAAATCGTGATCAGCGAGTTTTCCAAAATCGTCTTGCCGTTGGCGTCGATCGAATCCGTGGTATCGAGCCGGCTGAGGAAGTAGGCGACCTCGCGCATCTTCAGGTGCGCGTGGGCACGCAGCGCTTCGTTCTTTTTGTTTTCCTTGAACTGATGCCACCACTCGTGGCTACAGCCCGCCGAGCCGGACTTTTTATGTTGCCCTTCGTCGTCGAACTGAAACACCTTTCGTCCGTCGTATTCGTAATCTCCCTTCAAACGAATCCGCTCGCCGGCGGCCAAGAACGTCAGCGCGCCGAACCGCGTGCGATCGGTTTGAATCGCCAACGCGTACAGATCGGCCATCAGACGCCATTCCGACGAGAGTTCGTCCAAGGTGATGTCGATCCCTTCGCCACCCGGATCGGCCGATCCGCCATGCAGTATTTTTGACCGCGCCGGCAACGGAGGCGCGCCGGCGACTTTGCCCTTCATCGCATACGCCCGCTGTTCGAATTCACGAATCCGGTCCAGGTGCTCGGCGATCCGTGCCTTGGAAGTGGACCCGAGTGGCGAGTTGGCTCCGGTGTAGAACTTGTACTGGTCGACCACCGCATCGAGCACGCTTCGTTTCAGACGGTCGCGTCGTTCGTTGGGATCGTCGCCCGTCGCACCGATGGTGCCGAACACGCGTTCGAACAAATCCCGCGGTTTCTCCTGCATCGTCGCGGCGACCGTCCCGTCGGCGTTGTAGCTGTGAACGTAGCGACCGATCCGGCTGCGGCGAAAGAACGTGCCGGCGACCAGCGTGGGCACCATGCCGGCCGGCATGCCGTCGCGATAGTGGTTGCGACGAATCACTTGATCGATCGAAGCGCCACCGGCCTTCGCTTCACCATCGGGCGGCTCGGCGGTGAACGCCGCGGTCGCCCCGTCGTAGTGCGCGTTGATGCCTTTCTCGTCAGCGCGCAACTGATCGACGCCACGCATGATCAGCAATTTTTTGCTCAGCGGTTGGAGCGGCTCCAGCACTCCGTCAAATCCTTCTTGCTGCAGCGGTGCGGGAATGCCGAGTCCGAAAAAGACATTGAAGGCCCGGACCGGAACATCCACCTGCTCGGCAGCCATCGCCTTCGTCAGCGTCATCTCCTCCAACAACGGCAACCCGATCGTGACCGCCCCGGCGCCTTGGAGCGCGACACCTTTCAGCATGGTGCGGCGGTCGATTGGTTTCCTGTTCATCAGCCTGTTCTCCCGAAATCGGTTTGTTTTGGTGCTACTGGATCGCTTCGGTTCTGGCCCGCTGAACCAGATCACTCATCACAATCGCGGTGATCAAATCGGCGTAGGTTCCGCCGGCTTGTTGCGCCGCTTGGTGGATCTTGGCGACAATCGGGGCATCTTCGGCAACCAGCGGTCTGCCCAGCGCGAACTGTGTCACTTTCCAGGTCAAACTTTGCCGCACCCGCTCGCTGGTCGCCAACAGATCCATCAACTCGGCCGAATTCTGATAGGCGACCGGTTTCGCCGTGCCTGGAAACAGCACTTCGCCGTCGTCGCGAAGCTTGTTGCCGTGTTCGTCGGTTTCGTGGTACGCACCGATGCCGTCGAACTTTTCCAGTCCGAACGCCAGCGGTTCGAAACGCGTGTGGCAAACCCCGCACTTGTTGTCCGCGATTCGACTCTCCGCGATCCCGCGCTGGGTCAGCCCCGTTTTGGTCGGCGGCGGAACGGTGTTGACGCAGGGCGGAGGCGCGTTGATCGTGCCTCGCAGCAAATCGTTCAACACAAACAGACCGCGGGAAACCATCGACGCTTCATCTCCGCCGATCGTCAAGACACTCGCTTGGGTCAGCAAGCCGCCGCGGCTGGGAACCTTTGACAGATCGTATCGAGCGGTCTGCTTGCCGGTCGGTTTGATGCCGTAATGCCGCGCCAGGGCCGGTGTGGCAAAGGTGACTTGGGTGTTCAACAGATCCGACAGCGGTCGATTCTGTGTCCAGACCACCTCTTTAAAATAGGCCAATGTTTCCTGTTGCATGTCCGCGGCCAACTGCGCGTCCCAGTTCGGAAATGTTTTGGCATTGGGCCGCAAATTGGCCAAGCGTCCCAGGTTCAACCACTGGGAAACAAACTCCTGCGAACGATCCATCGTGCGCGGATCGTTGAGCATTCGTTGGACATGGGATTCGACCACGTTTCGGTCCGACAATTCGCCCTTGTCCGCCGCCCGCAATAACGCTTCGTCCGGCGGCGCTCCCCACAAGATGTAGCTGATCCGCGACGCCAGTTCATAGTCATCCACGGGCCGCGAACTGCCGTCACCGTGCTGGTATTCGATGCGATAGACGAACCGCGGCGATTGCAGCATGGCTTGCACGATGTAGCCGATCGCTTCCTTGAAATCACCACCGGCGCTGGCGACCGTCGTCGCGATCCCGCTGTACTTGTTGATCTCCTGGTCGTCCAGCGGTCCCCGCAGCAACCATTTGCCCATCGCCGCGACGTGATCGCGCATCGTGTCATCGGTGGAAAGTTTACGACTTTTGGAGAACCGCCCGGCAAACTCCAGGATGTCCATCCGGCCGACGATGATTTCCGCCAACTTGTTGTAGGCTTCGACGTGTTTTAAATCGATGTTCAAATTGTAGGCGGTGTTGTTGAAGCCATCGGCCCGCAAGTCCGGCGGCAGAATCTGACGAGCCTCCGTGGCGATCTCGACGCCGACGGCGCTGCGGACCGTGGCGATGTACTCGTTCACGGTCAGCCGCTGCAACCAGACCTCACCCGCCTGCCCTTCGTTTAGATAGACCGCCGGATCGATCGCATCGACGGGCCACGTCGCACCGGAGTCGATCCACTTTCGCAGCGAGTCCTTTTCGTCGGATGACAGCGGTGGGCGATCTTTCGGCATGTCATCCGAGGAAACCAATTCCCACAGCAGACTCTGTGACGCGTTGCCCGGCACAACCACCTTGCCGCTTTCGCCCCCGGCCACGGCGGACGCCTTGTGGGACAGATCCAGTTCGCCCTGCTTGATCGCCGCGTCGTGACATTCCAAGCAATGCTTTGCAAACAGCGGCGCGACGTGTCGATCGAACAGCCGGATGTTGGCGTCGACCATGCGTTCCTTCGCTGACGCCGCTTCGGCACGGCTTCCGGCTGCGAAGTTCTGCTGGACGTCTTTGTCCGTGAGCGCCCGGTCGTAGATGGCCACCCGATGCAGCTCGCCTAACCAGGGGCGATCCTTTGTCGCTTCATTGGCCAGAAACAAACGCTGCCGATTGTCCCAATTGCGAAAGTTTCCCTTGACCGTCTTGCTGGCCACGCGTTTCCCATCCAGATAAATCAACGCCTTGCCCCTCGCATCGCGGGTGAACACGACATGCGTCAACCTTGTTTGCAGGGACCGCTTGGGACTACTCGTTGATGGCAATCCGTTGTTGTCGCTGCCGGTCGCTCGCAGCCGGACATCGTAAAGATCCTTGTCTTGGCCCAGGGTCAGATTGCGATTGCTGGTGTCGGCGGAGATGGAAACGATCCGGGCCGGGCCGGCTTGGGATCGATTGGCCGGTTTCAGCCAGGCTTCGACGCTGATCGCATTGGACTTCTTGACCGCAGCGATGATTTTCGTGGCCGGCTCGGTCGACGCGATCGACGAGGACGATTCCACCACCAGTGCCCCGCCGGACCGTCGCACCCGACTGGATCGATCGATCACCAAGTTCAGCGGCTTGCCGACGCCGCCGCGATCGACAATCGTCTGCCCGTCGTCTTCGCTGAAGTCGTATCGCACCAGCAAGCCACGTTCGACGCGATCGGCGGCAAGTGAGACCGGCCCAACAAACGCCACGCAGACCAACGTCACCAGAATCCGAAATTGCACGAGATGCCTCATCAGGTTTGATCACACTTGGAAACGGGACGCGACGGTCATGCAACACATTGACGTCATGCATTCGCGAGGAAATCGACACATGCCCCAGAACGTGGACTGGGCGACGACCGCGGCCCCCCTTCAACCTTGATCCAGTCAGTCACGTTGGAAATCGCAACCAAGCCATTGTAACGTGAGACCGTAAGTCGTGACGACTTCCGCTACCGCCGGGGGCCTCATTTCTGACTTGGACCAGGCACTCGCCGGTGGTCGGAAGCCGGCGGCCGGAAACGGTTCCACGACAAACGAACGTGATCGGGGCGGCGTTGGAAAGAATCCTGCCAAACCGGCAAACTTTTTCTGCCCCCTGCAGTCGGCTGCAGTCAAAACAACCGATGCTTGCAAATGGATCGGGCGCGCCAGGGTGCCGAAAAACGTCACCACGGTCAGGATTTCCCGTTATCCGCGGAAACTTTTGCCAAAATGGGACGATTGGCTCAAGATTTGCAAACCATGAAAGTTCATCTGCCGCGGTGCCCGACGCACTGGTGGGCAGCGCCCCACAATCTTCTCAAGGATGGACGATGTTAGTGCTCACTCGCAAGATCGGCGAATCGATTCAAATCGGATCCGACATCATTATCAAGGTTTCAAATATCTCCGGCGGCCGAGTGCGGATCGGCATCGACGCGCCCCGCGACGTGGCCATCCAGCGAAGCGAGTTGGTGCCGTTCAGCGGGCCTGCGCCTGTGCCGTTTCACTCGACGCCCGCCTGCGGTGATCTCAACACGCAAGTGTCCTAACGCGTAGTACAGCGTCTATCGGTAGATGTCATGCGAGAGAGCCATGGACCATCTGGCAATCGGCTTCCCTGGATCGATCGAACAGACGATCTCCGATACCACAGCAATGGATCACACCCACGGATGGCAGAGCGAACCCACGGATCCCAGGCTGCTTTTCATCCGTGGGTTCGCTCTGCCATCCGTGGGTTCATTTAAATCGGGCACTCGGGGCTGTCTTCAGGCTGACGCTTCCAGCGTCGCACTGCAACCCGCCGGTTTGACTCCGCGATCCAATCAGACGGATGACCGACGCATGACGTTTACCGCTAGACGATCCAGTAGTGCATGCCAACGGGCCGTCGGGCATCGCCTGGGCCGTGCCGGAACTCGAACGCACAACCGTTGGTTGAAAGATGCACCCATGGCGTGGTGGTTGTTCGCCGCAAACGTCCCGATTCACTCCCGCAGCACCAGGACCGGACAGTGCGCCAGCCGCGCGACGCGTTCGGCGGTGGAACCGATTAGCAGACGTTTCACACCGGTGCGGCCGTGTGATGGCAAGACGATCAAACCGAACGCGTGGTGTTCGGCATACTCGGTGATCCCGTGGGCGGCTTCGTTGACGGCGGTGTCAAAATTCAACCCTTGATGGCGGCCGTCACTGAACTCGTTCTTCAGCGACTCGAGCGCCTTTTTTTCATGTTGATCGTCGATCTCGCTGGCCAAATCGACATCGGGCACCCCCAACACGCGCCCGGCGCCCAGTTCTAGCGCCATGTCGCCGGAATACCCATACAGTGGCGACGGATCGACGACGTGTAAGACGGTGACGTTCTCGTTTTTTCCCGCGATCTTGATCGCCGTTTCCACGGCCGCCCGAGAGAACTCGGAAAAGTCGTAGGGTGCCAGGATTTTCGTGTTATCAAAATAGTTCATGTCGGGCGCTCGTGGAAATAATGCTGTCGTCTCTTCAATGGCACACCAGGGACGCACTGGCGATCCGTCCATCCGTTCAGTTTACCTTTTTCCATCGACGATGAACCGCCTTTCCGCAACTGCAAACGGTTCAACTGCGGACGATCAGCCGATGCAACTCGGCGGGGTCGGCGGCGGCGAGAATGCGTTCCCGCTGCGACTGCGTACCGATCAACCGCGCGATGTAGGAGAGACAGGCCAGGTGTTCGTCGGGCTGGCCGGCGGGGCTGAGCAACATGAACACAATTTCGATCGGCAACTCGGTCAGCGGACAGAACAATGGACTCGTCGGACGTGCGACCATCAAGGTTGCGCGATCGACGGCGCTGGACCAAGTGTGCGGCAACGCGATCCCGTGCCCGAGCAAGCTGGTGTAGTCCTCTTCGTGTCTCCAGATCTCGACCAGCATCTGCTCCGCGTCGATGCCGGGCAACTGATTTCGCAGCTGAAGCAGCATCTCGCGATAGAGCTCGCGGAGATCGGTTTGCGAGGTAAAAATGACGTTCTCTTGGATGAGCGGAAGGACACTGGTCTCCTGTTCCCCGCGGGGATCGTACACCAACCATTCAACATCGTCGTCATGAAGCTCACGAGCGTCCCCGGGCACCACTCTGCCATCGCGCACCGTGATCAAGACGTTCTCGGGCTCGGGTAACGCGTCCGTCGCGCGCAGGCGGATGTCCAATGGCGGCGATTCACTGTTGGGATGCATCCAATGATTCAGTGGCAATTCGGTCCAGATCCGCCGTCCGACCAGCAGGTGTTCATGGTTCGCCGTTTGATAGCCGGACTTCTCCCAGCGAAACAACGTCGCCTCCTCCAGCAATTCCGACCAACGGCGACACAGCATCCGGTTTAAATCGGCGTTTGCCGTCAGTGCCAGTAGATTCCCGCATCGGTAGAACGCGGCATGCTTTTCCGGATTCACTTGCATGGCGTCTTCATTGATGGCGATCAATCCGTCGCGTTCGGCCGCCCGCACCTCGCGAGCGTTGGTGTCGATCAACACGACATCCACGCCGTGCCGGGTAAAGAACTTTGCGACTTCACGCCCCAGTGCATGCGCCCCGACGATGATCCACCCGGTGGGCACCGGACGGACAACACCCAGCCACCGTCCGACCGATCCCGCCGTGAACCCCTGTACCACGACCGTCCCGGCGATGACCGAGTACGTGAAGGATTCGAGAAAGACCGCGTTTTCAATGCCGCGTCGACGCAATTCCAACGCGAAAACCGACGCCATCGATGCGGCCACGATCCCGCGGGGGGCGATCCAACACAGGAACAATTTCTCTTTCAACGTCAGGATACTTTGACCGGTCGAAAGAAAGATGTTCAGCGGCCTGACGATCAGCATGATCCCCGTGACGGCGAGAATCAGATTCCAGCCGAACTCGATGAACGCACGCAATTCCAGGTTGGCGGCCAGCAAAACAAACAACAATCCGATCGCAAAATCTTTCAGTTCAATCTTGTAGCTGACAATCTCGCGCAACTGCGGCGTCTTGCGGCTGCCGAGAACCAGACCGGCCACCGTCACGCTCAACAACCCGCTCTCGCCGATCGCCAGATCAGCGACGGCAAAGTTCAACATCGCCATCGCCAGGACGAAGATGTTGGTTTGTCCCTTGCTGATCCATTGCCGTCGCAACAACAAATCCATCAGAAAACCGAACGCGATCCCGAACACCACGCCGACCGCAAACCGCAGCAGAAAGTCTTTGACGACCAACTGTTGCGTGCCATCGGTACTCACGTAGAACTCGAAACTCAACAGCGCCAGGAAGACGCCGATCGGATCGATCAGTACGCCCTCCCAGTGAAGAATGTGATGCAGTTTGGACTGGACCCGAATCCGATGCAGCAACGGGCCGATCACGGTGGGACCGGTCACGATCACCAGACTGGCCGCGAGCACGCAGAAGGCGATGTCAAACCCAAAGATCAATCGCAACAGGACGGCGGTTCCGATCCAGGTGACCAGCACACCGATCGTCAACACCCGGCAGATTTCCTGACTGACGGTCCGGTATCCGCGCAGATCGAGCGTCAAGCCGCCTTCGAACAGGATGATCGCGACGGCCAGCGAGACGATCGTCCGAAGTCCATCGCCGAGCGCATCGGGATGCACCAGCCCCAGCACCTCGGGACCGGCCACCACCCCGCCGACAAGCAACAGGACGATCGGCGAGGTCCGCAGGTAGGACGCCACCGTGAACAGGCACACGCCCAGCGCTGCCGCCAGCGTGAAGCTCGTCAAGATTTCGTTGGTATGCATCCAGCTTCCTGCGTCCGATCATGATCTCGGCCCCAACGCACACGCGCAAACACACCGCTGGGCATGACCACTTCGGGTGATGCCGCAGCTCGGGATGTCGAGCGGAAAAGGGGTCAGGTAACAAAAATGCGAAGCACCCTGCGAGCGATTTGGTTTTGGGTACCTGACCCCTTCTCCGCGGCACCCTCAGTTTAAAAGTTGACGAAGCGCTAGACGTTTGCTTGGCGCGATGCGTGCGAAGCGGCCGCGTGGTCCGTCATGAAATCAATTTCGCCGGTTTTGACATCATACAGCGCACCGACGACCATCGCTTCGCCGGTTTCGACCGCTTGGCGGATGGCCTGGCTGCGGTCCATGATCTCGCGGACCGTTCGTTGCACGTTTTTCCGCGCGACCGCGTCGATACAGGCGTCCTTGGCCTCCGGTGTCATGCTGCTGATGCCACGACACTCGTCGGGATCGATCACTTGCTGGATCTCCGTCACGATGGAGTGCAGGTGGCCGCAACCACTGGCCTGCTCGACATCCGCTCCATCTTCGAACAGCTCCACCGACGACGTGACCGCGCCGCAGCGGGTATGACCGAGCACCACGACCAGTTTCGCGCCGGCGACCGCGACGCCGTATTCCATGCTCCCCAACGACTTGGTGCCGATGATGTTGCCGGCAACCCGCACGCTGAAGATGTCGCCGATGCCGAGATCGAACACCAGTTCGGCGGGAACGCGCGAGTCGATGCAGCTGAGCACCACGGCCAACGGGCTTTGCCCCGTCGCCGTCGCGCCCACCTGACGACCGAAATCGCGCGTGATGCGGTGCCCACTGCGGAACCGCTCGTTGCCGTCCCGCAGAATCTTCAGCACCTGATCCGGCGTGATGCGACTTTGTAGCTCGCGTGTCGAATAGTCCGCGAACTGGATGTCATCGTGTAGTTCATACTTCTCTCGAAATCCGCGCAGGCTGACGCTGACACCCCGGGCGGGTCCGATGTTGTTCTTGAAGTCACGAATCAGGCTCAGGATGTCGGGGTCGATGTAATCCGAACCCGAAGCGTCGATCAACAGCTTGGTCCCCCGGGCCGAACTGGTAAACAATTTGTCCAACGCGGCACGATTTAAAAAGCTGACTTGATCGGCCAATTCGATGTGGACGATGTCGCCATCGAGGTGCGTCTCGACGACCCGGCGGATCGGGCGACGCAAGTTGCTGTTGAGGATGAACAACACACTGATCATCAATCCGATCAGAATGCCGATCAGCAAGTCCGTCAACACGATGGCCAAAACCGTCGAGATGAACGGGATGAATTGATAACGACCCTCCTTCCACATCTGCGCGAACAATTGCGGGCTGGCAAGTTTGAATCCCGTCACCAACAAAATCGCCGCCAACGAGCTCAGCGGAATCATGTTCAGATAGACCGGGAACAAACCGACACAGACCAGCAGCAAGACGCCGTGAAACACTGCCGATAACTTTGACTTGGCACCGGAGTTGACGTTCACGCTACTGCGGATAATCACCGACGTGACCGGAATACCACCGATCAAACCGGACGCGACGTTGCCGCACCCCTGCGCCAATAGCTCGCGACTGGGCGGAGAACTTCGGCGTTGAGTGTCGAGCTTGTCGGTTGCTTCCAAGTTCAGCAACGATTCCAGTGAGGCGACGATGGCGATCGTGATACCGCCGATGTAGACCGCGGGGTTGGCCCATTGGGAGAAATCAGGCGTCCGCAAAAAACTGCCGAACTCCGAGAAGCTTTCCGCCACCGGAATTTGGACCAAGTGCGTCACGCCGATCACCCAGCCGCCGCCGAACCCGGCAAACAGAGCTTGCAGTGCGACGCCCACCAACACCACCACCAACGGCCCCGGGACGATCGAGTTCTTCAGCGGTTTCGTCCGATCCCAAATCAAGAGCAGGACGAGCGAGAGCAGTCCCACCACGGCGGCACCAAAATGCAAATCACCGGCGATCAACGTGTAAAGTTCTGAGAACGTGTTTTGTTCATCCGGCTGCGAAAACGACATTTCGCCTTCCGGGTCGGTGTCGTGACCGAACAGGTGGGGGATCTGTTTCAAGATCAGGATCACCCCGATCGCAGCCAGCAGACCCTTGATCACGCTGGAGGGGAAAAACGCCGAAAGCGCCCCCGCCTTGGCGATGCCCAACCCGATTTGGATCAAACCGCCGACGACGACCGCCAGCAAGAACGCGTCGAACGTGCCCAAGTTCGCGATCTGGGCCGCAACCACCGCCGTCAATCCCGCCGCCGGGCCGCTGACGCTGGTATGCGATCCACTCAACGATCCGACAACGATCCCGCCGACGATCCCAGCGATCAGACCGGAAAACAACGGCGCACCGGACGCCAGCGCGATCCCCAGGCACAACGGAAGTGCCACCAAAAACACCACAATCGACGCCGTGAAGTCACGCAGAAGATTGGTCGGTGCGAGTATCGAGTTGGATGAGTCATCCATAATCCAGCTGTTCTCCATCAATGTTGAAACGAATCTTTCGCGTAATCGTGCGACACGCGCACGTCGAAGCGGGTTTTCGCTTAGCAAAGGTCGGGCCAACTCGCTCGGGCTGGTCCAACGGCACCCTGGAATACCTCTGCAATCCTACTGAAATTCCACCTGACGTGCAGACCGATCGCCGATTTAACGCTCGATCGCAACGCGGAACCGGTCTAATGTTTGTTTCAATTGTCGATTTTCAGTCGCGCTGACTGTTTTTCGCCCCTGGCTGGCGGTACTGGCTGGCTGAACTGCCTGCCGAACTGCCCGCCAGGCAAGACGAGCCAGGAAACACAATCGGGGTCGCGGTGGGTGATCGGAGACCAATGGATCGGAAACCCCAACCGCAACGCTGTGAGGCATTTTTTAGCGGTAGGGCGCGAGCCCTCCGGTGTTTGGGCAAAGTTGCGGAACCGGAGGGCTCGCGCCCTTCCGCTAACACCTTAAGAACCACAGGAAAAAATGCTTCACAGCGTTGCCCCAATCGGATCGGAACCAAAAAAGCGTCGCAAACCAATGATCCAACGCATCCTGGGCACGGCGTTTGCCAAAGGGCGATCGGACGTGTCGCGTGTCCAGCAGGAATCAACCCTGTCCGGGTTTGCTTCAGCCACTCCATCGACGTCACACCACCAACCGACCGCGCTCCAATTCCCGACGATCTGGCTGGATTTCATGCACATCACGAGACCGATTCCATGAAGCTGCGCGACAAGATTGGTTGCTTTCTGCCCGTCACCGGATGCATCCTGTTGTGTCTGGGCATTTCGGGCGCGTGGTACGTGATTGAAATTCAGAAACAGAATTCGCGTCTGCTGGACATCAACGTCGCAAGTATTCGATGCGCCGAAGAATTGGAATTGATCGCCCGTGAGATGCGACATGAACTGGACCGTTTTCTATTGACGATGGACCGCAACTACCTCGTCAGGGCGGCGGAAAAACAGGGCACGGCCAACGAGTGGCTGTCCAAGGCACGGCAACTTTCCGGATCCGACCAGGAACAAAGATTCGTCGCCGATCTTGCGCACCGACTGGAAAAGTATTTTGGCCAGCTGCATCAGTTGATCGATGACCCGGACACCGAAATCTCCTCCGAGGTGGTCGATCAGCTGGAAGAAAAAACGCTTTCCGAGCAAATCTTGGTCGCCGCCCACCACTACCTGAAGTTCAACGAGTCGGAACTGGAACAAAGCAATCAAGAAAACCAACGATTGGCCCAGAAGCTGGCCATGGTGATGGTTTTCTTGGGCATTTGCGGTGCCATCGCCGGTTTGGAAGCCGGCTACGGTGTCGCCCAAGCAATCAATCGAACCATGTTCATGCTGTCGGTCCCGATCCGTGATGTCGCGGGCAAGCTCGAAACCGTCGTCGGACCGGTCGAGGTCTCCGCAGACCCCAGCCTACGCGATCTTCAACGGGTGCTCGAAACCGTTTCGTCGCGTGTCGGTTCGGTCGTCGAACAGTTGCATCAACGGCATCAAGAGATCGTCCGGGCGGACCAGTTGGCGGCGGTCGGAAAACTGGCCGCCGGTCTGGCACACGAATTGCGCAACCCGCTGATGTGCATGAAGACGTTGGTGCAATCGGCCCGACGCAACCCCGATTCGGCCGGCTTGAACGCCACCGACATCGCCGTCCTGGATGAAGAGATCACGCGGGTCGATAGTCTGCTGCAAACGTTCCTCGATTTCGCCCGCCCCTCCGACCCCCAGTTCTGTCTGGTCGAGCTTTCACCGATCGTGCATCAAACCGTGGACTTGGTGACAGGCCGCGCCGAGACGCGAGACATTCGCATCGACTGTCAACTTCCCTGCGCATCCGCTCAGGTCCGCGGCGACGCCATGCAGTTGCGACAGGTGTTGCTCAATCTGCTGCTCAACGCCTTGGATGCGGTGCCCACCGAAGGCAGGATTACCGTTACGGTGGAACGGATCGGCCACGAAGATGTCCCGAGTGCAGCGCCGAATCGGCCGACCGAGTGGGTATGCTTGAGCGTCGCCGACAACGGTTGCGGGATGCCCGCCGACCAGCGTGACCGAGACCGCATGTTTGAGCCGTTTTTCAGCACCAAGGATCCAGGTCTGGGGCTCGGTTTGGCGATCTCCCAACGAATCATCGACGCACACGATGGCCAGCTGCTGGCCGAAGATCGTCCTCAAGGCGGTACGGTCGTCAAGGTGATCCTGCCGTTGCCACCGACCGGCTCGCAACCCCGCCTCAACGCGCATTGCTAACCCTTTCCCGCATTGGACCTTTCCCGCATTGGAATCGAATGTGCCGAAATTAATCATCATTGATGACGAACCCAACCTCCGCTACTCGCTCAAGAAAAGTCTCGAAACAGACAGCTTGGAAGTGGTGACCGCTGCGACCGCCGAAAGCGGCATCGCGGCCGTTCGCGAGCATCAGCCCGATGCCGTCATCTTGGACGTGCGGTTGCCCGACATGTCCGGGTTGGACGCCTTCAGCATCATCCACGACCTCGATGCCCGTGTCCCCGTGATCATCATCACGGCGTATTCGACGACTGAAACCGCGATCGATGCGATGAAGCGGGGCGCATTCGAATACCTGCTCAAACCCGTCGAATTCGAAAAGTTACTGACCACCGTCCAAAACGCCATCGACGTCAGTCTGATGAGTCGCACCCCGGCCCAGTTCGGGATCGATTCAGACGGCGACACCTCCGCGGACCAAATCGTCGGCCGGTCCCAGGCCATGCAAGAAGTCTACAAGTTGATCGGCCAGGTCGCCCCGCAAGACGTCAATGCGCTGATCTTGGGTGAAAGCGGAACCGGCAAAGAAATGGTCGCCCGCGCGATCTACCAACACAGCCGCCGCGCCGAACGACCGTTCCTGGCCATCAACTGCGCCGCCCTGCCGGAAAACTTACTCGAAAGCGAACTGTTCGGACACGAACGCGGTTCCTTCACCGGCGCCGACAAACGCCGCATCGGAAAGTTCGAACAGGTCAACGGCGGCACCATCTTTCTGGACGAAATCGGCGACATGACTCCGGCAACCCAAGCCAAGGTGCTGCGGCTGCTGCAAGACGGCAGTTTCGAACGCGTCGGCAACAACGAAACCATCCGCGTCGACGTCCGAATCATCGCGGCGACCAACCGCAACTTGCTGCAGATGGTCAAAGAAGGCACGTTTCGCGAAGACCTGTATTACCGCATGAGCGTCTTCATGATCCAGTTGCCGCCGCTGCGTGAACGGCCCGAGGACATCCCGGTGCTCGCCGAACACTTTATCCACCTGCTCAACCGAGACATGCAAAAACAGATTCGTTCCATCGCGCCCGACGCGATGCAGCGGCTGAAACACTACCGCTGGCCGGGCAACGTCCGTGAACTGCAAAGCGCGATGAAGCACGCGCTGGTGCGAAACGTCGGCGAAGTGCTGACGGTCTCCTCCTTGCCGGATACCTGCCGCGACCTTCAACCGGACGCTTCGGAACAACATCGGTCGGAGCTGGATGCCGAGAACATTCGCATCTTCATCCACGATCTGCTGTCCCAGGAACAACCGAACGTCTATCACGAATTGCACAGCGAAATCGACCGCATCCTGCTTCCCGAGGTGCTCAACCACGCCGAGGGGAATCAGGCCCACGCCAGCGAATTATTGGGCATCGCCCGGAGCACGCTGCGAACCAAGATCACCGATCTGGGACTGACCTTCGAAAAACGGCTCAAAGCGGATTCCGACAGCCGTTGAGGCAACGCCGTGAAGCATTGACTCCCCGCGTTTTGGGAGGTTTTAGCGGCAGGGCGCGAGCCCACTGCCACTTACTTTGACGCCAAACGGGGTGTTTTTGTTGGCGGTAGGGCGCGAGCCCTCCGGTCTTTCACGGTGTTTTTTGAAGCGCAACCGGACGGCTCGCGCCGTTCCGCTAACACCTTCACAGCGCAGCCGTTGAAGCGGCAAATCCGAACGTCGATCTCGGCTCTGACCCTGCGCTCCCGTTGTGATTAAAATCGGGCCATGAACCTCGACGCCGTCACAACCTTTTTGGAGTCTTCCCCCACCGCCCGATTGCTCAAGGCGGACCTCGGGGCGTTCGTCGTTTACTTTCTGCGGCAAGCGTTCAAATCGAACACGCAAGATTCCGCGATCTCGTTTTCCCACGACGAGCTGGTCAGCCGATTGCAGGTCTTTCAAGACGAACTCCGCGACGACGAACGCCCCGTCTTGCTCGGCGCGCCCGATCGGTACTTGCGCGAGTGGTCCGATGCCGGCTGGCTGCGACGCTTTTTGCCCGCCGACTCCACCGGCCCCCACTACCAACTCACCCGCTACAGCGAAGACGCCATCCGGTTTGTCGATTCCATGCTCCATCGTGACACCCGTCTGGTGGGCACCGAGAGCCGGCTGCGGTTGGTCATCGACACCTTGGTCGACCTCGTCCGCAACGCGTCGCCGGACCCCGATCGGCGATTGAAAGACCTGCTCGCCCAGAGGCAGCGGATCGACGACGAGATCGCTTCGATTCGTGGCGGCGGCGAAGTGGAAACCTACCACCCCGCACAGATCCGCGAGCGGTTCTACACCGCCGTCGATCTGCTCAAGACCCTGCAAAGTGATTTTCGCGCCGTCGAAGACCGATTCGAAGCGATCGGCCGCCAAGTGCAGCGCGAGGCGATGAAGGACGACCGTCGCCGCGGTGAGATCCTGGCCACCGCACTTGATGCCGAAGACCTGATCAAACAACAGGACGAAGGCGTCAGCTTCGACGCCTTCGTCGCCTTTCTGTTCGCCCCGCATGCCCAAGCCAAACTGCGTGAAACGATCGCCGAAGTCACTCACCTGGACGCCATCGCGGACCAGCGGGCGGCGCTCCGGCACGTTCGCGCCATGGTGCCGTCACTGTTGGCCGAAGCCGACAACGTGCTGCGGCAAACCGGACGCCTGTCGCAAACCCTGCGTCGATTGCTGGACGACCAATCCGCCGGACACCGCAAGCGGACCGCCGAAGTGCTACGCGACCTTCGCACGCTGGCGTCGCGATTGAAACACGACGTCGCCCAGTCCTGCCAGGAACCACCCGAAACCCTCGGCTTGAACGTCGAAACCTCGATCGGGTTGACGTCCCCGCTGACGCGCCCGTTTTGGACCCCGCCCCAAGTCTTTGACGTCGCCCCGGAAACACACGTCGTCGATTTCGAAACGGCCCGGCGCGAAGCCAAAAAACTGGCCCACCTGCAGCGACTCGAATGGGACCGCATGCGCGACGTGATCGCCCACGCCACCGGGAATTCGCCCTCGGTTGGACTGCCCGAACTTCTAAAGATCCGCCCTCTCCACGTCGGCATCATCGAACTGGTGGGATGGATCCAAATCGCGCACGAAGACGGGCACCGCATCGATCGCGACGCAACCGAAACCATTGCCGTGACCACAAAAGACCCCAGCACAGGAAAAGAACACCCGTTGTGCGTGGTCGTTCCGCGGGTCACCTTTCACCGCACACATGAAAAAGCCACGGTGCCGATTCGAACGAAACGACCACGATGATGAACGAATCCAAACACGAATCCTTGGACCCCGACTCGCTGCCGCCTCCGGTCCCCTGGGCACCCGCCGCCGTCCGATTGCTGCAAGGCATCGTCTATCACGATGACGCCGGCGACAACTGGGAACGAATCCTCGCCGGTGTGACGCCGCTGAGCGATTACTTTGCCCGGATCGGACTGATGTTGATCGTCAACGAAGAAGACGGCATGGCTTACTTGCGGCAGATCGAAGCCGAAGTCTTGCCGCCGGATTATCCGCCGATCCCAAAACTGTTTCGCAGCATCCGCCTGAGCTTTGAGGCCTCGCTGCTGTGCGTGCTGCTGCGCGACGAACTGCGCCGATTCGAAGAAGAAATCCATCGCGACGACCGCTGCGTCATCACCCAGGCTTCACTGTTGGATATCTGGCAATCCCTCGTCCCGGGCAACGACGACGCGGTTCGCGCGAATCGCAACCTGGGCGGCCAACTCCGCAAACTGGAGGAACTCAAGTACGTCAGGCGTTTCGAGAAACAACCGCCCAGTTGGGAGATCCGCCGCATCCTCAAAGCCAGGTTGCCGTTGGCGGAATTGGAACGATTGCGAACGGATCTGACCGCTGAATTGAAACGCCGCGAAGCACAGGCTGCGGACGCCGAACCCGAAGACGCCATGGAGACAACGGATGACTGAATCCACGTCGCGGCCACGCCCCCTGTCGCTGTTTGACACCGGCGCAGACGCCGCCGAATCGCCTCGACAAAGTGGTTTTCGCCTGTCCACCTTCGAAGTCTTCAACTGGGGAACGTTCGACGGGCAAGTCCACTCGTTCAAACCCCACGGTGCGACCTCGCTGCTGGTCGGTGAAAATGGCGCCGGAAAATCGACGCTCGTCGACGCCATGCTGACGCTGCTGGTCCGCCCCGGTGTTCGCAACTACAACGTCGCCGCGGGGGCCACCAAAAAAGAACGTGACGAACGGACCTACATCCGCGGCGCCTACGACCGCACCGCCGGACGCGACGAGAAACCTCAAATCCAATACCTGCGCGACGGCAGCGGGTTTTACACCGCGCTGCTGGCGACCTTTGCCAGCGGCACCTCGGACAAACAGTTCACACTCTGCCAGGTCATGTACTTGACCGCCTCGGGTGATCGCAAAATCTATTACGCCTTCGACACCCGAGCCCGCAGCATCGCCGGCGATCTGGGCGGATTGAAGTCCGGCAGCGAGATCAAATCCGCCCTGACCGATCGGGGATTCCAAGTCACCGAAAGCTACAAGCAATACCACGGCTGGTTCCAACGACAGGTCAAGTTTCGCCCCAAGGCGATGGACATCTTCAACCAAACCGTCGCGGTCAAAGATGTCCAGCGTCTCGATCAGTTCATCCGCGACCACATGCTGGAAAAGAAACCTTGGAATGACAAAGTTTCCAGCCTGTTGCAGCATTTCGCCGAACTCAGCGAAGCCCACCGAGCGCTCGTCCAAGTGCGCCAACAATCCGAGTTGTTAACACCGATCATCAAAACGGGCCGCCGCTATCGAACCGCCAACGATCGATTGCAACAGGCCCGCGACCAACACGAATCCGCACCGCTGTTCTTTGACACCGCGATCGCCGACTTGCTGCGTCCGCTGTGTGATCAATGGAAACTGCGAATCGAGCACCTGGACCAAGAGATCCAACTGCTGGACCAATCACTCAACGCTAGACGCAGTGATGCGGCGCGACTGGAACACGAGATCGCCCACAGCGGCGGAGCCAGATTGCAGCGGCTGCCGGACTTGATCGCCGCAGAGGAGCAGCAAGCGAGATCGAAACGTGAAAAGCGGCTTGTGCTCGAAGCGAAATTGAAACAAGCCGGCATTCAGATCGCCATCAACAGTGCCCAGCAGCTTGAAAAAGCGCACCAACTCGTTTCGCAAACCCGTCAGGCTCTGATCGAGCGTCGGCAGACCGCCACCGAACAATTAAGCCGCTGCGATTACGAACTAGGTGTCCTGCGGAATCAACTTGACGACGATGCATCGGAGCTGGAATCGCTGCGCCGCCGCAAGGGCAATTTGCCGGACGCCTTCATCGAAGTCCGCGCGGCGATTTGTTCTGCCTTTCAATTGTCTCCCTCGGATCTGCCCTTTGCGGCCGAGTTGGTCACCGTCAACCCCGATCACGCCCGCTGGGAAGCGTCGATCGAACAGGTGCTGCATTCGTTCGCGCGCACGCTGTTGGTGCCCGACGACCTGTACGCCAAAGTTTCCGGCTACGTCGACGCAAAACGCCTGGTCGATGGCCGCGGTCGGGGGCTGCGATTGACCTACGATCGGGTCGCACCGACGGCATCCCCCACCGATCCGGTTTCCGATGAACTGTCGTTGCCGGAAATGTTGCACTATCGCGACGACCATCCGTTGGCGTCTTACGTCCGCGGTGAAATCCTGCATCGCTTCGACCACCTCGCCTGTGAAACGATTGCCGAGTTTCAAATGGCCAACCGACGGGCGATGACCATCCATCGACACGTCAAACAAAACCATCGCCAACACGCCAAGGATGACCGCAGCCGCCAAGACGATCGCCGACATTTTGTCCTCGGCTGGGACAACCGCTCCAAGCGTGAAGCTCTGGAACAATCGATTCGAGATCAGCAGACACAGATCGCAACGCTTCAGTCGCAGATCGCGTCGCTCCGCCGAACCAGCGATCAAGCCACGTCGCTGTTGACGGTTCTGGACGAAGTTGCCGTGATGACGGATTTTGATGCCATCGACGATCACCGCCATGAGTTCGACGCCTCGCAGTTGCGTCTGGAAAAAGAAAAACTGGAAGCGTCCAACGACCGCGTCAAACAACTGAAAGCCAAGTTGGCCGATGTCAACGCCGAGCTCGAGGGGCTGGAGTCGGACCGCGATCGCAATTTCGACGAACGATCCAAAACGCAACATCAACTCGACAACGGCAACCGCACCCTGCAATCGGTCCAGGAGGGACTGGCCGCGGCCCGTGACGACGGCAGCCTAGACCGCGCCCAACAACACTTCGCCGGAATCGAAACGCAACTGGGCGACCGAAAACTGACCATCGAGAACATGGGGCGGTTGCCGACCGAAGTCACCCACCAGCTTTCCGCTCAGGTCAGCGATCGAGAAAAACGTGTCAGCCCCATTCGTGACGACCTGACCCGGGCGATGGGTCGATTGCTGACGAAGTTCCCGGTCTTTGAGTCCGAACTGAGCCCGACGCCGCAGTCGCTGCCCGACTTCGAGACGCTGCAACAACGAATCATCCAAGACGATTTGCCCAGGCACGAACGCCGCTTTCGACAACGTTTGAAAGAAAAGGTGCTGCAGGAAATCGGTTTGCTGCACGGTTCGCTCGAAGACGAACGCGAAGAGATCCGCAGCAAGATCGAAGTGCTCAATGAAGCCCTGCGACGACTCGATTGGCGACCGGGAACCTACATGCGGCTGGAACCGAGTGAGACCACCGACGCGGAAATCCGTGACTTCCGCCGCGATTTGGCCGGCTGTTTGGAAGGCACACTGGGTGGAACCGACGATGCCAACGAAGCCACGTTCGGCCGCATCGAAAAACTTGTCGGACGATTGCGCGACGATGCCAATTTGCGATGGCGTGAAAAAGTCATCGACGTGCGAAACTGGTTCAAGTTCGCCGCCCGCGAGTACGATGCCGCCACCGCAGAACCCGGCAGCTACTACGACGGCGGCACCGGGCAATCGGGTGGTGAAAAAGGCAAATTGGCATTCCTGGTGTTGGTCGCCGCGATCGCCTACCAATACGACTTGCGGCCCGATGAAACCGACAGCGATCGTTTTCATTTTGTCATGGTCGACGAAATGTTCTCCCGTAGCGACGACACGCGGGCCAAGTACGCGCTGAACTTGTTCGCCCGCTTCGGACTGCAATTGGCAATCGTCGCCCCCTTGGATGCCAAAGCGAAAATCACCGAAAGCTATGTCGGGATGTACGGACACATCATCAAAGACCCCGACACCAACCGCAGCGAACTGATCAGTTTGACGGCCGAACAATACCGCGCCGTCCAGGGCGAGGAAGACACAAACGGATGATCACGCCGGATGCGATTGCCGACAAAGCGAAACGGATTTACCCCAAGGCCGTCAAGGCCTGGCTGTCGGGCCAACTGGACGCGTTCTTTCCGCATCGTGTGCCGGCCAACCTTTCCCTTGCCAAGGACCACGCCGCCGCGATCGAGCAAGTCGACCGGCTTCGTCAAGCATCCAAAGACATCACCGGCACGGGTTACACCGTCCGGTACGAATCGCGTCGCAGCCGAACGCATGGATTGAATCAGTTCCCCACCGCCATCGTGATCGATTCGATGCAGGATCTGGTCCGTTTGGCGGGGTGTGCGGCCGAGTGGACAGCACTCCGTGGGGCGGCCGAAACACTTCGCCGCCGCAAACCGGAACTGGTGCCCTGGCTGATCCAACGCGGCAACTGGAAACAACTGTTGGACGTCGCCGACGTCCTGGACGGGTTGCTCGACATCGTGGACTATTTCCAATCGCATCCGCGCCCGGATTGTTTCGCCCGCGAATTGCCGCTGGCGGTTTCCACCAAGCTGCTGGAGACCCATCGACGCCGACTGGCAACCTGGCTGGACACCGTTCTGCCACCGCACACCATCGATCATCGCTACGGTTACGACGCGTTTGAGCCCCGCTACGGATTGCGTTACGCCCGCCCGCATTTCTTGCTGCGAATCCTGGACGACGCGTTACAGGCTGAACTCGGTCTACCGTTCGAGGAACTGTCGCTGCCCGCCGAGTCGCTTTCGCAATTGCCGGTGACCGAGGCGAGGATTCTGATCGTTGAAAACAAAATCAATCTGTTGTCATTGCCCGGCCTGGAACGCGGCGTGGCGTTGGGCGGACTGGGAAACGGCGTCACTCAATTGGCCGATGTCCGCTGGCTTCACGAGAATCCGGTGTTTTACTGGGGAGACATCGACGCCGATGGCTTTGTCATCTTGGACCGATTGCGGCAAGCCTTGCCCGGCGTGCAAAGCCTGCTGATGGACGAGAGCGTGTTGGATCAATTCCAAGACTTGGCGACAGCCGGAAATGGATCTCAACCAAAAGAGTTGTCGCACCTCAACGACGCCGAGCGAGTGTGCTACGAAACGGTTTGCCGTACCAACCGAAGGATCGAACAAGAACACCTGCCCATGGAACGGTTGGTCGAGCTGCTCGGATGATGCCGCAGCACGGCCGCCTGGGATCGCCAGCACATCACGCCACGTCCGCTCGCTCCCAGCGAGAGCAGGTCGTGTCTTTTCCTGCGTCACCCTCCCTGGCAGGGAGGATCGAGCGAAGCGAGGGGAGGGTCGGTTGGTTGACCCTCAGTGATCGCCGCCTCAGAGCCCCCTTTCCGGCAGCACACACCTCAACGTCCGGCCGGCTTGCCAAACGCCTACCATCCCAAGGTTTCCTGCCTTTACAACTCATCTCTCTGGTTCTGCCTCAGCGGAAATGGACGTTCGTGACAAACTTGCGATTCTCGCCGACGCGGCCAAATACGATGCCTCCTGCGCCAGCAGCGGCTCCAAGTCCACTCGGCCCGGCAGCAAGATCGGCAGCACCGAGGGAATGGGGATCTGCCACAGCTACACGCCGGACGGGCGATGCATCTCGTTGCTGAAAGTCCTGCTGACGAATTACTGCATCTACGATTGCCAATATTGCGTCAATCGGATCTCCAGCGACACGCCGCGGGCTCGATTCTCCGTCGACGAAGTGGTCTCGTTGACGATCGAGTTTTACAAACGCAACTACATCGAAGGACTGTTCCTCAGCTCAGGCATCATCCAGACTTCGGATTACACGATGGAGCAACTAATCTCGGTTGCGAAGAAATTGCGAACCGAACAACACTACGGCGGCTACATCCATCTGAAAACCATCCCCAACGCGTCACAGCCCCTGATCGAAGAGGCCGGCATGTGGGCCGATCGATTGAGCGTCAACATCGAACTGCCCACCGAAGGCGACCTTCACAAGCTTGCTCCAGAGAAGAAGAAACCTGAAATCGTCGACGCGATGCAGGGGATTCGGCAAAAGATCGACGAAACCCAAGACGATCAGAAAGCGGGGCTTCATCCGCCAAGCTTCGCACCGGCCGGGC
Organism: Stieleria neptunia; assembly: GCF_007754155.1. Lineage (NCBI taxonomy): Bacteria > Pseudomonadati > Planctomycetota > Planctomycetia > Pirellulales > Pirellulaceae > Stieleria > Stieleria neptunia. Next base: position 206,840 of record NZ_CP037423.1, on the reverse strand, counting down.
AAAGCACACAGATGATCGTCGGGGCGACGGACACACCGGACGTCGAGATTTTGAAGACGGCTGCTCAGCTCTACGACGGCCAGAACCTCCGTCGCGTCTATTATTCGGCCTACAGCCCCATCCCGCACGCCGATGCCCGATTGCCCGGCCAATCACCCCCGCTGGTCCGCGAGCATCGACTTTATCAAGCCGATTGGTTGATGCGGTTTTATGGTTTCGATGCGAGTGAAATTGTTGCCGAGGCCGATCAGAACCTTTCGCTGGACATCGATCCGAAACTGGCCTGGGCTCTCGCCAATCGGCATTTCTTTCCGGTGGATGTCAACCGAGCGAGCCGAGAAGAGCTGTTGCGGATTCCCGGCATCGGAGCGCGAAGCGTCAAACGCATTTTGAGCATTCGCAGACACAAGACCGTGCGTCGCGAAGACCTCAAAAAGCTGCGAGTCGCTTGGAACCGAGCCAAGTACTTTGTCTCGACCGCGGACCACAATCCCGAACTCGCCAACCTGGACAAGTCCGATCTTCGCGGCCGCGCACAACCGAAACACAAACAGCTGATGTTGTTCGACACTCGTCAATCCGCCCTGACCGGAGAGGTCTAAGTTCGCGTCATGCGATTTGTGAAGGTTCAGACGTTCGACCAATGGCGAGTCACGGCGCGACGATTGCTTACCGCCGACGTGCCGCCGGAGCAGGTGGCCTGGATGGCTGACGACGAGCAACATTCCTTGTTCGATTCAAATGACGACACGGAGTTCCCTGCGACACCGACTGCCTTCACCGTCCCCAAAGCGTTTTTGGAACTGGCCAAGACCGTCGCCTGTCACCGCGCCGGGACGCGTTGGTCATTGCTCTACCGAACCTTGTGGCGTCTGGTGCGCGGGGAACGTCATCTGTTGCAGATCACGACCGACGATGATGTTCACGAGCTGACGACGATGCGGAAAGCGGTCACGCGAGACGTTCATAAAATGAAGGCGTTCGTGCGGTTTCGCAAAGTGATCGATTCAGGCGACGAAGAGGTCTACGTCGCATGGCACCGGCCGGATCATCGTATCGTCCGCTTGGCCGCTCCGTTTTTCAGCCGCCGATTCAGCGGCATGAAGTGGTCGATCCTCACGCCCGACGAGTCGGTGACCTGGGACCAATCGTCACTGCGGTACGGCCCCGGCGTGCCGGTCAGCGACGCCCCGGATGATGATGCGCTCGAGGAACTTTGGAAAACGTATTACGCATCGATCTTCAACCCGGCGCGGGTCAAAGTCGACACGATGAAACGGGAAATGCCGGTGCGTCATTGGCCGACGCTGCCGGAAACCTCGCTGATCGACGACCTGTTGCAAGCCGCTCCCGAGCGGGTGGCTGCGATGGTGGATCAGAACGAGGGCTTTGCCGAGACGGCGACGCACTACATGCCCGAGCGAATCGATTTGGAATCGTTGCGTACCGCGGTGGGCGGTTGCCGAGCGTGCGATCTACACCGCCACGCGACACAGCCCGTGTTCGGCGAAGGGAGTCGGGATGCAAGGATCGTGTTGGTGGGTGAACAACCGGGGGACCGCGAGGATCTGGAGGGGCGGCCCTTCGTCGGCTCGGCCGGCAAGCTGCTCGATGATGCCCTGAAACGGGCCGGGATCCGCCGCAATGACGTTTATCTGACCAACGTGGTCAAGCATTTCAAATTCACCGAAGCGACGACGTCCCGCGGCAAACGTCGATTGCACCAAAAACCGAACGCACGTGAAGTCTATGCCTGTCGGCCCTGGTTAGAAGCGGAACTGGCACTGGTCCAGCCCGTTGCGATTCTCTGTTTGGGAGCAACGTCATCGCAAGCACTCTTCGGACGTGACTTTCAAGTCTCCAAGCACCGCGGCGAAATCCGCGCAACCGATTGGTGCGAGCGCACGATGGCCACATGGCATCCCGCGGCGATCCTCCGCATGCCCGATGACGCGCGGAAAGCCCAAATGCACCAACAACTCATCGACGACCTGCGACGCATCAACCACCCACCCCCCCAAAACTAACCAACTCACCGGGGACAGACCCCAAACCACCGGGGACAGACCCCAACCACCGGGGACAGACCCCAACCACCGGGGACAGACCCCAACCACCGGGGACAGACCCCAAACCACCGGGGACAGACCCCAACCGCCGGGGACAGACCCCAACCGCCGGGGACAGACCCCAACCGCCGGGGACAGACCCCAACCGCCGGGGACAGACCCCAACCGCCGGGGACAGACCCCAACCGCCGGGGACAGACCCCAACCGCCGGGGACAGACCCCAACCGCCGGGGACAGACCCCAACCGCCGGGAACAGACCCCAACCGCCGGGGACAGACCCCAACCGCCGGGGACAGCCCCCAACCGCCGGGGACAGCCCCCAATGCCTAATGCGATGGCTTGGATGCAAGCAAAGGAATCACCACGGACAATATCAGGATTCCGTCGCGGCTCAGTTTTCGAGTGGTGGACCTAGTCAAAGATCCTTCTGCTTGGGATCTTTGACAAGATCCACTACGCCCTACCCGAAGAATGAGTTGCGGCAGACGACAAGGATAGCGGTCTGCCTAAGCCCAGCGGCCTGACCGAGTGATTGGCGGATCAGTCACGGGCGCACGTCCCCGAGATCGCTCCATCGCACGCGTGTGATCTGCGATTCGGCCAGGCCATTGTTTTTCGTGCGATCACCGCCGCAATGCCCGAGCAGGATCGCGTCCTCTGTGAACTCGATCGCAGTGTAGCAATACCAGCCATCGGGACTGTCAAACAGTGTGATTGAGGGTCGCCACGTCATCCCCTCGTCGTCACTGGTGGCCAGCGAGAGCGGAGTCCGTTTGCCGCGCAACTCGGGCGATATTTTTGCATGGTCGTTCCACACACAGACCAGCGTATCGCTCTGGGGAATGCGTTCGATGGTCGCCGGAGACGTCGGTGAGTGAAGCGTCGATGGCACCAGTGGCGTCCAGGTTGCTCCGCCGTCGCGCGAATGGCTCAGCAATTGGCTGCCCGCATTCGAGCGTACAAACATCATCACACGACCGTCGCGAAGCTCGACGACGCCTGGTTCTTGCGCGATCAGACGTTTGCCGCTGCGCTGGTCATGGGCCTGCAAGATACTCTTGCTCCGCCGCCACGACTTTCCCGCGTCATCGCTCAGACAACACAGCACCCTTCCGGTCCAATCGGGCTTCTTTTGATCCGGCGTGTGATGCAGCGCGAGCGGGACGACTAACCGTCCGTCACGCAATTGGATCACGCGATCGTTATTCAAGACGTAATATCCGATCTGGGAATCAGGGACGATTTCCCTCGGCTGACTCCATGTCGCCGCCTCGTCATCGCTGAACCGAACCACCGGCCGGCAATCCTGCAGCGAATCTTTTCTGAGATAAAACAGCGCAATCCGACCATCGGCCAAACGCAACAGTGACACCGACATGATGTTCAAATTTGCATCGCTTTCCAAAACCGGAGTGTCGATGTCGTCCCACGACTTGCCGCCGTCAAAGGAATAGCGTCCGGCAAGATGGGCGGACGAATGGTCGCCACCGCCACCGGTGAAATGCGTGTACACGAACAGGATGCGACCGTCATTGAGCCGAATAAAATCGCCTTCGCTGTTACGCGGGTTTGACGGCGTCGATGGAAGCCGAAGTGCGACAGCGTGCTGGGCGACTTCATCCCCCGCAATCGCAGCGGTGACGGTTGCCGTGACGACCACGGCAATAAAAACAAAATGCTTCATAAACAGCTCAGTGGATCTGCACCCGCTGCAACGCAAGGGCACGTTTTTGACAATCATGACGGATCAGGAGACTCGCCAACTGTAACAAAACCGACACTCACTCGGGGACAGACCCCACTCACTCGGGGACAGACCCCGCCTGGACGCTCACCCGGGGACAGACCCCGTCTTGGAAAAACGCCCACAAATCAACTTGACTTGACGCCTCCAGTCGGGTGGAATGACCGTAGTCAGGCAGAGTGAAAGATCACTCGTTTTTTCGCTGCGAATGGTCGAGAAAGATCCTCAGACCCGCAGCAGTTTCCAGAAACGAGTTGTGGTGGAGACTCTGCGATGGCAAGATCCATTCGTTCCGAAGTGGTGGACCCAAACGACGTTCAAATCTCTCACGTGATCAGCCGGACCACACGGGCGTGCTGGCTTTTCGGCGATGATCCGATCTCGGGAAAGAATTACGATTACCGCAAAGTTTGGATCGAAGAGTACCTGAAACGCTTTGCGGCAGGTTTCGGGATCGACTTGCTGTCCTACGTCATTCTCTCCAACCACTTCCACCTGATGCTGCGTTCTCGGCCCGATGTCGTGGCAACATGGGATGACACCGAAGTGGCCCGTCGCTGGCTGTTGATCTGCCCTGAACGAAAGGATGCCGAGGGCAACCCGATGACACCGTCACAGTCGGAACTGGATCGCATTCGCCAATCCCCCGAAAAACTCGCCGAGATCCGAGTGCGGCTGAGCAATATCTCCTGGTGGATGCGTCTGTTGAATCAGCAAATTGCTCAGCGTGCCAACAAGGAAGACGAGACAACGGGGCATTTCTTCGAACAACGCTTCAAAGCGATTCCGCTGGTCGACGAAGAGGCTGTTTTGGCCTGTTCTGTCTATGTCGATCTGAATCTGATCCGGGCGTGCATCGCGGAAACGGTGGAGTTGAGCGACCATTCATCGGGACAACTTCGCGTCGAAGTGGTCCAGGCAGCGCAACAAGCTCCACACGGCGATTCGAAAGCGTCGGCCGATGGCGCAACTCAAGCCGCCGATCCGCAAGCTCGCCGCGGGGACGCCTTTCTTTCGCCAGTGAATCTTCACGAGGGGACCGCCCCAGCTGGACCGCAGCCGAGCAAGACGAACGCCCGCTGTAGTGACAAAGGCTTCCTGGCAATGAGCGAGGAAGAGTACTTGGAGCTGTTGGACTGGAGCGCTCGCCACTTGGCTCCGGGCAAGCGAGGCAGCACGCCCGAAGGCCATCCGCCGATCTTGGAACGTCTTGGATTATCGCCGACGCTTTGGTTGTCGCTCGTCGCAGACTTCGGCAGCCTGTTTTCCACCATCGCGGGCCGTCCGGAGCGTCTCGATGCCCAGCGGACCAAGCAGACCGGGCGTCGTTTCTACGTTCCCAAGCAAGCCCGCGACCTATTCGGGCAAGCGGCTTAGCGATCCCCGCCTTCCAACGATCCCCCTCAAAGGAATCGAAGCCACGTTGCTGAGCGTCGCGCCTGGAAAGCACGATGTGACCGCTGGGAAGCAATGCAAGCGTCGTATCAGCTAGGTGCCCAAATTGACGGGCCACTGGTCATCGGCGAGAAAATTTCGGACTCGTCATCTTCAGTGACCCGGCGAACGATCCATTGACGCGGAACTCCCCAGTGGAAATGCGCCCGCGGCGCAGGTCGAGTGGTTCGACAGCCCTTTTCGTTGACTCCAAACCAAAATCGACTGAACAGATGTGCCATCGGGGTCTGTCCCCGTGCCATCGGGGTCTGTCCCCGTGCCATCGGGGTCTGTCCCCGTGCCATCGGGGTCTGTCCCCGTGCCATCGGGGTCTGTCCCCGGGTGATTGATGATTCCGTATCGTCGGAGACAGACCGTGCTGATGCGGATGATGCTTGGTTCTCGATCCTAATCCACAGACGGAACAACCCAGACGTTGATCTTCGTTTTGTTCGAGGGATCGATTTGGACATCAAAATTGTAGAGACCTAACTGGTCGATAGGTTGCGAAACCTCCGGTAGCTGGTCCGGTGTCAGATTGTAGTCCAGTTCTCGGTTGATCGCGTCGACCAGATCCTTCAACTCCAACGGTTCCAGCAGTCGATCCTGATCATTAGTGGTTCTTTCAATCGTGATGCTTGGAGTGACCTTGCGATCACGAGTGATCTCCGGTTGACGAGGCAGTCGTCGACGCAATTTTGACGGCGTCAAGGTTTCCAACGAGTAATCAACAATGTCGCTGCTCGAAAGGTACTCATCCAGCGATGTGATAATGACCGGAGTGCCACCCGCGCGGTTAACGACAATGGTCAACTGGTCTGGACTGACAAATTTTGGCAGCATTGCGGCTGGAAAACTTTGACCTTTTGGAATGACATAGAGTGTGCCGGAACTCTTAAGAGCAAGTTGCAAGGCGTAGCCCAGCCCGTCCATTCCAGTTGGATTCACTGCTTGTGCAAGACACCAGTCGGTGACGCCAGGGCAATCAGCCGGAGAAAGCGTGCCGTCGAGTAATCTTTTGACGACCGGAAATTGCTTCGAATCCAACTTCAACTGACGAAGTCGAGCGAGAGAGTTGCGTGGATCCATCGATTCCATGGCGTTCCACAGATCATCTGGCTCAGGATCGCACCCTTCCCGACCGGAGAACAACGACTTAAGCCAATCTATCACGGTGACCTCGATCGGCGATTAAATTAGACAATGATTGCAATCAGACGATTCGATAGAATATAGCATGGCTTGATTCCTTTCGTTTGTGCTGAGATTCCAATGTTCCAGGGGATAAACCAGAGGAGAGGGGATTTGGACCCGGAGGTGTGTGGCACTGCCCGGCGGTGCATGCGGTCCCTGATTGGACGTGGTCCGCACGTGTCCCCAAACCATCGGGGTCTGTCCCCGGACCATCGGGGTCTGTCCCCGGACCATCGGGGTCTGTCCCCGGACCATCGGGGTCTGTCCCCGGACCATCATCGGGGTCTGTCCCCGGACCATCTCGGACCATCGGGGTCTGTCCCCGGGGGATCGGGTGATCCGGGGTGTGTCCCCGGGGGATCGGGTGTGTATTTTTGGAAATTCAATGATTCCACTTCGAATTCGGCCATGATGGATCGACAAGCTGGAATCAATCCGTCGGGGCAGGTTGTCTCTCGACGGAGGCGTTCTTTCAACAGACACTCGATCGAAGCGGTAGGAATCAAGTATGTTTGCCAAACCACAAGCCGAACACGCCTGGCTGGATCAGCTGATCGGTGACTGGACCTTTGACCACGATTGTCAAATGCCCGATGGAAACACATCAACCGCCTCGGGCAACATGACGTGTCGCTCGCTTGGCGGTCTGTGGCTGGTCTGCGAAAGCAGCGGTGACGCCCCCGACAGCGGGCCGTGGTCGTCGATCATGACACTCGGTTTTGACCCGGTGAAGGACCAATACGTCGGCACGTTTGTCGGTTCCATGATGGCCAACCTTTGGCTGTATCATGGTATTTTGGACGCGAATCAAAAGCGGCTGGTGCTCGAGACGCTCGGCCCAAGCTTTGACGGCAGCGGGACCTGCAACTATCGCGACACGATCGAGATCACGGACGGTGACCATTGGCTGATGACAAGCTCGCTGCAAGCCGACGACGGCGAATGGGTACCTTTCATGACTGGCAAACACACGCGTGGCTGACCCCCGATGACCCTGCTTTATTACGACCCGGTGTTTCAAGAGCACGTCACGGGAGACCATCCAGAAAACGGCGGCCGGATTCTTCCGGTGATCCGGCATTTGAATTTTGTGGCACTGGACACCTGCTGCAAACGGCCCGCATGGGAGCCCGCTTCGCCGGAGCGGCTGCGTTACGTGCACACGCCCGACTACGTCGACCTGATCCAACATTTTGCCGCCAGCGGTGGCGGTTACATCGAACCGGATACCGTCGTCAGCGTGCGGTCGTACGACGTCGCGCGGATGGCCGCTGGGGCGGTTTGCGATGCGGTCACACGCGTGGTCGGCGGCGAAGACAAGACCGCGTTCTGCTTGCTGCGTCCGCCGGGTCACCATGCGATGCCGGATCACGCGATGGGATTCTGCTTGTTTAACAACATCGCCGTCGGTGCCCGCGTCGCGACCGAAGAACTAGGGATCGAACGGGTTCTGATCGTCGACTTCGACGTGCACCACGGCAACGGAACCCAGGCGATGTTCTGGGAAGCGGCCGACGTCGGTTTTTTATCGATGCACCGCTCGCCCTTCTATCCGGGGACGGGTGCGGCGGACGAAATCGGATCCGGCGCCGGGACCGGCACCACGCTCAATCTGCCGATCAAGTTCGGTACTCCACCTAGCGAACAGCTGCGCATGTTTGAACGTGAAGTCAAAGCCTTCGCGGCGAAGATCCAACCCCAACTGATTCTCGTCAGCGCGGGGTTCGACGCTCACAAGGATGACCCGATCGGTTCACTGGACTTGGAGAGCGATGACTTTGGAGTTTTGACGCGTTGCTTGCTGGACGTCGCGGATGAACATACCGACGGAAAATTGGTTAGCGTCTTGGAAGGGGGATACAACCCAGATGCGCTGACCGATTGCGTCAGGATTCATCTGGAATTCTTGCTGAACGACCGGCAGGAATAGATCGGCGTCTCCCCTATCCCATCGGATCGCCCAATCCCGAACCAGGCAAGTTTTGCAACACCGTATCCCCCGCACTGGATCGCCGCATGCTTGCACCAACCACGGCAATCTGCTCGGGAGCGAAAACCGTTTTCAGTTTCCGGATCGGCATGGCAGCTCGTTTGTTGGAACGGAAAGAACGACCGCCCCGCTGCCAATGCGTGCGGATGTGACACAGTGCGGACAGAGGATCACTCCGCCGCCCGCTTCGGTGAATTCTTCATAATGCTTCGCCAATGGTGGCGACTCCGGGCCCCCACGTCATGTCGAGCAGTTGCCGACGTGCGGCCAATCGGACGCCTTCCAGGTCGAGAAACACGGTCGCGTCGGCGCCGTGCTGTTGCATCAAATCAGCCATTTACTCAACGAGCCGGCACCGTGCACCTCGGAGCAGCGCTGATGCAGCAGCACCCGATGTGCCAAAGACGCATCGCCGGCAACCGTTTCACGCGGCATGGGAGTGACACCGGGGCAGCGACGGGGCGGTTTGATTCGGGTCGTCTACCACCGGTTCGATTGGCATAAGTGTTGCCCGCTACAGCGCTGTGATGCAATGTGACACACCACCACATGCATCATAATCCACCTGTACTCAACACAACACGCGACGATTCCGACCGGAGAGGACCAAAATGAGCTTGAATATCAGTGAACCGCTTTCTCAGACCTTTGAGGACTGGTTGAGCGAAGACCGCAAAATGAACGAGTCGCTCCGCGAGCTTCGAGACTGGATGAAGCAGATTGAACAGCTTGGCGTTCCCCATTTCGGAGAGACTGCCGATCGACTGCAACCGTTACGTGATGGGCTGGTCAAGCACTTCGATCACGAAGACGAAATGATCGCCAGCATCGGAAAATCGTTGCCGGAACCCTCGGCGGACTTCGATCACTTGCGTTCGGATTCCTGTAACGGTCATGACCTGTTGCGTGCCCACTTGGACGATCTATCGGCACGTCTACGCGAAACGGACCCGCCGTTTTCCTCATGGCAAGCTGCGATGCAGGAAGTCGAAGGTTTTATCGATCGTTTGGAACAGCACGAGTTGACCGAGACACGGGCGATCCAAGCGTTGCTTCAAAAGCTCTGCTGAATCAGCGGCATCGAAATCAACAGGCCGGCTGTTCGATCCTCGGTGCTCTTTCGATTCTTGACGTGACACTTCAAACATTGCGAGGCCAACCGAATCGGACCGGCGAATCGATAGCGTTCCGCTTCCACGGCTTCATGCATCGGCTTGCCGGCCTTGAGTGCCTTCACGGCCGCCTTCTCAAACTCATCCTCCGCCTGATGGTCGACGTTGACGACATCGGTTTCGACAATCAGCCACTTCATGTCGACGTCGTAACTTCGTGACAGTTCGCTAAAGACGTCCTCCAGCGAGGCCGAGGGGATTGCGTGCGCGTCGTCTTCGTCAAAGAAATCGCGATGAACGACTTGCAGCGTTCCCCCGATCGCCTCATGCAACAACTTGGCCCGTGCGCGAGCCTCAGACATCGATCTCGGTGCCGGGAATGGCTTCGCCGTTGAAGTCGCAGGCGGATCGTCGGCTGCCAGCTGCATCGACACACCCGACTGCAGCGACGCGCCCACTGCGCAGAGCAGGACTGAGACCCAAATCACGTTTCGTTTCATGCTATTTCCCGTCGGCAAGACTGCGGCGGCATGCCTTTCACACCACGCGCCTCGACCGAACCGCCTGCAAAGATGCATCCACCTTGCATCTTTCTAAGGTCCGACGGGGCTGCTGTCAATCGCGACGAAGGGTTCGCGGCGGAACGCCCGTCAAAGCACTAAGCCGGTTGGTCGCGGTCGTTGAAACGCGCCGGTGGGCAGGTTGCTTCGATGGCGACCACCGGGTCGATCACTCGGTAACGGTGTGGTGCGCCCTCGGGAACCAGCCACGAGTCACCGGACCCCAGCTTTGCCGTTTCGCCATCAAGATCGATTTCGAGCAGGCCGTCGATCACATAGCCGACGATCTCATAGTCCCGACTACGAACCTCGCTGAATCCACCGGCATCCTCGCTCCACCGGCGCAGGGCGACCTGTTTACCGGACGCGAGATAGACTTGCCCCATGTCGCCGGTTTTGACGTCGCGTTGGGGTGTGACTTGAGGGATGTCCATAAGCTTGCACGTTTGTGAAGGGATCAAAGAGAACTGAAAACGAGAGGCACAGTCGTTGTTGCGGATCAACCTGGGCGTTAGCGCGGTGAAGCCTTTTCCCTCATGTGTTTCTTGAGGTTTTAGCGGTAGGGCGCGAGCCCTCCGGTTCTACATCTTTGCCGAAACACCGGAGGGCTCGCGCCCTACCGCAAACAAATGCTTCACAGCGTTGCCTGGGCATCCGCCTGCGGAACAGACGTTTAATTTGCTTTGCAGGCGTCGCGGAGATCGCGAATCTTATCGTGACCGGCTTTGACTTTGGCATACTGTGCGGTCAAGACGTCGTTCATCGCGCCGCCGGCGGTTTCTTTCAACACCTCTTCGTAGGCTTCCTTGATGTGATCTTCGCCGCGCTCGGCTTCATTCAAAATCACCTGGGGATCACCGTTGTTCAGCTTGGCGCGGATGTCGATCCAAAGGCGATGCATTTTGGCGGCAACACTCCCGTCGTCCTGGGCCTTTTCGCCATTGAACTCGACGTACTGTTGCAACTCGCTGGCCATCGCCGACCGCTCATTGCCGATGCTGCGGAAGAGTGTGGAAAGTTGTTCATGATCGAGCTTTTCGGCCGCCTCATGAAAGCCTTCGTACGAATCAAGGTTGGCTTGAATCAGTTTCTGCAGTTTGGTGATGGTGACGTCGTTCAGGTTTGTCTTGGTTTCAAGACTCATGATGTTCTCCTCTACGAGTTTCGAATCCGCGAGACGAATCATCGCGCGGCGGGAGAAACGTTCGCAATGGGCGTGCCGATCCTCCGTCGGTTTGCCGGACAGAGGCGATTTGGCTGTCAATCGTGCGAACGCGAGCATGGTGCGACGAACGATGAAAAACCAGCTTGGCCGGATGGCGACCAGCATGCGAGTTGACCGCTAGTGACCGTTGCCGGATTCGTCGGTGTCGCTCTCATCGAGCGGACTCCCATCGAACTGCTCTCCGCCGAGCAGTGCGCTGACCGGCGACATCGTCTCCAAGCTTTGGCTGATCATCGTCAATGCGATCAGGATAGGCACGGCAAGAAACACCCCCATCATGCCCCACATCCATCCCCAAAAGACGATCGACAAGAACACCAGCACCGACGAAAGCTTCATCGACCTGCCGAGAATCGAGGGCGTGATGATTTGCCCCTCCAAGCTGGTCAGCACGGCGTACGTCCCGGCCACCAAGAATGCGTACGAAGCGTGGTCGTGATTGACGAGGGCGACAAAGAAGACCAACACGATGCCGACCATCGCACCGACGATGGGAACAAAATTCAACATCATCGCCGCGACACCCCAGAGCACCGGCGAGGGCATGCCGAGCAACCACATGGCGGTGCCGATCGCGATTCCCAGGCAGGCGTTGATCGCCGTCACCCACCCCAAGTAACTGCTCAGGGCGTCCTGCACCGATTCCATCGCTTCGATAAATCGTCGTTTGGAGGAAAACGTGGGCAGCGCGGACATCAAATTGCGGATCAGCGTGTCACCGGCCGCCATCAGAAAGTAGAGCAAGACGCCGGCGATCGAAATAAACGACATCGCGTTGCCTGTCCCGGCGATCAATGGCGAGGTCGTGGTCCAGGCGGTCGGTTTGATCTGAACCGGGACCGGTTTCTCTTCGGCCGAAAGGTTTTCTTCTTCAGCCGTCTTGGAAATATCTTCGGTCGCATCGTTGACGGTTTCCAAGTGATCGAAGATGAATGCGAGTTTGTGTTTCACCTCGCCCATCGAGCGGGGGACTTCCTGCAACATCTCCCGTGCGGGTCCGGACAGCAGATACATCGCGGCGGCGACGGCCAAACCAAGCGTCAGCATGGTCCCCGTCGCGGAAACGGCCGTCGGGATCCCCAACCGCGAACACGCCTTGATCATCGGGCGAACGGTCAAGTAGGCGAACAGCGCGACCGCGATGGGCATGAACAGGTTGCGACCGATGTAGAGCGTGTAAATGGACAACAACCCGGCACAGAGCCAAATCCCCAGTGCGACCCAACCGACACGCTGGGCCAGGACCCGGGTGGCCGCGTCGGCGTCCGCGCGTCGAGCATCCGATGGCGTGCTGTGTTCGAGTCCGTCACGTGTCGAGATCATCGGTTTCGTCCTATGGGGCGGTGACACTGGCGGGCGTGACACTGGCGGGGGTGACACTGGCGGCGGTGACATTAGCGTTCGTCGGCAACCATGGCTTGGTACAACAACACCAATCCGATTGCGGCGGCGATCAGGAAGAACAGGGTGGCCAGCACCGGGTATCCGAACAGCCGTCCGCCCGTTTGCATCCGCATGATCAGGGACGCCCCGACGATCATCGCCGCGACGATCAAGCCGGATGTGATTCGGTTGGCAATTTTGCCCAATCCTGCCAACAACGCCGCTTCGTCGATCGCATCGACATCGACACGTAATTGATTCTCGGCCAGCAAGCGAGTGATTTCGTTCATCCGGGCGGGCAGATTCGATGCCAGGGCGGCGGAATCCAGCGCCGCGGCCGCGATCTGGCTGACACTCAATTGTTCCTTGGCGCGGTCGGCCAACAGTTCCAACGTGTAGCCGCGGATGATCGCCTTGGCGTCCTGATCGGGATTCAGCTGCGCGAGCGTTGTCTCGAGCTGCAAAAAAGCTTTGCTCAGCAAAATCATTTCGAACGGCAACACCAATCCGTGGCTGCCGGCGACGTTGAGAAATTCGACCAGGGTGCGTCCCAAGGACAATGAATCAAACCCACCCTCATCGGCCGCCGCGACCACCCGCGACGCGGCGGTGCGAAAGGCTTTGGCATCGAATTCTTCGTCGGTTTGGCCGATCCGTCCCGCGATCGTCGCCGCTCGTTCGCCTTCGCCGGCGCTGAATGCCAACAACAACGCAGCGATCTCGCGACGAAGCATCGGCGGAAGGCTCACGACCATCCCGCCATCGAGCAGACCGATCTTGCCGCCATCGTGCAAAATCAGGTTACCGGGATGCGGATCGGCATGGAACAAGCCATTGATCAAGATCTGTTGCAGGTAAGCGCGCACCAATTCCTCGGCCAGGGCCGCCGTGTCGACTTCATTGAGCACCACGCCGCTGACGTCCTTGATTGCCGGTCCGGACAGATATTCCATCACCAGCACTTCGCTACAGACCATTTGCGAGACCGGCAGCGGGACACGGATGCGATCGCTCGCTGATTCAGCTCCTCCGCCAGGTGCTGCAGGTGGTTGGCTTCTTGCCGATAGTCCAATTCGCTTTTCAATGCGTACTCGACCGCGCCGACGAGCGAACGAAAGCGAAACTGTTTCCCGATGTCTGTCTTGTCATCGACCGTCGCCGCCAGTCGTTTCAGACTGGCGAGTTGCTCGGTGGCTTGCTGAGCGATGCCCGGGCGTCGAAACTTGACCACCACTTCACGGCCGTCATGCAACTCCGCTCGATGAACTTGCCCAATCGACGCGGTGGCCAGCGGGGATCGGTCGAAACGCTTGAACAAGACCGAGGGCTTGGCACCGAGCCCCTCTTCCATGATCGCTTCGAGTTCTTCCACAGAAACCGGCTCGACGTCGTCTTGCAGCCGTTCGAATGCGTCAACATATTCCGGCGACAGCATGTCCTGTCGGGTACTGGCGATTTGGGCAAGCTTGATGTAGGCCGTACCGAGCTGTTCGATATCGCGTGCACATTGTTCGGCAGCCTCCCGGACGGTCGCGGCGGCGTGAGAGCCGTCGACGTCCTTCTCTTTTTTTGTCCAGCCGAGTTGTTCGGCGAGGTCATGACGCCCATGCTTCCACAGCAGAACGGAGAGCTTGGCGTAATGGACACTATCGGCAGGCAGCGTGGTCAGCATGTCGGTTGTTCGGTGGTAGACGTAAGAAGCCCCCGGAAGCACTCTCCAGAAACGGCGGACAGCAAGGAGCAAAGCCTCTGCGGGAAGCAAACGCTATACCGAGCGTCCGATGGAAAGCTTTAACGCGACTCAGCGGCAAAGACTGGTGCGTGACCAACCAGCTTGGTGCTTCAACGACCAAGCCAAACCGATGTCGCCAATGCGGTCGAGACGTATGGCAGGCTACTGACGCTGGCCCGCAATCGGATGGTCACGCACCCAAATGCGGGTCGCGATCATTTTCAACGTGACTCGCAGCTGCGGAATCGAAACGGGCTTGGGCAAGAAGTACGTTTCCGCGTATTGCTTCGTCCTGGCCAAAATAGCGCGATCGGGCAAACTGCTGATCACAACAACGGGCACTGCGTGTAATCGGGGGTCGTGCGACCCGCGGATCGCCTCCAACAGATCAAACCCGCTCCACACCGGCATCTCGATATCGGTAATCACCACATCGATCGGATGTTGTTGCAGCTGGTCAAAGGCGTCTCGACCGTTCCCGGCTTGGACGGTCGCAACATCGAGTTGCCGAACCGTACGATCGACGATCACACGCATGGATTCCACATCATCGACGATCAGCGCGGTCCGCATTCCCAGCGACGTCAAGGAGCGAAGCGGCCCGTAGAGAGAAATCGGTTGAATCATCCGGCGTTTCTGAAGGACGGTGCTTGAACAATCATGCCGAATCGTCACACACCAAGATCAAGCCGCGATGAAGCATTGCCCGTTCGTGTCGACCGTTGGGTGGAATCGGCGAGAGGGCCAAAACCGATGACAGTCCTCGTCTCGATTCGGCACTCGATTCTTGAATTGAGCTTGCAAGGTCGGGCCGCAAACGACATGCCGAAAACCGCGCCGGAGAACACGGCACGCTCCGGACACGGCTGAAAGCCCAGTAAAACCGCCCAAAACGATCGACCGATCGCTCAATCGCGTCGAGCCGATTGCCCCCCGATCGACCAGACCGAATGATCCCCGATCAGAGCTCACGAAATTGAAGAGGTCATTGGGGAACCGCCTCGGCGAGCGTCTCGGCGACCGCCGGATTCTTGAACGTCAACGTGCGATAGGGGAACGGAATTTCAATGCCGGCACGGTCCAGTTCGCGTTTGATCGCCGCGACCACTTCATCCCTGCTGCGTCGGATATCGATCGGCTTGGACCCCGTCCACCAGGCGACTTCGAAGTTGATACTGGAACTGGCGAATTCTTGGGCAAACACTTCCACCGTTCGTTTGCCCAACACCGATTCACAGGACTGGACCGCGTGTTGGATGACGTCGCGCGACTGTTCGACGTTTTCATCGTAGGCTACACCACAGATGATTCGGACGCGGCGTTGCGGTTGACTGGTCAGGACGTCGACGTTGTTTTTGAACAGCGTCGCGTTGGGAACGACCGCCAATTCACCATCAAGCCTCTGGATCATCGTGTTTCGAATCGTGATCTGTTTGACCTGGCCGGTCAGGTCCCCGCAGGTGATGTAGTCCCCACGATCGAACGGGTAGCGCCACAAGATCAAGATGCCGGCAAAGAAGTTTTCGAAGATGTCTTTGAACGCAAACCCGATCGCGACCGAACCGAGCCCCAGCACCGTCAACGCTTTGGACGGCGTCATTCCCGGAAAGGCAACCACGGTGGCGACCAGCAGGCCGACGACCCAAATGGCGATGGCGGTGAATTGGTAGACCAGATCTTTCAAGCTGGCCCGCATGCCACGCTGGTCCAGCAAGCGGTGCACGGCCCAACCAACCGATTTGGCGAGCAATCCGGTCAGCACAATCATCATCAGAGCGGCCAGCAATAAGGGCGACCGCACCAGAAAATCCGTCCACAGGGAACTGAGGGAGCTGGTGACGACGTCGCGAGTCGATTCCAAATCGACCTGCTGATCAACCGACAGTTCGTCGATCACTGCCACGACGTCTTCCGTCTTGCGGGCAACGTTTGCCGCCCATTGACGATGCTCTTCGGAGTCCGCGCGTCCTTTCAGCGTCACGATACCACTGTCCAAGACCACGTCGATCTCGGTCAACCAACCGGCCTTCGCCGCAGCGCCGTAGATCGTCGACAGCCGCCGACGGATCGATGCATCATCGGCGACGCCCTCCACCGCGATGGTCTCGGCCGGACCGTTGGCATCGGCGGACGGCTGCGACGTTTCGGCCTGCTGCGCAGACACCGGCCTGAGCGAAACGGGCCCGACCGAAACGAGCGCGGACAGGAGAATCACAAATCGCACAAATGCCATGATGAAGTAGTTCGGGTGAAGGGTCCGTTTTGGTAACCATGCGGCGACCGGGACGCAAACGGTGTTCCAACACCCGATCGGCGGCGAACGCGACGAACACTTCGCTGAACCGCTGGACGATTTCCGCCCAGCCTGGTTCCCACCGCCCCACCGTTCGGCCCGATCCGAGCCCGGAAGCGGCCATTTTGCGGCTGGAAAACGGATTGGTCCGCGATATGCGTCGCAGAGGACTTGCGTCGCCGATTGGCGACTACCCGAAAAACGGGAAGACACAGAGTTTCACCAATGGAGAAAAATGAAATGGTCAATCGACAAGAGCTCAAGGGTCAATGGAACGAAGTCAAGGGACGCCTGAAAGAACATTGGGGCCAGCTCACCGAAGATGACTTGCAACGCGCCGAAGGTTCAGCCGATCAGTTGGTCGGTGTGGTCCAGCAAAAGACGGGGGCGACGCGCAGTGAGATCGAGTCCTTTCTCGACAACGTGCTCAACGGAAGCTTCAGCGATCGGGCTGCCGAAACCGTTCAACAATATGCCGACGCGGCACAGGCCGTGGCCAACGATGCGGCCGCCTACGCCCGTGACAATTACCGCCGACTGGCCTCACAATCGGGTGACTACACCGCAAAGGTCGCCGAGACGGTTCGCAGCCGCCCCGCCGAATCATTGGCGATCGCCTTCGGGCTGGGGATCGCGGCCGGTGCGTTGTTCTTTATGGGAAACAAGAAATAGTCATGGCCACCACGCTTGCCACCGAAAAACAGGCCGACGCGATCAAGCAGCGGATGGCGGAGATCCGTACCGAGTTGCCCTACGATGTCGACGACGCTCGCATGCGCGTCCGCGAGTTGACCGACTGGAAGTACCACATGGCCCGTCATCCGCTGCCGCTGTTGGCCGTCGCGGCGGGGGCCGGCTATCTGCTCGTCCCCTCGAAACCGAAACAGCCGCCCGAGCCGATCATCATTCACCAGGATTCTCGCGGCGACGCCACGCAATCGCGTCAAACGACGCCGCTTCCCGCGAAACGTGGACTCGTGGGCGGAATCGTCGGGGCGGTCACGTCGCTCGCCGTCAAGCAACTCACCACGGTCGCCACGAACCAGATCAGCCGACTTCTGTCCAAACCAGGAACATCATGATCGCTCCCCCATTTCCGTCGCGTCCCCTGGACGACGACCGGCTTGATGATGCAGACCGCCTTTCGAATCGCAACGAGCCGGGTGCGTCGAACGTGAACTTCGTGCAACAGACCATCGCCAAGCACCCGACGTTGGCTCTGGCCGCCGCCGGCGCGATCGGTCTGACTCTCGGTTGGCTCGTTAAACGCAAATGGCGGTAAAGGACCATGCACCGAAATTCAAGTTTCCAAAAAGTCATCCGCGACCTGATCGATCTCTGGGAATTGCAATGGCAGTTGTTCTCGGTGGATGCCCAAGCGGCGAAGCGAAGTCTGGGCCGGGCGATCGTCTGTGGACTGGTCGCGACCCTGCTGGTCGGCTCGGGATTCACCGTCGTTCTTTTCGGCCTCGGATTCCTTCTCGATGAATGGACACGACTGTCGACCGGCATGGCATTGCTGATCGTTGGTGCCGCGACGTTGGCGATCGTCAGCGTCCTCCTGCTGATCGCGATGGGCGCCGCCAAGTCGGCCGCCGCCGCGATGGATGAATCGAAGTCCGAGTTCAGCGAAAACCTTCGCTGGCTCAAAGCGACGCTCGTGGCGCCGGAATCCTCTCCGCGAAACCAGTTCCGCCGCGAATCGTTTTCCCATGACGGTCGTCACGACCGTTATCCCACCCCCGACACCGTCTCTCCCCTTACACGAAGGTAAATAAATGTCCGAAACGAACGCTCCCGACACGTCTGCCCAAAACACCAATCACCACAGCAGCGACCTCTCCCGGCACGCTCGCGAAACGGCGCAGCGGGTTGCGGCCGGTGCGAAGGAGATCGGACAGGATGCGGCCCAGCATTACGTCCAGGAACCGGCCAAAGACTTGATCAGTCTGGCCAAGGCGTATGCCAAAGACCACCCCGATGTCGCCGCCTGCTGGGCGTTCGGCCTGGGCATCGTGGTCGGGTGGAAACTGAAACCGTAACGCGTAGGGGCGCCGTTTTTTTGTTGCATCTTTTGCAACCCATTTCGTTTCTCTCCCTCTGGGAGAGACGGCGTTTGCGCAGCAAGCAAACGCCAGAGAGGGCCGGCGCTGCAAAAGTCGTGGCGTGTGGGACATCAATTGCTTTGCTGACGCATTTCTCGTTCCACCGCGGCAGCGGTTTCACGCCAACGGCGTGCCACATCAAAGCTTGGGGTCGCGTTAGCGCACCCCAAGTTCCGGTCACCATGAGGCCGCCAACCCCAGCGGGGTTGAACAAGGCGTTCTGCCGGGCTCGCGCGGTTTGCCCCCGGATCACAGCGAGTCGTTTGTTGAACCCCGCTGGGGTTCCAGTTCCCATTTCCACAAAACCCGGGGTGCGCTCCGCGACCCCGGGCTGTGTTGTGGCGTTTCGCTAGAAACGCAAACGCTCAGTAATACAGTGGACGTCCCTTGCGCCACGATCAAATCCGTCCCTTCTACAATTGACGTCCCGGCGCATGAGACGCTGTCGAGCCATCGCTTCTTCGACGCGATGACTGTCGTGGCTCGCTGGAGGTTGCAGTCGTCGTAAGCGACGAGCATCAGAGCAACCCGTCAGTTGCCCCCATCCTTAACCGTCACTGCAACGAAGGTGACGTTGACGCCTGGTCTTGCATCAACCGGCGTGGTTGCTCGGCTGTCAAATCTTCGTCTGAAGGAAGCAAAATCAGGTCTTTCTCTTGCTTCGTCGTCTCCGGCACACCCTTTGCGTTTGCTGATCCGCAGCGGCAAATGAACTTCTCACACCTCCACAGCCGATGTGCCGCCAAGCCTGTGAATCCCCATGGAATCAACATGTACAAGAAATTCCTTTACAGTTCGTTGTCGCTCGCGTTGGCACTTTCGACCGTAGGTTGCGACGTCGAACAAACTGAAGACGGTCGGCTGCCAGATGTGGACGTGGATGTGTCAGGCGATCCCGGTAACCTGCCCGCTTATGACGTAGACGGCCCCGACGTGGATGTTTCGACAGAAGAGGCGGAGGTCACGGTCCCAGATGTGGACGTCGACATGGAAAAGAAAAAGGTCACCGTTCCCGACGTGGATGTCGACTTGCCCGCCGACGAATAAACGTCGGTCCGATGGCGTGCGGGCTCGACCCGGTCTTGCACCAACGATTGATCAGCCATCGCGGCAATTCCGCCGCCCAACGAGTTCGATCGTCTTGTTTCACGCTTCCCAAGCCCCCCTCAAAAAAACGGAATCTGTTATGTCAACCACCGTCAAAAGCCAGAACACCCTCTTGAAAGTGATCCTCGCCATCTTGTTGCCGCCGCTGGCGGTGTTCATGGATCGCGGCGTCGGAACGCAATTCATCTTGAACATTGTTTTGACCCTGGTCGGATTTTGGATCATCGGAATCATTCACGCGTTGATCGTTGTGTTGTAAGCGTGATCTGAGATGCCGGGCGGCCCTCCCGTGGCGCGGTCCGGCAACTCACTCTCCCTGCCGGCCGACCTTCCCCCTCGTCACGAGCTCCGTTGCCATGATTGACAGTTTCTCCACACCGATTGCCCCTTTCTTGGCGCAAGTCAGCAGCGAGATGACGGCGGGTGAGCCGTCGTCGGGTGATGGGTCTGGCCCGGTCGATGAGACCGGTGAGATCGACGTTTCGGTCCTCACCGTTTGGGAGACCGTGGACAACATGATCGACGGATTTCTCGATCGTCTACCGTTCCTGTTGATCGGAATCGTGGTCTTTGTGGTCTTTTTTATTGCGGGCAAGTTTGCTCGCAAGGCAATCAAACGTGCGACGACTGACAAACCGTCGGCCAATCTGGGGCGAGTCGTCGGTCGGCTGGCTCAATGGGCACTCGTCTTTGTCGGCTTGTTGCTCGCGGTCACGATCATGGCGCCTTCGGTCACGGCCGGCAAGCTGATTGCGTCGCTTGGAATCGGTGGGGTTGCGATCGGTTTTGCGTTCAAGGATATCTTGCAGAACTTCATGGCCGGTCTGTTGATTTTGATCAATGAACCGTTCAGCGTCGGCGACCAGATCGTCTCCGGTGACCACGAGGGGACCGTCGAATCGATTGAAACCCGCGCCACCAACATCAGAACCTACGATGGCAAAAAGGTCGTGATCCCGAACAGTCAGATCTACACCAACCCCGTCGTCGTCAACACGGCGTTCCAGTGCATTCGCAGCCAGTATGATGTCGGCGTCGGCTACGGAGACGATTTGCGGGCCGCGGCCCGAGTGATGCAGCAGACGTTAGAATCTATTGATGGAGTGGTCGGCGATCCGGCGCCGGACGTCATCGCGACGGAGCTCGGCGGAAGCAGCGTGGTTCTGCGCGCACGTTGGTGGACCGCACCCGAGCGAGCCAACGTCGTCAAAGTCGGCAACGAAGTGATCGCCTCGATGAAAGAAGCACTTGACGACGCGGGAGTGGACATGCCGTATCCGACCAATGTGATGTTGTTCCACGACCAAACGGAAGAATCCGACGGCGACCGAACGCGGCAGCGTGAGGGGTGGCCGGCAGGGGACTCGCCGCCCCAGCCCCGGCCCGTGGGACGCGCTTAGGACGCTGCCGCATTGACTGTGCATTAACGGTTGTAAACTGGAGCAGAAACGGTGTCGGAAACCAGAATCGCGAACGGTCCTCCGGCCCATCGTGCATTCGAGCCCCACCCTTTCCTTGGCAAGTCGGAGGGCATTACGAGGATCCCCATGTTATCCGTCTTCAACGCTGTGATTTATTTGCTCTTCGGCATCTTGGTAGTCGGATCGCTGCTGCCGCTCAGCTCGCATCCACACTGGTTCATTCGCGGCTGGGATTTCCCGCGGATGCAAATCCTGGTGATCACATGGCTTGCCGCGGCGGCGCTGATCGCGACCCATGTGATCGCCGGACAAGCATCGACGATCAGGATGGCGGTCGTCGCCACGGTGACGCTGGCTCTGTCTGCTTGGCATTTGTTCCGCATCATCCCGTACACGCCCCTGGCTTCGCCGCAGACCAAAGCGTGGCGACCGGAACCATCCAGCGATCCGAACCAAGACGCTCGTCGGCTTCGGGTCCTGGTCACCAACGTGGAGGAAGAGAACGATCAATTCGCTCGCTGGCGAGAGGTCATTCTCGACCAGGACGCGGACGTCATCATCATGGCCGAGGTGGATCAGCGGTGGGCGGAGACGATCGACGAACTTAAACCGATCTATCCCAACCAGATCGTTTACCCCCAGAACAATTGGTACGGGATGGCATTGTTGTCGCGGTTGCCGATCCTCGAAAGTGAGATTCGCTTTCGGGTACAGGATGATGTGCCATCGATCGACACGGTGGTTGAATTACCCAGCGGTGATGACGTCCGAATTGTGGGCGTCCACCCGCGTCCGCCGGAGCCGATTCGCGACAACCATGCGACCGCTCGCGACGCCGAGTTGGTCTTGTGGGGCAACGAACTCGCCGATGACGACCGCCCGATCATCATCGGTGGTGACTTGAACGACGTCGCATGGTCACAATCGACGCGTCTGTTTTTGCGTCTCAGTCGATTGTTGGACCCACGCCGCGGACGGGGGTTTTTCAACTCGTTTCACGCCGATCGGATTTGGATGCGGTTTCCACTCGACCATGTGTTTCACTCCACCCACTTTGCGTTTCGCGACATGCGGCGTCTGTCACACGTCGGCTCGGACCACTTTCCGATCCTGATCGATCTGCAGCTGGATCCGCAGATGCATCATCAACACGACCGGCTCAGAAAAAAGGTGGGTGATGAAGCGGAAGCCGAAGAGCGGCTGCTGCGAGCGGAGCAAGCGGAATCGCTGGACGTCGAAACCTTGGCTCCGCAACCGTGAACCGGTCGGCCGGTGGTCGACGACCGACGCGACGTGCGGCCGATCAGTCAGCACTTTCTGGAAAAAGCGGGGGCGACCGGGGCGACGGCCGAAGCTGGCCAACCGGGCGACGATGCGGCGGTCCAGGCTCGGGATTCGGGCGAACCGTTCGAACTCGGTTGCGTTTGGCCCGCCTTTTGCTCGGTCAGCGACCAATCCGATCGACAAACCGCTGCATCGACGATATTTTTTTGTCCAGGTGATCTTCCATGGCAACAGGCACCACTTTTTCCGAACCCCAGCCCATCCTCCGATCCAAGTGGTCCAAAGCGATGCCTAGTCTTTTAGTCATTGATGATGACCGTGCGATTTTGGCTCTGGCGGAAAAAACGCTTTCCCCGATCGCGGACATCACGACGTGTGCCAGCGCCGCCGACGGCCTGGCCGAACTGCGCCGCGGGTCCTACGACGCGGTCTTGCTGGATATTCAGCTGCCGGACCAAAACGGGCTGGCCGTCTACTGCGAAATCCGCGA
The DNA here is from genome assembly GCF_007754155.1 of Stieleria neptunia. Taxonomy (NCBI): domain Bacteria; kingdom Pseudomonadati; phylum Planctomycetota; class Planctomycetia; order Pirellulales; family Pirellulaceae; genus Stieleria; species Stieleria neptunia. The sequence goes on along the minus strand of NZ_CP037423.1, from coordinate 183,695 downwards.
ACACGACCGCCGAATCCCGGTGATTTTCATGACCGTCGAGGCGGCCAGCAACACCGCGATCGAAGCGATGCAGTTGGGCGCGTTCGATTACATCGCCAAACCCCTGCACGTCGAACCGCTACGTGACCTGGTCGAAAAAGCGATCGAGCAGCGCCAGATCAGCAGTGTGCCCGTCGCCATCTCGGCCGACGACGAGGGTGGCGACCAAGCGGCCGAGCTGTTCATCGGTCGATCACCGGCCATGCTGGACGTTTTCAAAGCAATCGGAAAGGTCGCCAAGCAAGATGTGCCGATTTTAATTCGTGGTGAAAGCGGCACCGGAAAAGAACTGGTCGCCCGGGCACTGTTCCAATACAGCCACCGCAGCGAGGAAACGTTTCTGGCCGTCAATTGCGCTGCCTTGCCAGACAATTTGCTCGAAAGCGAACTGTTCGGTCACGAGAAAGGCGCGTTCACGGGAGCGGAAAGTCGGCGAATCGGGAAATTCGAACAGTGCAACGGCGGAACCTTGTTCCTGGACGAAATCGGCGACATGGCGCCGGCCGTCCAAGCCAAAGTGCTCCGCGTCCTGCAAGAACAACGTTTTGAACGGGTCGGTGGCAACAAAGAACTGACCACCGACGTTCGGATCATCGCCGCGACCAACCGACCGCTGGAACAAATGGTCCAAGACGGCGAATATCGCGAAGACCTGCTGTATCGGCTCAACGGGGTGACCATCGAACTGCCGCCACTGCGCGACCGACTCAGCGACGTGCCGTCCTTGATTCGATTCTTTCTCGCGCAGGCCAAAAAAGAATTCAACAAACCCGACCTGGAAGGGCTGTCCCCCGAAGCGGTTGAACTGCTGACCGCGTACGACTGGCCCGGCAACGTCCGACAATTGCGCGCGGTCATCCGCCGCTGTGTGCTCGACACCGTGATGCCGGTCATCACCCCCGACACCCTCCCCGCCGCAATCACCGGCACCGTTTCACGGGTCACGAAAACGCCCAGCCATGATGTCGCCCCACCAGAAGAGCCCACCGCAGGCACCCAATTGCCACAATTGGTGCAGCGTTTGCTGGATGAACGTTCAACCAATATCTACGCCGAAGCGATGGAGTACATGGAGCGTTTTGTCATCCTGAAAGTGTTGCAAACGACCGATGGGAACCAAAGCCAAGCGGCGGAGATGCTGGGCATCACGCGAGGCAAATTGCGAGACCGAATCAACTCGTACAACATCGTGCTCAAGAGTGACGTGTTGGTCGAGGAATAAAGGCGACCGGCCAGATGCCGCCCCGAACCACACACCGGCGACCCAACAAGATGACCGAATCACAACGACAACGTTTCTCCGCTGCCCTCGGTCGAGTCGCGGGTGACGAGGAAGTACTGGAGATGTTGGCGAAGATTGCTGCCGAGGACGCTCCCGGATTGATGTCTCAATTGGACGATCACATCCAGCAATGTGAACTCGCCGAGGCGGCGAAGGTCGGTCACGCGCTCAAGGGGCTGCTGAGTACCTTTGAAACCGGCGAACCGGTCAGCGAGCTGCAACCGCTGATCGACGCGGCACGCGCCGGCGACGAAGCATCGGTGACGTCGGCTCACGCGTCGGTTCGACCACAATTAAAGACGCTTGTGACCGAAATCGACGCCCTGGCCGGCTGAACCGGATCGATGGGACCGGTCAGCCGCAATGGCCGCAGAGCGATTTTCGGCTGTGCCATTCGTGCTCGATGTCCCGCATCAACAGCGCGTTGTCAAACGTGACCGAGCCCGCTGGAAACAAGTCGCGATCATCGAAGAACGAAGAGTGCACGTTGCGAACCGAAAGCGGCTGCACCTGCCAGTTGACCGTTCGCAATTCCAACCCATCATATTTTGCCGCTGAGTTTACCGGTGAGTATCCCAGGGAACCGGCTTCAAAGAACTGCGAGCACTCGGCAACCGTCGCGAAAACGGATGTGTCTGGCAACGCCTCTGTGGTCCGTCCATCGACATCAACGTGGACCGTCCCGTCAACACTCGTCATGGCGACACGATAATCGTGCTCCGCTTCAAGGACGTCGAACCGGGCGCGATGGTGAACGCCAGGAAAGAGCCGACCACCGGCAAATGCTGTCATAAGCGAAGAGGTGTCGCGTCGTGGGATATAGACTCCCGTCTGACCAACGCCATTGACATCCCATTGGACGGCAATGCGGTGAGCGGCATTCTCCGAGGCGACGCCGAAGAACGAAGGCAGGTGTTTCGGTCGAATCTGCTTCAGACGGATCAGACAGATGCCGGCGACGCCAAATCCACCGACCATCTGTGGGCGGAACGGTTCCGGACAAACACGTGCCAGCACGTCGGGATCCACCCGATAATTGACGAGCACACGCCGGTCAATGAGCCCACGGATGATCGGGATGCGCATGCGAGACGTCTCACGAAAAAGGTTTGCGATGGATCTGTTCGGTTAAACCGCAGCCTCAACACCGAATTAACTTCACCGCTCCACGCGGGGACAGACCCCAGATCCACGGGGACAGACCCCAGATCCACGGGGACAGACCCCAGATCCTCGGGGACAGACCCCAGATCCACGGGGACAGACCCCAGATCCACGGGGACAGACCCCAGATCCACGGGGACAGACCCCAGATCCTCGGGGACAGACCCCAGATCCTCGGGGACAGACCCCAGATCCTCGGGGACAGACCCCAGGTCCTCGGGGACAGACCCCAGGTCCTCGGGGACAGACCCCAGGTCCTCGGGGACAGACCCCAGATCCTCGGGGACAGACCCCAGGTCCTCGGGGACAGACCCCAGGTCCACGGGGACAGACCCCAGATCTACGGGGACAGACCCCAGATCTACGGGGACAGACCCCAGATCCACGGGGACGGTCCACGGGGACAGACCCCAGGTCCACGGGGACAGACCCCAGGTCCACGGGGACAGACCCCAGGTCCTCGCGCGGGGACAGACCCCAGATCCTCGGGGACAGACCCCAGGTCCTCGCGGGGGGGATCCGCTGGCGCGGATCGGGGTCGCAAGCTGGAAGCTTACGCCACTTGTGTCTCCGGGGTCTGTCCCCAGAAAGGGAGCGTTCGCAGGCCATGCTAGCATCCATACGATCGGGAAAAAACGATCGCTCCTTGTCTCCTTGTCTCCTTGTCTCCTATTTCCCGCTCGACGTTGCCGCGACTTCGTGTTGACATTTGCGGCCGCTTTTTGCGAGGTTCGCGTTTCGGTTGCCGTTGTGCGTGGGGGATCCGCTGGCGGATCCGGATCGCAAGCTGGAAGCTTACGCCACTTGGTGGGAAACCAGATGAATGATGGATGATTTGTATCCGACGATCTCGGTGATGATGCCGTGTTGCAATAATGCCCGCTACATCGACGCGGCGGTGGAGTCGGTGTTGTCGCAACAGATCGACGTCCCGCTGGAATTGCTGATCATCGACGATGCTTCCACCGATGACTCGGTCGATCGCATCCGCGCGATCGACGATCCGCGAATCCGGTTGATTCGGAACAGGAGCAACGCGGGGATCTCACGGGTTCGCAACCAGTTGCTCGCCGCCGCCCACGGCCGCTTCTTGACGTCTCTGGACGGCGACGACGTGTACGTGGATCCGCGGAAACTGGACCGCGAGTGGGAATTGCTGCACCGCTGTCCGCATCCCGAACGAACGATCGTCTACAGCGACGTCAGGTGGATCGATGGCGACGGCGCGACGATGCTGCAATCCAGCGCGATCGCGCCGCCGATGGAAGGCATTTTGTACCAGGCGATCTTGGATCGCCGCGTGATGATCCCGCGGGACTTTTTGCTGTCGGCAGAATTGGCTCGCAGCGTCGGCGGATTTGATGTCGACCTGCCGATCTACGAGGACTGGGATTACAAGCTGCGGCTGGCCCAAAAAGCGGTTTTCCGATACACCGGTGCGGTCGGGATTGGCTATCGTCGACACGGCAGCGGCCTGTCCGCCGCAGCCGCACCGTTGCATCAAACATGCCAGGCGGTCATCCGCAAGAAACATGGCGGCGAAGGCAGTGACGGCGACCCGATGCGATTGCTCTCCCTGGCCGGGCGGCTGCACGGCATTTTGACCCGCAATCGGCTGCAGGACCGCAAGGCCGCCTAGCCTCTTCCCATATTGAAGTGTGAGTTTGTCGTGACATCTTCCGTCGTCTTTATTGTCTCGCAGCCGCGCGCGGGTTCGACGCTGTTGCAAACCATGTTGTCCCGGCACGGCGAGGTCCACGCCCCCGGTGAAGCCTGGTTGATGTTGCCGTTGGTCCACGCGATCTCGGGCTCACGCCGCGACGTGCAATCCCCCTATGATCAGTGTTTGGCCGATGACGCGGTCGGCGAGTTTGTGCGCGAGAATCTGAGCGGCGGATGGAGCGAAATGCAGGCCGAGATCGGTCGTGCGGCGGCGCGGATCTACGAGGCGGCTCGCGTCCGTGCGGGGGCAAAGGTGTTGATCGACAAAACACCCCGCTATTACTGGATCATCGAAGACCTGCTCAGTCTGATTCCGGATTGTCGCATCATCTTGCTGCGGCGCAACCCGCTGGCGGTTTTATCCTCGATCATGGAAACGTGGACTCGTCGCACGCGAGTCGGTTTTTTGAAAGATTACCGTGGCGACTTGTTGGAAGCCCCGGCGCGGGTCGCCGCCGCGATGTCGATCCAGGACGACCGGATTGTTTCGCTGCGGTACGAAGATTTGGTGCGTGATCCCGGCCAGCACTTGATGCAACTGCAATCCTTCATCGGCCTCCGCGCCGTCGACGGCCTGCAGCACTACGGCAGTGCCGAGCGACGCGCCTACGGTGATCCCAACGGGGTCCATCAGCATGATGCCGCGCAAGTCGATTCGATCGACAAGTACCTGCGGCGAGCGGCGACACGGGCGACCGACTGGAGATTGATGGACGACTACCGACGTCATCTCGGCCGCGATCTGCTGCAGCGACTGGGCTATGACGACGATGCATTGAAACGACAATTGGATGCCGTCAAACCGATCGGCACGGCACTGGCCCCGACGCTGTCGTCGCAGGTCTGTCCGCGGCCGGCGGAACCGCGACGCAGCGTGATCCGATTGCGACGCATGGCCGCCGATGTCGTGACGAAGTGGGGGAAAGCGGCGTAAGCATCCGGCTTGCCAATCACAGCCGCTTCGAGATGGCAAGCAAGATGCTCGCCCCACGCTTGGTGCACCGTCCGTTTAAATCAACAGGAAACGTCCGACGGAGCCGGACACGATATCGACGTAGTACAGGAATCCATCGGGGCCCTGTTGGATGTCGACGGCGAAGTTGGCTCCGGTCGCGAACACGTCGATCGAAGTCAGGTTGCCGGCCGCATCGACGCTGCCGTGCCGGACGACACCGCTGGCAAAGTCGGCATAGAACACGTCGTTGTCGTACTGGGGACCGTAGTTCAGGCCCGAACCGACGCTGCCCAAAACGATGACGTCGGTCCCGTTGGTGTGTGGCTGAGCGATGAAGGCGGGGCTGGCGGGCTGACCCGAATTGTAAAACCCTTGGGCCTGCGGCAATCCCTGATACGACGGCGTGCGGCGATTGACCCCTTGGCCGCCTTCATAATAGGGCCATCCGAAATTGGTTCCCGCGGGCCCGATGTTGATCTCTTCAAAGCTGACCAGCCCGGTTTCGCCAATATACAGCCGCCCATCATTGGGGTTCACCGAAAGCCGCCAGGGGTTTCGCAATCCCAGCTGGTAGACTTTGCTGCGGTTGGAATTAACGTCGCCGTCGAAGAACGGATTGTCGCTGAATCCTTGCCCGGTGATGGGATCGATGCGAAGGATCTTGCCGGAGAGGCTGTTGGGGTCTTGAACCCGCAGGGCACGTGGATCGGTTTGATTGAAACTGGCGCCGTCGCCGATGCCGACATACAGCGCGCCGTCGGCACCAAAGGCCAAACCGCCGACGGTGTGGGAGCGGCTGTCGCTGTTGATGAAGTCTTGGATGTAGCTGCCGTCGGGGTTCAGTCCGGCCGGCGGTTCGTTGAAATTGAGGGTGCTGTCGACGAACGCATTGAAGTTACTCCAAGTGCTGTTCGTCCCCAACAACGTGACGCTGCTGTTGGGGATCACGGTGGTGTAGTTCGTGGACGCATCCAACGTCATTCGGACCAACCGCCCGGCCCGGTTGCCCGACCCGTCGGGACCGGCCAAGGGGTTGCCGACGTAGTGATAAACTTCCGGCGGATCGACGGTGTAGTTCAAATAGATGTAGGGATTGTTGACGAAATCTGGATGGACTTCGAAATCAACCAATCCGCGATCCTGGACGTTGTTGGTGATGCCGGAGATGTCAATCATTTCCGTCAGCGGACCGCCATCGCGTGAAACGCGAACGATGCCGGCTTTTTCACCGACGTACAGGTTGCGTCCGTCGGGTGACCATTCGACGTTCAGTGGCTGATTCAATCCCGTGATGATGTCCTGGCGGATGATTTCACCGGTCGGGATCGTGGGCGGATCAGCGGCCGGTGTATCCAGCGTCATACTCCAGGAATGGATATAGGTGTTGTTGTACGCGGTTCCGGTTGCGGCCGCGAACCCGACATAGGCCTGGCTGCCGACGATGCCATCGAGTTGCAGCGTCGTTTTCATCAACGCGAACTCGGGCTTTTCATTGGTGTCAGAAATGTAGACCGACAGGTTGTCACTTTGCCCGTTGTAGTCGACCCAGGTGTAATAGACCCGTCCGTCGTTGAGATCATAGGGCGATTGAATCGTCCGGACCGGCGTGACCATCACGCCATTGACGGTGATCGTGATTTCATCGGCAAATTGTTCGTAAACATTTTGGAACGTATCCAGTTCGATTCCGATCGAGTTCTGCTGGGCGTTGTAGGCCAGTCCGCCGGAGTAGTTGCCGATGTCTTGTCCGGCGGTTCCGCCGGGCGAATTCTGGATGATAAACGCCAATCCCTCGCCTCCGGCAGAACCTTGCCCGCCATTGAATCGCGCGGCAAACGTGGCTTGGAAGGAGGTGTTGGCGTCAACGCTGATCGGCGTTCTGTGGTAGGCCGATCCGCGTTGCTGGGGGACCACGGTGGTCAATTGCAAATTGCCGTAGTTGATCGTCGCGTCGCGGTTGAGCTGCAGATTGGCGGTGGAATCAAACGAGGCATAGGTCGGCAAGCCCTGATCGATGTCCAAGATGTTGATGGTTGCCGTGCGTGGGGCAAGCAGGCTGGCGTTTTCCGATCCCGTCAATCGAAAACTGAACGACTCGGTCCCTTCGGCGATGCCATCTTGCAACAAAAAGACCGTGACCGATTGGCTCGTTTCACCGTCAGCGAAGACCAGCGTTCCGGAATTCGCCACGAAGTCGCTGCCCGCGGTGGCGGTCTCCGAGGCCGTGGCATACTGGACCGAAGCGGTGCCGTCGCTGCCGCCGACACGCGCGATCGTCAGCGTGACCGACGAATCGGATTCGAACACCGATGCAAAATCCTCCGCGAGCACAAAGCTGCCACTTTCGCCATTATCTGGCGGGTCGACGGGTGGATCCACTGGCGGCGGAGGGTTGTCGGCTAAGTACTGAAACCGGCCGTTTCCGTACAACGTTTCGCTCTGATAGAACCCGGCGACGATGCCTTGCCCGGCGACGTAGAACCCGGTCGTGTAGGTGGACGGTGCCTCGGTTTCAAACACCTGGCCGTCGATTCGAATCCGATCGACTTTCAGGTTTCGATCGATGCCGTTGTCGGGATCATAAAAGTCATTGGTAAACGCAATCTCGACCCGGTCGGCCGTGACCGTTTCGTTTGCCGTGTAGGAGTAGGTCGCGGGGCTGGCCGAAACATTTTCGAAGGTTCGAACGACATTTCCATCGATCAGCAACTCCATCCGCTCTTGCCCCATGTTTCCCGACGCGTCGATCGTGATGACCGACCCGCCACCGTTGCCGGTGGAAGCGAATTGGAAGTGACCGTTCGCGTTCAGGTATTCACTTTGACGAAAGCCCGGAACGATCCCGTCTTCCGATCGCCACGATCCCGTTGAAAAGACCGAGGAGTCTTCGGTTTGATACGTCACGCCGTCGACGACGATGCGATCGACGCGGAGGTTTCGATCCAATCCGATTTCTGGCCTCCAAAGATCGTTGATGAAATTGATTCGAATGTCATCGATCGAGGCATTTTCGATCGCCACGCTAAACTCGCCGAACAAACGATTGCTGGCATCGGTGCCGGTCATTGTCCAAGTGCCGACGACTTCGTTGCCGACTTGCAACTGCATTTCTTCTTCACCGATCTGACCGGCGGCGTAGATCTGGATCGACAAAGCCCCCGTGAACTGCGACAGCGCCGAGCGATCCAGGTCGTCGACGTGTGTCACCGCGCCAACCGTTCGCTCCAGATCCCAGTCGGCTTGGTGACCGGCGCTGCCCGTACGATCGATCGACGCCGCAACATCCAGGCCGGTGACGTGTGCGATGCGATTCAAGAACGCTTGCCCCTGGTCGCCCGCGGCGACGTCACAGCCATAGATCAGTAGGTCGCCGCCGGGAGCAAAGGAGGTTTTCCAACGCATCAACTCGGCGGCCCGATCGGCGACCGTGTCCGCGTCCACACGATCGTGTCCCAATTGCAATCGACCGGGCTGTCCGTGACTGATCAGGTGCACGCTGTGGAGTCCGGATCGATGGGACAGGATGTCAGTGATCTGTGAAACGGCGTCGGTGGCTGGATCGAGCACGACCAACTCGGCGTCGGCCGGGATCGCCGCTGAGAAATCAAAATCGTTGGCAACGCTCGGGTCGACGATCACCAGCGTCGCCGTTGGGTTCAGCGTCGCGGCCGAGATCTGGATCGAATCAGCCGCGGGCGTCGCGGTCGCCTCTTCAACGGCATCGGCGAGCGGTGCCGCGGCGACTGCCACACCGGCATCGGCAGCCAGCATGATCCGCGGTTCCATCGGGCCGGCAGTCCATCGGGGAGATCGACGTGTTTGATGGCGTTTGATGCCGGTGGCGGCGCTTGAGCGAACCATTGCAGCGACCCAGCTTGTGCAAAGAGAACGTGGCAGAACGTAGAACGTTCGACGTTACTCCCTGAGTCATGCAAAGCAAGACAGACCCGCTGAATCACTGGGGGGAATTACAACGGTTGGTCCGATCGTATCGGTTTCGCGGCGCGCTTCGTCGCGGCCCGGATTACACACGCGGACCAAACGCGTCAGATTGACGCGGGCGATGACGCCTGCGACTCGTTCCAAGACTCCCCCCTGGAATGTAATGCCGCGTGGCTCCGCCACTGGATTGCCAGCGGTCAGGAGGCGGAGCCTGGGCTGCAAGAGCAACCCGAGCGTTGACAGGCTGGAAGCCTATCCCACGTCGTGCTCGATCAGGCCGCGTGACGTTTCCAAAACACCCGCTTGCCGTTACGACGCATCTGCCGCCAATAATGCCTGGACGTCAACAATCCCGGCTCGTCGGCGGCAAGTGACAGCAGAGAAAGCAATCGTTGTTCAGGAAGAGAATCGGCCGATTCGATGACACGTCGCGTCATCCGACTGTGGCGGAGCAACCGCCGCCGATCGGCGGCTGAAATCCGATCATCGTCCGACAGGATGTAGGGCGTGATCCCGTCGAGCAGTTCCAAGATACTGGCGTTGCGGGCCGAAGTTTTTTGACCGGCGTGAATGCGGAACGCGGCGAGGGGCTGATCGGTTTTGGCGACCTTTATCCCCGCGTCGAAACCACGCAACCAGTAGTCGAAATCCATCGTGTAGTGGAGCGATTCGTTGAATGTTCCGATTCGCTCGCTCAGTCGTTTGGTCCAGAACACTTCGGGTTGGATAAAATTTCGATTGGGATTCGGGCGCAGCCAATGGTTCCACAAATCGAGGATTTCCGGCAACGTTGAAATATCCGAACATTGATCGCGAAGTCGTTTCCCTTGTGCGTTCACTTTCCGGCAGACACCTGAGAAAAGATCCGCATCCGGGTTTTCGTTCCACAGTGCTACGATTCGTTGAAACGCGCCCGGCAGGTAATAATCGTCGCTGTTGATGTAGGCGCAGATGTCGCCATCGACTCGTTCAAATCCCTTATTGATCGCGTGGGACTGACCGCGATCTGGTTCGCTGCACCAGAAAGCCAATTCGCCGCGGTACTTCTTGATGATGTCGACCGATCCATCCGAGCTGCCCCCGTCCACGACCGCGTATTGCAAGTCAAAGTCGCTGCCACGACCGTCTTGAGACAAAACACTCTGGATCGTTTGCTCCAAGTACTCCGCTTGGTTGAACGATGGGGTGACGATTCGGAATGTCGGACGGCGATGATTCGACGATGGCATGATTTACCAGTGGGTGACTAGTGCTTTGTCAGCTTTCAATTTTCGAGCCTGCGTTTGTCGAGCGGAAAAGGGGTCAGGTACCAAAAACCAAATGGCCCGCAGGGTGCTTCGCATTTTTGGTACCTGACCCCTTTTCCGCGGTACCCTAAGAATAAAAGTTGACGAAGCACTAGGCGGCGCGGCGCTGTGTTTGGTTGTCGGCCCCGATCAGGTTTCGATACAGTTCCATGTAGCATTGCGCTTGGGTATCCGATTGAAACTGATCCATGATCAGATCCCTGGCTTGGGCTCCCATCGCTTGCATGGCATCCGGGTTGGCGATCGCGGTCTGCAAGCGTCGGGCGAGTTGGGCGGCGTCACCGTTGTCGGCGAGCAGTCCTGTTTTGCCCGGAATCACATAGTCGGGAATGCCACCGGCATCGAATCCGATCACGGGAGTACCGCACGCCATCGCCTCCAGCCCGGTCAACGGAAGATTGTCTTCGGTCGATGGTAGGACAAAAACATCGGCCGCGCTGTACACCAAGCGGCGCGTGCGATCGTCTTGAACGTTGCCAATCTGAATCATCTCCGGCAACGTTTTGGTCGCATCGGAGAGTGTGCCGCTGCCAAACACCAAGCCGCGGACGTTGCGATCGGATCCCACACGTTCCAAAGCCGCGAGCAATTCGGTCGCGCCCTTTCGGCGGCTGGCCAAATTCATCGCACCAAAGCCGATGATGAACGCGTCGGACTCAATGCCGAGGGCTTCACGGGCAAATTGTTTCTGCATCGGATAGAGTTTGTCAGTCGGCATACCATAGGGAATTCGGGTGAACGATTTCGCTTGGTCCAACAACGGACTGGATTGTGCCAACCCCAACAACCAACGGCTCGGCGCGACGATGTGTAGATTGATCTTTTGCAAGGCGCGGCGTTTGGTTTCAAACGAACGAAAACTGACATCGGTTTGCCCCGATCGTTTGACTTGGGGGCAGTTTCCACACCCGACGCGAAACCGTTGGCAGCCGCCGGAGAAGTGGCAACCACCGGTCAGCGCGTTCATGTCGTGGAGCGTCCAGACCACGGGTTGGCCCGGGTCCAGCGATCCGAAGAAACTGGGAAAGTCGATGAACTTGGAGATCCAGTGCAGATGGATGAGGTGCGACCGGGTTTGGCCATCTGCGGCGGGGTGATCCAGTGGCGGCCAGGGGGTGTACGGCTGACCGTGCGGGGAAGTAAAGATTTCGGGTCCATCTTTGGCGCCACGTGTGGCGCGCTTCCATGACTGTCGATGCACTCGAAACCGGACGCGGTCGAGGGCGTTTTCCAGTGTCCCTTGGCGTGCCCATTGCGTGCTGTAGAAATCGTCCGTGTCAATTTCGGCACGCTGCGAATCGGTGAAGGACTGACCGGCCAAGTATTGAAACCGGCTTTTGATTCCGCGGTTGCGGAGCGCGGCGTGCAATTGTCGCGCAGCCGTGGCAGCTCCGCCACGAAGAAAGCTGTTGAAATGACTGACAATCACTAGATCCCACCGGAAAACGAAGCTGAAAAGAGCGTCGGACTCTTTTCACTTCAATCGCCGTGACGACGGCAAACGATCAGTGGTCTGCCGGTGGATTCAGCTGGTCGGGTTTGGCAAACTATCGCGGTCGGGATGAACGGATCGTAGAGATTAGCGGGGCCGGAGAACGGCACACCGGTTCACCCCCGTTGTAAGGACCTGTCAGGGAACAAGCATGACGATTGTTACGAATCGAGCAATTTTGCCAGCGTCGTGGCGAGCCCACGGAGGGCATCGGTGTCCGGCAGTGTGATCGTCAATTGTGGCCGTCCCTGTTCATCTTTGTCGACACACTGTGACAAACGATCGGTCAGGGTGTCGACCGTTTCATCGCTGGGTGCTTTGTCGCCAACCGATGGGATCAGTTCGCCGGCCAACGAGAGTGCGGCGGTGATCAGGCCGCTGGTCGCGGCGGCGACTTTTTCTCGTTTGGCTTGCAAGGCCTGAGCCTCGGCCTCGACCCGCCGCTGTTGGCTTTCATCCACCGGCGCCGCGGGCAAGGGGTCCAAGATGACTTCCAGTCGGCGTCGCAGGTCTTCCATCCCGCTGACCATCGCGACCTCGGACACGTCGCTGTCCATATCGATCGATGCATCGGCGAGTTCCTGCTTGGACGCCAGCGTCTCCAGCAATCGCTCTTCGATCGTGTCGCCGACGGTGACCAACTTGTAAATATGGACGGGGTTCTTTTGTCCCATCCGATAGGCACGTGCGATGCGCTGCTCCAGAACGGCAGGGTTCCAGGGCAGATCGACGTTGATGACCGTGTTGGCCGCTTGCAGGTTCAATCCCGTCGACCCGGCGTTGGTCATACAAATCACGCGGCACTGCGGATCGCTCTGGAAACGCGACACCAATTCGCCGCGTTTCTTTTGCGGCACTTGGCCGTCCAGGCGGACGTAGTCGCAACCCATCGTGTCCAACCGCCGTTCGATGCGGTCCAACATGCGTCGCCATTCGCTGAACAACACGATCTTTCGCGTCGGGTCTTCGATCAAGCCGTCGAGCAGTTCGGTCAATCGTTCCAGTTTGCTGCTGTACTCGGTTTCCTCTTGGTCGATCAGATACGTGCTGTCACAGGACATCCGCGCCATCAGCAACGATTTTTGCATCCGCAGCAAGTCCATCTCGGTCATGAACTTTTTGTGGACGATTTGGGCCACGATGGCGAGGTGGGAATCGTTGATCTCTTTTTGTTCGGCCGTCGGTTCGATGCGGATCACTTCGTCGATCCGTTCGGGAAGCTGTTTGGCGACCTCGCTGCGGGTGCGGCGGAGCAGGATCGGTTTGAGTGACTCGCGCAGTTGGTCCAATCGGTGGTAGCCCAGCGTCTTGCCGCGTTCATCGACCACGTGATGTTTGTGAAAAAATTCGTACGCCGGTCCCAAGCGATCTTCGTCCACGAACCGCGTGACGGTGAACAGGTCCCCGAGACGGTTCTCCAGTGGCGTCCCCGACAGCACCAATCGGAACGGGCTTTCCAATTGTCGGATCACGTTGCTGGTTTTTGATTCCCAATTCTTGATCCGTTGACCTTCGTCCAAAATGATCAGATCCCAGGGCACCTCTTCGATCGCGGTCAAGTCGCGGAGGACTTGTTCGTAGTTGCAGATCGTGAAGAACGCGTCGCTGCGATATTGCTCGTAGCGTTCGGCGCCGGTGCCCAGCACGATTTGCGTCGACCGGTCACTGAAGCGTCGGATTTCGTTTCGCCACTGCGTCTTGAGTGAGGCCGGGGAAACGATCAGCACGCGTTTGATGTCGGCCAGTTGGGACAACAGTTCGGCGACGCCGATGCCTTGAATGGTTTTGCCCAGTCCCATGTCATCGGCCAGAATCGCGCGTCCGGCGCCGGCGGCGAACGCGATTCCGTCCAGCTGGTAGGGCAGCAGGGTGGCGTCGAGCAGTTCGGTTCGCAGCGGGTGATTCTCGGTTTCCCGGCGAATCAACTCACAGGCTTGACGAACACGCTGTTGCGTCAACTGGCGTTGAATGAACGCTTCGGCATCGGGATAGATCGTGACGTCCAGCCCGGCGTTTTCCAGCGCCGCAATTCGCGTCATCGCGTCCGACGCGTCGGTGATCGGGGTCGTGTCCGCGTCGCCGACGATCTCTTCCATTTTGGGGTCGACCTTCGCGGGCATGTGAAACAGCAGTCCACGATGTTCCCCGTAGCAAATGGCGAGCGATAGTTTTTTGCGGCGATAAGGCGAACGCAGCTTGGCGGCGGAGAAACGTTTTTGAACCTTGGTCTGGACGTGCACGACATGTTTGCATGTTTGCAGTTTGTTGGTTCGAAAATCGGGACACGTGCAATAGGACTGACCCGGATCGAACCCCCGCAGTGCGACGCGATAGGTTCTGCCGGATCGTTCGCTGGTGACCAGGTAATCCGTCCACGGCTTGGTGGTGTTGGTGGACCGCACTTTCATGCGTTCTTCGGCGGCTCGTTTGACCCGGTCGGCGATCGCTCGCTGATTCAGCTCCTCCGGCGTCAGGTGCTCCAATGGAACCGATTCGTCGGGCGGTTGGGCCAGCCCGAGATCGCTTTTGGATTGCAACAGATGGTCCAGTGCGGCGCCGACGTGAAGACAGGGGGTCTCGCACTGGTTGCAGTTGACCAGCAATTGCCGACGGCGACCCGATTGCAGCGTGATCGTTGCGATCGCCACCCCGTTGTCGACTTCGGGATCCGAGAATCGGACGCGGAACAGATCCCCACCCAGAAAAACATCGTCGTGGTTGAGTTCAAGATACTGTGCCCCCTGGCGGATCAGGGTGGCGCCTTCGTCACCGAGCAATTGACAGGCCTGGGAAAACGTCAACGACCCGAGTCGTTGGTGGAAGACGTTGCCTGGTTTGCGGCGGACACCCGTTGGTGCCGAGCGGGTCTTCGTTTGACTCATCTGCCTTCCGTCCTTTGGTTCCGTGGTCGATTGACGCAGCACGGGAATTAGAACGGGATCGGATTAGGCTGGCAAGTTCGAAAGTGGGGTAAGCATCCTGCTTGCCACCCCCAACGGCGCAGCCGGCGAACAAGAGTGGGGTAAGCATCTTGCTTGCCACCCTCGACGGCGCAGCCGGCGAACAAGAGTGGGGCAAGCATCTTGCTTGCCACCCTCGACGGCGCAGCCGGCGAACAAGAGTGGGGTAAGCATCTTGCTTGCCACCCCCGACGGCGAACCCGGGAGGCGGAGCCTCCGAGACCGTTTGTTCCCAGGCAGAGCCCGGGAACAAGAGTCGGCACCTCACTCCACTGGAAGCATCTGGACGGCATCCAGGTGCACCAGTCCATCGGCTTGTTCGGTCAAGATCACGACGTTGATCTCATCGTCTTTTTCGACGTCGATGGTCGCGACCGCCGCGAACTGGCGGTCCTCGGTACCCCGGTAGTTCACGTTCTCGCGGACCACACGATCACCGATCCGGATCTCAACCGGTGCAGCGGTGGCGCGGTTGTTGAAACGCTCATCGGCCGGGGCGCAACCGACCCGGATTTGAAAGCGGCCGCTTTGGGGAGCCTTGACGGTGTAGATGGCTTGGGCCCCCGATCCCGGGCCGGCGTACTTGTAGCTGTAGGCGACATAGCGATCGTTTCGACCGCCGCCGCTGGTCCATTTCCCTTTCAGCTCTGCCTCGCGGTCGTCGATCACGATGCCATCCAAGGACGCCGGATCCTGGCCGGTCATCGGGCCGAATTTGGATGCCCGTGGGAGCGCCCCTGCGTCGATCGTGATCGGGGCCGAGGGTGTGCTGCGGCGTGCCTTGCCGGGCAATTCCAACAATTCCAGCAGCTCATCGAGGTGGTCTTGGTAGACCTCGCGTGGCGTGCAATCGCGGAGCGCGCAGATCGACGCCGCTTTGCCGACGACTTCGCCCATCATGCCACAGGTCTTCATCACGCGGACGGTGCCGAGGGCTTCGTGAGTGACGCTGACGTTTCGTCCGGCCATGAACAGGTTGTCGATGTTTCGGCTGTAGAAACAACGATACGGGACGGGGTAGCCGTACGATCGATCGACGCGGCGGTCATGAACGGCGATGCTGATGAACGGGTTGTCGGGGTATTTTTTGGCGTATTGTTCCTTGGGGTAGTGGAGGTCGATCGACCACGTACTGGGGACACAGCCGTCGGGGAAGTCACGTTTGGCGACGATGTCATCCTGGGTCAGGACGACGTCACCGAGCAACCGATTGCTCTCGCGTGGCCCGCCGACGTAGGCCACCCAGCTGAGGATGGCGGTCTTGTGATCGGCGGCGCCGTCACGGTTCTTCATGGCGTTGAACGCGCCATACACGGCGCGCAGATTCCAGTCCCGGATGCCTTCGGCGTCACCGATCGCGTCCTTGTCAAAACCGCTTTCCCAGAACCACTGGCCGTGGTGGTCGCGGGGATAGGGAAAGTCTTGCATTTCCAAATCCAGCGCCCACGGGGTTTCGGGGAATGACTGCGGCGAATCGGTTTCATCCCAACGCCACATGTTGCTCATGCCCATTCGGCCGTCGGGCGCCATGTCGCTATCGGCACCGACGAATTGCCCCAACCAACCGTGGCCCGTGCAGTCGACGAAGCGGTCCCCGAGCATGCGAACGACCGCGCCGGTTTTGGTGTTGAGCGCATCGACCGAAACGATGTGATTGTCTTGGACGACGGCATCGAACGCGTGGTGGTTGAGCCACAAGTCGATCTGGGGCTCGGCACGGACGGTGCGTTCTTTCAGATCATCGCCGAACTCTTCGTAGCGGCCCGGTGACTTGGTCGCGTTGTCGGCGAATTCTTCGATGATCTCGCCGATCCGCGGGAACTTGCCGCGACGGATGTTGCCCATCGCCCAGACACGTACTTCGCTGGATCCGTTACCGCCCAAGACGCCACGGTCTTGGATCAAAGCGACGCGGCAGCCCATCCGTGCGGCGCTGAGCGCCGAGCCCATGCCGGCGTAACCGCCACCGACGACCACCAAGTCATAAGGCCCCCGTTCGAGCGGCTCGTCGGGCAGCCCCAATTGTTTCCGTCGCCAATCCGACAAGACCGAATCGGCCGGTGGCGGAGGATCGCCGTCCAGCTGCGTCGTCAGATAGAGGCAGTCGCAGCGGCCGTCGAATCCGGTCAAGTCTTTCAGCCGCAGTTGCGTTTTCCCTTCCGCCAATTCGATCGTTCCGCCGTCTTGCCAGCCCCACGTCGCCCCCTCGGTGCCGAAGGTTTCACCGAGCGTCTGGCCGCCGATCTGAATTTGGAATTTGCCCGGCTGCCCGGCGGCGTCCCAGCGAGCCACCCAATCGAAGGTGCGGACCCAGACGCGATAGGCCCCCGGTTGTTTCACGTCGATCTGCGTCACGGCGTCGTCGACCGGCGTGCCCAGTCCGTGGGCGAGCAGGTAGGGAGATCCCATCTGCTGGATGAACTGGGTGTCCAATTTCCAGCCGCCGAGATCGTCAAAACTCTCGGTTTCGACAAAGATCTCGGCCGCGGGGGCCGAATTCAACACGAAGTGCGGCGTGCAAACCGCCGCCAGCACGGCCAACGGTGCCAGGAAGCCCCGGAATCGTGATTCAGAGAGATTGCCAATCATGGTTGTGATTTCGAACCAGCAGGAGGGAGAAAGGGTAACGCTGTAAAGCATATTTTAGCGGCAGGGCGCGAGCCCTCCGGTGTTTGGGCAACGATGACGAACCGGAGGGCTTGCGCCGTGCCGCTAAAACCGAAAGAAACAGAGGAAAAAATGCTTCACCGCGGTGGGGGAACGTGACTCGGGCAGAGTACTCCGATCGTGGAGCAAACGCCCAATTTGGACATCCATTCTCGCAGATTTCAGCGTTTCGCTCGCCCTGAGAAATCGTACCGCCCCAGGGCAGCCTGCCCGAACGCAATGTCGGATTTCAATTAGGGGCTGAGAAAAACGGCGTCATCAGCTAAACTACGTGGCCGGGCAGGCCGACGAACAGCCTGCGCGGTACATCATTCCAGTGCAAGCCGATCACCCGAAACGCTTCGATTCTTTCGCATGGACACCCTCGAATCTCAGCCTCATTCTACCATGCCCGAACCTAGCGATCTCCCTCAGGAGCCACCCAAGAAACGGGGCGTTCCCGAAGGCTTGTGGTTGAAGTGTCCCGGTTGTGGGACCAGCGTCTACAAAAAAGAAGTCGAACAGCGACTCAACGTCTGCCCCAAGTGCGACCACCACTTTTATGTGTCGGCCGCCGATCGCATCGTCCAGGTCGTCGACGACGGCACGTTCGAGGCGATGAACGAGCACCTGCAACCGACCGATCCGCTGGAGTTTTCTGACCGCCGGCGCTACGCCGAACGGCTGGTCGGGGAACAGAAGCGAACGGGTTTGTCCGACGCCGCGATCACCGGAACCGGAATGATTCGCGCCCGCCGTGTCGCGCTGGCCGTGACCGACAGCGCATTCATCATGGGCAGCATGGGATCGGTCGTGGGTGAACGTTTGGCGCGGTTGATCGAACATGCGACCACGCAAGACTTGCCGCTGATCATCATCAGCGCCAGCGGTGGGGGGGCACGGATGCACGAAGGTATTTTATCGCTGATGCAAATGGCCAAGGTCAGCGCCGCACTGGCCCGCTATGACAAAGCGGGAGGCTTGTTCATCAGCGTGCTGACCAACCCCACGATGGGCGGTGTCGCCGCCAGTTTCGCCTCCCTGGGAGACCTGGTGTTTGCCGAACCCAAAGCCCTGATCGGGTTCGCCGGCCCGCGAACCATCAAGGCGACCATCGGAATCGAATTGCCCGAAGGTTTCCAGACCAGTGAGTTTTTACTCGAGCATGGCTACATCGATCGAATCGTTCATCGCAAACACCTGAAAACTGAAATCGCCCGCGCGATCGACTATTGCGGAAAGTAGGTCATCCATGGGGATTTTTGATTCCGTCAAATCGATGCTCGGCGGCAGCGGTGGCAGCAGCGGCGGGCGGATCGACATTCAGAAACGCTTCACGCTGGAACGGACTGCGTTCACCGGCACGATGGCGAAATTTGTCGTCGCCAAGGACCACGCGCATGGCGGCCGATTGGTCGGGATCAAAATCCTGGACCCGGAGAAGGTGGAATTGTTCGAAAGCCGGTTTCGCCACCTGAAAAAACCGTCCGAGGGCGAAATCGCCCTGAAAATGCATCACCCCAACGTCGTCGAAACCTACGAAATCGGCGTTTCGACCAAGGGCGACCCGATCCTGATCATGGAGTTCGTCGCCGGGCCAAGCATGCAAAACATCATCGTTCAAAAGCAGGAACATCATGTCGCCGGCAAACGATTGATGCTGATCCGTTCGATGTGTGAAGCGCTCAAGTATGTGCACAACCAGGGCTACATCCACCGTGACATCTGCCCGCGAAACTTCATCCTGCTGCCGGAGTCGACGGACGTCAAACTGATCGATTTCGGACTGACGCTGCCGGCCACTCCGCCGTTCATGGTGCCCGGCAACCGCACCGGGACGCCGCTGTACATGTCGCCCGAAATCGTGCGGCGACGGCCGACCGATAAACGCGTCGATCTGTTCTCCCTGGGCGTCACGTTCTACTGCTTGATCGCTTTCTGCCATCCCTGGCAGGGGGATGTTGTCAGTGGGCGGGCCGCCCTGCATCACGACACCTCGCCCCCCAAACCGCTGGCCGACGTCTGCCCCAACGTCGACCCCTCCCTGGCACGCGGCGTGATGCAATTGATGCAACCCAAAGTCGAGGAGCGGACGCCGACCATCGAGCACTTCATTCAGCGGATCGCGAAGGTGGAAAGTGCGTACAAAGATGGGGCGCCAAGTCCCCAGCTGGGCTGACAGACCCGCCCGACTCTACTACGCTCTGTGGTTGAAACCTTTCCACTCACGTCTCGGTCGACCGATCGAGACATTCGTTTGAGGCAATCAAGCATTGAAGCAAGCTCGTCAGGATCGCTGGACGGTCCAAGATTCGGTGGCAGAATACGGTGTCGATCGCTGGGGAGACGGATATTTCAGTATCTCCGAGCAAGGCACGGTGGTCGTCTCGCCTTCGCGTGATGAACATACGTCAATCGATCTAAAGGCGCTCGTCGACCAGCTCGGCGAACGCGGCCTCAGCCTGCCCATTCTGCTCCGCTTCAACGGCATCCTCCGCGACCGATTGCATCATCTGCACGATTGCTTTGCCCAGGCGATCGAAGAAAACGGCTACCAAAACCGCTATCGCTGTGTGTTCCCGATCAAGGTCAACCAACAGCGCGAAGTCGTCCAACAAATCGTCGCCGAAGGTGCCGCATTGGGTTTCGGAGTCGAAGCGGGCAGCAAGCCCGAATTGCTCGCCGCGATCGCGATGAGCGACGCCTCGGTCCCGATCGTTTGCAACGGCTTCAAAGACGAAGAGTACATCCGCTTGGCGATGATGGCCCAGCGGCTCGGGCGGACCGTTTTTCCCGTGGTCGAAAAAGCCAGCGAACTGGACCTGATCTTCCGCGTCGCCTCGGCCGTGGGCGTCCGCCCGACGATCGGGATGCGGGTCAAACTGGCCACCCGTGGCAGCGGTCGCTGGCAGGCCAGCGGCGGCTACCGCAGCAAATTTGGGCTGACCGTCGCGGAGGTCCTGGCATCGTTGGACCGCATGATCGAGCTGGGATTTGAGGACTGTTTTCAACTGTTGCATTTTCACGTCGGCAGCCAGATCGGAAACATCCGTCAGCTGAAGTCGGCGATCCTGGAAGCGGCCCAGATCTACGTCGACCTGCAACGCCGCGGTGCCGCGATGGGGTATCTGGACGTCGGCGGCGGATTGGGCGTCGATTACGACGGCACCCAGACCGACAGCCAATCGAGTATGAACTACACGATTCAAGAATACGCCAACGACGTCGTCTACCACGTACAAAGCGTTTGCAATGAAGCCGGCGTGCCCCACCCGCAACTGATTTCCGAAAGCGGCCGCGCGGTTGCCGCCCACCACAGCATCCTGGTGATGGAAACCCTGGGCGTGACCAAACAGGGCAACGCAGATCTGCCGCCCTGGGCCGCGTCGCAACAGCCTGCGGAAAACGATTCGGCGGGACCTCCGGACGATTACGAACAACCGGTGCGTGATCTATGGGATGCCTACACCAATCTGACCGCCGACAACATGATGGAAAAGTTCCATGATGCGCAGCTGACGTTGGACATCTGCATGAACCTGTTTAGCGGCGGGTACCTGCCGCTGGAACAGCGTGTCGCGGCGGAGAATCTGTACTTCGCGTTGTGCCATCGTGTCCGCGAGTTGGCCGAGGCCGAAGGCAACGTGCCGGCCGAATTGGAACATCTCGATCGGATGCTGTCGGACATTTACTTCGTCAATTTCTCGCTATTTCAATCCATGCCCGATGCCTGGGCGATCGACCAGTTGTTCCCGATCATGCCGATCCATCGGCTGGGTGAACGCCCGACGCGTCACGCGGTGCTGGGCGACATCACCTGCGACAGCGACGGCAAAGTGGATTCGTTCGTGTCCGAGCAAGATTGCTGTGACACCCTGCGACTGCACGTGCCCGAAGACGGCAAATCGTATCAATTGGCGGTCTTCATGGTGGGCGCCTATCAAGAAATCCTCGGCGACTTGCACAACCTGTTCGGCGACACCCACGCGGTGCATGTCGAGTGCGAGGGATCGGCGGTGAAGATCCGTTCGATCGTCAAGGGCGACACCGTCTCGGAAGTGCTCAGCTACGTTCAATACGACGACCGCGAACTGCTTGATCGCATCGGCCAGTCGGTCGAAGACGCGATCTCGGACGAGCGGATCGATCACCAACAAGCCGGCCGAATCGTTGCCGCCTTCGAAAAAGCCCTCGCCGGATACACCTACCTGGAACCGACCAGCAAGGGTGCCCCGATGGAAGACTTCGAAGTCCCGGTGGATTTCGTCGACACGCAAGAGGACCAGCCGTCGACGTTGCAGCGACAGGATTCGACGACGTAGGGCATGCGGTGCATGCCTGGCGTCACGCACAGCGTGACCTACAGTGCATGCCTTGCGTCACGCACAGCGTGACCTACAGTGCATGCCTTACGTCACGCACAGCGTGACCTACAGAGAAACGAGCACCCGCTCCGCGTCGGCGTGGCTGACTTCGGCGGCCACCAAGTCCCCGGTCGTGATGCGGGGATCTTCACTGACCCATTCGGCCGGCGCGTAGCGGCAGGTCGTCCCGCGTAACAACCGCGATTCACTTTCGCTGCCGTCCAGCCTGACCAGGGCGCGATCGGATTCGACCAGCACTTGAACGGATTCACCGACCAGGCTGGCAAAGTAGTCGCGGCGAAGTTCGGACTCGAGTTCGGCGAGTTGGTGAACACGCTGGTTTTTCAAATCGCCGGGCAATTGGTCCGGCATCTCGGCGGCGGGTGTGCCGCGGCGAGCGCTGAAAGGAAAGGCGTGGATTTTGGAGAATCCGGCGGCGCGACAGGTTGCCAGCGTCTGCCGGAATTCGGCTTCGGTTTCACCGGGAAATCCGACGATGATGTCGGTCGTGATCGCCGGTTTGTTGAGCGCCTCGTTGAGCATCCGGCAACGGTCCAAAAACATCCGCGTGCCCCAGCGTCGACGCATCCGACGCAGCACCGAGTCGCTGCCCGATTGCAGGCACAGATGCACGTGGGGGACCAAGCGATCGGGATACTCGGTCATCACACCGATCAGGCTGCGCGTCACCTCGGTCGCTTCGATGCTGGACAGCCGGATCCGGAAATCGCCGGGCAGTTGGCAGAGTTGTCGAACCAGATCCGACAGCCGCGTCCAGTCCTCGCGCGGTTTGTTGCGATTCCAATCGACACCGTAGTGCCCCAGGTGAATCCCGGTCAGAACGACTTCGCGATGTCCCGCGTCGGTCAACCGGCGGACCTCGTCGACGATGTGTTCGAGCGGCCGCGAAGTCAGTTTGGGTCGCACGTGGGGGATGATGCAGTAGCTGCAGCGAAGCAAACAACCGTCTTGCACTTTGACGTAGGCACGGTGCCGGCCGGAAAATCCGTCCAGCCCGGTGGGAACGTCGACGACGCCGAACCGCGACATCAGATCGGGCAGTTCCCGTTTGTCGGTGACGACTTCGGCCACCCCGGGCAGCTTGGCGACTTCCTCGGGCGCCCGCGTCGCGTAACAGCCCATCACGACGATCCGGGCATCGGGATTTTCCCGGGCCATGCGGCGTATCACTTGGCGGCTCTTGACGTCACCTTGATTGGTCACCGTGCAGGTGTTGACGATGCAAACGTCCGCCCGGTCTCCCTGGGCGCAGTCTTCAAACCCGACGCGCTGCAACCCCTGTCGGACGAGTTCGGTTTCGTATTGGTTGACTTTGCAACCGAGCGTGGTGACGCGTAACTTTGCCGACATGCTTCAGCCGGCCGGTTCGATGGTCGCGCTCATGCTGCCTTTGCAACGCGGGATCAAATCATCTTTGCCGTAGGCGTGAATCTGGTCGCGTTTCAATTCGGCGTGTTCCATGGTGGTGGTCAGGCAAACGGCTTTGCCGTGGCTGTCGACTTGGGTCGCGATTTGGAAACCTTTTTCGACCGGGTGGCGAAACAGTTTTCGCATCATCATCACGACGTATTGGTAGCTGTGATCGGAGTCATCCCAGAGGACGACGTTGTAGCGAGGCTGTTTCTTGGGTTTGGTTTGTTGCTCTTGTTCGACCGCCGGATCGGCAACCGCGACTTGCTTGTCTGACATTTTCGAAAACTGCTCCGTCGTGTGAACGCTGGGCGAACGGTCACGCCCTCTGTTGCTACGATTACACGGCCCCTATTGTAGCGCGGCTGCAGAACCGAAGGCAGACCCGATTTTGATGCTTTTTCCCGATTTTCCCCCACAATCACTGAGTCGTTCCCGTGTCTCCATCCCGTGAAAATGCGGCCACCGGGCCGCTCGACGACGCGTCACTGGACCAATTGATTGAATCCCTGGATTCGGACCGCAAGGCGCTTTTAGACGACCTTATGGAGTGGTTAAGGATCCCCAGCATCAGTAGCGACAGCCGGCGGCTGGGGGAAGTCCGCGCGGCGTGTGATTGGGTCAGCGGAAAATTGCAACGCGCCGGGCTGTCGGTGGAGACCATCGCGACCGCGGGGCATCCGATGGTGGTTGCCCAGACCGCACCGGTCGAGGGAGCACCGGTGGTGCTGGTCTATGGGCACTACGACGTCCAGCCCGCCGAGCCGCTGGAGGACTGGATCAGCGGCCCGTTCGAGCCGACCGTTCGCGAGGGAAATCTATTTGCCCGCGGCGCGACCGACGACAAGGGGCAGGTTCTGACACACATCCAAAGCGTTTGTCGCTGGCTGTCAGCCGGTCACGCGTTGCCGCTGCAGATCAAGTTTCTGATCGAAGGCGAAGAGGAAGTCGGCAGCGAAAACCTGGAACGGATGCTGCCGGATCTGGCCGACAAACTGGCCTGTGATTGCGTCGTCATCAGCGACAGCAGCCAGTACGCCGACGGACAGCCGGCGATCACCTACGGGTTGCGGGGCATCGCCACCTACGAATTGACCGTCGACGGCCCCGGCCAAGATCTGCACAGCGGATCGTTCGGCGGTGCGGTGATGAACCCCGCCATCGCGCTGTGCAAGATGCTGTCCTCCATGGTCGACGAAAACGGCGTGATCCAAATCCCCGGCTACTACGATCGCGTTCAACCGCTGACCGACCAGGAGCGGCGGCAATGGCGTGAGCTTCCGCAATCCGATGCAGCGTTTGCCGAAAGTGTCGGGGTCAAGCAACTGTTCGGCGAACAAGGCTACACGACCGACGAGCGACGCTGGGCACGACCGACGTTCGACATCAACGGGCTGACCTCGGGCCATCAAGGCGAAGGCGTCAAGACGATCATCCCCGCCAAAGCGTCCGCGAAAATCAGTTTTCGGTTGGTCGCCGACCAAGATCCCAAGGAATTGACCGGCCAGTTGAATGACCACTTCAGCGCCAACACTCCGCCCGGAGTGACGTGGGAATTGGAAACCGATCACGGGGCTCCGGGCATGCTGGCCAACATCGACACGCCGTTTGCCAAAGCCGCCGAACTTGCCATTGATGCCGCCTTCGGCACCAAACCGGTGTTCATCCGCGAAGGCGGCTCGATTCCGATCGTCACGCGGTTCCAAGAAGCTTTGGGCTGCGATTGTCTGTTGCTCGGCTGGGGACTTTCCGACGACAACACCCATAGCCCCAATGAAAAATTTCGTGTCCAGGATTACCATCGCGGCATCCAAGCCTCCGCCCGACTCTGGAATGAAATCGCCAAACAAGTGGGATAGGCTTCCAATGAAGCAACCCTCCCTGGCAGGGAGGGTCGAGCGAAGCGAGGGGAGGGTCGATCAGGCGTCATCGAATGATTTTCAGCCTCGATCAACATTCACCCGCCACTGAGACGACGACAACACTTTCGAATTCACTTTTCCCCACCTACCTCAACTCATCATGCTTGACCGGAAATTCATCCTCCAAAACGTCGAACTGGTCCGCGAGAACTGTGAGCGACGCGGCGTGCCCTGTGATGTCGATCGCATCGTCGAACTGGACGCCCAGCGGGTCACTCAACTGCAACTCGCCCAAGACCTCAACCGCCAAGCCAACGAAGTCAGCAAGCAGATTCCCAAGGCATCCGATAACGCCCAGCGACAAGAACTGATCGCCAAGGGCCGCGAGCTGCGAGAACAAAAGGATGCCGCCCAAAAACAATGCGACGAGTTGGAAGACCAGATCCTGGCGATCCAAACGCTGATCCCCAACCTGACCCACCCCGACGCGCCGACCGGTGGCGAAGACGATGCCAAAGAATTGTCGCGGGGCGCGACGCCGAAACCGGAGTTCGATTTCCAACCGCTGGACCATCTCCAGCTCGGTGAAAAACACGACCTGTTCGATTTCGAAGGCGGAGCACGGGTCGCCGGTGCGGGGTTCTACTTTCTACGAAATGCCGCGGTCCGCTTGGACCTGGCGCTGCAACAGTTCGCCATCGCCTTCCTTTCCGATCGCGGTTTCACGCCGGTGTCCACGCCCGACCTGGCGCTGACCAGCGTGCTGCAGGGAACCGGGTTCAACCCGCGCGGCCCCGAGACCCAAATTTACAGCATCGAGAACACGGAATTGAACCTGGTCGCCACCGCAGAGATCACACTCGGCGGCATGATGGCTGATCAAACGCTGACCGACACCGAGTTGCCGATCAAGTTATGCGGGCTCAGTCACTGTTTCCGTACCGAAGCCGGAGCGGCCGGTCGCGCGTCCAAGGGCCTGTACCGCGTGCATCAATTCACCAAAGTCGAAATGTTCGCCTTCGCCTTGCCCGAGCAAAGCGATGCGATGCATGAAGAGATGCGGGCGCTGGAGTGTGAATTGTTCGATGCCTTGGAAGTCCCCTACCGGGTCGTCGATACCGCCAGCGGCGATCTGGGTGGTCCGGCTTATCGCAAGTATGATCTGGAAGCCTGGATGCCGGGACGAGGCGACGCCGGCGAGTGGGGCGAGGTGACCAGCACCAGCAACTGCACCGACTATCAGGCGCGTCGATTGAACACGCGTTACAAGGTGACCGGAGAGAAGGGCACCAAGTTCCTGCACACCCTCAACGGCACCGCCGTCGCCACCGGACGCGCGATGATCGCGGTGATCGAAAACCATCAACGCGCCGACGGCAGCATCGCAGTTCCCAAGGTCCTGCAACCCTGGATGGGTTGCGACGTGATCGGGTAAACAAAACGCTTGGTTCTGATTCGATCGAATCGAGACGCCTGGGATGCACCCCATGCGATTACCTTTGCTGTTGAAGGGGTTAGCGGAACGGCGCGAGCGGGCTGTCGATTGAGTCGGGATCTGCTGAGTCAATGGTGAGCCGCTGGCCGTCAGGCCTCGGGCGGGCGTCGCAATGCCCGGCCGCTTACGCGTCGCGGCTCACAAAAACGACAGACCGCGAGCCGTCCGGTTTCAGCTTGGAAGCACGTTGAAAGACCCGAGGGCTCGCGCCCTGCCGTTAAAGAAAATGCTGAGAATCGGATGTCTGGAATCGTCGGCACATCCCGCAGCATTCAGTGACCGCCGCGGCGACGCTCGGTCTCGACCACCATCCGTACGAGCTGTGCGAGGGACTTCGTGCCGGTCTTTCGGAAGATATGATGACGGCGTGCCTCGACGGTTCGAATGCTCAGCCCCAATCGATTCGCGATCGTTTTGTTCGGGTGCCCTTGGACCAGCAGATCAAAGACTTCGCGTTCCTTGCAAGTCAGTCTTGCCAAACGCTTCCCAACGGCGGCATGCTTTGCATCGATCCGCCGAACGCGTCTTTCACATGCCAGAGCATGCTGGATGGAATCCCACAACGCCTGCTCGCTGACCGGTTTTTCCAGCACGTTGATCGCACCTTGCGTCATCGCCTGCACCGCGAACGGGATTTCTGCAAATGCGGAAACGAAAATGATGGGTAGGGAAGTGCCCTCGGCAACGAGTCGATTTTGCAGCTCGTTTCCGCTGATTCCCAGCAACCGAAATTCTGCGACGATGCACCCCGGTGTCTGGCGCGTGTATGCTTCAAGAAAATCCTCGGCGCTTGTGTAGTGCCGGAAATCGATGTTCATTTGATCCGCGATCCGGCCGACGATCCGCCGGGCCGACGGATCAGGGTCGATCAGAAAGAGAGTGGTCGTTTCCGGCATCAAACGTATTCCCTGAATGAATGAGATCGTTGTGGGACGCAATGGGGCGTCAAAGAGGGCGAGCTTGGGTTGACGTCGTTAACGCGACAGACTCACACCAAATGGGTCATCTGTTCACGAAAATTTTTCGAAAAGCCCCTATGACAACGCCGACCCCGCCCCACACCGAACTTCTCCGACGCGTTTCCGGCGGTGAGCGACGGGCGGCCGACGAGCTGCTGGAGTTGGTCTATGAGGATTTTCGCTCGATGGCGGCAGCCTATTTGCGGCACGAATCCAACGACGTGACGCTGCAGCCGACGGCACTCGTCCACGAAGCGTTTTTGCGGCTGATCGATCAAAAACGGGTCCAATGGCAGGGCCGCACGCATTTTCTGGCGATCGGCGCGAAAGCCATGCGCCGCATCCTCGTCGACAACGCTCGTCGCCGAAATCGCAAGAAACGAGGCGGTTCGGCCACAAGAATTTCTTTCGAGGAGCAGCTGTTTCTTTCGCCCGATCACGATCACGACTTGATCGCCGTGGACCAGCTGTTGGCCGAGCTGCAAGAGATCGATCCGCGACAATCGCAAATCGTCGAGCTGCGGTTCTTTGGCGGAATGACGAGTTCAGAGGTCGCCCAGTACCTGGGCATTTCCAAATCGACGGTCGATCGCGAGTGGCGCGTCGTCCGCGCCTGGCTTCGTCAGCAACTCAACGAGGACGACAAGGCGTGACGCCGAACCAATACGGTCGAGTCAAAGAACTGTTTCTCCGAGTGGTCGACCTGGACCGCGGCGAACGTGAACGCGTCTTGGAAAACGCCTGCGCCGACGATCCCGAACTCCGCGCAGCGGTTGATTCGTTGCTTGAGCACGACGATTCGCGGACCATCATTCGATCCGCCGAAACCACCGTCGCAGATTTTTCCCCCACAGTGCTGACCGCCCCAAGGAGGAATTTGTTTGGCGCCGGCGTCGAGCATTGGTGGCAGTTCACGCATGGTCTCGGCCGGCAAGGTCAGTTGGCCCTCGGCGGACTGATTTCCTGTTTGCTGCTCGCGCTGATCGGCTTTCTCGTCCAACGGTACATCGGACAGTTGCGGAAGGAGGTCCGCCGCGAAACCCTGAATGAAATCGTCGACAGCAACGTCCTTGCACTGAAAATGTGGCTGGATCACGAAGTCGAAAAAGCTGAATCCTGGGCCCGCAGCAACCGCCTTCGCCAGTCCGTTGGCGAACTGATCCGCATCACAGACGATGCGGACGATCTTTCCCAAACCCCTCTCGCTGCGCCGATCCATTTCAAAATCCGCAGCGAAATCACGGCCTTGGCCGGACGTGAGGAACACTTCGCCATTTGGGATCGGCGTTACCGACTGATCGCCGATTCCATCTCAGGGGGCGACCGCATCGGTCACAACGCAACGCCGTGGGGATCCAGCATTCTTGCTTCCGTGTTCGAAGGACGCTCGGAGCTTTTTCCACTGGAGAAGGATCGTTCGATCACCCCGCTGGACGAGAGCACCGCCGTCATTCCACATCTCGCGATCGTGACGCCACTTCGCAACGCCGACGGCCGAGTCATTGCCGCGCTGCAGATTCACGACTCCACAAGCCGGGAGAAAGCGATGCGAATCACGCAAGCGTTCCGACTGGGCGAATCGGGTGAAACCTACGTCTTCGACCGCGACGGACAAGTGCTGTCCGCCAGTCGATTCGATCGACAACTCGAGCAAGCCGGGTTGATCCCAACC
The DNA here is from genome assembly GCF_007754155.1 of Stieleria neptunia. Classification (NCBI taxonomy): domain Bacteria; kingdom Pseudomonadati; phylum Planctomycetota; class Planctomycetia; order Pirellulales; family Pirellulaceae; genus Stieleria; species Stieleria neptunia. The sequence goes on along the minus strand of NZ_CP037423.1, from coordinate 154,403 downwards.
ACAGCGGACACAAGTGTTCGACACATCTACCTACACGACCCCGGCGGAGACACCACGGCTGGCTATCAGTTCGAAGGCCCCGCTGCGGCGCTTCCACTGACAAAGATGGCTCGCATGTGTCTCTCCGGTAACGACGGCAGTGACGTCGACGGGTATCGTGACTTTCGCGGCGTCACGGTCGTCGGCGCTTGGCGCTGGCTCGATGATCTCCAGGTCGGCGTTGCGACCGAGTTTGATGCCGATGAAGTCGATCCGTCAGCAGGCGTCACACGGGTCTTTGCCTTGGCGGTGATGGTCCAATCCGGACTCTGCTTGTGCATCGCAATCGGATCGTACTATTCCATCAATCGCCTCCGCCATCGCTTCGGCGAAGACCAAAAACTGGGACAATACCGATTGGAAAAACAGATCGGTGAGGGAGGGATGGGAAAGGTCTTCAAAGCGCAGCACGAGCTGCTGAAACGCCCCACAGCCATCAAGTTGCTCAAACCCCAATTCAGCGACTCCGACAGCATTGCCAGATTTCAGCGTGAAGCACGATCGGCGAGCCAACTGGAGCACTTCAACACCGTCCGCGTTCTAGACTATGGCGTTTCCGAGGAACGGATCTTTTATCTGGTGATGGAATACATCGACGGTCTAACGCTCTCCCATCTCGTCGAGCTTGAAACCGTGATCGAGCCGTCCCGCGCTGTCTTTCTGCTGCGGCAGGTGCTCTATTCGCTTCGCGAAGCCCACAATGCCGGACTCGTGCATCGGGATCTGAAACCGGGCAACGTGATGATTTGTATTCGCGGGGGGACTTCCGATGTCGTGAAGGTGCTCGACTTCGGTCTTGCGAAACCGATCCACACCACCACATCACAATTGATCACAGAAAGCCATTTGGTGGCGGGAACACCGCAGTATCTGGCGCCTGAGCGGCTTCACGATCAGGGGACCAATGATCCCAGATCCGATCTGTTTTCGTTCGGCGCCGTGGCGTTCTTTCTGTTGACCGGACGCAACGCAGTCGACGGGCAATCCATCGCCGAGATCCTCCACCAGCTTGCCAATGTTCCGCCCTCACGGCCAAGCGAATACACAACCCAATCGATCCCAGCCGCACTCGACGATTTGGTCTTTCGCTGTTTGTCAAAAGACCCGAATGATCGCCCGGAATCGGCCCAACAACTCATCGATCAACTCGACGGTATCACTGACATACCCGTCTGGTCGGAGTCGCAGGCCGACCGGTGGTGGGCCAAGTACCGTCAATTGTAGTCGTGTCGGTCAGCAGGCCTTCGAGCGTTTCGGAGTTCAAATCGACTTGACGCGCCAACCGCAATGCCGGTGAGAAGTGGTTGACCTTGCGGCTCATCCAACCGGCCAGATGATCCGCCACGTCCTCCGCGTCGACATCTTGGATCAAATCATGACGTCCACCGGGCCAACGGACAAACTCCGCCCGCTCGCGCATCCGTAGCGCCAAGTTGCGGCACGCGGCCTGATCGATCAATTCGTCTTCATCCCCCTGCAACACCAACGTCGGTGTCTCGATCGCGGCCGCGTGATCCAACGCGAAACGCCCTTGTGCCAACAACTGGGTCGCCAGGTACAACGAGATCTGACTGTGCTGCAACGGGTCGGTGCGGAAACGCTCTGCCGCGTCGTGGTCACGCGTCAATTGTTCTGCACGGGCCGGTTTGGAAAGCCGGATCCAACGAAACAGTTGCCCCGTGCCCCAAGCGGCGAAGATCTTGGGTCGATCCAGGAAACTCGGCGGCATCAGCATCGGCGCGACCAACACCAATCCCGACAGTTCCGGCGTTTCGACCGCATCAAACTCCGCGCTCCGCAGCGCGTAATTGACCGCCACGTTGCCTCCCATGCTGTGGCCGATCACGACCTGGTGCTGGACGCCAAAGGACTGCCACAGCAACTGACGCGACGACGCGATCAATTGCAACAGCGAATCGTAACTCTTGACGATTCCGCGTCGTCCCGGCGAGCGACCGTGCCCCGGCAGATCGAAAGCGAAAACCGCCCAGCCGCGCCGCAGCATCCGCTTGGCAAAGGACGCGTATCGTCCGCCGTGGTCCCCCAATCCGTGCACCAGGATCATCACGCCGCGCTCCGAGCCGTCGCCGCGATGCCAGAGCCGTGCGTACAAACCGTCCGCGTCGGGGACCGTTAAAGATTGGGCGATCACGATCGTCACCTGATTGATTTTGGCGGGGGGGTGTTGCGAAATGGCCAGATCTGGCACGAAATTCGCGTCCTGCTGAATTCCGTAAGGGACTTTTGTCAGGATGGCACTCCGACGGACCGGATTGAAACAGGTTCATCCGGAACACCGTCGTCCAATTTTTCCGCCCTTTTTAGGCGATCGAGATGCTGCTTCGACTTCTTCTGCTGTTCATCACCGTCCCGCTGGTGGAGCTGTACCTGCTGTTGCAGCTGGCCGATGTCACGGGCGCCGGCCCGACATTCTTGCTGGTCATCGTTACCGGCATTATCGGCTCTTGGCTGGCCAAACGTGAGGGCCTGATCGCGTGGCAAAAGTTTCAATTGGCGTTGGCCGAAGGCCGGATGCCCAGCCGCGAGATTCAAGACGGACTGATGATCGTGTTTTCCGCCGCACTGCTGCTGACGCCCGGCTTGCTGACCGATATCGTCGGCTTCGCGATGCTGGTCCCGGTCGGACGCAATCTGATTCGCAAGTTCGTGCTTTCCCGCATGTTCCGCGGCTTCGGGTCGGTGCAGGTCCACACCACCACAAGCTTTGAACGCACACCTCTGCACCCCTTCGATGACAGCAAAACCATCGAAGGCAGAGCCACCCGCCGCTAGCAAATGGGATAGGCTTCCAGCCCGTCAGCTGCCTCTATCGGGGACATGCCTCTATCGGGGACAGACCCCGAGCTTCCCGTCATGGGTCAGACCACGGATGGCAAGGCGTCCCCACGGATCCCCGACTGCATCACATCCGTGGGTACGCACTGCCATCCGTGGGTTTCTTCTACCTCGATCAAAACCCCCCGGGGGAAGAGGTTTGCTGCGACCCTAACAAACACCCGGGGTCTGTCCCCGGCTGAATGTGCTATCAAACACCTGGGGTCTGTCCCCGAAACACCAATGAACAATCAAACACCGTGGGGTCTGTCCCCAAACACCCTCCGTCATGGGTCAGACCACGGATGGCAAGGCGTCCCCGCGGATCCCCGACTGCATCACATCCGTGGGTACGCACTGCCATCCGTGGGTTTCTTCTACCTCGATCAAAAACCCCCGGGGGAAGAGGTTTGCTGCGACCCTAACAAACACCCGGGGTCTGTCCCCGGCTGGACGGGGACGTGTTCCGATGATCACGGGATAAGCCCTTGCGTCGCAAGCACGATCAACAACGCAGCCAAACCGATGGCACCAAGATTGACAATGGTTGCAAACCTCTTGCGTCTCACCCAGTAGAGAATCGACGAGCACAGCCAACAACAGCCGAGCAAACCGAATATCGCTGAGGCGGTTGCGCCCTTGGTGAGTTCAGCGTTCCAAGATCCGTGTCGATCCGCAATTTCCATTGTCTCGACCAAGATCAGTACTGCGGTGGCAATGCACGCGGTTGCAAACGTGGCCGTGATGAGCAACAGCCAGACCGACCGGGTGCCACGGATCGGACCAGTTTCATCGGCGTGACACGTTGGTTCGTATGGATTCAAGCTCACAACGGTATGTTCAATGCCATGAGAGGATTCACGGCAATCGGAAGCATGATCACCAAAAATGCGATGAGGATTCGGTGCATGGCCCAGGATCCGGCCATCAAGCAACGTTCATCATAGGCGTGGATGTCGGATCTGTGGATGCGGAACCAATCGGCGAAGGTCATCGCTCACTTGGTCGCCGCGATTGTATCACCCAGGAATAGCCAGAGTGGATAAGCGCTTTCTCGAAAACGGCCCCATCGGAGTCTGTCCCCAAGTGAACAATCAAACACCGTGGGGTCTGTCCCCAAACACCCTCCGTCATGGGTCAGACCACGGATGGCAAGGCGTCCCCACGGATCCCCGACTGCATCACATCCGTGGGTACGCACTGCCATCCGTGGGTTTCTTCTCCATAACACCCCGGGGTCTGTCCCCGGTTGAACACCAAGTGAACAATCAAACACCCCGGGGTCTGTCCCCGGTTGAACAATAAAAGCCTGCGGGGTCTGTCCCCGGGTCGACAAAGAAACATTGCGGGGTCTGTCCCCAAACACCCCGGGGTCTGTCCCCGAGTGGACGAAAGCTACCCGGGGTCTGTCCCCGCGAAAGCTACCGTCCCCGCGAAAGCTACCTGGTGAACAATCAAACACCCGGGGTCTGTCCCCAAACACCCGGGGTCTGTCCCCGTGTGGACAAATGTTTTGGTGTGCGGACGATTAGGGTTTGTCGGTCAGGTCTTCGACGTAGCTTTCTTCCAAGGTTGACGCGTCGACCGCGGGCGGCGACGGCGGGGTCAAATCCATGGTCGGATCATTCCCGTACGGGTCGTTCGGCGGATCTGTGTGCGGCGGGGCATCGGGCAGATCGTCAAATCCGAACGGTTCGGCGATCGGCTCTTCCGCCGAGGCCGGCATGACGGGTGTCAAGTCGATGATCTTGGTCCGCAGGGCCCCGGAATCCGCCTCGGTTTTACGGTCGACCATCGCCTCCAGATCCGGTGTGCCCGGGCCGCGATCCAACACATCGTTTTGCGAAAGCGCCAGCTGCGTGTCCGCCCAGCGTCGCCAATCGGGGCGTGTTTCGATCAGCGCCAAATCCTGGAGCTGCTGAACCAGCACGTCATCGTGCTCGCCCAGCCGGACCCGCAACCGGACCAAATTGCCGAGATAAAGCGGATTGGCGCGATCCATCGCGTTGGCGGTGTAGTAGAGCTCGATCGCTTCACCGGTGCGTCCGGCCGCTTCGAGCGCCAAAGCCAAATTGTAGACCACCGCCGGATCGCCGGGCAAATAGTCTCGCGCCTGCTCAAACGCCATCACGGCCTGATACAAGTTGCCTTGCTCGTAATGCATCAGCCCCAGGTTGTTGTGCGCCGGACCATACGTCTCATCCGCCTCCACCGCTTCGCGAAATTGTTTCGCCGCCTTGTCGAGATGCTGCTTCTGCAGAGATCGGATGCCCGCGTACGTCAAACGATTGGCACGCTCGGTGTCCCGTTTGGTCTGAACCTTGACCACCGATCGATTCTTACTTTGCAGAGACGAGCATCCGACGGGCAGCAGACAGACGAAGAACATGGCGACGCAACCACATCGCGTCATCCTCAGCGCAGCAGACACCGGACCTAGCCGCGATCGATCACTACGAACTCCATTTCGATGCATTCCAATTCCACCAACGCACGTTCACGTGTCGCTTTTCGGTGAAAAGATGATCTGGGTCAAGGTCAGCTGAGAATTCCAGGTTTCGCGCGAGCCGGATTGTCGGGGATCAAACAGCTGCAAATCCCTCACCAAGCTGCCGGTCGATTCATCCTTGAGCGCGTCACAAAAGGCGACGATCTGGGGAACCGTGGCCGCGTTGAGTTTGATTTCGACCCGCCGGAGCTTGAAATCGGTCTGCCCGATCCGCTGCGGCTGGTTGGGCGTTTGGTTTGACAGCAAATCGGAGGACAGATTGGCTTGCTGCAGCGCCGCGTTGATGCGATCCAGGATTTGGTTGGGTTCTTCCAACTCCAGCGCCGCGACACGGGGCGCGTCGGCGACCCGTTCGATCTCGTCCAGCTTTTGTCGCAGCTCGCGCAAATCTTGGCGATCCAACTGCAACCGACTCGCCGCCGACCACGTGTTCAACACGCTCGACGCCGCGTACAGCCCCAGCAGCACAATGGCTGCGCCGACCAGCATTCGTTTCGTCGTTGCGTTCATGAATCGACACCTTCCTCTACCCGATTGGCGGGCGCGTTCCAAACGGCCGAGAGGGTCGATTGGTAGGTCGGTATCGGCTCGTCCTTGCTGGGATCGATCTGCTCGGCGGCCGGTGGCGTGACGTCGAACCCGATCGTTTCGAGCGACTTGGCGATGGTCCCGATTTGGACGGCGTCGACCGCGCGAACGGTGACGGAGCAGACGCCATCGACGATCTTCAAATCCATCAACCGCAGCCGCACGCCGCCGACACGTTGCGCGTGTTCCAGACCGCGGTACAGATCCCTCAGCACACGCGTGGCGGGAACCGGCAAGCGGATCGCATCGCCGCGACCGCGGGAGCCGAGCGTCTTGCTGTGTTCGCCCCGGACGGTTCGCATCAGCATCACGGGAACGCGCCGCCCCGGATAAGCTTCGGCAAACACGGCGCGTTGTTGTCGCCGAACCGTCTCGGATTCAGCGGCCAACCGGTTGCCGCGATACCCGGCTGCGATCGCGAGGATCAAACAGCAACACGTTGCCGCCCAGGCGAGCTTGCGCAAGGGACCGGCAACGGCGAACAACGGATCGCTCGGTGCCAAGTCACCGCGTCGCAAATCCGGCCAACGCCCCCAGCGCCCTCCCAAGGCAAGTCCGGCACCCTCGGCGGCAAGCCGCAGGGCCGCTCGATCACACCATTGGACTCGGCCACGCAATGGAAACGGCAATTCGCTTCGGCCGACAATGACGGTCCTTTCCGAGGCGTCGACTCGATCCGCGACGGTGGCTTGATGCCGACGCAGTTCATCATCGCCGTCATGGAACTGCCGCCACCGATAAACCCCGCCGCCGTCGACCGACAACGATTCAGCCGACAACGATTCAGCCGATGTCGCGGCGAAGATCAACAAGGTGAACGGTGACTTTTCGGCATCGCTGCGCCAGAAGGCTCTGGCGATCAGAAACGCCACCGGCAAAATCGAAACGACTTCGATCCCCGCCGCTTGCAGGGCATCGACCGTCGCTTGATGCCGACGGGTTTCGATCGCCACCGCCGCGATTTGCCTGGACGCGGCACGAACAAAATAGTCCGCGACCATCGATTCGGCGTCGAGCGGAAAATGGCGTTCCAGTTCGAACGTGACGGCGCTACGGTCTTTGGGGTCGATCGAATCGGGCAATTCATCACAGACGAAAAAGCACTCGTTGCCGGGCATACCGAGCACGCAGCGTTTCTCGGCTCCCTTGACCGAATCACATAGTTGGGCAAACCGCTCGGCGACAACGTCCGGCGGTGTTTCGGCGGCGAGTTGGGTTTGTTCAACGCCGACTTGAAGGAACCATCCCGATTCGGTGCGCACCACCAATCCACCGCCATCGATGCAGAACCGATCGGTCATCGGGACGGTCTCCGGTTCGGCCGATCGGGCCTGCCGCCGCCGCTGGACTGAAAGGATGATTTCAATCGCAGGGTCGACTCCGTGCCGCGAACCTCCAGCGTGACCTTTTCTGAATCGATCTTTCGCACCAACACGCCTGGCGGCGACAGTTCAACGACTTCGCCCGCAGCACGGATGTCGGTCTTGCCGGACGCATCGGTCAAAATCGCAACGCTCTGATCGGAGTCGATGATCGTTCCCGAGAGCGTCCAATCCAAACGCGCGGCTTTGACCGCCGGCGGATTGCGAACGACCACCGGTTTGGGATCCGGTTTGGGTTGGGGTTTCGGCGGAGGTGGCTTGGGGGGATCGTAGAGCGGCTGTTGCAGTTTCAAAGCCAAGTCGACCCGCGCTGCCTGTTGGACGGTCGCGGGTTGCGGTGGGTCAACCGGCAGGTTGATGCCGCGCTTCGATCCGCGTGTGCTGTCGGATTGCCGCGCGGGTGGATCGATGCCGGCGAGCGACCAGACGACACCCGCCGCTGCAACGGCCAAGAAGCCTGCAGTCGACGCGGTGATCAATCGTCGTTGTGCGGTCAAATCCATCCGTCAGCAATCTCTCTCATTGAACTGCGACGTCTCTCAAAATGAAAAGCGTTCGTTGATCGCCAGACCGTCGTCGGTCGTTCGCATCACCGAAAAGGTCCGCATGCTTCCACGGGCAACCGCAGACGCATCGATCCAAAGCGAAAAGTGCGTGCTGGTCTCGGACAACATTCTAAGCAGCCGAAGCCGTTCGGTTTCAGTTTTCGCTTCTTGCTGGACCAAAATCGCCAGCGACGTCACGGGATTGTCTTTATATCGGCTGGCCAGCCGGCGGGCTCCAGCATCGGATAACACGCAACCCGCGGCCGCTCGGATCGATGTCTCCGAGGCTCGGCGTAGATTCAGCCCGCCGCCGCCCCAACACGTGATTTCACCGCTCACCGACGGCAGCGCGGCGTCGGATCCCAGACTCGCCGAAAGCCTGGACAGGTCAAACACCTCACCCCAGCTTCGAAAGGCTCGCGGGATTTCCGTCATCGTCTGATCCGATTCGTCGTCGGATCCGCCTTCGGCCGCCGATTCCATCAACGCAGCGGTCATCGGGCGGGTGGCGGGCAACAGACGCACCGCCCGAGCGGCGACCGGCCCGAGCACCTCGCCGAGCGTCGTCTCGGTCCGCCGCCGGCCGGTCATGTGGTACACCTGGTTCAAATTCAACTTGGCGTCTTCATCGGCCAAGACGACGTCAAAGGTCACGCCGCCGATCGTCACCGCACCGCGAATCTGTCTGGGAAACGGGCTCGCCGTCCCCGTCGATTTTTGGATCGCATCGGCCTGTTCTTCCCGTTGATCAAAGACCCTGCCGGCTTGCGGCAACAGGACGCGTTCAATCGACTCGGCACCAAGCCGCTGTTGCAAACGAACCTGCGCGTCGGCCGCGGCGAGCGCACGGCGCAGGCTGAGCTTGGACAGCGTCGCCAGCACGGTGACCATCAACACCAGTACGGCCAGCACCGCCAGCAACACGTATCCCGAGCGTCGACGTTCAGTCCGCATGATGATCGATCACCTCGTCAAACAAGACTCGACCTTGCGCGTCTCGCCCGGCGATGCGAAAGCGACTGGGCATCGGCAGCAGCCCACCGGTCATGTCGGGAATGGGGGCTTCGGCATCGAACTCGTCATACGTTTCGAATTCGAACGCACCGAAATCAACCCAGCACACGTCGCGTTGGCGGCCGATGTGGCGAATCAGTAAACGTCTTGATCCGATCATCGCCCGTTCGTAGCGGACCGTGCCGGGCACCTGCTGTGGCGAGACGTATCCTGACAAAATTAATGTGTCGGCGCCGGCGGCGATGCCTCGCGCGTTGATCAAATCGTTGCGCAAACGATCGGCCAGGAGTCCGGCGGCGACATAATCGAATTGCTCGCGATGCAATTGAGTGGACTGCGTCGAGACCGAGGCCACGATGCCCAACAAGCCGACCATCATCAACGCCGCCAGCACCAGCGCGACGATCATCTCGATCAACGTGAATGCATCGGCGGCGGAGCGATGTACGACGTCCTTTCTAGGTCGTCGTCGGGCGTCCAGCGGACGACGGCCCGGAAGGGCCATCGCACTCGAAAAACCGGTCGTCCTAAGCTGGACGGTTCCTAAAGCCTGCACACCAACCCGTATTCCCACGCCATCCGGCAGGCATTCCTTTAACGATCTTTGTTGACGCCGCATCCTCATGGAACGCCCGCCGGTTTGACCAGATCGACCGAGACCAATGACGTCGATGCGGCATCGATTTCCATGATTTCAAAACGCACGACCTGCATCTCAACTGTGGCCAAGGAAGTGCTACCGATCAGCGACGTCTGCCAAACCCAATCACGCTTGCCGGCCACCGCGCCCCGCGTGCCGATCGGCAAACCGCCTTGCTGTGCCGAAAGTTCGTGCACCAATCGATCGGCGACTCGGGTGGCTTCCAGTCGCTTCTCGGCCATCGACAGTTGTTTGCGGTGCCGCGAGAACGCGAGCATTGACCCGACCAGCACCGACCCCATCAGCGCCAACGCGACAATGACTTCCAACAGCGTGAATGCAGGTCGCCGGTTCATCGCATCCCCAGCGCCAAATCAACCGCCATGTCATTGAAGTCCTCCACGACTTGTCCGCTTCCCCCGACCAAGAAAACCCAGCGCCGCGTTTCAGCGGTGGTCAAACGCAGCGCGTAGCTGGGCGACGATCCGTCACGGTTTGCGATCACTTGCGATCCTTGTCGAGACGCCGAGACGGGGCCGAAGCGAATCGCATCGATGGAAACTTGACGCGGCAACGTAAACATTCTCGATTGATCACCCGAGGGATCAACGGTCAGTCGTCCACGTCCACGGTCGATGACTCCGGCGACTTGTCGGCGCTGGTCGCGTGCCGAGCGCCGCAGCGCGGTATCAAATTGCTCGACGACTTCGACGGCACGCCCCAAACGTTGTCGAGCGATCACACCGCGGACCGACAGCGTCGCCAGCGAAGCAAGCACCGCCATCAGCACCAAGACGACGATGAGTTCGATCAAGGAGAAGCCACGGTTTGCGCTTCTCAGTTCTGGCTCCCCTCGCCCCGCTTCGGCATTGATATCTACACAACACACCATGGCTCCCTTCTCCCCCGGCTTTGCGGGGGAGAAGGGCTGGGGATGAGGGGGCCAGCGGTCTGACCCAGCCCCTGAAAGAAGTCCGCTGATATTCGCACGCGCCGCGCCACCAGCGGCAAATCGCTGCGATCCATTCTGGATCCGACACGGCATATGATCGCTCATTCTTCCAACATCGTGCTGGAGAAATCGGCGTCCTCTCCGTCGCCTCCCTCACGTCCATCGGCGCCCAAGCTGACCACTTCGACGCCTTCTTCGCCGACGAAGTAAAGATACGGGTTCTTCCAAGGATCGACGGGCATCTTGGTCAAGAAACCTTCGGGCCAGGTCTCGGTCTCTTCTTTTAAAATCTCCAGTCCTTCGTCTTCGGTCGGATAACGTCCCTGATCAATGCGAAACGTTTCCAGCGCGTTGATGATCGTCGCGATCTCTGCTTTGACCGCGTTCTTGCGCGAGTTGATCAAATAGCCACGCGTGCGAACGGCGACCAGTCCGGCCAACATGCCCAGGATCACCATCACCACGATCAACTCGACGAGTGAGAATCCGCGTCGTTTCATGTTGCCGGAAATCACCCTCCCAGGGGGAGGGTTGCTCTTTAGGTTGATGCGAAAAGGCTGATGTAATGAACTCGTTTGAGAGGGCAATCGTCGCTCACAAAACATTTCCAGCCTCCAGAATCGGAAGGATCGTGGCCAACAACAAAAATCCAACCATGGCGGCCAAGACAAGGATCAGGACCGGTTCGATCAACGAGGTCAGTCGTGCCGACGCCGTTTTGACTTGTTCATCATAGTCTTCGGCGAGACGGAAGAGCATCTCGTCGAGTTTTCCCGACTCCTGGCCGATGGAGAACACCCGCACCGCCAGCGGGGGAAACGCACCACTGCGTTGCAAGGCATCGGCAAGCTCTTCGCCGGCGGAAATCCGGCTGCCGCATTCATGCAGCGCCGATCGGAACACGGTGTTGCGGGTCGAACGCTCGGCCAGATCGAACGCACGCGTCAATTCGACACCGCTACGCGAGAGCGTTCCGATGATCATCGCGATCCGGGACACACCTTGTTTGACCAGCATCGGACCGAGAATCGGCACGCGCAACACCAGTCGATCAAACACCTGCCTGCCCCGTCGGCTTTGAAAGGCCAGCGTCAACGCGACCACGCCAGCGACCAGCCCCATGATCCAGAACCAGCGATTGTCGACCAGTAGACTGCTGAGCGCCTTGGCAACCCGCGTCGGAAACGGAAGTTCGTCGAGGGTCTCTTCCAAGTTTTCCAGCAGGGGCGGCAAGACACTGGTCATCAAAAACACCCCGGCCGCGGTTCCAAAGCAAACCAAAAAGATCGGATACACCAGCGCGGTCGTGACCGCATCGGTGAACTGGGATTGGCGTTGTTTGAATTCGGCCAGCTGTGAAAGCACTTCCTCCAGCGTCCCGGCGTTTTCACCGACTTCGACCATCTGCACCGAGGCCTCGTCGAACAGATCGGGACGGCCGCCGAGCGCCTGGGCAAACGATTCCCCCGCAGCGACTCGATCGCGGACGGCCAGCAACGCCGCGCGAAATGCCCCGTGATTCTGCTCGACGATCGTATCAAGCGCATCGAGCATCGGAATGCCGGCGTGCAACAGCATCGACAACTCCGACACGGCGGTCGCCCAATGACTCTTCGATCCGATCAACGAAAACCGCGGCAGACGGAACTTCGATTCGCGGTGTTTGCAGGCGGAGATCTTGCGCACGTGAATGCCGCGGCCACGCAGCGAATCACGGGCTTCCCGCGCGGTATCGGCGCTGACCGTTCCCTGGACGGATTTGCGAGCCGCGTCGATACCGGAATAGGAAAAGACAGCCATCGGGCTCACAGCGTCGTTACACGGAGGACTTCATCGAGTGTCGTGATGCCTTGATGGACTTTCAACAAGCCGTCCATCGACAACAAGTGCATGCCCGATTGTAAACCGGCTGCGCGGATCGCCGACGCATTGGCACGCGATTGCACCAGTTCACGGCAGGCGTCATCGATGACCAACAGTTCAAACAGTCCGACGCGGCCGCGGAATCCCGTCCCGCGACAGGCATCACATCCGACCGGTTCAAACACGCCGACCAAATCCGATTGCGCCAAACCATGAGACTCCAATAGCGACACGGGCACATCTGGCAACGCCTCGCCGCTGCGTCGCGGACGTTTACAGTCGACGCACAACTTGCGGACCAGTCGCTGGGCCAGCGAGGCGACCAGCGAACTGCTGACCAGATAGGGTTCGATCCCCAAGTCCAACAGACGCGTCACGGCGCTGGCGGCATCGTTGGTGTGCAGCGTGCTGAACACCAGGTGACCGGTCAACGAGGCTTGGATCGCCATGATCGCGGTTTCGGCATCGCGGATCTCGCCGACCATGATGATGTCGGGGTCTTGCCGCAGCACGCTCCGCATGCCCGAGGCGAACGTCATCCCCTTTTTCTCATTGATCTGGGTTTGGCTGATCCCGTCCAACTGATACTCGATCGGGTCTTCCAGCGTCAGGATATTCAATTCTTCGCTGTCGAGTTCCTGCAATGCGCCATAGAGCGTCGTGCTTTTGCCGCTGCCGGTCGGCCCGGTGACCAAGATCAGCCCGTGATCGCGAGCGATCAGCGATGCGAAGCGGCCGAAATCGTGGGCCGGCATGCCGAGTTCAGCCAGCGTGTACAGCCGCGCGCTCTTGTCCAACAACCGGATCACGATGCGTTCGTTGTGGCTGGTCGGCAGCGACGCGATCCGCAAGTCGACCGTGCGATCACCGAGCTGCACCGTCGCGCGCCCGTCCTGCGGCAAACGTTTCTCGGCGATGTTCATTTTGCCCAGGACCTTGATCCGAGACAGCACCTCTTCTTGGACGGTTTTGGGGATTTCAAACGTATCAAACAGGACACCGTCGATTCGTTTCCGCACCATCAACCGGTCTTCGTACGGTTGGATGTGGACGTCCGACGCGCCCGATTTGACCGCATCAAACAGGATGTGATTGACCAGGCGGATGATCGGCGCCCGGCCTTCGGTATCCAGCAGGTCTTCCTTGGGCCCCAAGCCGGCCAACTGGCCCAACAGTTCGTCACGATCGAGCGAATCGATCACACTCTGCGTTCGACTGGATTGACCGGAGTAGGCTGCGTTGATCGCGCGCGCGATGGCGGTGGTCGTCGCCGGCAACGGGCGCACACGCATTGGCCGGAGCCCGCCTTCGGGTCGTTGAGCGAGCGCGCGGGCGATGATATCTAAGTGTTCGTAACCGGCCATCGAGTCGATCGCCAACCAGACGTCGTCGTCCTGCTTGCCGCGAAACCCCATCACGCCATGCTCGCGGGCATGCGCGATCGGAATGCGACTCAAGAAGATCTCCGAGGGCTGCAGCTTGGACAGGTCTTCGGAGACCGGCATCTGAAGCCGCGCGGCGAGTTGCTCGGTCGCCTGCCGGGTGGCGGATTCGTGACGATCATGGCTGAGCGTCTCGGTCATGTCGCTTCCGTCGGCAGGTTTTCAAGGTCCATCAAATCTTTGCCACGTCCCGACGCTTGCTTCATTTTGCGCAACAGACGCAATGAAACGTGTCCTCCGATGATGACCAACGGTACCGAATGTGCGAGCAGCAACTCGATCAGGGCGAACGGGCGGGCGGTCATGGAGACGGGGAGGGGTGAGTGATCCCGTGACGTCGAAGCAGTTTGTCCACCTCCGATTGCCTTCGCTTGCGATGGTTTCGTCGGATGAAGTGATCCATGGCTTCGGGAGACGCTTCCAAGACTTCGAACGCTTGCCGCTGCAACTGGACAAACAAACGCATGTTCTCTTCGGGGGTTCGCCGCCAGGCCATCTTGCGGCGATAGGCTTCGGCGGCAGATTCGTGATCACTCATGGCATTCATTACGGCGACGGGTAGACCACCTGCGGCTGGCCGATCACTTCGTATTCCTCCACCGGATCACTCCCTTGCATCGGTGACGACAAATGCTCCGATCCGATCGGGTCCAATCCCGCGGGCGTCGGACAGGGAACCAGCAAGGGTCCACTAACAGGATAGTCGGCCGGCAGTTGGGCGTCTTGGGTTTCGAGGTCGGACAGGAACTGCAAATCCCGGAATTGCGAATCGCGGAGGATCTTGGGCCGAATGAACAAAAAGAATGACGTCGTCGTCTGTTCTTCGCTGCGCAAACTGGTCAGTTCCCGGATCACGGGGATCTTTTCCAGCCACGGGACGCCGGTGAACGAATTGCCTTCGAGGGTTCGCTTCAGCCCCCCCACGACGATCGTTTTGCCATCGGGAATCGTGACGACACTGCCGACCCGGTCGATCTGTCGCGGCGGCGGCAGGTCGCCGCCGGTCGAACCGATAAACGTGCTGAATTCGACATCAAATTCCAACTGCAGATGATCGTCTTCGTTGATGTGTGGCGTGACGGAAATCGTCGTGCCCGCTTCTTGGTTGCCGCCCAGCCCCGTCAGTGTGGTCGTTTCTCCCTGGCTGAATGCCTGGAACGGGATGCTGGAAATGCTGTTCAGCGTTCCGGTTTGGTTGTCGTTGACCAAGACCTTGGGCGAGGACAAGACGCGACCGCGCGTATGGCGGCTGAGCGCCTGAACGATCACGTCGGCGACTTCGGGGTCCACCAAGACGCCGTTGAACCCCAGCGCTGGATTGATCGTCAGCGCCCCGTTGGTCGGATCGACTTCGCTGAGTCCAAACGACGTGAATTCGAACAGCCGCTTGGATCCCTCCCGATCGCCGCCGCTGATCTCCACCCCCAGCGAAAAATTGTCACTCGTGTCGATCGCCAGAATGTCGGCTTGAATCAACACTTGCGGACGACGCTGGTCGAGTGAACGAATCAGTTTTTCATACAACGACTGAACGTTTGAGGGTGCGAACACGATCAAGCTGTTGGTCGCGACGTCGGCCGACACCCGGGCGCCACCGGGCAAGGTCGCCACCGCGGCGCCTCCTCCAGCGCCATACCCGCCCATGCCGAACCCGCCGGCGCCGAATCCGGCGACCGAACCGAGTGCGGCGTTCTGGTTGGGGACGCGGCTGGTAGTCATGTTGTTGCTCAAATTTTGACCCGCCACGCCGAACGATCCGCCGCCGAGTTCGTCGAGTCGTTGCCGCGCACGTGATCGCCCGCCTTGAAACAGGTTGTTCGCGCCGCCTCCCGCGGCTCCCATCGGATTGCCGCCGAAACCCATCGCGGGACTGATTCCACCCATGGTCGCGCCGCCGAGCGTCCCAAACGCTCCCGCGCCCAAACCCCCGGCTTGGGCGACGCCGCTGCCGGCGGCCTCTTGCAGCGCCAGCAACGAATAAAGCACATCCATCGCGGTCGCGTTTTTGAGCTTGTAAAACCGAATCGGACTCTCGTCGGAATCCACCGGTTGGTCGAGTTCCTTCAGCAATGTTTCGATCTGCTGGTGAACCTCCGCGCCGGCACGCACCACCAACAGGTTGCCTTCTTCATCGATCGTCGTTTCGATCGACTTTGACGCGGTCCCCCGATTGCTCTCGCCAGACGTTTCAACGAATCCTTTGATCAGATTGTCCAGTCGAGACGCGCCGATGTATTCCAACCGATAAACGCGAGTCAAAAACTCCGTGCCGGAATCCAAGCGTTCCAGCAGCCCGATCGCCGCAGCGACCAAATCCTTGCGACCCGCCACGACCACGCGGCGGCCGGTCTTGTCAACCAACAACTTCAGTTTCTTGTCCGAGACGCCTTTCGTTGTGGTGTCGGATGGTTGGATCGTTTGGTATTGATCGATCAACATCGATGGCGGTCGACGCCGCGTCTGGTAAAACTCGATCGTCCCCTCGGCGTCGGGTCGATCGATCATCGCCAACAACTCCGCGACCAACCGTACGTCGGCGGCATAACCGGACACGATCAAGATGCCTTGTTCGCCGAGTGCGACGATGTTGGATCCCGTCTTGCTGAGGAAAGGTTTCAGCGACGTTGATGCCGTGGTGACGTCGATGTGTTTGATCGGCAACACCTGAGTCACCGCGGCGGCGGGGCCGTTGCGACGGGAGATTTCCGCGGCGTCGCCGGCCGGCGCGCTGCTGACGATGTCGGCGATGTCGACAACGCGTTTCCAACCCGGTACCTCGGAATCGACGACGGCCAGGTTGGCTTCGCGAAGCAGGCTGCCCAACAACGTGGGCAGGACTTTCTTGGGCAGTTTGGCCGGCGTGTAAACCGTCACGTCCCGGCGGGCAATCTCCGCGGCGTGCAAAAAGCGGATCCCCAACTGCTTGCTCATCAAGTCCAACAGGGTCGTGACGCGGACGGTCCCGGACAGATTCAGTTCGACGATCTCGTCGCCCTCGTCAACTTGCCCCTGCACCACTTCAGTGCTCGCCACGACGAAGGCCAACGCTATAGCGAGCGGCAAACAGCTGCGTCGAAACGGATTGCTAGCATTCATAAGGCGTGGTGGAGGAGAGGGCGCCGGACCGATGTCATCGTGTGCAGTAGGCAAAACAGGGGTGCGGCGTCAATTCGGATCGTTGAATGGACGGCGGGAAGCGACAGCGGTTTGATCCCTGCAGGCAGCGCTGTGAGACATTTGTAGCGGTAGGGCGCGAGCCCTCCGGTGTTTTGGCAAAGATGACGAACCGGAGGGCTCGCGCCCTGCCGCTAAAACCTCAAGAAACACAGGGAACAAGGCTTCACCGCGTTGCCGTCCGGGGTCGAAGATGACCGCGGGTTTGTTTCCCGGGGGACAGAGTTCTTGAGAACACTCACGGATACCGTCGTGGGTGACATCCGTGGGGACGCTTTGCCATCCGTGGGCCGTGTTCTACCTTCACTACCGCGCGTGGCGGCTGATCACTTCCATCAGTTCAGCGGTCGGCTGCTGGATGTTCATTACGCGTTGCCCGCCGGGAGCGTTTGGATCGCGGAGGATGATGATCATTTCCGTCGCGGCAGGCTGGCTGGGATGAGCCTGACCGGCGTGCGATTGCGGGGCATCCAGTGAGGCCAATCGCGTCTGGGGCTGGCCGAGGTTGCCGGTGGGTCGCTGCGCGGGCGCGGCCAGCGGAGCCGGTGGCTGGGTTTGGTAGAGGTGTGCCAACTGGACGCGATCGAGTTGCCATTTGACGCTTCCCGGTCCGGTGTAGATTCCCACATCGCCCTTGTAGTCGGCGGCGTTGCAGACACCGATCAATTGGCCCATGGCGTCAAACAGCCCGCCGCCGCTGCGTCCGTCGACCGGGGCGCCGGCGATTTCGATGTTCGAGGCGCCCACGTGTTGGTTGTACTTGTTGATCCCGGTGATCGCGGTGTCGCGACGTGAGGGATCGTCGCCGTGGTCGCAGCCGAAGCTGAACGCCGTTTGGCCGCTCTGCGGCGGGTTGGCCGGGTTGGCGATCTGGATCGGTTGGACTTCGAATCCCGGCCGCATCACGACCAGTGCGATGTCACGGTTGTCGGCATCGTAGTCGATGACTTGGCCGGGGACCGTTTTGACTTGCCCGGCGACGAACAATTGGACTTCGACTTTGGATTGCAGTTTGGTTTCACGGAACAGGTGCCCGCACGTCAGCACCAGGGCTTCGTCACCGTGGCGATCAATGATCGTTCCGGTTCCGACGCCGAACCCGTTGCCGTCGTGGACCCTTAGTCGCACCGTCGCGGCGCGGGCGCGCTGGACGGCGTCGGCCATCGTCAGACTGGGCATCGCTTCGCCACGGGCGTCGCCGATGGCAGCGGATCGTGTGCCGGCGAGGCGGGTCTGGGGTGCGTTGAGGACCGATTGGCGATGGAGATTGGCGTTGGTTTGAAACAGCGGACCGGCCGGATCAATCGCCAAGGCTTGTTGGAGTTTTTCCGCGGACTGCGTTCCGACCAATCGCGTCAATTCGCGGCCGACCGACAGGACGACATAGGTCGGCACTTGACGAATGCCGTGGCGTCGCGCCAGTTCAGGCTCGGAACTGACATTGACGTGTCGAATCACGGCTCCGTTCCGCTCCAGTTGCCGCAGCGTCGGACCCATCGCCTGACAGTGACCGCAGTGGTCCGAGGAGAACGCGAGCAGCATGTTGGCCGGCGGAGATCCGTCCACAGCGGCGGAGGTGCCCGTGGCAAGTAAAAACGCCGAAACGAGGGCCGGGTATAGCCGGCCGAACAAATGCGTGTTCAAAGTGTCTCTCCCTAGACAAGTGCCCGGATCGGCCGATCCTTCGGCCGAATGGTTGTCGCCCCCCGTCACAAATGAGTTCTCACTTGAGACAAACTGACGACAAAGGGACTTTCCGAAATCGGCCGCCGGGGCGACAACCCCAAACGGAACCCTTCCCCCTGGGAAACCCCGTGAAACATTCGGGATTACGTGTTTCACGACGATCTGTACAATCCGCCCCTGAATCCCCCCGTTTCGACACGCCCATTATTCAAATCATGACCCGACGCATCTTGGTCACCAGCGCCCTGCCCTACGCCAACGGGCCGATCCACATCGGTCACCTGGTGGAATACATTCAAACGGATATCTGGGTGCGTTTTCAGCGTCTGATCGGCAACCGCTGCGTCTACATCTGTGCCGACGACACGCACGGCACCGCGATCATGATCCGTGCGAAAAAGGAAGGCCGCAGCGAAGAGGAACTGATCGCCGACATGAGCGCTCAGCATCAACGCGATTTCGCCGATTTCCACGTCAACTTTGACCACTACGGCAGCACCAACAGCGACGCCAATCGCGAGCTGTGCCACCTGTTTTGGCAAGCCCTTCGCGACGCCGATCTGGTCACCGAAAAGAGCATCCAACAGCTTTACGACCCCGAAGCCGAGACCTTTTTGGCCGATCGCTTTGTCCGCGGAACCTGTCCGGTCAGCGGCCACAAGAACCAGCCGGGGGACAATTGCCAATGCGGGGCGACGTATTCTCCGATCGATTTGATCGATCCCAAAAGCACGCTCAGCGGTGCCACGCCCGAAGTCCGCTCGGCCGTCCACCTGTTCGTCACCCTGGAAAAACTGCGTTCGTTCCTGATCGAGTGGATCGACAACGGGGACGCGCTGCAAAAAGAAACCGCCAACTATTTGAAGGGTTTCTTTTTGGCCGAAGACAAGGAGCTGCGGGACTGGGACATCAGCCGGCCCGGGCCGTATTTCGGTTTCGAGATCCCCGACTCACCGGGCAACTACTGGTACGTCTGGTTCGATGCGCCGATCGGTTACGTTTCCAGCACCAAGGAATGGTGTGCAGCCAACGGGGAATCGTTCGACGATTGGTGGCGCAGCGAGTCGACCGAGATTCACCATTTCATCGGCAAAGACATCACGTATTTCCACACGTTGTTCTGGCCGGGCATGTTGCACACCGCAGGCCTGCAGTTGCCGACCAAGGTCCACATCCACGGATTCTTGAACGTCGGCGGCGAAAAAATGAGCAAGTCGACGGGAACGTTGATCAGCGCGGAAACCTATCGCAAACATTCCCAGCCGGACTATTTGCGTTATTTCTACGCGACCAAATTGACACAGCGTGTCGAGGACTTGGATTTGGGCATCGACGAGTTCGTTGAAAAGGTCAACAGTGATCTGGTCGGCAAGGTCGTCAATCTGGCCAGCCGGGTCGGCAAGTTTGCCAAAAACACCGGGCTGGCGGAAACCTATCCCGACGACGGGGGTTTGTTCGAAAACGCCGCCAAGGTCGGTGATTCGATCGCCGAGGCCTACGAACTCGGTGACTACAGCCGCGCGATGCGGTTGATCATGGAACTGGCCGATGCCGCCAACCCCTTCGTCGAGCACGCCAAGCCGTGGGAGATGAAGAAAGATCCCGAGCGGCAAGACGAACTGCGCGATGTGGTCACCGTCGCACTGAACCTGTTTCGACAACTGACGATTTATCTGGCTCCCGTGTTGCCGACGCTGGCCGAAAAATGCGACGCGCTGCTCGGCGAGCCGATCACGTCGTGGGACCAAAGTAAAACGCCACTGTTGGGCACAGCGGTGGCGAAGTTTCAACGCATGATGGAACGCATTCAACCCGAGGATTTGCAAAAGATGATTGAAGAGAGCAAACAAGCCGCTGCCGCAGAAGCCGCCGAAGAGAATCGACCGACGTTTGACGATTCCGATCAGCCGCTCAAAGACGAACCGATCGCCGACGAAATCACGATCGACGACTTTGTCAAAGTCGACTTTCGCGTCGCGCGGGTGTTGACGGCCGAGCACGTGCCGGAAGCGAACAAGTTGCTCAAGTTGACGCTGGGGCTGGGCGGCGACGAGACCCGTCAGGTGTTCGCCGGCATCAAAGCGGCGTACGAGCCGGAGAGTCTGGTCGGGCGTTTGGTCGTGATGGTCGCCAATCTAAAGCCGCGCAAGATGCGGTTCGGGTTGAGCGAAGGCATGGTGTGCGCCAGCGGCCCCGGCGGCGAAGACGTGTTCCTGCTCTCGCCCGACGAAGGCGCCCTGCCCGGACAGCGCGTGCATTGATGTTGGGAGGGCGGAGGCTGGACTCCGAACGGGGTCGCAGCGCGTAGCCGGAGGTGAGCGAAGCGACACCTCCGGGTATCTTGCGCACGAGAGACGCGACCCCGGAGGGTGTCGTAGCGAATCATGTCAGGGCCCTCGAACCCGGTGGGCCGCTCCTGTAAACAGATACCGCGATCAGGTCGACTTGAGACGCACTCTCCGTCGCCGCTGGCGGACGGAGTTGCTGCGACCCCGTCCGGGGTCGACGGACTTCGCAGGCGAGCTTTCCGGAGGTGTCGCTGCGCTTACCTCCGGCTACTTGCTTTGATCCCTCCGGGATCGATTGTTTCCAGCCGCTCACTCCTGCGCGAACGCCTTGTACGCCTGGGCGACCTTGGCCGATTCGGCGTCGCCGGTGTGGAACAGGAATCGATAACGAAACGTCATCGTCTCGCCGGCCTTGAGCGTCATGTCGCCGGTGCCGTCGGGCTTGTTTTCGAAGTGATTGACGCCGAAGGGATTCGCCGCAACGAGTCCGTAATCGCGTGCGTGCCACCACGTCGGGTGACGCGGGTTGCTGGGATGGTCGAACATCGCGATGCCGGTCATTTGGCCTTCGATCTCTCCCCAATAGTCGACCCAGGCGGCGCGTTTGCCCCACATCGCTTTTCCTTCGACACCTTCGCTGTTGATCGAGTGACCGCCGGCGGTGTGATTGCCGCGCTTGGGATCGGCTTTCAAGCGCAGCCGCGGATGCGTCCGCATGCCCATCGTGCCTTCTTTGGTGTCGCCGATGACGAGGTCACCGGAAGACGCGATCCAGGTGACTTCGTAATCGATGGTGCGGGCGTCACCGTCGGCGCCAAAGGTCAGCGTGCGTTGATCGCTGCAAACCGTCTCGCCGTCGGAGCTCTTCCAATCATTCTGAGCGATGATCTTGTTGCCTTCGATCTTCAGCGAGGTTTGCACCTGAGTGCCGACGTCTTTGTTTGTTTTCCCTTCGGCGTCTTCCATCCAGAACCGAATGCC
This sequence comes from Stieleria neptunia, assembly GCF_007754155.1. Classification (NCBI taxonomy): domain Bacteria; kingdom Pseudomonadati; phylum Planctomycetota; class Planctomycetia; order Pirellulales; family Pirellulaceae; genus Stieleria; species Stieleria neptunia. The sequence goes on along the minus strand of NZ_CP037423.1, from coordinate 132,465 downwards.
GCCGACCTCGTCGTGCGTGTACCAAATCGATTTATGGTGCGGGTGGTCGCTGGCCTCGTTGTCGACGTCCTTGACCATTGGGTAGTTGCGGGTCATCGGTTTTTGTCCGGGACCATACACCGGGTACAAGATCGGCTTGGCGTAGCCGCTGTATCGATATTCGGTAAACGGTTGTCCGTCGATGGTGACAACCGCTTTGGTGCCGTCATCGGTGATCTGGATGTCGGCGGCTTGGGTAGGGGCGACGAGACAGAAGGTCGGAATCAATGCCAAGCAGGCAAACAGGATTCGGTCGGTCATGTTGCGGTGGGGAGCGAGGGTGGGATGTGGAAGGACAGCCCCCATAGTTTAGTAGAAGATTCGCCGGGCTGTGGAGAAGTGGGGTAAGCATCCTGCTTGCCACCCTCGCCGGCTCCGCCGGCGGGCTTGGGCGGCGGAGCCACGCGCCGACTGCGGCCAGGAGGCAGGAGCCTCCTGCACAGCGCGTTCCCAGGCGGGAGCCTGGGAACGAGTTGCAAAGTGGGGTAAGCATCCTGCTTGCCACCCTCGCCGGCTCCGCCGGCGGGCTTGGGCGGCGGAGCCACGCGCCGACTGCGGCCAGGAGGCGGGAGCCTCCTGCACAGCGCGTTCCCAGGCGGGAGCCTGGGAACGAGTTGCAAAGTGGGGTAAGCATCTTGCTTGCCACCCTCGCCGGCTCCGCCGGCGGGCTTGGGCGGCGGAGCCACGCGCCGACTGCGGCCAGGAGGCAGGAGCCTCCTGCACAGCGCGTTCCCAGGCGGGAGCCTGGGAACGAGTTGCAAAGTGGGGTAAGCATCTTGCTTGCCACCCTCGCCGGCTCCGCCGGCGGGCTTGGACGGCGGAGCCACGCGCCGACTGCGGCCAGGAGGCGGGAGCCTCCTGCACAGCGCGTTCCCAGGCAGGAGCCTGGGAACGAGTTGCGAAGTGGGGTAAGCATCTTGCTTGCCACCCTCGCCGGCTCCGCCGGCGGGCTTGGGCGGCGGAGCCTCGCGCCGACTGCGGCCAGGAGGCAGGAGCCTCCTGCACAGCGCGTTCCCAGGCAGAGCCTGGGAACGAGTTGCAAAGTGGGGTAAGCATCTTGCTTGCCACCCTCGCCGGCTCCGCCGGCGGGCTTGGGCGGCGGAGCCTCGCGCCGACTGCGGCCAGGAGGCAGGAGCCTCCTGCACAGCGCGTTCCCAGGCAGAGCCTGGGAACGAGTTGCAAAGTGGGGTAAGCATCTTGCTTGCCACCCTCGCCGGCTCCGCCGGCGGGCTTGGACGGCGGAGCCACGCGCCGACTGCGGCCAGGAGGCGGGAGCCTCCTGCACAGCGCGTTCCCAGGCGGGAGCCTGGGAACGAGTTGGCGAGTTGGGATGACCGGCAGGGCTTAGGAGTCGATTTCGACGCGTTCACCTTGGGCGTCTCGGCAATCCATTTCCAGGTGCTCGGGGTACAGGCCTTCGCTGCCGAGGATCTGGACGGTCATGCCGCCGGTGTCTTCCATTTCCATCACGCTGCGGCGTTTCTGGTTGTTCAGGTGCGCCGCGACGGCATCGTTGACGCGAACGGTGACACGTTGGATGTGTTCGTTCTTGACGGCCAGGGCGAGCATCCGGACGACTTCGATCGACATGCTTTCGGCGGTCTTGACCAATCCGCGACCTTCGCAACACGGGCAATCTTGATAGATGCTGCGTTTCAAACTGGGGCGGATCCGTTGACGTGTCATCTCGATCAAGCCGAACGGGCTGGTTCGCAAGATCTTGGTGCGGGCGCGGTCGCCGGACATCGCATCACGCAGCGCCCGTTCGACTTTCCGCCGATGGCTTTCTTTGCGCATGTCGATGAAGTCGTTGACGATCACGCCGCCCAGGTCACGCAATCGCAACTGACGGGCGATCTCTTTGGCGGCGGCCAGGTTCAACCGAAACGCGTTGTCTTCGGCCGATTTTTCGCCGCGGAAGTTGCCGCTGTTGACATCGATCGCGACCAACGCTTCGGTCGGATCGATGACGATCGAACCGCCGTTGGGAAGTTTGACTTGGCGTTGGTGAATCTTGACGATCTCTTGTTCCAGGTTGTACTTGTGGAACAAGGGTGAAGCGCCGTCATAGAGTTTCAGCCGATCGACGACGCGGGGCATGACCATTTTCAAGAAGTCACGTGCGTTTTCGAAAGCCTCTTTTTCGTCGATCACGATCTGGTCGATGTCATCGTTGTAGATGTCACGGATCGTTTTGATGATCAGATCGCTCTCTTCGTACAGCACCCCGGGTTGGTTGCCGCTTTTGACGCGACGGACGATCGTCTTCCACAACCGGATCAGATAGTCCATGTCGCGGCCGAGTTCTTTCTCGCTGCGACCGGCACCGGCGGTGCGGACGATGAATCCGAGCCCCTTGGGCGGACCAAGCGACAGCAGACAGCGACGGAGCCGTTTGCGGTCGTCGTCGTCTTCGATCTTGCGACTGACACCGACGCGTTCGAGCGCGGGCATCAACACCAGGTAGCGTCCGGGGATGGAGATGTACGTGCTGAGCGTGGGGCCCTTGGTGCCGATGCCTTCCTTAATGACTTGGACCAGGACTTCGTCGCCGCGTTTAAAGATTTCTTGGATCGGTGGTTTGATCCGCGGCCGACCGCCTTTGAAAGCTCGTTTGGAACCGCGTCCGGATTCGCGGGCCCGTTTGGCGGCCGCTTCGGCCATCTCGTCCGATTCCCGTTTGATCTCTTCGGGGTCATAACCGCCTTGTCGAAAGTATTCCGGTTCGACATCGCTGATGTGCAGGAAACCGTTGCGTCCGACGCCGAAGTCGACGAAGGCGGCTTGGATACTGGGTTCCAGGTTGACAATTTTTCCGCGGTAGATGTTTCCCGCAAAGGCTTCGACACTTTTGCGTTCGACGTACAGCTCTTCCAGTTTTCCATCATCCAGGATGGCGATGCGGCTCTCTTCGGGTTGGAGCACGTTCATCAACATTTCGCGTTTCATTTGGGCACCTCGTCGGTGGGTTCGCCGCAGTGCGGCGTTTGGTTTGCGATTGCTAAAAATTCGGGATCGGTGGTCGGAAACTCGCGTTTCAAAACCACGTCTGTTCGGGTGATGTGCGACCCGTGCGCGATCCAATCGGAACAGCCGATCAGATCTAGCACGTCGGTCGGTTTGAGGGTCGCCGCGTCACTGGCGGCCATCGAAAGTTCAAGGTTGTCGTTGAAGGTCAACGACAGGATTTGTTCGGCAACGTTGAAGGTCACCGGTTTGTTTTTGCGATTCACCGTGACGGTGTCTTTGGCCAACAGCGCCTCGAGATCGGATCGGACGCGGTCGTCGTCGATCGGGTCGGCGCCCAATTCCGGGTCCGGCCGCGTGATCACATAGTCGGTGCGTTCCAGCTTGGCCTTGCCACTGTCCTCGGGTAGCAACTGCACGCTCTTGATGACCAGCCCGGGTTGATCATCGTGGTCCAGGCGGCGGAACAATTCCGGCGCCGAGAGCCGTTCGGCCAGATCGAGTTCGACGACTTCGTCCAGGCCGCTGATGCCGAGTGCGAGAGCGGACGGAAAACCGATGCGTGGTTTGGGATGAAACCCTTCGGTCATCGACAGCTGGAGCTGGGCGCGGCGGACCAGTCGTTCCCAGAGCCGCGCCAGATCACGGTGACTGGTCCAGCGCAACAGCCCCGTTTTCGAAAATCGAACCCGGTAGCGCAACCGCAGCGGCGGATCCGCCGTCGCCTGGTCGGGCGCGCCGTGGGTCGTGGTGGTGTTGGATGGGGGAGAAGACATGGATGAGGGAGTGGGGGGCGTGTTCAGGTCACGATCAGTTCCGGAACGTATTCGCCGAGCCGGTCCAGCAAATACAGATCGACGTCACGGGCGGCTTCGAGCTGCATGACGCGTTCGGCCATCTGTTCGCACTGGCCGATCGACACGCTGCGGATGGCTTTCTTGACGCGTAACAGCGACGACGGCGGCACACTCAGGTGCCGGACGCCCATGCCCATCAACAACAGCGCCCGGGCGGGATTGCTGCTCATTTCACCGCAGATCGAAAGGGGACAGTCGTGCTCTTTGGCGACTTCGACACAACGCGCGATCAGCCGCAACACGGCGGGGTCACTGGATTGATACAGGTCGGCGACATATTCGTTGCTGCGATCCACGGCCAGTGTGTACTGGGCCAGATCGTTGGTGCCGATCGACAGAAAATCGACTTCTTCGACGAATCGATCCAGCATCATCACCGCCGCGGGGACTTCGACCATCATTCCGACGGGAATATTGCTGCGGTGTGGCGTGCCCGATTCTTTCAAGTCCTCGGCAACGACGTTGAGCAACATCCGGGCTTGCCGGAACTCGGCCAGCGTGGTGATCAGCGGGAACATCACACTGATGTCGCCGTGCACCGCGGCCCGCAAGATGGCCCGCAACTGGGGGCGGAACAGATCCAGATTCCGCAGCGACAGGCGAATGCTTCGTAGGCCCAAGAAGGGATTGTGTTCGTATTCGGCCAGGGGCCGATGGCCCATCTTGTCGGCGCCCAAATCCAGGGTGCGGATGACGACCGGCCGGCCTTCCATTTCTCGGACGACCTGGCTGTAGGCTTGATAGTGGTCTTCTTCGCTCGGTTCCTCGCGGCTGGACAGGTACAAAAATTCGGTGCGATAAAGACCGATCCCGTCGGCCCCGCGTTCGATGCAAGTCGTCGTTTCGTGGGGAAATTCGATGTTGGCGCTCAACCGCAGCGGCGTCCCGTCGATGGTTTCGGCGGGCAGATCGCGGAGCTCGGAAAGTTTGGCGGTCAACGACCGGCGTGCTTTCAGACGTTTCTTGTAGCTGGCCAGCGTCTCCGGATCGGGATCCAGAATGACGCGTCCGCGGTCGCCATCGACGATGACCTTGATCCGATTGCCGACGCGATCGAGAAAATTTCCGATCCCGACGACCGCCGGCAGCTCCAACCCTTTGGCGACGATCGCGGTGTGGCCGCCGGGGCCACCGGTTTCGGTGCAAAACCCGCGGACGTAGCGTCGATCCAGGTTGGCGGTTTCGCTGGGGGTCAAGACATGGGACAGAATGATGACGGTTTCATCCAGATCAACCAGCCGGCTTTCCGAGACCGCGCCGAGGCAGAACAGCAATTGTTTTTCGATATCCAGGACATCTTCGGCGCGGTCGGCCAGCAGCGGGTTGTCCAGCTTGCGGAGTGCTTCGGCGTAGTTGTGCAGGACTCGGCTGACGGCATAGGCGGCCGACTGGTGCTCCTGTTCGATGCGTCGCCGCAATTCGGCTTGCAGCCGCGGGTCGTGCAGCATCTGCAACTGGGCGGCAAAGATGTCTCCGGTGTGTTCGCCGGCGACGGCGGAGGTTTCCAGGCGATTGGATTCCAATCGCGTCGAGACGCGGTCGACGGCATCGCGCAACCGAGCGAACTCCGCTTCCACTTCATCAGCGGCGAGCAGAGAACGCGGGATTCGATAACCGGCAGCATCCAGCACTAGTGCTGGGCCGATCGCGACCCCGGGTGAAACAGGGATGCCTTGAAGTTCGACCATCGTGGTTCGAGGGCGCGGTGCTGATCTGCCGATGGCTTCAGGGCGGCGCGATCCTGGAACGGCAGACCGCTGCAGTCAACGTCGCCGCCGGGGGGCGGTGACATTGGCAAACGTTCTGTCGCGATCGTGCGCACCTGGCAGCGAGGCTCGGGCAGTTCAATCCGATCCATCGAGAGGTAGTTGTGTACGGGGCGTGAAGACCGCCACGTGGCGGCGATCTTCGAGCAGGAATGTAGGGGTATCGGGCGCTCTGAACGCGACGCCCTGCCGGCCGGCATCGATCAAAATCGAGCCGCAAGGGTAGGTCGCCAGAGCCGGGGTGCCTTCGTTTCGGTTCAAGCAGGCGAGGTCGGATCGGTTTCTCTGACTTCACTCGACTCGGCACCGGTCGGGGCCGAGTCGTTGTCGCCAGCTTCGTCAAATCCGCGTTGAAAAAACTGCTCGATCGAATCGATTGCGTTTTCGGCGTCGTTGCCTTCAGCGGTCAAGGTCAACTCGGTGCCGAGTGCGGCGCCGAGCGTGAGTAGTGATAAGATGCTTTTGCAGTCCACCATTTCGCCGCCACGTCCGATCAAGATCACGGACTCGAACTGGTTGGCCATCCGCACCAACAGATCTGCCGGGCGTGCGTGCAGCCCTTGCGGATTGGAAACAACGACGGTGCGGCAAAGCGCTTTTGACATGCAAAAAGCGGGTCTGTATCGGGTGTTTAAAACGGGGGGGAGATTTCGTGCAACGGTCGTCAACGAGCCGGACACTCAAATCCATCAGCCGGTGGCAAACTGGTTGTCGTCGGCTTCTTGCAATAACTGGGTGATGTCCTCGGCTGACTTACTCTGTTTGAGGAAGCGGCAGAACGTTTCGTCGCGGAGCTGACGAGAAATGTTCTCCAAGGCCCGGAGGTGATCGCCGGGGCGTTCCGGAGGGCTGATCAACAGAAAAAACAGCTGAACGCGTTCTCCATCGAGCGAGTCAAAGTCAACGCCTTCTTCGCTGACTCCGACGGTACCGACCAGCTTTTGCACGCTGGGGTGTTTGGTGTGCGGAACCGCGACGCCTCGACCGATGCCGGTCGAACCGAGTTCCTCACGCTTCATAATCGCCGCGACGATGTCGTCGCGCTGTTCGGCGTCAATCTCGCCCGACTCAAGCAAACATTGAACGAGCTCTTCGATGGCTTGCTCTTTTGTCTTGGCCTTGAGTTCGGCCTTGATCGACGCCGTACTGATGAAATCTGCAAACTTCATGGGGTGTGAATTTTCAATGAGTGTATCGGCAAACACGAGGGTCACGACTGTCGAAGCCGATTACTCGTCATTTGCCGGGGTTTCAATGTGTTTGTGTCCGGTGGCGCGGTGGCCAGTCTTTTTTTCCTTGATCCGGCGAAGCTGCTGCTCCACCTTCGGAATCGCCATGTCCAAGGCTGCGATCACCGTCGTGGCTTCCGCCGTGGCGACGCATTCTCCGGCATGCTCAATGGAAACTTGGATTTCGACCGCAGGCTTATCGGTGTTTTCCAGGTCAACGGTGACTTCAATCGCGTTGATTCGGTCATAGAGACGCCTTAATTTGACGGCCTTCTCTTGGATCAACTCCTGGTCACCTGGCTGAAGACTGCCGTGGCGAGCTGAAACACTTACCTGCATCGTTGCTTCTCTCCGATCGATGTAATCCGACTCCGTCGCTGCCCGACTGGACGCGGCACGATGCCCAGGTCCTGTTTTCTCCTGCAGACAAAGCAATGCGCGGCCGCCGGATCGTCAGAAATCCGGCACGTCGTGACGACAGAGTGCTCCTGTTAAAACGCAAGCATACGCGACAGAACCGTCCACGGGTAGCGATCATTTTTGCAGATAGTCCGTTTGGGTGGTAACCCAGGGTGGGTTCCGGCAGGCCATCCGGCCCCCAGCCTGACCCCCCTGCCTCTGCAATACTATCCATTTGTTCCTCTCATTCGTCCGGGCTCCACCGCAGCATCCAGACTGTCCCCCTCTCCGCCCGAAGGCCCCGGTGAGGGGCGGCGGCTAGAGCGTGTCTTGCCAAGCGTTCACCCGGCAATAGAACGAATTTTCTCCCGTCCGGACAATTTAAATTCGCCTTTCCCGGCCAATCGGGGGCCGCCTCAGGGAAGGGTCTGAGCGGAAAACCGTCCGATGCCCGCGGGACGGGAGTGGCGATCCTGTGCCGATATTGCTAACTTACCAGGCCAAAATCCACGTCGGCGGTTGCCGATTTTCCATCTCCCCCTTTAGCCCCTGACCATCCATGGCCCGTAAGGTCGTCAGCCGAGCCGAAAAAGCTGCCGAAGCGGAAGCTGCCGAAAAGGCACTCGCTTCGAAAAAGAAGAAATCCAGCAAGCGAACCAAGGCGGCTGAAAACGTCAGGATGCGTCTTTACTGGGGCGTCTTCAGCCAAAACCTCAAACGTGTCGCCGTCTTCGATTTCGATAAAAAAGGCGAAGCCGACAAACGCGCCAAAGAGCTGAGCAAGGGCGGCAAGTCGCCCCACTTTGTCCAAAAGGTCAAAGAAGAAATCAAAGTCGAGTGACCCGACTCGGCGAGACGGATGATAGCGCGATGAAACGGGTTCCCGCCGAGTGGGAACGGCAAGCTGCCGTTTGGATTGCCTGGCCACACAACGGCGACACTTGGCCGGACCGGTTCGCTCCGATCCCGGATTGTTTTCGCCGAATCATCGGTTTGATCGCCGCGGCCGTCCCCGTCCATGTGATCGGCCCGGCAGCGCTGCGTGAGACTGCGGACCTGGCAGGCATGGACAACGTCACGTGGTTTGACATCCAGACCAATGACAGCTGGATCCGCGACTACGGCCCGACCTTCGTCGTCGACGGCTCCCGCTGTGGCCAGGCGATCGATTGGGGCTACAACGCCTGGGGCGGCAAGTATCCGCCCTGGGATGCCGACAACGCCGCGACCGCGCAAATCATCCAGCACGCCGGCTGGGAACGAATCGCCGGTCGCTTGACCCTCGAAGGCGGGGCGCTGGAGTGGGACGGCGGCGGGCGACTGTTAACGACCACGGAGTGTTTGGTCACCGAGACACGCAATCCCGGTTGGTCCAAGCAAGCGGTCGAAGAACAGCTGCAGGACTTGGCCGGGGCACGTGAAATCGTGTGGGTCGATGGCGGCGGATTGATCGGCGACGACACCGACGGTCACATCGACCAGCTGGCTCGCTTCATCGATCCCGAAACCGTCGTCGTCGCAGTCAGTGACGATCCCGACGATCCGAATCACGACGGACTGGAGCGCAACGAGCAGCTGTTGCGCGATTGGGCACAACAGACGTCGCCCACGGTGACCGTTGACCGCTTGCCGATTCCCCCGGCCCGATTCATCGACGGCCAACGCGTCCCGGAAAGCTATTGCAACTTTCTGCGGTTGGGGCCGAACCGATTGCTGGTACCTACGTTCCGCGCCGAACAACACGATGCACACGCCATCGCGTTACTCGGCCGGCTGGCCCGACAGCAATCGCCAGGCATCGAAGTGATCGGCGTGGACTGCCACGATCTGATCTGGGGCCTCGGCGCCCTGCACTGCGCCAGCTGCAATCAACCGGCGGTTGAACAGGACTGACACGGAGTCATTGGACGGACTGGTGAGTTTCCCATCGGGCAACGTCATTTTTTGACCACTGAATCTTTTGACCAAAAACGCGGCGAACTCCGTTCGCATTCCGCAGTCCTGGCGAATCATGATCGCCCCGGATCATTCTGCCATTCCTCTCGGTCACTCGCCCGAGCGACGAGCGTCGATTTCCAGCGTGACCGCTTCACCGCCCTCAATCGTCGCGGCCAAAGAACACGGCCAACCAAACCGTCGGTTCTTGATCGGATGTCCATTCGACCCGATGTTTTCGATGGGCCGGGATCAACAGATGGTCGCCGGGCTTAAGCGTCAACGGTTCGGGATCGTCATCAAACGACAGCCTGGCTTCTCCGGCCAGCACCGCGACCCATTCGTGTTCGTCTTGGTCGTACCAAAAGCCATCGGCGCTGGATTGTCCGGTGGAAACGATCCGCTCGATCCGCACGTTCGACGACGACGCGAGCACGTCGACGTACTCCTTTGCGGTCGAAGCCGGCAGGTCGGTGAACAGGTTCTTGGGACCACCGTCATGCATCACACCATCGTTCATCTATTCAGCGGGCTCCAACAATTCGAGTCCCAGTTCCTCGCCTTTCTTGACGGCTGGAACGCCGACGGCCATCCATTCGGGTTCGGCAGCCTGTTTCAAATAGTGGTCAAAGAATTGTTGCATCCGAATCGCAAAATCACGACGGTTCGGCTGGCCGTCAACGCCGTGTGAGTTGCCGTTGTAATTGAGCATCCAGGCAGGTTTCTCCAAGCGACGCAACGCAACAAACAACTCGATTCCCTGATACCACGGTACCGCTCCGTCGTTGTCGTTGTGCAAGATCAGCAGCGGCGTGTTGATTTTGTCGGCAAAGAATAGCGGGGAGTTGGCGATGTAGTGGTCGCGGGCGGCCCACAAGTCCTTGCCGATCCGGCTTTGTGTCCGTTCGTACTGGAACATGCGACTGCGCCCGCTACTCCAGCGGATTCCCCCGTAGGCGCTGGTCATGTTGCTGACCGGCGCACCCGATTCGGCGCACGCGAACCGATCGGTTTGGGTCACCAGATAAGCCGTTTGATAGCCGCCCCAACTGTGTCCCTGCATGCCGATTCGTTCTTCGTCGATGAACCCCTGGGCGACGACGTGGCTGACGCCCGACAGGATCGCGTCGGCCGCGCTCTGGCCGGGCCGGCCGATTTTGTAGGGGATATCGGGGACGAAGACGACGTAACCACGGCTGACGTAAAAGCTGATGTTGATGCTTGATCGCCCCGCGGCGGGTGTGTGATAGCGATGCAGTCGATCGGAACTGCGTTCGTAAAAATACACCAGCATCGGATACTTTTTCTGAGGGTCAAAGCCATCGGGACGATACAAAATGCCGTCAAGCGGTCCGCCATCGGTCGCTTTCCACCGGACCAGTTCCGCCTTGCCCCAAACATAATCGTGTTGCTGTGGATTGATGTCGCTGATGCGATCGATCGTTTCAAAGTCCAGGGTGCTGGCCCACAGGTCCGGGCACATTTCGAAGGTGCTGCGGGTAAAGATCACAGCATCGGATGACTCGGCTTTCTTCAGTGACGCAAGTTGCTCATCCAGCATGATCAGTTGACGCGGCGGTGGAATTTCCCTCCGACCTCGGCCGTTCTGCGCCGGCTTTTGCCACCCGTCGCGGTTGAGCGTCAGGCTGTAGAACCCGCTGGATTTAGTTGCTTCGTTGAATGCACTGAGCACGATCGCGTCATCGGTCGCGATAAAACGCTCTTTGGCGTCCAGCCGCAGGTAGCGAAAACGGATCTTGTTCTCGCGGCCACGTGTCAAACGAACCGCGGGATGTTGAGCCGTCGGATCGACTTGCCAAATGTCAAATCGATCGTAGACCAACAAGGCTTTGTCGTCTTGGGTCCAGCCCGCGGTCCCGTAGGCGCCCGGCAAACTGGGCCGATCATGCAGTTCGTCGTCCAGCCGTTGCTTGATCGTCGACGTCACGTTGACCGGTTGACTGTCCTTGGCGGTGGATTGGGTCACCCATTTCCGCCGCTCGGCATCAAACCAGTAAATGAACTTGGCCGACGGCGACAGCCTGGCATTCCAGCGAACACGTTGCTGCACCAGGTCGCGTTTTCCCGAATCGAGGTTGACCAGATAGGTGTCGTGATAACCCGGTGATTCCCAGGACAAGACCTTGCGATATCCCACATCGGTCACCGCAATGGCCCGGTTAGATTTTGATCGGACGTCGATGTCGACGATCGGGATTTGACGTGTGGCCAGTTGGACGATTCGTTTGGATTTCAGGTGATAGGCCGCCCGGTAATCACGTTTGCGCTCGGCTTCGGCCTGCAGCAATTGCTGGGGCTGCAAGTAAGGATCTTGCCAGTGCCAGACGTCCAGTTTCACCTGTTCATCCGCGTCGTCGGCGTCATCCTGCTCGGCAACATGCTTGCCCTCTTGTTCCGCTTTGGCGCGTTCTCGTTCTTCGATCACCGAGTCGGGAATCGGAGCGGTGTCAAAATACAACCGGCGATCATCTTCGGAAAAGCGTTGGCCAGAATTTGTCGCCACCCACCATCCGGCCGGAATACCGTCTGAGCCTTCAACGGCAATCTCGGCGGCTGTTTTTTGGCCTCGGCTCCACAGAAAGACCGACCAGCGAGGCGATGGGGCATCGTAGTCGTCTTTATTGGTTAGAAACGCCAGTCGTGTCCCGTCTTCGTTGAAAGCGAGGTTTTTGTACTGGCCAACACCGGCGATGATCTGCGTCCGCTTGAGTGATTTCAGATCGACCCGATGCACTCCGTCGACGGACAGATCTGGCGCTGCGTTTCCATCGACTTGGGTGGGCGTTGCATCAGGCTTGGAATCGGGCTCCACCACTTTGACCGACGTCACCATTGCCATGTTGGTGCCATCTTTCGAAAAAACAAAACGGGTCACGTGGGGATACGTTTGCTGGAATCCGGAATCCAGTTTTCGAAGCACCAGAGTGGTTCCTTCCGCTTTGTTTTTGTCGTCGTCTTCGTCCGATTCGGCGCCGCGCGGTGTTTCCTTTGCCTCGGTCTTCTCCTTGCTTTTCGTCGGAGGATTTTTTGTCGCGATTGCCTGTTCTTCGGCGGTCGGTTGCAGCGACTCTCGTTTCTTGAGCTTCAGCTTCTTTTCGGGGCGTGCTAATCCGGTGGGTGTGACCCGATACGTTTCCCGAACCTCGGATTGTTTCTCTGTGACGAGATTGCTCTCGATCGGCTTGTCCATCTGATAGCCGATCCAGTCCCCGTTTTCTTCGGGCAACTGAAACGATGCGACTCGGTCGATCGTGACGACATCGCCACTGGCCAATTCCAGGATCTGAAGTTTGGCTTTCGGCATCGCATCGGGTTCGGTTTTCTTTTTTGTCAGTTCCTTGACCAACTGTTTCTCTGGCGAAATCAGAAAAACCGCGAATCGACTGTCATGGCTGAATCTTTCACCGCGGCCGCGTGGAATCCGATACTCCTTGGCTGTCGTCGTGCTGCGAACACACAACGTCGATTCGCCGTCCATTTTTCCACTGTCAATTTGGTACATCGCCCACGTTCCATCGCGGGAGATTTGCGATGACGTCAGCGTGTTCCAGACGTCGTAGTCACGATGCTCTAAGGGACGCCGCGCGATGGCCGGTCGCTCGGCGGCGATCGGGCTGGTCGCGGTGGCCAACCCTAGACAAGCAAACAGGCAGCAGAGAAAGATCTGACTTGGTGTTGAGAGCGTGGCAGACAAAGCCGGCTTGGCAAGATTCATGGTCGGTCAAGGCTGTGGATCGGGCAGTATTTAATACCATCGCAATCAGCCTAATCGGAGACCGGGCGTCACGGTGCGCGGCGGCCGAGAAAGCCAGCCGATCACAGCAAAAATCGTTCACTCGCGTTGGCAACCAAGATCAAACGGTTGCCCTCTCACCCACTCGGGTTGGCGCTTCTGCCAAGATTTTTAGGATGGCGGCGTCGGAGAGGGTTTCCCAGATGGCGTATCCGAACACAAACGTTTCCCGGCAACGCGGACAGCGAATTGTTTTCCCGATCAATGCGGCGTCGCCCCGCAACCGGTGCCCGTTTGGGCATTGGCACAGCATTCGTTCTTTTTTCCCGTCCATCACCTGACTCCCCGCGGAACACACCGTCACCGAAATGCACTCGATCGCATCGCGTTTGATCGCACCACAAGAGGAGAGACGCATGGGCGGCGGATTTATTTGGCCGAATTCAAAATTTTTCCGTTCCCACGTGCGTCGCCCCGTGCGACACGAGGTTTTTTGCCCCCTGGACCGGGACGTTGACCGGAATCAACAATCCCCTGGTCAGGCCATTACCTCTCGCTGATCCACCTACCGGCAAACCGCAATGAGTCGTCCCAATCAAAGAGTCGTGATCGTCGGGGGTGGGTTTGCCGGAATTGAGGCCGCCAAGCGATTGGGCAGGTGTGATTGCGTGGATGTCACCATCGTCGACAAAAGCAATCATCATGTCTTTCAACCCCTGCTGTACCAGGTCGCAATGGCAGGTCTGGATCCCTCGGACATCGCGTCACCGATTCGTTCGATCTTGTCGTCCTATCGCAACGTGCGCACCTTGCTGGCAAAGGTGACCGGAGTGGACGTCCAGCAGCGGTTGGTCTACAGCGACGCGGGAACGTTCGAGTTTGATTATCTGCTCGTCGCTTGTGGCGCCGTGCACAGCTATTTCGGCAATGACCAGTGGGAACCGCACGCACCGGGTTTGAAATCGCTGCCCCAAGCGACCGAAATTCGCCGTCGTGTGTTGCTGGCCTTTGAACAGGCCGAGCGGACCGATGATCCGGCGGAACGGGACCACTGGATGACGTTCGTGATCGTCGGCGGCGGTCCGACGGGTGTTGAATTGGCCGGGGCGATCGCCGAGATGGCTCGTTACACCCTCAAGCGTGACTTTCGATCGATCGACTCAAGTTCGGCGCGTGTCATTCTGGTCCAGGCAGGCGAGCGAATCTTGGAACAGTTCCCCGACGATCTGTCCGAGTACAGCAAGCAGGCGCTGGAAAGCATTGGTGTGGAAGTACGCCTGGGAGACCAGGTCACGGAGGTGACCGATCGCGGTGTTCAAATCGCTGATCATTTTTTGCAGGCCAGGACCGTGATTTGGGCGGCCGGCGTTCAGGCGAGTCCGCTGGGAGAATCTCTCGGCGTGCCGACCGATCGCAGCGGCCGCGTCATGGTCGAACCCGATTTATCGATCCCGGGCCATCCGAACGTCTTCGTCGCCGGCGACATGGCATCGGCCAAGGACGAAGACGGCAAGGGATTGCCCGGATTGGCGCCCGTTGCGATTCAACAAGGCCGCTACCTTGGCGAATTGATCAGCCGCCAGGCCCAATGCTACATGATCGACCGTCCCGCCCCCGAGCGCTCTCGATTCCATTACCTCGATAAAGGACAGATGGCGACGATCGGCCGACGCCGCGCGGTCGCACAGAGTGGTCGATTCAAACTGACCGGACGGTTGGCTTGGATGGCTTGGCTGTTGATCCACATCGCCTACTTGAATGGATTTCGCAATCGGACCTTCGTGTTCCTTTCCTGGGCGTGGTCGTACCTGACGTTCGCTCGCGGGGCACGCCTGATCGTGCCAAAAAACTGGCGGCTCACGAAAACCTCCGACCCGGCAAAGACACGGGCATAGGTCGCTGCTTCGCCCACTCGTTCCAAGGCTCCGCCTTGGAACGAGTGGACGGTGTGGCTCTGCCACACGCGGTTCACGCTCGGGAGGCGGGAGCCTCCGAGGCAGTGTGTTCCCAGGCGGAGCCCGGGTACAAGGGAGAAGCCTATACACCGACGATTGCGGACCTCTTTTCCGCTCTCGATTCGGCGGATCGTTTCAGGATTTCGCGATTCGGGCATCGATCTTGCACCTGCGCCCGCTGGTTCGGCGCGCTACCGTAGCGGATGACTTTACCCACGTCGCCGGAGCAGGCGGTCGTCCTGGTCACTCGGTTGGTGCACACTTCCGCAACGACCGTGACACCGTCGCACACCACGAGCGCCCGCGGTCCCTGTTCGGCGGGCGTCAAACAGTTGCCAGATTGGGCGAAACATTACGAAACAAGGAGAAGCGAATGGGATTTCGTGACGAATTGGACCAGGACACCGTTGGGAACCTTCCCCTGCGGGACGCAATCGTCGTGCAGCATGACACGACGGCCCTGGACGCGGTCAAATTGATGCGCGAAAAGTCACTCGGATGCGCGGTCATTGTCGACCCGGGCGGCACCCCGACGGGGCTGTTCAGCGAGCAGTCGCTCGTCGACATGCTTGCGCGCGACCTCTCGCTTGCCGATCATCCGGTGAGCGATTTTACCGACGCCGGTTTAATGGTGGTCCGATCGAGCGATCCGTTGTCGCGTGTTTGGGACGCGGTGGAGCGAGAGGGTCTGCGATTTGTTTTTGTGACCGACGACGAGGGCCGATTGATCGGCGTGACCGGACAACGTGGAATCGCGGAGTACCTCGCCGAGCGATTCCCGCAACAGGTCTTGGTGCAACGACTCGGCAATACACCCTGGATGCAGCAACGCGAAGGAGCCTAACACCGTGAACGGTACGCCCCCATCCGATCCCAACGATTTTGAAGATCCCCTCAGCAATTACGAACCGACGCAATACCGCAGCGAGTTGCATCGCGTGTTGGCCGAAGAGGCGATCGATGACATGCAATCGACGCCCAGTGCTCAGGTAACGGTCGACACCTCGATTCGCGGGGCGACGAAGATGCTGAGCGAATTGAAGGTATCCAGTTTGCTCGTCGTCAAAGGCGAGACGTTGGTCGGGATCTTCACCGCGCGTGACGTCTTGGAAAAGGTCGCGGAGAATTATGCTGAACTGGCCGATCAACCAGTCGGTGAAGTGATGTCAGCGGATCCGACGGTGGTTTATGAAACCGACCCGGTGGGGATGGCGTTGGCGGGGATCGCCGTTGCCGGACACCGCCACGTCCCCGTCTTGAAGGTCGACGGGTCGGTGCTGGGAATCGTCAGCCCGAAACGCGTTCTGCGTCATCTCAGTCCGTATTTGAATTGACCAACACGAATCCAACTTGTTAGCGGAACGGCGCGAGCCGTCCGGTCGCGCTTCAAAAACACCGTGAAAGACCGGAGGGCTTGCGCCCTGCCGCTAACATCAACGCGGAACGCGGTCGCGTTATGGCGTGGCGATGCAGTAAAGTTTCGAGGCGGTGCGGAAGTAGACGGCGGCGTCGGCGATCGCCGGTGTCGACCAAGTCATTTCGTCGATCTCGTTGGTGCCGAGCACGTTCAACTCATCGCCCGACGCCAACACATAGGTCGCTCCACTGGTGTCAACGCAGTACACTCGATCTGAATCGGTCCAAGGGGAAGACCAAAACGCTCGGGCTCGGGGCACGCGGGAGCGATACACGGTGCTGCCCGTCTCGGTATCGACACAGTGGATCACTCCGCTGCGTCGTTCCAGCAGGTACAGGTTTCCGTTGCAGTAGGCCGGCGACGCCATTTGAATGCCCGATCGCTCGATCTTCCAGGCCACATGCTCGGTTTGTGACCGGCCGGCGGGCGGGGTGATGTCGCCGCTGCCGCCCGGCTTGATCGCGAACAGGAATCCGCCGCCGTCGTCGGCACCACCCCGGTTGCGGTATTCCGTTCCGACGTACAGCCGATCGCCGACCGCCAAAGGGGTCGCCGAGCTGCGGCCTTTCTCCATGTCCAGTTCCCACAACAGTGTTCCCGTTTGGGGATCATATGATCGGTAGTGCATGCCGCCGACGATCAGCTCGTCGCGACGGCTGTTGCTCCAGAGGATCGGGGAGCTGTATTGTGATTTTTCCTGGCGATCGACGCGCCAGACTTCGTCACCGGTTTGGGCGTCGATCGCGACCAGAAACGATTGCTGTTCGTTGTCCACCTGCAGAAACAGTTTGTCGTCGAACAAGACCGGCGAGCTGGACGTTCCCCAACCGGCGCGCATCGGGTAGCTGCCCAGGTCCTTCTCCCAAACCTTGTTGCCTGCCATGTCAAAACAGTACAGCCCGGTCATGCCGAAGTAGGCGTAGACGTGCCGGCCATCGGTCGCGGGTGTTTCGGTGGCATAGGTGTTCGAGCTGTGCCGCCCCATCGTCGGTCGGCCCTCGCGGGCGGTTTGTCGCCAAATCTCTTTCCCGGTTGTGGCGTCAAGACAGATCACCTGCCAGCGATACGTCACGCCGGTCAAGTCGTCACGGCGACTGCCCCCGCCACCGCTGTATTTCTCCGGTCCGGTGGATGCGGATTCGGTCACGGGAACGGCGGCGGTCAAGAAAACTTGATTCCCCCACACCACCGGACAGGACCAGCCCTCGCCGGGGACTTCAACCGACCAGCGGACGTTGTCCGTTTCGCTCCAGCGTTGGGGGTGCTGCGTGCGGGCGATCCCGTCCATCTGGTCCCCCCGAAACTGCGACCACCGGTCGGCCGCCGCGTGGTTGCCAAGGGTGGCCGCCGTCAAGATCGTCAGGCAGCCGATTACGAGTTTCGTCGCAGGTATCATGTTTGAGCCCATTCCACTTTCCATTCCGACTACGGTTTTGGTGCAAGCACCTGCAAGTGTAGAGCATCGTCCAGGCCATGGTCCCCTGTGGTGTCCAATTCTAAAAGGTGCATGCAAACTTTAAAATGTGCATGCTCCATCTCGTTTGAGGGGCTCTTTCGGTATGGTGAGGGCCCGTAGGCTCGCGCCAAACGGCTCACTGATTCGCGTCGCCATGGTCTCAATATTTTCGACGGAGCCCCCCATGCTAAATCCTGCCAAAAGCCTTGCGTGGGTCGTCCCGCTGGCGGTGACGATGACATGGGTGATCGGTCGCGAACCGGAACCCGACGCGCTGCCGCCTTCGAGCCTCAAATCCGACGAGGAGATTTTGTTTTATCCGAGCTACGGGCGATTTGACGAACAGGATCAGGTGTGGCGGTTTGAGGTGCACGGCAAGGTGTTCGAACCCGAAGACGGCTCGTTCAAACGGAGGTTGCTGATTGCGGCGTTAAAACGCTCGGTGCGTGGCAAGGTCGAGATCGACAAGGACGCGTTTCGGGAAGATCGAATCCGACCATTCTTGGTGGACAATGAACGCGGCAAATCGGTCACCATCGACGTCATCGGTACGCAATTCGCCGCGGGCGTCTCAGGGCCGAATGGCCATTTTCATCGTTCCTTGACGTCCGACGCCGCCGCCTTGGGCCTCGGCGGGGAACCGATCGGCGGACAGCGAAATCGCGTCTTGACCGTCAAAGCGGTTCTGCCCGCCCGTGATTCCAGGTCCTTTGACGGACGCATTCATTTGATCGCCCCGCGCGGTGTTTCGGTGATCTCCGACATCGACGATACGATCAAGCACTCACAGGTGACCAGCAAGTCTGAATTGCTGAAAAACACGTTCACGCGAGCCTTTCGAGCGGTGGAGGGCATGCCCGAACTGTACGCGGATTTGGCTGACACGGGCGTTGCGTTTCACTATGTCTCGGGCAGCCCTTGGCAACTGTATCAGCCGTTGGCGGCGTTCTTTTCTGAACAGGGATTTCCAAGCGGCACCTTTCACCTGAAGCACTTTCGATTGACCGATTCCAGTGGACTCGGATTGCTCTCCTCCCAGCGGGAAACGAAACTCGCCGCAATCGTGCCGCTGTTGACTTCGTTTCCCGATCGCCGATTCATTCTGCTCGGCGACAGCGGAGAACACGACCCGGAAATTTACGGTCAACTGGCGCGTGATTACCCCGACCAGATCGCCGGCATCTTCATCCGCAATGTGACGTCGGCCGATCCGACCGACGGGCGATTTCAGACCGCATTGACGGGTGTACCGAGCGATCGCTGGATCTTGTTTCAGGACGTGGCGCAGATCAAGCAGCGCGTCGCTGACCTGGCACGGTAACGTCTCTCGATCACGCGTCCCGCCACGTTGACCTCGGTCGTGATATACTTCAACGGGCCCTGTTCCGATGGGCCGGACCGCAACCGAGTAATCGACGACAGAGGCAGATCAATGGCAATGACATGTCCGCGCGATGGATCAAGCTTGGCGAGCGAAACCTATGAAGGCGATGTCGTCGTGGATCGCTGCCCGACGTGCCGGGGAATTTGGCTTGACGCGGGCGAACTCAAGACGATTCAAGAGACGATCGAGCGAGATTACTCGAATCAGCTAAGACAGATCAATGTGGTCGCGCGTGCCTACGAGCTGGCTCGACAAAAGTCTCGGCCGGAGATTCGCTGTCCGAAGTGCCAGGGCGCCCTGGAACCGCGCGAATACGCGTACTGTTCGCAAATTCTGATCGATCGTTGCTCCGGGTGCGGCGGGGTATGGCTTGACGAGGGCGAACTGGCGGCATTGGAACAGTTCTTTGAACAAGCCGCTGCCGAAGAAAAGGACGCGTTGGAAGCCGAAACTCGGGTGAAGCAATCACCTCTGCAACGCGGCTTTCTAGCCAGCTTGTGGAAGCACCTTGGGTGAAGCGTCGTCTGATCCGAATGCGATCCAACGGACCGCATCCGCTTGCATGTTCGAGCCCGAGTGGCGTCTGTCGCCGGTGATCGTGTGGCACAGTTCTTGCATCGCCCCACCCCGGTTCACCCTGCCGTCTTGATCGGCGACCCGCGCTGCCGCATCAGCGGACGGGGTGCCCGCCAATGCCAGGGATTCGTTGTTGCAACCTTCTTCAGCGATGACGCAAGCGCAATCAAACGGGGATTCGATGTTCGATCAAAAGGACGCGGTCTTTTTATCACCAAGGGCCGTTCAACGCCCGAGTCGATCTTCCGTTTGTGTTAGATTCTCCCTTAATCTTGGCGCTGAGCATTCTCCTGCTTTCAGTCCATCACTCGACGTCGTACGCGCACGTTCGGGATCCGAGCTTGTCAAAAAGGAACACACACCATGCTGGATTTCATTGTTCTGTTCACAGGTAGCGTGATGACGGCTGCTCTGTTTCGGGCGTGCTCCCGCGACACACCTTTCCGCACGCTTTTCCGCACACTTTCGATTGTTCTGGCGATCTCGTTGGCGTGCTGTCCGATGACGGCGTTGGCGTTGCAAGATGACGAAGCCTCCGCCGTGGAAACGGCAACCGCGTCGACAGACGAAGCACCGTCCGCAGAAGCACCATCCGCGGAAGCAGGGCCGGCCGATGACGCGAATCCCGAATCAACCTCCATGACACCCGCCGTGAACGTCGAGGGTCCCTCCGGTGCCGGCATCCCATGGATCTCCTACTTGATTCCCTTGCTCGGTGTGGCCGGTCTCGTCTTCACCTATTGGAAAACCACCTGGGTCTCGAAACAGGAAGTCGGCGGCGAAAAGATGGCACGCATTGCGGCCAACATTTCCGAAGGTGCGATGTCGTTCTTGAAGGCGGAGTACTCGATCCTGGCGGTGTTCGTGATCGGGGTGGCCATCTTGTTGGGATACGCCGGCAGCACCCAAGGCGAATCTTCGTCACCGTTGGTCGCGCTCTCGTTTGCCTCCGGGGCGATCTGTTCGGCCTTGGCGGGATTCATCGGCATGACGGTGGCCACCAAAGCCAACGTGCGGACGACCAACGCGGCAAAGACCAGCCTCGGAACCGCCCTGGAAGTCGCCTTTGCCGGCGGCAGCGTGATGGGCATGGGCGTGGTCGGGCTGGGCGTGCTGGGTTTGAGCATCTTGTTTGTCGTTTACGCCGGCATGTTTGGTCTGGATACCCAAGCCAGCCTGACCCGCGTCATCACGGTGCTGACGGGATTCTCCTTCGGTGCGTCCTCGATCGCGTTGTTTGCCCGGGTCGGCGGTGGGATTTACACCAAAGCCGCCGACGTCGGTGCGGACTTGGTCGGCAAGGTCGAAGCGGGGATTCCCGAAGACCATCCGTTGAACCCGGCCACGATCGCGGACAACGTCGGCGACAATGTCGGTGACGTGGCCGGCATGGGTGCGGACCTGTTCGAATCCTACGTCGGTTCGATCATCGGCACGATGGTGTTGGGCGGTGCGTTTTTCACCGTCTTCAATGCCGGGGGGCTGGATGATTTTGGCGGGCTGTCGGCTGTCTTGTTACCGCTCGTCCTGGCCGGCGTCGGGATCCTGACTTCGATCGCCGGGACATTTTTCGTCAAAGTCAAAGAAGGCGGCAATCCACATCACGCGCTCAATTACGGAGAATTCGGCTCGGCGGCAATCCTCCTGTTGCTGACCTATGTGATCATCAAATTCATGCTGCCGGCCACCTGGACCGTTGGCGAAGGGGCCGAAGCGTTTGTTTACACCAGCAGCGGCGTGTTCTTCGCCATTCTGTTTGGTCTGGCCGCGGGTTTGGGGATCGGAAAGATCACGGAGTATTACACCGGCACGGGCACGGGCCCGGTCACGTCGATCGTGCGTCAGTCGGTCACCGGACCGGCGACGACCATCATCTCCGGATTGGGTGTGGGCATGATCTCGACCGCGATTCCGATCCTGATCATCGCCGCCGCCATCATCGGTGCGTATTCGATGGCCGGTCTGTACGGGATCGCGATCGCTGCGGTCGGCATGCTGTCCAACACCGGTATCCAATTGGCCGTCGACGCCTACGGCCCGATCTCGGACAACGCCGGTGGGATCGCGGAAATGGCAGAACTGCCCGCCGAGGTTCGGGGCCGCACCGATAAACTGGACGCGGTCGGCAACACCACCGCGGCGATCGGCAAGGGATTCGCAATCGGCTCGGCTGCACTGACCGCGTTGGCCCTGTTCGCCGCCTTCATCACCGCGTACAACGCGTCGCACCTCGAAACGCCGATCGTCGCGATCAGCATTACCAACCCGTTCGTCATGGCGTCGCTGTTCGTCGGGGGGATGTTGCCGTTCCTGTTCTCGGCGCTGTCGATGAATGCCGTCGGTCGTGCCGCGATGCGGATGATCGAAGAGGTTCGCCGACAATTCAAGGACATCCCTGAATTGAAGGCGGCTTTGAAAGTCATGAATGACAACGACGGGAAAGCATTCGAAGACTGGTCACAGGCCGACCAGGAAACGTTCCAAGCAGCCGATGGCAAGGCGGAATATGGCAAGTGCGTCGCGATCTCCACACGGGCTTCGATTCGCGAAATGATCGTTCCCGGTTTGGTCGCCGTGCTGGTCCCCGTCGGTTTCGGTTTCTTGCCCAAGCTGGCCGGTCTGCCGGGCAATACCAACGCCCTGATGCTGGGCGGGTTGCTCGCCGGAGTGACCGTCAGCGGCGTCTTGATGGCGCTGTTCCAATCTAACGCCGGCGGCGCCTGGGACAACGCCAAGAAGATGATCGAAGAAGGTTACGAAGTGAACGGCCAGATGTTGGTCAAGGGAAGCGAAGCCCACAAGGCAGCCGTCGTCGGTGACACCGTCGGCGACCCCTTCAAAGACACCTCAGGTCCTTCGCTCAACATCCTGCTGAAACTGATGAGCGTGGTCGCTCTGGTGATCGCCTCGCTGATCTGAGCGTTTCTCCGGGTACGATGGCCCTTCCGGGCCGTCGTCCGCGGGATTCAGTACGATGGCCTAGAAAGGACGTCGTACAACGTCCCCACCTCGTTCCAAGGCTCTGCCTTGGAACGCAGTGTCGAGAAGGCTCTGCCTTGCCGGTCCGCCGGCGGGGGACGTCGACTGTCTAAGTGGCGGAGTTGATCGTAGCAGAAGTCGCCAAGATTTTCGCAGCGCCGGCCCTCTCTGGCGTTTGCTTGCTGCGCAAACGCCGTCTCTCCCAGAGGGAGAGAATCTAAATCGCTTGCCAAATCCTGGAGTCAAAGAACCGACGTCCCGAGCTGGCGTTCAATTGCGTTCCCAGGCGGAGCCCTACGGCGCGAACGATTTGTTTCCTGTGTTTTAGGAGGTGTTAGCGGCAGGGCGCAAGCGGGCTGTCTGTTTCATGAGCCGCGACGCGTAAGCGGCCGGGCATCCTGGCGCCCGCCCGAGGCCTTACGGCCAGCGGCTCACCATTGCCTCGACCAATTCCACTCAATCGACAGCCGCGAGCTCTCCAGTTCCTTGTTATTACCAACACACCGGAGGGCTCGGCCCTGCCGCTAACAAATCGTTCACGGCGTAGGCGGAGCCCAGGAACACGAGAACACGTGACCGACTGTTGGATGATCAGCCGCTGGGCCAATACCGGGCAATCTTCTTGCGCAGAAAATCAGCGCTGCGACGCAATTGATCGATCCCATCGACGCCGTCTTCGATGCTGATCCAGCTGTCGAATCCCTTGCCGGCTAGTTCGCTGAAGATCGCATCGTAGTCGTTCAATCCCTTGCCGATTTCGCCATGGCTGAGGCGTTTGGCGTAGCCGACCGCCCCGCCTTCTTCACGGCGCAAATCCTCCAGCGTTCCCTCCAACAAGTAGCGGTCGCTGGCGTGCATCGTGACGACGCGATCGGAAACGCGCTTGAGCAATTCGATCGGATCGTCGCCGGCCAGAAACGCGTTGCTGGGATCGTAGTTGACCCCGAAATTGGGATGGTCGATCGCGGCGACCAGATCACAAAAGACGTTCATCGCCTGGGCGAACTCGGGGTATTCCCAAAAGTCGTCCTTGTAGTGGTTTTCCAGAATCAACGTGATGCCACGCTCTTGGGCGAGCGGCAGACAGGCACCGATGCTGTCCGCGGCCAGCCGAACGCCCTGGTCCACGGTCAGCTCCGGCCGGCGCTGGCCGCTGAGCACGCGACAGTAATTTCCGCCGAGCGCATGCGTCATCTCGATCCAGCGTTTTTGTTTCGCGATCTCGGCGTCACGAAAGGCGGCGTCGGGGTGCGTGAAGTCGGGTGAACAGCAAAGCATGGGAATGGTCATGCCCAGGTCTTCAACCTGTTTGCGCAGCACGGGCCAATTCGCGGGGTCGGCCATCTCCAGAAAACCGGCGTAAAACTCCAGGCCGTCGATGTCCAACGTGGTCGCCAGCTCGAACCACTCGACCAGCTTCATCGAGCCGTCTTTGCAAAGCGCCTGCATGTAGGCTTTGGGGAACGCAGCAAGTTTCGGCATGATGATTCTCAAACGGGTTTCAAAACAGATTTGACGACTTCGCCTCGGTGCATCTTTTCAAACGCTTCGTGCCACTGATCGATCGGCCAGACGCCGCCGATGATCGGTTGGACGTCCAATTGACCGCTGGTCAGCAACGCCAGCACCCGTTCCCAAATCGGCCAGTTGTGACTGAAGCTGCCTTGCAGCGTGACGTTTTTTTGAACCAACGGATCCAGATTAAAGCCGAGCGGCTGCGGCCCCCAGCCGACCTTGCTGATCCAACCGGCCGGTCGAACCACATCGATCGCAATCTTCAACGTCGCACTGGCGCCGGCCGCATCGATCACTCCGTCGCAACCCAGGCCGTCGCGCTGGCGTGCCCAACCGCTCGCATCGCCGACGATGCCTTCGCACCCGTAATGCTGTTGGGCGATCTCCAGCCGCCGTCGATCCGATTCCAAACCGACCAGGGCGACTTCTGCACCGCACAGGCGAGCCATCGCGGCGCACAGGATACCGATCGTTCCCGGCCCCAGCACGATGACCCGATCGCCCGGTTCGATCCGAGCGTTTCGAACGACGGCGTTGTAGGCCACACAGCAGGGTTCGGTCAAACAAGCGTGTTCAAACGCCAAGCGATCCGGCACGTTGTGCAGGATCCGGGCGGGGACGCGAACATACTTCGTCATCGCGCCATCGACACCGTACCCAAACCCTTTGCGGGACGGATCCAGATTGTACAAACCGCGACGGGTCATCGGGTTTTGCTGGTCGATGATCGCCGCGGTTTCGCTGACGACGCGATCCCCTTCTTTCCATCCCTGGACCGCCGATCCGATTTCGGCAATGTGCCCGCCGAATTCATGTCCCAGCACGACCGGATAGTTGACCGGCCAGGAATGATTGGCGGTCCATTGGTGCAGATCGCTGCCGCAGACGCCGACGTTGGCGACTTCCAACAAGACATCTTCGGGGCCGATCGACGGTCGATCGATCTCCCTCAGCTCGACCGATTCCGGTTCGGGGGCAAAGTTGACGACGGCGGCTGATTTCATGGTTTGTCTTTTCTGAAGTGGGAGTCGCTTCCAGGCGATTGGGACCGAGAGGACGAGCCGGGAAACCTATCCCACGGTTTGTGCATGGACCGCATCGCAAATCAATTTGAGCGAAGCTTCTAGATCCCCGTCGGCCGTTTTGAAGGCGTCGGCGTCGATCGTCAACGGGGCACCCAAGACGACCAGCGGGGCCCCGTACTTGGGGCACTCGATGGCTTGTTCGAGTGACAGTCCGCCGACGGCCTGGACGGGAATCTTGACCGCGCCGACCACCTCACGAAGCTGATCGAGTGGGCTGGGCATCCGCATCCCGCGTGCCGCGATGCCGCGTCGCTCGTCGTAGCCGATGTGGTGGATGACGAAGTCACAGCCCAGGTCTTCGAGCCACTTCGCGCCGGCCACCATGTCTTCGCAAACCATGTTGTCGCCCATCACCTTGCAGCCAAAGTCCGCCCCGGCTTTGACGACGCAACGAATGGTTTCTTCGTGGGCGCGAGCCATCACGACGACATGGGTCGCGCCGGCCTTGGCCATCATCTCGGCTTCCAGGTAGCCGCCGTCCATCGTCTTCAGGTCCGCCACGATCGGCGTCTCGGGAAACGCCTCCCGCAACGCTCGCACCCCGTGCAACCCTTCGGCCAAGATCAGCGGCGTGCCGGCTTCCAACCAATCGACCCCGGCCCGCATGGCCAGATGAGCCGTTTCGAGCGCTTCGTCGATGTTGGTCAGGTCGAGAGAGATTTGGACGATGGATCGCATGGGAGGGGGGAGGGGAGAGTGGAGGGGATGAAGTGGGATAGGCTTCCAGCCTGTCAACTCGTTCCCAGGCTCTGCCTGGGAACAAGTGAGGTTTGTTAGCGGCAGGGCGCGAGCCCTCCGGTGTTCAACTCGTTCCCTGGCTCTGCCTGGGAACGCAACGCACCGCCGGCTCTGCCGGCCGGCTGGTTGATTCGGGAGGCGGAGCCTCCGAGACAGTGTGTCCCCAGGCGGAGCCTGGGAACAAGGGTTGTCCTACGGCAGTTCCATCACTTCGACTTTGCGAATGTGAACCTTGCTGCCCGGATCGTGTTGTTGGAACGCGAAGTGGCCTTGTTTGAAGGTCAGATCAAAATCCAGGAACTCGTACAATTCGTTTCCATCGACGGTGACCTTGATCCGCGTCATGTTGCGGCCCCGCCAGACATCGTCGCGGACTTCCAAGTCATAGGTGAACCAGGTTCCCGGTTGGACGTGCTGCTGGTAGACGTGGCACATCCCGTAGATCGATCCGGTGCGAATCGGATCGGTGTGGGTGCTGTCGATTTGGGCTTCGTAACCATCGGTGAATCCCGGCTTCCGCGTGGTGCGGAAGTACAGACCGGAATTGCCGCCGTCGTTGATTTTGATTTCGGCGCGATAGCGAAAGTTCTTGTAGGGACCGGTCGTGTTGACCAGCATCGACGGCGGTCCCGAACCGGCGATCGCGCCGTCTTCGACCTGCCAAACACTCTTTTCATTGCCGACCTTTTCCCAGCCGTCGAGCGTCTCGCCATCGAACAAAGACACCCATTTGCCGTCTTCGGCCGGGGCAGTCGATCCGATCAAACAAAGCGACAACGCGGCGAAGCCGCAGAACAAACGACGAGCAATCATCATGGTGGGATCCCAAAAGTGTAAAACAGTCGGTTCGTGCCTGAATCCGCGTTGGAATCGCGGACAGGCCAAGTTCAGTGAACAACGAGGGAGCAACACTTTAACCGCGCCCCGCGCCGGCGGCTATCATGCAACCGTGAGTGGATGACGGAATCAGGTCCATCGGCGGCATGGAATTGGCTTGGCTGCAACCGTCTTGCGACGGACAGGACTGTCGCCAGAAATCACAAGACTTTAAAAGTCACCCTCCTTGCCAGCGAGGGGAGGGTCCGTGAAGTTGCTGAAACACCAATGCTTGCCAAAAGGGTTGATGCAAGATCATGTCTGCACCATCGATGAGCCTGGAAGCCGGTCTTATCTGGTTGAACCCCGAGAAACTTCTGATGCGAATGCTAACTTATTTGATTGTTTGTTTGTCTCTCGCCACCCAGGTGCCGGCGCAGAACGTCGTCGACCGAACCACGTTGACCGGCAAGGTGATGTGTGGCTACCAGGGCTGGTTCAACTGCGAGGGCGACGGTGCCAACCTCGGCTGGACGCACTGGGCGAAGCGACGCAACCAGCCCTTTGGACCGGGCAATGTGACGGTGGACCTGTGGCCGGACCTGTCGGAGTACGCAGCCGAGGAACGTTTCGCCACCGGTTTCCGGCATGCCGACGGTCGCGTGGCGGAGGTCTTCAGCAGTGCCAACCGCGACACCGTGATGCGTCACTTTCAATGGATGCAAGACTACGGAATCGATGGCGCATTTGTGCAGCGATTTGCCAACGGACTGGCGAGCCCCACTTTACTGCGGCACAAAAACAGTGTGCTCTCGCACAGTCGCGAGGGGGCCAACCGCGCCGGTCGTGCCTTTGCCGTGATGTACGACTTGTCGGGTCTCCGCGCGGGCGAAGTCTCCCGCGTCCGCGATGACTGGACGAGGTTGCAATCGGAAATGAAAATCGCCGACGACCCCGCCTACCTGCACCATGAACATCATCCGGTGGTCGCGGTTTGGGGAATCGGTTTCAGCGACGATCGCGACTACTCGTTGGCCGAATGCCTGGAGCTGGTACAATGGCTCAAATCCGACGGTTGCACCGTCATGCTCGGGGTACCGTCGTTCTGGCGCGAGAAAAAACGCGATGCCGTCGACGACCCATTGTTGCATGAGATTCTGGAATCGGCGGATATTGTCAGTCCCTGGAGTATCGGACGGTATCGAACACCGTCGGAAGCGACACGTCATGCGACAACGGTTTGGAGCGGCGACCGCCAATGGTGCGATGCACGACAGATTGATTTTCTGCCGGTCGTGTTTCCGGGCTTCAGTTGGCACAACTTGACCGGTGACAAACTCGATGCGATTCCGCGATTGAAGGGGCAATTTTTGTGGTCGCAAATGACCGCGGCCAAACGCGCCGGGTGCGAGATGATTTACGTCGCGATGTTCGACGAAGTCGATGAAGGCACGGCGATCTTCAAGTGCACGAACGATCCACCGCATGGGAACGATGCTCAGTTTCTGACCTACGAAGGGCTGCCGAGCGACCACTATCTGAAATTGGTCGGCCGCGGCGGCAAGCTGTTGCGGGGAGACGTGCCGGTCACCGAAACGTTCGAAGTCTCCCCGAATCCATGAACCCCAATCCGATCGAGCGTCAATTGAAAGCTCTGACGTACGTTGCTCGCCGGGGCAACAACCGTGCAATGGGACCCATAAGACACATAGGACTTATGGGGCCTACATGTCCTATTGGTCCTATGTGTCCTATCGAGCGGGCCCCTTCGACGCAGCGGTAGGAACAACCGACGCCTCGAAACGATTTCGGCACAGCGCGGCAGTGTTGGACACCGCATTGCCCGCGGATCATTGCCCCCAAACGGGTTTCACGTCAGGCAATCACTTGCCCTTGTGTTCGTTGAGCGTTTCGGCCAACTGCTCCGACACCTTTGGGCGCAGCGATCGGATGTCGTGGTTTTCGCTGGGGTCGCTGGTGTGATCGTAGAGCATGCTGCCGACGAATTTATTCTTGTCAGTGTACTCACTGTAGCGCAGTTGATCCGTGCGGATCGTGTCACCGGTCCCGAAACGTCCGATGGCGAACGGTTTGCCGGGTCGGCTGGGGTCTGTCATCAGCGGAGCGAAACTGGTGCCTTGCACGTGATCGGGAATTGGCAGGCCGGTCAAATCGCAAAGCGAAGGATAGATGTCGATGAATTCCGTCAGTGCGGCGGTCCGCGTGCCGGGTTGCACCTCCTTTTGCTGGGGCGCTGCGACGATCAGCGGTGCATGCATCGAGGTTTCGAAACAGGAATGTTTGTTCCACATGCCGTGTTCGCCGAGTTGCCAGCCGTGATCTCCCCAGAGCACGATGATGGTGTTGTCGGCCAGTTGCAATCGATCAAGACTGCGCAGCAGCTTGCCGACATTGGCATCGGCGAAACTGACGCAGGCATAATAGCCGTGGATCAGCTTTCGGGCCGTCTGGCGATCGACGGGTTTCGACGGATGGATTCCCGCGTAAGCTCGCAGCTCACCGGAATTGTGGACCGCGCGGGGTGGCAAATCAGTCGGCAACGCGTAGTTGTCGGGGACGTCGATCTTGTCGAAGTCATACAAGTCGAAATACTTCTGCGGCGCATTGAACGGCAAGTGAGGTTTCAGCAAACCGACGGCCAGGAAGAACGGCTGGTCGGGCGACCGCGCGAATCCTTCCAGGTGTTGGATCGCCTGATTGATGCAGTCGCCGTCGGGATGATCGGCATCGTTGGAATCGGATGCTTCGAATGCCGGTCCGCGATGTTTATTCTTGTTTGGCCAATTGCGTTTGTTTTCCGCGATCGCCTCCCGCATCGCTTCGACGTTCTGGTAACCCGACTTCTTCGAGCGCCACGCCGGACCGCTCCAGCCGTCGGCGTGGTCCTTGATCTGGTGCAGGATCTTGCCCAGGCTGATCGTGGTGTAGCCGTTGTTTTTGAAGTGGGTGTGCAGCGGCAGCATGCCCGGCGCGTCTTTTTCCGCCCAGGCCAAGTGCGTGACGAAGCGTTGGGGCGCCGGGCGAATGCTGGTGAACAACGACGCGCGTGACGCACCACAGGTCGGCACCATACAATACGCGCGCTCGAACAACACACCGCGGCTCGCCAAGGCGTCGATGTTGGGAGTGTGCATCATCGTCTTGCCGTAACAGGCCAGCTGCGGCCGCAGGTCATCGATCGCGATGAATAACACGTTCGGCCGATCCGCCGCCGAGAGCGAAGCAAACATGAATATCAAGGCGAGAACAATCCCGGAATGCTTGATCATCGATGGGTCCCTGTTCAAACGAAATACATACAACGACCAATGGCACGGGCAGACGTGTTGGTGTCAACGTTTCAGTGGTGGTTCAATGCGAAGCACTTTACCACGAATTCGATGAAAAAGTTGATCAGCGCGGGTCGGAGGTAGAAAAGCTCATGGGGACAGACCCCACACCCGATTTGAAACGGCCCACCGATAGCAGCGCGTACCCACGGATGTAACACAGTCAGCGATCCGTGGGTTCGCGCTGCCATCGGTGGGTTCATCCGTCGCCCGAGCCTGGAGAACGTCGGTTGAGTCCAGATTGAGCAGGCGTCCCACATTCAGCAGAACTGCACCGCTGGAAAGTATCGCGCGCGGCGCCAATAACTGTTTCGCATGTTCGACTGACAATTGGCTGACTTGGTATGCCAGTTGCACTTTTTGGCCGGTTTCGAACCTTCACCTCGCTCCCTAGGATTTCCGGTGGCATCCAAGACCGAAGCCAAGCAGGCCACACCGACCTGGAAGTCGCTGGAAACGCTGATCGCGGGGTTTGCGATCGCGATGATCACGCTGCATTTGGTCCTGCGTTTTGGCACCAGCAGCGCGCCAACGATCGTCGCACTCCCGCTGTGGGGTGTGCTGGTGTTGGGGGGCATCCCGCTGGTCTGGGATTTGTTGTTGAAGATGTTTCGGCGGGAGTTCGGTTCGGACCTGTTGGCCGGGATCTCGATCGTGACCTCGGCGCTGTTGGAAGAGTATCTGGCGGGATCGCTTGTCGTGCTGATGCTCTCCGGTGGCGAAGCGTTGGAAGCCTATGCGGTGCGGAGCGCCTCGTCGGTGCTGCGTGCCCTCAGCCAACGGATGCCCTCGGTGGCGCACCGGAAACGGGGCGCGGAGGTCGAGGACATCGCGTTGGACGAGTTGGCGATCGATGACATCGTCGCCGTCTTTCCGCACGAAATCTGCCCGATCGACGGGACGGTGATCGAAGGGCACGGGGTGATGGACGAATCGTACCTGACCGGTGAACCTTACATGATGTCCAAGACACCGGGTTCGGCGGTACTGTCCGGGGCGATCAACGGCGAATCGGCGCTGATCATCCGAGCCGAAAAGTTGGCGGTCGATTCGCGCTACGCCAAGATCATGGAGGTGATGGAGGCGTCCGAAACGCAGAAACCCAAGATGCGACGGTTGGCCGACAAGCTGGGCGCCTGGTACACGCCCTTGGCCGTGGCCATCGGTGTGGCGGCCTGGATCGCAACGGGCAACCCGGTGCGGTTTTTGGCGGTGATGGTGGTCGCCACACCTTGCCCGCTGTTGATCGGGATTCCGGTTGCGATCATCGGCTCGATCTCCCTGGCCGCACGCCGCGCGATCATCGTGCGCGACCCCTCGTCACTGGAGATGGCGGATACCTGCCGAACGTTAATCTTTGACAAGACCGGCACGCTGACCTACGGCGAACCGAAGTTGGTCCAACGGATTTGCGCCGATCAAAGTCGCGATCAAGAGATTTTGGGCATCGTCGGCAGCCTGGAACGGTTTTCGAAGCATCCGCTGGCACAAGCCATTGTCGCCGCCGCCAGCGAGGCCAAGCTCGCGCCGCACAGCGTGTCGGAAATCAACGAGCCGCCGGGTCAGGGGTTGCGCGGCATCGTGTCCGGTCGAAACATTGAAGTCACCAGCCGCAAAAAGTTACTGGCCCAGCAACCCGAGCTGCTGAATCAGCTGCCACCGCAGGCGGGCGGACTGGAATGCGTGATTCTGGTGGATGATGTTTATGCCGCGACCTATCAATTTCGCGACACCCCGCGACGCGACGGCGCTTCCTTCATCAAACACTTGGGACCGCGACATTCCATCCGGCGGACGATGATGGTGTCCGGGGACCGCGAATCGGAGGTCCGATACTTGGCCGAACAAGTCGGCATTGAAGACGTTTCTTTCAGCCAAAGTCCGGAACAGAAACTGGACATCGTCAATGCCGAGACGGCCAAGGCGAATTCCATTTTTGTCGGCGACGGGATCAACGATGCGCCCGCCTTGATGGCCGCAACGGTGGGCATCGCCTTCGGTCAAAACAGCGACGTCACGACCGAAGCGGCCGACGTCGTGGTCCTGGATAGCTCGCTGCAAAAGATCGACGAATTCCTGCACATCAGTCGGCGGATGCGGCGAATCGCACTGCAGAGCGCGATCGGGGGCATGGCGCTGAGCATCGTGGGGATGATGTTGGCGGCCGCCGGATACCTGTCGCCGGTCGCCGGCGCGATTTGCCAGGAAGTCATCGACGTCGCCGCCGTGCTCAACGCGCTGCGCGTCGCGCTGCCGCCCAAGTCGATGATCGATTTTGAACCGTCCGAGAGCGAGCACTGAGATCCGATCCCGCCGGCGGGTCGGATGCGATCGGTTGTCGATTCACACGCGCGATGCGTAAATTGACAGGGGTTGGCCGCCTCCATAAACTTGACCAGCCAACCTCCGCGAGTCCCTTGTCGGGGTTCGGTCCCCCTACCCGTGCCGACGATATCGTGTCCGCGTCCGACCGATCGGACAGGGTGTCGGTGAATCAACGCCCGTCGGTTTCCATGGAAAACACGATGGTCGGTCGCGACCTCAATCAAGTCTCCAAATGGATTCCAGCGAAGCGCCCCAAGAATTGGAACTCCAAAGCGACCTGACCGGTTGCGCGGTCCCGATCGTGGGTCTGGGAGCATCGGCGGGGGGCTTGACCGCCCTGGAGACACTATTCGAGCAATTGCCGATCGACACCGGCGCTGCCTTTGTGGTCGTCCAGCATTTGTCGCCGGACCACGAAAGCCACATGAGCGAATTGCTCGGCCGCCGCACCAAGATGGCCACGGTTCAATTGTCCGAGGCGATCGAGCCCGCACCGAACACCGTGTACCTGCTGCCCCCGGCGAAACACGTCGTCCTGCAAGACGGGCAACTTCAACTTCGCGACCGGGAAGACGACGGCGAGCTGAATCTGCCGATCGACAAGTTCTTTCACTCCTTGGCCGAACAGAACGATCGCCAACTCGCCGCGATGATTCTTTCGGGCACCGGCAGCGACGGCAGCGAGGGAATTGTGGGGGTCAATCGCGTCGGCGGATTGGTACTGTCACAAGACGAGGACAGCGCTCAATTCAATAGCATGCCGCTCAACGCGATCAAGACCCAAGCGGTGCACGTGGTCGCCCCGGTCGTGGAACTGGCCGAAGCCCTGGTCTCCTTCCTGGCCGGCGTCTCGATCGAAGACGTCATCTCACATTGCTCACCGTTCATCGAACGCAATGACCTGGAATCGGTCTACCAGCGGTTGGAACAAGCATGCGGCGTGGATTTTGAACAATACAAGCTCGGCACGTTCACCCGGCGTTTGTCGCGACGGATGCTGCTGTCCAAAATCGACCAGCTCGATCAGTACATCCAACGGCTCGACCGCGATCCGGCCGAACTGTCGCGGTTGGCCGATGACCTGATGATCGGCGTCACGCGGTTCTTTCGCGATCCCGACGGTTATCAGCGGTTGGCCAATCGTTGCATTCGACCGGCCGTCGCGGCGAAGTCCTCCGGAGACGAATTTCGAGCCTGGATCGCCGGTTGCGCGACCGGCCAAGAAGCCTACAGCGTCGCGATGTTGATCCATCACGAATGCGAAAAGTCAGGTGTCGAGCTGGGGATCAAAATTTTTGCCACCGATCTGCACCCCGAAGCGATCCGCTTCGCCCAGCGAGGACAGTTTCCCGCGGAATCGCTGCCGGAGATCCCGTCGGAGTTTCGCGACAAGTACCTGGTGCGGAAAGCCGATGGTTTTGAAATCTGCAAAGACGTTCGCAACTCCATCGTCTTCGCCCGGCACGATGTGCTGCAGGATGCGCCCTTCACCGGCATGGACCTGGTCACCTGTCGCAACCTGTTGATCTATCTGGTCGATGACGCGCAGCGACGCGTGCTGAACATGTTCGCCCACGCGCTCAAAGCGCGGGGCGTATTGTGGCTGGGCCCCAGCGAAACCCCCGGCGACCTGGTCGAAGACTTTGCGATCCTCGACAAACATTGGCGGATCTTTCAAAAGGACCGTGACTCACGGTTACCGCTCGACCTGAAATTACGCAAACGACCGCTCCACAACGCCAAGTTGTCGTATCGGCCGCGTTCGTCCCGTGCGCCTTCGCCCGCTTTGGTGGCGTCCTACGATCGCATCCTGGAACAATACGCACCGCCGGGCATTTTGGTCGACGACGACCTGCGACCGCTGCAAATCTTCGGCGATCTGTCGCGATTCACCACCCCGCGACCGGGACGCTTGACCGGTACCGTCGACGACATCCTGGTCGAACCGCTGCGGCTGCCCATCGCCCTGGCCATCGAACGGATGAAGGCCGATCAATTGCAGGTGATCTCCGAGCGTGCGGTGCTCGACCGCGATCCCATCGAGATCCGAATCAGTGCCTATCTCCACGCCACGCAAGCGGAAACCCATTATCTGATCAGCTTTGGCAGCAGCGACGCACCCACCGGACCAACCTCCACCGGCGAGCCGACTCGCGGGCCGATTGCCGCTGCGGCACCATCGCAACCAGCGGATCCCTCGGCAACCACGGATTCGACGCCTGCGGACGCGTCGAACCTGGCGTTCAACGCCGAACGCATTCGCATGCTGGAGATGGAACTGGAATTCACCCGCGAGAACCTGCAAGCGACGATCGAAGAAGTCGAAACGACGAATGAAGAACTGCAGTCCAGCAACGAAGAGCTGACCAGCAGCAACGAGGAGTTGCAGAGCACGAATGAGGAATTGCACAGCGTCAACGAAGAACTGCATACCAGCAACGCCGAAAGCAGCCGACGCTTGCAATTGCTGACCGAAACCACCCGTGACCTGGAAACGGTCATGTTGGAAAGCGACGTGGGCATTGTCTTGGTGGACAATGAATTGAACATCCGTCGCGTCACCCCGGCGGCCGCCGATATCTTGCTGATCCGCCGCAAGGATGCCGAAGGCGAACGGCTGGTCGATTATGCCCATGCGCTCGAGGGGGTCGATTTGGTGGAATTGGTCAGTCAGGTCAGCCGAGAACACCAAACGATCGAACGAGAAACGATCGACCGCCGCGACGATCCGATTCTGTTGCGGGCTTCGCCCTACCGCGAACGCAGCGGCGTGGTGTTGACGATGACGAATTTGCGAACCGTCAAAGAAACGTCGGACAAGCTCCGCAAACTGACGTCGATCGTCCAGGACAGCACCGATGCGATCATCGGCGTCGAACTCGATCTACGGGTCACCAGTTGGAACCGCGGCGCCACACGTCTGTTCGGTCACGAATTCGATGTGTCGCGCAACAGCGAATTGTGCGACGTCTTGCCGTCGGAGATCTGTGACGTTTGCCAGACGCTGATTCGCCAGTTGGTTCGCAAGGGTGAAGTCGCCGCGAAAGAGATTGCGACGGACATCATGGACAAACGACGGACGCTGCAGATTCGCGTCACGCCCGTCCTGGATGAATTCGAACGTGTCTCCTCGGCCGCGATCACGCTGTCCGACATCACAACCATGCGACGGGCCGAACAACAGTTGCGGTTGCGGACCCGCGCGATCGATGCGGCCAGCAACGGCATTCTGATCGTCGACGCACAAAAAGACGACATGCCGATCGTGTATGCCAATCAGGGGTTCCAACAACTGACCGGATTCGATCCCACAGATGTCAAGGGACGCAATTGCCGGTTCCTGCAAGGCCCCGAAACCGATCCGGCCGACATTCAACAGATCCGCGACGCGATCAAGAACCAGGAAAGTTGCCGCATCACACTGTTGAATTATCGCCGCGATAACACGCAGTTCTACAACGAGTTGGTGATCACGCCGATTTTTGATGCCGATGGACAATTGACACATTACGTCGGGGTGCAAAGTGATGTGACCGACATGGTCGAAGCGAGTCAGTCCTTGAAACGGAGCGAGCTGGAGTATCGCAGCACGTTCGAGAACGCCGCCATCGGAATCGCGCACGTCGGGCTGGAGGGTGAATGGTTGCGGGCCAACGAAAAGATCTCCCAGATTCTCGGCTACAGCTGGGATGAACTGAAAACGATGTCGTTTCAGGATCTGACGCATCCCGAGGATCTGGACAAAGACCTGTTGCTGTTCATGCAAATGAAACGTGGCGAGATCCCCGGATACTCGATGGAGAAACGCTACATTCACAAAGACGGCCACACGATCTGGGCGAACTTGACCACCTCGATTCGTCGCGATGTCGACAACACCGCCGAATGTTGTATCTCGTTGATCGAAGATATCACCGATCGAAAGCTGACCGAACAGAAACTCGCTGCATCGCGGGCGATCATCACCGAAGTGATCGAGAAGAGCCAAGACCCGTTCATCAGTTTCGACGAACACGGTGTGATCCAGGTCGCCAACCAGGCGGCGTTGAACTTTTCCGGCCAGGAATCGGGCTTGCTCGATCGCAGCTTCACCACCCTGTTCGGCGACCAAGCCGAGCCGCCGCTGTTGGCTGCCGTGGAGCGTGTCCGTCAATCGCAGCGGGCCGAGACGACCGAGTACTATTCGCGGCGGCTGAATCGCTGGTATGACGCCCGGGTGTTTCCGGTCGAAAGCGGCGCGGCGGTCTACATGACCGATGTGACCGGCCGAAAAGAAACCGAATCGTATCTGGAAGCCGCCCGCATCGCGGCCGAAGAAGCGAGTCAGGCCAAAAGCCAGTTCTTGACCAACATGAGTCACGAAATCCGCTCGCCGATGTCCGCGATCCTGGGCTTTGCCGATCTGTCGCTGCGTGACATCCGAGAGGGCAACGATGTCGATCCGGACAACCTGGAAACCGTGATCCGCAACGGCCGCTTCCTGCTACGGATCATCAACGACATCCTGGATCTTTCCAAAGTCGAAGCCGGCAAGTTGGAAGTCCGCCGGTCGCGATTCAAACTGCTCCCCATGCTCGCCGATATCAATGAGTTGATGCGTCACCGCAGCGAATCATCGGGCGTCCCGCTGACGATCGAGTTTGACGGTGCCATCCCCAGTCGGTTGCGAAGTGATCGCTCGCGGGTGGAACAGATCCTCGTCAACTTGATCGGCAACGCGCTGAAATTTACACCCGAAGGCAGCGTGCGGATCGTGATTTCCATGGATGAGCAACACTTTATCCAGTTCCGAGTGATCGACACCGGCATCGGCATTTCCGAAAGCAATTTCGAGCGGTTGTTTCAGACCTTTAGCCAAGTCCATGATCGCAAGATCGTCGGCGTCGAAGGCACCGGGTTGGGGTTGGTGATCAGCAAACGTCTGGCGAACTTGCTCGGTGGCGACATCACGGCGACCAGCGTCGAAGGGGAGGGCAGCGAGTTCGCATTGCGGTTGCCGGTCGAGGAGTCGACCGAGATGATCGAACCGACGGCTGACGATTTAAAGCCACGTCGGACCGACATCAACGATTTACCGCGAATCAACGCACGCGTCCTGGTCGCCGACGATGCCCGAGACGTCCGACTGGTGACGACCCGTTTGCTGTCTCGCGCCGGCGCGGATGTCGTGGAAGTCGTCAACGGCGCCGAAGCGGTCAAAGCCGTCCGCCAGGCCGAAGCGGAAAACAAGCCGTTCGCCTGCGTGCTGATGGACATGCAGATGCCCGAACTGGACGGCCGCGAAGCGACGCAACAGATTCGTGACCAAGGCTACACCGTGCCCGTGATCGCGCTGACCGCCGGAGCGACCAACGATGAAATCAATGATGCCCTCGCGGCCGGATGCAGCGAATTCATGGCCAAACCCGTCGACGCCGGCGGCCTGATCAACCGCGTCGCGGCACTGACCAGCGCGGCACGGCACTGACCAGCGCGGCACGGCACTGACCAGCGCGTCGCGGCACTGACCAGCGCGTCGCGGTGAGGGGAAACCCGCTGCATTGATCCAGGCAATCGCTGCAATTCCTTCCTGCCTAAATTCATCGTTGCCCAGCCGTTTCACGTTCTAGACTTTCCCGTCGCTGTGCCACCGATCCAGGTGCAAAGATTGTCGCGCAGCGGGAAATTCTCTCACAACACCTGTCTCGGACTTGGGCACATGACCAACACAACACAACGCTACCGCTTGCTGACTCGAAGTGACTTTGACGGACTCGTCTGCGCGCTGCTGCTGAAAGAACTCGACATCCTCGGCGAGATCAAATTCGTTCACCCGAAGGACATGCAAGACGGCGAGATCGAGGTGACCGAAAATGACATCTTGACCAACCTGCCTTACGTGCCGGGTTGTCACCTCTGCTTCGATCACCACAGCAGTGAAGAGATTCGTAACGAAGGCGAACAATCCGACAACTACGTGCTGTCCACCAGCGCCGACTCCGCCGCACGCGTCGTCTATGACTATTTCGGCGGCCCCGAGCGATTCCCGAAAATCAGCGCAGCGATGATGGACGCGGTCGACAAAGCCGATGCCGCAAAGTTCTCGGCCGACGAAATTCTAAACCCTCAAGGCTGGGCACTGCTTTCGTTCCTGATGGATGCACGCACCGGACTGGGACGATTCCGCAGCTTCCGCGTGTCCAACTACCAACTGATGATGGATCTGATCGATTGTTGCCGCGATCTGGATATCGAAGACATCCTGCTGTTGCCCGATGTCCGCGAGCGTGTCGAACTGTACGAGGAACATCGCGAGCTTGCCCAAGAACAGCTTGGGCGCTGCGCCACCGTCCATGACAACTTGGTCGTGTTGGATTTGCGCGACGAAGAAACGATCTATGCGACCAACCGATTCGTGATCTATTCGGTCTTCCCACAATGCAACATTTCGATCCACGTGCTGTGGGGCAAACAGCAACAGAACACGGTGTTCACGATCGGAAAATCGATCCTGGACCGATCCTGTCGCACCGACGTCGGTGAACTCTGTTACCAATACGGCGGCGGCGGCCACGAAGCCGCTGGAACCTGCCAGGTCGAACACGAAGCGGCCGAGCGCGTCTTGCAAGAGTTGATCACACGGATCAACGCCGACCAACACGCCGGCGCCGACACCACACCGCTGGAAGTCTAACAACACGCAGACGGGGCTGAAGCTTCCCGCCTGTCAAGCCGCACGGATGCGGCCTCGCAGCGCCACCTATCGGCGGCGAGTCGTCGGTTGGCGGCCAGACGAAGTGTTCGGCGGACTCGGCACGTCCCCGCTTTCCATCCCGAAGGACGTCGATTCTTTTGCTGCGGATTTTGGCAACCCATTTAGCTTCTCTCCCTCTGGGGGTTCTGCGTGGATTTTAGTGGCTAATCGCTCAGGACCCAGGTTTTTCGAGGCATTGCTGCGATGTCCGAATGGGGAGAGCGAGGACAAACGCTCGGTTCAAACGACCCGCCGCCGACACGGGGGCCGGCGGAGGGCACGAAAAGCCGGGGGCGATCGCTCGGGGCAACTCGTTTTCCCAATCAGCCGAACGCAGAAAGAAGGTAGGAAAATTTCGGGTAGGAAAACGGATGCCTGAAAGACGAGACAACCGGCAAACACCGTGC
The DNA here is from genome assembly GCF_007754155.1 of Stieleria neptunia. NCBI lineage: Bacteria > Pseudomonadati > Planctomycetota > Planctomycetia > Pirellulales > Pirellulaceae > Stieleria > Stieleria neptunia. The sequence goes on along the minus strand of NZ_CP037423.1, from coordinate 92,783 downwards.
TCGCTTTTCCTACCCCAAATTTTCCTACCTCCATCTCCAACCGATGCATCACCCGCGGGTCACCATCAGAACGGTGCTCCTCTTTGCATTGAGAAAGTTGCCAAGGATGCCAACGCAATCTCTCGCAGGGTCGCACTTCAGAGCGCCGGGCCACGCCGAACGACCTGCCCATTCGCCAACCGTCCGCTTCACAACTCACTTGCACGCAGTTCATCGGCGTCGCGGTGCAAGCCGCGTTTTGATCTCACGGGTGCACTTCAGACATCCAAAGGCGTTCGACGCCCAAGGATCGGCGCGACGTGCGTTCGGTCGGAGTCGTCTTTCAGTCAAAGAAAAACACCCTCGACCACACGACGCGAGTGACGTTGGAGTCGTGCGCCGGTAAATCAATCGAAGGGCCACAAGAGATCAAGACGGCTGTCGCACCAAAACGCTGACAACCTGCGGCCAGAAGATCAAAGAAGCTGGCGTCAGCCTTACGGCCCTGAGTCCCACGCTGGCCTCAGTCCACCGTAACCGCGCATCAACCGTCGAAGCGGAAAGCAATTCGATTACGTTCAACGGTACGGATCACGCGGTGGCGCAAGGTCGACACTAATCTCAGACAAACCCAACACCGCCGCGTGTCGTACCTTCGATGGTGATGCGACCGTGGGTGGGTTCAATCGTGAAGAGGCCGACATGACCAAGGCTCATTCGCCTCGACCGAAACGATGGGTAGTGCGTATCAAGTCTAGCCATTGTTCTATAGGAAGCGTGTCGATGCGAATCGGTGGAACACCGGGACGGAAGAGGATTGCCATCGGGTATTTTGTGTGACCGACGTGCTGAAACACTTTGCGGATGTCGTCGCCCTCCCAGTCATCGTATTTCAGCGTGCGAGCAACGAAACTGCCATCCGCATGTAGTCTCAGAAGTCGCAGATCGTGAAATTCCTCCAGCAAGTAGTCATCCGGAACAGCGTATGTCGGATGACAGTAAAGCAACACGACGTTTTCGTCACTGACCTGTTGTTCCATCTCGACCCATGTGAATGGCGTCCAGTGTATCGGCGGAGGCATCGTCGACTCAGTCTGTTGTGATGTTGAACAACCAGCAAATAGAGCCACAAACGTCACGGAGGCGACACGAAGGCCGATGATCAACGAAGCATCGAGCATCGGGTCAGTCGGTGAGGGGCTGTCTGGCATGCGAGTTCAGATTTCAAATCGACGACGTCCGGTGGTCACCGCGTCGGCGAACGACATTGTGCTTTCGGGTTGACGTCGACTCCGTGCCGACGTGTGGAACGGATGGTTCGCACGCCCGTTCGCAAAAACAGGCCGATCCATCGCAGCTGTTTGCCAATGTAATCGATTGGAATCGCGTTCTGGAATTTTATCCCTCCTTGCTGTACCGATGTCATTGTGGAGTCGGGATGAAGCCCGGAGGGCTGGCACAATGCTTGCCGGTGGTGTCAGCCACCGGTATCGGAAGAACGGATTTGTTGAGGCCTGAAAGGCCGGCACAATCGGTCTCCCATTCCACTCGACGCCCGGATATTGTGTCGACCCGCTGGGCCTTGGGTATTCCTTTGAATCCACCTCCGGTGGCTGACGCCACCGGCAGACACTCTACCGGCCCTCCGGGCCTAAAAGTCGTACTCAGCACCGCGGTACTCGTACTCGATCGACAGACGCCGGTTTGCCTCCTTCAGCCGAATCGACCGCGCACCGATCGAACCGTGACATCACGAGCGATCAATAGGAAATAGAGGGCTGATGAAATTCGTTGAGCGTCGTTGATCGCATTGTTATCGCGTCTGTTCACGGATGCAATCCTCGCAGGGTCTGTTCCCTTGGATGAGGGCACACCGCTTGCGACACTAGCTATCTAACGGCATCCATCGCTGGATAAACCAGCAACGGAATCCAAACCAGAAGTCCAACCAGTGCACCTCCCAAGAATGCTTGCCGCCCCCAAATCAGTAGCCCAATTGGCCCACCAATCAATGGGCCGGGCAGAAGCAATGTTGGAAGAGCGATTACAGCAGGCGGATTCTCCAAGTCCATTCCGATGATCGCGATGACGATGGCCCAAAGAATCGTATAGCTCGTCAATTCGAACAGGCTGAACTTGCGTTGCGGCAACACGTCTTCCGGGGAGTTAATGGTGAGCCGACTATTCGCGCGAACGAATTGCGATCGATCCGCGCATGCGGAGGAACGGGGATCGATCGGGCGTCTGAATTATGTCGGCCTTCGGTGGGCCGGCCAGAAAAGCTGATTAGAGCGGATCCTGCCAGACGGTGCCCGTTTCTCAGACCCAGGCGAATTCAAGCTGAGTCGCGGAATCGTTCTCCGACCCGCCTCGTTTGCCCACCGGCACGCACCACCAAACCTGGCCACCGACGCGGCGTCCAAGCGATCCCGAAGGGATCAAAACGAGTAGCCGGAGGTCAGCGCAGCGCCACCTCCGGAACACGCCCCCAATCACCCCCTCGCCCCCGACAGGGTCGCAGCGAATTCCGGCACGCCGCCGAGCGCAGCCTCCGGCTAGATGCCCCCGAGACCAACCGGGAACTCGGAAGCGATCACTGGGAGCAACTCGTTTTCCCAACCAGCCGAATGCAGAAAGTAGGTAGGAAAATAGCTGACTGAAAGAAGAGAAACTCGAGCGACGACCGTGCTCTCTTTTCCTACCCCGAATTTTCCTACCTCCATCTCCAACCGATGCATCACCCGCGGGTCACCATCAGAACGGTGCTCCTCTTCGCGTGGAGGAAGTTGGCAAGGATGCACCACGCGGCGCCCGGCCACGTCGAACGACCTGCCCCTCCGCAAACCGTCCGCTTCTGGAGTCACTTGCACGCGGTTCCTCGGCGTCGCGGTGCAAGCCGCGTTTTGATCTCAGTGGTGCACTTCAGACATCCAAAGGCGCTCGACTCCCAAGGATCGGCGTGAGCGTGTGTTCGGTCGGATTCGTCTTTCAATCAAAGAAAACCACCTTCGACCACACGACGCAAGTGACGGGGGAGTCATGCGCCCGTGGATTACTCAATGGGCCACGAGAGATCAAGACGCTTGTCGCACCAAAACGCTGACGACCTACGGCCAGAGGATTCAAGAAACTGGCGTTAGCCTTACGGCTGTGGAGTCCCAGGCAGCCTCAGCCCACCGTGACCGCACGTCAACCGTCGAAGCGGATAACAATTCGATTCAGTTCCACGGCAACGATCACGTGGTCGCCGCGAACGACTCTCCACTTCAATTGACTCAACACGGCGACTTATGGTCACCCGCTGGTTCGCCGTTGCATCGAAGTCTCTCAATACGCTCTCCATCCGTCAACGACGGTCAGGATCTCCAGCCAACGATTTCAGATTTGCCGCACAAAGTCCTGCCAATTCTCCAATTGAGTGTTCACGAAAGATGCAACCCGGAATGGTCACTGCCCGCGAGTCCGTCATGAGCTGCGTGGGGATGGCGTCATGTGTGACGATCCCGGATCGGCCGATAATGTCTAACGAATGTGCCACTACATTCGCATTGCTTGAATCAAGAAGTGAAATCAGTTCGTCGCGAAATTCAGTTGCATAGTCTGTCGCGATTCGGTAGCCAAGTTCAAACGCCTCAGGTTGTTGATCCGAGAGCACCGGGTCGAGGTATGCAAAGTCCGAAGCCTCCCAAATACGTACGGCGCGTTCGAGGATTGTCTCCGTATCACAACGCATTGTTTGTTGGTGAACGTCCACCGTTCACCGCGGCACGGCGAACGACATTGTATTTTCGATTGACGCCGACTCCGTGCCTGCGTGTGCGGGCGGATGGTTCGCGCGTCCGGCCACGACGACAGCGCGTGCCAGCGTCGCTCTGTGCCAATGTACTCCATCGGAATCGCCGTGGAAATTTCACGCCCCTTGCTGTACCGATGTCTTTGTGGAGTCGCGATGAAGCCCGGAGGGCTGGCACAATGCTTGCCGGTGGTGTCAGCCACCGGTATCGAAAGAACGGATTTGCTGAGGCCTGGAAGGCCGGCACAATGGGTTTCCCGGTCCACTCCAAGCCCGGGCATTGTGTCGGCCCTCCGGGCCTAAGACACTTCGCTCTCCCGGCAAACCTGAATCCAACCATCGGAGTCAGCGATGTCACGATCAACAGTTGGCATCGACAGGCGTCGGTTTGTCTTCCTCGGCCGAGTCGATCGCGCACCTATCGAACGATGACGTTCAGCAGCGTGGGCGACCGGCATTGGTCTGTTTGCCATCCAATCGAGTACGAGTACCGTTTCACTGAGTACGAGTACGATTCAGCAGCATGAACGACTAATGATTGCCGGTTCGGCCGGGGTAAAAGGGTCCTACTCCTCGGTCGATCCGAGGGACATCTCCTATCAGCCAATCGTACGGGTAGCGGGCGGAGTGATCAAGCATCGTGCTCGATCTAGGCAAATACGTAGGCTTGAATGCGATCGATCGACCATTGGGTTTGATCGACCGTTCGGAGCGGTGGGATCTGGGTCAGATAGTCTTCGGGTAAACCCCGATCACGCAGGAATGCCTCGGTCCGCTTGTAGTCGGCATCGCGAAATCGTTCGGCCCGCTGATACAGTCGGACTCCTAAAATCGTATCGGCGATTCGCGTGATCACGGTTTGCCAGTGTTCTTGATCGACACGGTCAACTTGATCGACATTGTCAGCGACGCTCTCGGTCGGCCGATCGGTTTGGAATTCCAAAGCATCGATCACACTTTGCCGCCACGAACGGTCCGTATCGCCGGCCGAACCCTGTTCGATTTCGATTTGGACCAAGTCATTGATTTCATAGAAGATGGCATCCGCCGCGGCGTCAAACATCGCCGCGGACGACTCGATGGTTTCACGGCCCAGCAGCGCCGATGTGACCCGCTCGAGCAACCACAGTCGCTGACCGGCATCCCACTGGTCGAACCACTGCACGCCGTAGGCCCACGCTTGCTCGCCGTCTCGCAACTCCGCGACATGATGATCGACCATCATCCCGATCGCCCCCCGTACCAGATCCGCTTCGGCACCCCGCAGAGTTCGCAGTCCGTTTGTCGTCGGCCAAGGCATGTCGGATGATTCGCTCTGCTGACAAAGTGCAACGGGTCATGTCGGATTCGATTTTAGCCGCTTTCCCCGCGCGGATCATCGCACCGCTTGCCGATTGCGAAATCCCAAGTCGGTTTGAAAAGCTGCACCCGACCGATGTTACAATGGAGGGCGTCATCAAGGAATTCAAAATGAGCGCGACGTTGAAACTGTCTGTACCCGAGTACGAGCAAATGATTGCTCGAGGTGCATTTGCTGATCTCGATCGCAAGATCGAATTCATACTTCATGACCAACATTCGACCGTGAGCCCAGCCGTTCATCCGTCTCTACAACTTTCGCTTTCGGATCTGTTTCTGAAAGACTAAGGATCAAGGAACCTGCAACATGTATCGAATCGTCCGCTTCGCTTTGGCGACGGCCATCGGCTGCGTCGCGCTATCGTGTAGCGCCGCCGAGCGGCCGAACATTGTGATGGCGTTTGCCGATGACTGGGGGAAATACGCCAGCGCCTACGCGACGCTCCAGCCCGGCGGCCCGTCCGATGTGATCTCGACGCCCAACTTTGACGCCATCGCCGCCGACGGCATCCTGTTCACCAGGGCCTATGTGAGTGCGCCGTCGTGCACCCCCTGTCGCAGCTCGCTGCTGTCCGGCCAGCACTTTTGGCGCTGCGGTCGGGCGTCGATCTTGCAGGGCGCGATCTGGGATTTTTCGAACCCCGCCTACCCGCTGATCCTGGAACGATCCGGCTATCGCATCGGTCACACCTACAAAGTCTGGTCGCCGGGATCGCCCGCCGATGCGCCTCATGGTGCCAAACGTACGTCATTCAACGAACACGGCCGCAAATTCAACGGGTTCTCTCAAAACGCGATGAAGGCCAAGGACCATGAAGCGGGCAAGGCGGCTTTGCTGGATGAAGTTCGCAACAACGTTCGTTCCTTCCTGGATGCCGACGGTGACGGGGCGATCGATGGAGACGCGCCTTTTTGCTATTGGTTCGGTCCGACAAACTGCCACCGCAAGTGGATCGCCGGCAGCGGCAAAACACTGTGGGGAATCGACCCGGATGACTTGAAGGGAAAGCTGCCGCCGTATCTGCCGGACGTCGATGTCGTCCGCGAAGACTTTTCCGATTACCTGGGAGAAGCCCAAGCGTTTGACGCATCGTTAGGCGTGATCCTGGAGGAACTGCGGCGGGTCGGACAGCTGGACAATACGATTTTGGTGGTCAGCGGCGACCACGGCATCCCCGGCGTCACCCGCGGCAAATGCAATCTGTACGACTTGGGGACCAGCGTTCCGCTGGCGATCCGCTGGCCCAAGGGCATCCGGCATCCCGGCCGTGTGGTCGACGACTTCGTCTCGCTGCCCGACTTGGCACCGACGTTCTTGGAAGCCGCCGGCCAGACGGTTCCGGATGCGATGACGGCGAAATCACTGTTGAAGATTTTTGCGAGTGAACAAGACGGACAGGTCGACCCGACTCGTGATGCCGTCTTCACCGGTCGCGAACGGCACGTCGCCAAAGCACGCGCGGGTAACAAACCGTATCCGCAACGCGCGATTCGCACGGACCGGTACTTGTACATCATCAATTTCGCGCCCGACCGTTGGCCGATGGGGGACGCCGCGGGCTTCGGCAGAGCAGACGGCCCGATGCCGTCGCTGGAATTGCTTCGCGAGAACACGTTCAGCGCCTTCGGCGATCTCGATGCGAGCCCCACCAAAGCCTGGGTGGTCCTGCATCGTGAACAGGATCCCGCCGCATTTGACTTCGCAATGGGCAAGCGTCCCCGGTTCGAACTGTACGACATCCATGCCGACCCGCATTGCATGGTGAACCTGGCGGCGGATGCGACACACGATGCCACTCGCACAACGTTGCATGAGCGTCTGATGTCGGAGTTAACACAGACCGGTGACCCGCGGGTTAGCGACGACGTCGTGTTTGAACGATCGCCGTTTACGGATTAGGTGTCCATTGAAAATGAAGCGTTCCGCCAGGGGAAGGCAGATTGATTCATGTGCTGTTTCTCGTTTCTGATTTTTTGACCGACCAATTTTTTGACCGACCTTCTTGCCCATCTCATCGCGCCGAACGACGCCGATCGATTGCAGGGACGTCAATGAATCGGTCGAGCGGAACTGAATATCCGCAGCCGGTGTTCGTGGCGATTAGCGAGAAGTGTCCTGAAACAATTTGTTTCGACGGTGCATCACAGTCGGTGAACCCCGCGAGTCACCGTTCGACCCTCCCCTCGCTGCGCTCGACCCTCCCTGCCAGGGAGGGTTATTTCTTATTTTGGGGCCTCAGCCCACTTTGGTCAGAAGCAGGACGAGTTTTCGTTTTTGGCTGAGCCGGACCATGGCATTGGGCGAAAGTTCGACGCGGTTCTTGGCTTTGGCAAGGTCAACGCACAACAATTTCCCGGCGTCTTGAGAATCCTGGTTATCGGACAGGGGCGCGGCATGAACCATCATGCAGCGATCACCCTTGCGAAGCAGGTAGATGGCCTCCGAAATGACATCCTGGGGGTCGGCCAGCGGTTGAAAATCAAACCGTTCGCTGACCAACTCGAGCTGTCGGTCTCCGATCAAAACGGAGAACTGTTTCAGGAACGCCTCGTCGATGGAATCCTTGGTGACGATTTGGCGATCCTGCGCCACCGGCGGTACGTCCTGAATCTCTGACGCGACGTCGGGTTCCGCGGGCGGGGAGACCGTTTGGGTCGCAGCCTTGCTCTCTTCCTTGGCCTTCTCTTTTTCCGCCAGCCGTTCCAATTGCGGCAGATAGGTTTCGAATTTCCCGATAATCTCGCGCGCCTTGTCCTGCTTTCGCTGCAAACGCCTGACCTGTCGATCGCGATCTTTGGCTTTGGCGTCGACTTCCTTTTCGGGATCCTGACGCAGGATCCGCTGCCGGCTTTCGCGGTATTTTTCGTAGGCTTCGTTCAGTTTTGCGTGCGAATCGGCCCACTGTCGCTCGAGAAAAAAAGCCCGCGCGTCCATGATCGCCGGCGCCGAGCGGCTGCCGCGCAATTCACCGTACAGGTCTTGCAGATCGTCGACCGTCATCGGCCGGGCTTTCGTCTTGTCGTTCAAGCCACTTCACCGCCAAGAGGAAACAGATGCGAGGAGAACGAAAGTTTAACAACCTTTGGTCCTGGCGTGTCAATCTTTCGGGTCGGCCAGGGCGGGCAGTCAGGTACCCATGGCACGGGTAGACGTGTTGGTGTACAGGCTTCAGCCGTCCACTTTCGCTGCGTCGCAGCGACCGGGAATCGCCTCAAGAGACCGTCCAGCTTAGGGCTAGCGCGAAACGCGACAAATCCGAACGATCTGACCGAATGGGTAAGAGGTGGTCGGCGGAAGGGTGTACGACGTCCTTTCTAGGTCGTCGCGCAGAGCCCCACGGGCGACGGCCCGGAAGGGCCATCGTACATCAGAAATGCGATCGCCTTAAGCTGGACGGTCTCTCAAGGCGAGACACCAACGAATCCCTGTAGTGAAGCGTTACGGCAACGTCGCGAGTCCCCGGTCGAGCAGTTCGATCGCGTGATCGATGTGTGCTTTCGTCGTGGTCGCCGGCGGCGGCAGAAACCGGATGCGGGTCGGATCACCGCCGCAAACGAAGCCCAGCAAACCGATGTCAAACAAGTGCATCATCAACTTCTTGGCAAAGTCGAAACTGCCGTCACCGGGAGTGAATGCCACCATCATGCCTTCGCCATACGGGCCGCTGACCCGATCGGGATACTTTGTCGCCAGGGCGGCGAGCGCGTCTTGAAAATAAGTCGCCAGCTGGACGTTCTGGCCCGAGGGGCCGAAACAGTGGTTGCTTTCCAAACGGTCGAGCATTTCGATCCCGGTGGCGATCGACGCGGTGGCGCCGGTGAAGGTCTGGCTGAGGATCGGGCCGGTCGGTTTCATTTCGCTGCTGTACAACGTCGCGCAGACCTGCGTGATCTTTCCGACGGTCACGATGTCGGCGAACTCGTCGAGTCCGTAGTGCTGGAACGCGAAGGGGCGACTGGTCCTGGAGAAGCTTTGGACTTCATCAAAGATGATCGGCACGCCGGCGTCTTTGAGCGGCTGACAGAGCGCGGTAAAGAACTCGTGGCTGCCGGGATAATAGCCGCCTTCGCCCGCGATCGGTTCGGCCCAAAATGCGGCATAACGTCCGGGATGACGTTTCAACAATCGATGCAGTTCATCGACGGCCCAACGCGTGCTTCGTTCGGGATTGGCGGGATCGCGAAAGGGCAGGTAATCGACCGGGAAGGTGAGCGGTAATCCCATGCGATAGTTCGGTCGGTCGGTCAGGGTCGCCATCGCGAAGGTGCGTCCGGCGAAGGCGTTGTCGAAGGCGAGGACACGATCGGCGGGCGTCTTGTGATGCATCGCGATCTTGAGCGCGTTCTCATTGGCCATCGCACCGCTGGTCGAAAGCAGACAATGCGGCAGCGCCGCGCCGGAGGCCTGGGCCAACGCGGTCAGCTTTTCCATCATCACGACGCTGGCGGGGTTTTGTTGCAAGTTGCCTTGCATCACCGTGTCTTCGATCGCCGCATCGATCGCCGCGGCAACCATTCCGGGGTCACTGTGGCCGGCGCCATGGACACCGATGCCGCAAATAAAATCCAACTTGACGCTGCCGTCGGCGAGTTCCACGTAGGGACCGCGGCCGAGACCGGAGGACAGGTAGGGCCAGATCGGTGGTCCGCCGCGCACGGCCGACAAGCGATCGATCAGGTCGGCGAACGTGGATTTCAAGGACTCGGCCGAGGGCCGCACCGACAATCGACTCGCATGATCACCGATCGCTTCGGCGACCAAGCGTTTGGCCTGGGCGAGACGGGGGTCGTTTCGAAGGGCGTCTGCGACCGTTTCGGTCGATTCGTTGGCGGTTTGGCTCACGAGGGTCAGCTCGGCAATGGTTGTCGGCGGAAGATGTTAGCAAGGCACGTTGGCAGTAATGTAACCAAAGCCGGCCGACAGGTTCAGGCGCGGGTCGATCGCTGCGGTGAATCGGCACAAGGTGCGGGCAGACGAGCAATCGTGGGTGTCCAGCCTGAGGTGGCTGTCCAAGTGAAAGCGACCGCTTTTCCGGGTACGATGGCCCTTCCGGGCCGTCGTCCGCTGGACTCCCGACGACGACCTAAAAAGGACGTCGTACAACCGTCCGCTTTTCGAGTACGACGGCTCTTCCGGGCCGTCGTCCGCTGGACTCCCGACGACGACCTAAAAAGGACGTCGTACAACGATCCGCTTTTCGAGTACGACGGCCCTTCCGGGCCGACGTCCGCTGGACTCTCCGCGACGACCTAAAAAGGACGTCGTACAACCGTCCGCTTTTCGAGTACGACGGCCCTTCCGGGCCGTCGTCCGCTGGACTCCCGACGACGACCTAAAAAGGACGTCGTACAACGATCCGCTTTTCGAGTACGACAGCCCTTCCGGGCCGTCGTCCGCTGGACTCCCGACGACGACCTAAAAAGGACGTCGTACAACGATCCGCTTTTCGAGTACGACGGCCCTTCCGGGCCGTCGTCCGCTGGACTCCCGACGACGACCTAAAAAGGACGTCGTACAACGATCCGCTTTTCGAGTACGACGGCTCTTCCGGGCCGTCGTCCGCTGGACTCCCGACGACGACCTAGAAAGGACGTCGTACAACGATCCGCTTTTCGAGTACGACGGCCCTTCCGGGCCGTCGTCCGCTGGACTCTCCGCGACGACCTAGAAAGGATGTCGTACAACCGTCCGCTGACCGCATCACACTCAATCCACCCGATCGTTTTCTACAGCGGGACGGTCCGTCAAGGCGTTCTGCATCGACGAGGATCGGTGACTCAGGTGACAGAGTCTCTCGTCACGTCGACCCTCCCCTCGCTGCGCTCGACCCTCGCTGCCAGCGAGGGTGACTTACAGAGTGGACGCTGCCGGCGGCTACCAGACCCCGGCTTTTTGCAATTGCTTGGTCACCTTGCCCGCCCAATCGTTGTTCGAGGCCGGTGACGCGGGGCTGGGGTGAAGAATGCGAGTCACTTTCCCGCGGCAGTCTTCGATCTGGACGACCCGCTTGAGACAGGCTTCGGCATAGACACCGACACCGACCAGGTGATCCGGATCGAGCGCGCGGATCACGGTCAGCAAGTGGGCATCGCAGATCGCACTGAGCCGTTCCCGTTCCTCCGGCAGCAATTTGTCGGGTGTGCGGTTGCGCGCCGATTCTTCCATGAAAACCAGCGGACAATAATTGAGCACAAAGTGGTCTTCAAAGAAGGCTTCCGGGGTTTCGAATCGCTCTTGGAACAGGCCCCACAAACGGCGCCCGCTGACTTCGCTTCGCTGGCAATCGAATCCTTCGACCGGACGTTTTTCGTGTTCGATCGGGGGTTTGCCGACGGGCTCGTGAATCTGCATCCAGTCGCGGACCGCGGCGACTTCACCGAACGGGACTCCCGTTTGGGCCATTCCCCAGGGGCCCGGGTTCATCCCCAACAGGACAACCTTGACGTCGCCGCTGACCCGTCCCAGGTAGGCCTCGTGCGATTTCCGGGCGTAGGCGAGCGGATTGTAGACGTGGGTGACCGGCTCGGCGAAGGAAAGCAGGTCGACCGAATCGGAGAGTTCCCGTGCGGCCCGGATGAGCGTCTTGACGTTGCTGTTGGTCACGTTGCTGTTGGTCATGGCATCAGACCGCCAAGTACTCTTCGATCGCTTCGGTCAACACGTCGACCACCGGTTGCTTTCCCGTCCATCGCTGGATGGATTCGAGCAGGATGCCGATCCGTACTTCTTCGCGGCCGAGGACGTTGTATCCGAGCGAGCGGATCTGATCGAGGTCGTTTTCCGGGTTGGCAAAATCGACCACCAGCGTCGCGTCCTGGCAGCGAGGCCACTGAGCAACGTCGACCGTTTCGGCGATCGCGATCAATCTGGCGTGCTCGATCGCCTCGGTCGACGCCCAAGCGATCGGAGAATGCGCTTGTTCCGAAGCGATCTGGGAGGGAAAACTCGGATCGGGCGTCCCGATCCAAAGCAGCGGTCCGATTTCCGAGTTTTCCGAATCGAGCGTTTCGAAGTGCTTGCGGATTTCGCGCTCCAGCCATGTCGAGAGAACGTTTTCGGTGTGCCACCGGCTCTCCGAAGCGTTCCCCCGCCAATAAAGATCCGACCGCTCGGCACCCTCGTCCAAACGCGTCACCAGGTTCTGGTCCAACAGCAGTCCGCGAAAGCCGAGCACCTCGGCCCCCGCGATCGCTTCGTCGATCCGCTGGGCCGGCACGTCACAGGAGAAGACCCGCCAGCCGAGGTCCATCGAGGCGAAGGCGCGCTCGAGCGCAAACTGGGCCGGGTTTCCGGCAATGGGATGCCCGAGGACCAAAACGACGGGCTCGGTGATGCCGTCCATGACGCAGGCGGATTCGCGAGAAGGGTGGATGCGGGTGTGATCGACGCGGTCTGTAGTCTGACCGGCAGGCATGCGACTTGACAAGTCGGGGTGCCTGCCCACTCCGCTACCCCCACCGAGTGGGCAGGTGTCCGGACAAAGTGGCGTCAGCTTCCAGCTTGCGTTTCACGAGTGAAACGAGGCGGCAAGCTGGAAGCTTACCCCAATTCTAAACCTTGACAAAGCCGCTACGCGACGATGTCCGTCGCCACGTTCCCGTAGACGTCGGTCAGGCGGAAATCGCGTCCGGCATAACGATAGGTCAGCCGCGTGTGGTCCAGACCCAACAGGTGCAACACGGTGGCGTGCCAGTCATGGACATGGCACTTGTTTTCCACCGCTTCGAATCCGTGTTCGTCGGTCGCCCCGTAGCTGAAACCGCCCTTGGTTCCTCCGCCGGCCATCCACAACGTGTATCCCTTGTTGTTGTGGTTGCGGCCGTTTCCGTTTTGGGCCGACGGCGTCCGTCCGAACTCGCCGCCCCACATCACCAACGTGTCTTTGAGCATGTCGCGTTGTTTCAGATCGGCCAGCAGCGCCGCGATCGGTTGATCACAGGCCTCGGCCCGGGCGGCGTGGTCTTCGGTCAAACGGTTGTGCTGGTCCCAATTGCCGTGCGTGACTTCGATGAACCGCACGCCGGCTTCGGCAAACCGACGGGCCAGCAAGCACTGTCGCCCGAACGTCTGGGTCGGTCCGGAATCCGCGCCGTACATCGCAATCGTGCGTTGGTCTTCGCCCGACAGATCCATCAGCTCCGGCATCGCGTCTTGCATTCGAAACGCCAACTCATAGGACTGGATCACCCCTTCGACGTTCGCCCCGTCTCCGGCCGGCATTTGGCTGCGATTGAGTGATTGGATGAAGTCGAGTTGTCGCCGCTGTTGATCGGTCGTTCGTTTCGGGTTGCTGATGTCCGGCACCGCCTGGCCGCCGCCGGAAGCAAACCGCGCCGCTTGGGCAAAGCGATTGCCCGACCCGCCGACTTTGGTGCCGCCGTAGATCGCCGGCAAGAACGCGCTGCTGTAGTTGCGCGAACTGCCCGCGGGGGGACTGAGCGAGACGAATCCGGGCAGACTTTCGTTTTCGGTGCCCAGACCGTATAGCGTCCAGGCACCCAACGAGGGCCGCACGAACTGCGCCGTCCCGGTGTGCATCTGCGTCATCGCGCCCGGGTGCACCGGTTGATCACAATGCATCGACCGAATCAAACACATTTCATCGGCGTGCTTGGCGACCTCGGGGAACAGATCCGAGATCCACAATCCGCTTTCGCCGCGTTGACGGAATTGCCACGGTGACTTGAGCAACGCGCCGCCGTACTTGCCACGTTTTCCATCGTCGGACGCCAAGGCCGGTTTGTAGTCGAAGGTATCGACGTGCGAGGGACCGCCTTGCATGCACAGAAAAATCACCCGCTTCGCTTTCGCCGGGAAGTGCGATGGCTTGGGCGACAGCGGGTTGGCCGCGATATCCGCCCCTGCCCCCAGGGCGGACGTGCGGGACAGGGATGTCAGCCCGGCAAGCGCCAAGTAACCAAACCCGGCCGAAGTGTGTTTGAGCAGATCGCGACGTGTGTACATTGGATTTCCGAGGTGATTGACAAGTGGGACAGGCTTTCACGGGTCCTAATTCAAATATCGAAATTCGGCGGCCGCGAAGAGCGACTGACAAAACGCGGCCAGCGATGATTTGGGCAACAGGCCCGACGAACGGAGAAAACGATGCGAGGCGCTGCGTTCGGCGGCCGACGGCGGACGTCCGTACGCCAACACGAACGCCATTTCGACACGTTCTTTCGTCGATCGCCCTTCATCGATCAGCCGCTCGGCAAACGCTTCGCTGAGCCGCATGGTGAGCGGATTGTTCAACATGTAGAGTGCCTGATTGGGCGTGTTGGATGTTTCGCGGGTGCCGATCACCATGCTCGGATCGGCAAAGTCAAACACTTCCAACGATCGCGGCACGAAGTCACGCACCACGGGCAAATAAACACTGCGGTGATTGTCCGCGACGTCATCCAGTGAACCTTCCTCATAGGCCTTGGCGGCGAGTTCCGCCATCTGTTGGTTGCCGATCGCCGATCGCAACTGGTTTCGGGCCAACGCTTGCTCGCGTGGATTGCCGCTTCGCATCCGGTCGAAGATCGGGCCCAATCGGCCGCGCCGGCTGGTCAACGTGGTTTGCATGCTGCGGCGGATGGCATCGCGGGGATCGCCCAGTTGTCCGTCTCGGACACGGCTGTAACCGGCTTGGGCAACCTTGGATCCCGTCGGCCGCTCGGTTTCCAGTTGATTCGCGATCACGAGCATCGCGTCGCGCAGCGATTCGGCGTTCAGCCGTTTCACGTTGGCCCGCCACAGCAACCGATTGTCCGGGTCCGCTTCGTGGCTGGCGACGTCAAAGCTGCTCTGCATTCGGTAGGCCCGCGTCTGCATCATTTGACGAATCATGGTTTTGACGGACCAGCCCGATTGGACGAATTCGATCGCCAGGTGATCGAGCAGTTCGGGGTGCGAAGGGGCCGTCCCGGTCATGCCAAAATCTTCGGTCGTCGGCACGATTCCCTGGCCGAAGACGTGTTGCCAAATCCGGTTGACCATCACGCGTGCGGCCAGTGTGTTGTCGTCGCTGCCGATCCAGCGCGCCAATTCCAGTCGTCCGCTGGTGCCGGGCTTGGGTGAAAACGACACGTCGCTGAGGGCGGCGGGCAAGTCGCGTTGGATGCGTCCGGCCGGCTGATCGATTTCGCCGCGCACCAACAACGGGGCATCCCCCACGGTGTCGGCGTCTTGAACGCCCATGCAATAGCTTCGCGGTTGCCCGTTTTCGTCGACGACTCCCAGCTTGGCCGACAGCGTGCCGAGTTCGTTGGTCAGCCGAATCCGCATCTGTTGGGCCGAGGCGCCCGGGCGGGTGCTCGTCGCACTCTCCCCGCGACGAAGCCCGACCAGATCGGCTTGTCGATCACGGATGTCTTGATGCAACTGTTGCAGTTCTTCGGGGGAGTAAGACCGACCGACCGGATCGGGTTCATCGGTCGGCAACAAGATCAGGCTGCTCATGCGGCGTTGCTGCGGACCGCCGAAGCTGCCGTATTGCGACGGCGGTGTGCCGAAGAATGTTTTGGTGCTGCGAAAGATTCCGGCCATCGCGTAATAATCGGTTTGGCGAATCGGATCGAATTTGTGATCGTGACAGCGGGCACAGGCGACCGAGGTTCCGAGGAACACCCGCGTGGTGGCATCGATCTGTTCGTCGGCCACATCGGCGGCAAACTGGGCGCCGCTCTGCTCGTTGACGTTCTTGGTGCCGATCGCCAGGAAGCCGGTGGCCACCAGGTGTTCGGACCATTCGTCGTCGTCGGCCGCCGGCAACAGATCACCGGCGATTTGTTCTTGGACGAACTCGTCGTACGGTTTGTCTGCGTTGACCGAATCGATGACATAGTCGCGGTAGCGCCAGGCGTTCGGGTAGGTCATATTCACTTCGCGTCCGGTCGATTCGCCGTAACGGACGACGTCCAACCAGTGACGCCCCCAATGCTCGCCGAACTGGTCCGAATCCAACAATCGATCCACGACGCGGGCGACGGCGGCGTCGGGGTTTTTGTCGTAGGCGGCGGTGAACCACTGCAGTTGTTCGGGGGTGGGCGGCAATCCGATCAGATCAAAACACAGTCGTCGCAACACGATCGGGGCCGGCGCGTCGCCGGCGGGCTGCAATCCGGCGTCGTCGAGTGCTTTCCAGAGGAAACGATCGATCGTCGCCTTGGACCAGGCCGCGTGCTGTGCGTCGGGTTCGGGCGGTTGGCTGCGTCGCGGTGTTTGATAGGCCCAAAAGGTGCGTTTGGCTTGGGCGATCATCTCGTCATCGATCGTCTGCGTCGGGGCTTGGACCGGTGTGACGACACGCGGGTCCGGCGCCCCGTCCAGGATCCAGGTTCGAAAATCGGCGATCTCGGCATCGGTCAGTTTTCGCTTGGGCGGCATCACGAAATCGGTGTGCGTGATCGCGCCGAAAAACAGACTCGCGTCCAGATCGCCGGGTACGATCGCCGGGCCGCTGTCGCCGCCGTCGATCATCGCCGCCTGGGTGTCTAAGCGTAGCCCCCCCTTGCTCTGTCCGGCTTGTTTGCTGTGACAGCCATAGCACTCGCGGACCAGCACGGGTCGGATCTTGGTTTCAAAAAACTTCGCTTGCTCGGGCGTCAACGGCGCCGCGGCAACGTCGTCGGCGGCGGCGGCAAAACCGGCCACCCCCACCAGCGAGGCGGCGCTGACGAAAAAAACGACAGATCGTGAAATTCGCTGGAAAAACACCGGATTTCTCCCGGGACAAGCGAGCGTGAAGAGTGACGAGCGACGGTAGTGTTCCAACACGCGACGGGCCGCAAAGTTTCGCGTTTCGTTGCTGGCGGATCGGTTGGCGGATCGAATCGATCGCAGATCACCAGGGGTTTCCTACGAACCTAGTGCACCGCAAGCACGAAAATCTTACAGCCGGCAAGCGAATTGTTTCCGATAGGATTACAGACGACAGGACCGATGCTTCTTTGATAAACTCGGTCACCCGCTTCTCCGGCACCTTTTCAGGCGGTCTATCCACTTCCGCACCAGGATTTTGACGATGCAAAAATTAGTCGATGGAATTCACCGATTTCAGCGTGAACTGTTCAGCCAAGACCAACAGTTATTCGAAACGTTGGTCGAAGGACAGAGCCCGCTGGCGTTGTTCGTGACCTGTTCGGATTCGCGGATCGATCCGAGCCGGCTGACCCAAACCCGACCCGGCGAGCTGTTCATTCAGCGGACCGCGGGCAACATCGTGCCTCCCTACGGCAGCGTTCACGGTGGTGAAGCGGCGACGATCGAGTACGCGGTCAGCGTTTTGAAAGTCCGCGACATCGTGATCTGCGGACACTCCCATTGCGGAGCGATGGCGGGATTGTTGGACCCCGAATCGATCGAAAAACTGCCCGCGGTCAAAGCCTACCTGGAGCACGCCGAAGCGACGCGACGGATCGTCGAAGAGAACTACAACCATCTGACCGACCCGGAAAAGCGGCTGACGTTGACCGTCGAAGAAAACGTCTTGGTTCAACTGGAAAGTCTGCGGACGCATCCTTCGGTCGCCGCCGCGATCGGACGCGGGCAGTTGAAGCTGCACGGTTGGGTGTACAAGTTCGAAACCGGTGAAGTGTTTGCGTATGACCCCGACGAGGCTCAGTTCAAACCGCTGCAAGACATCACGCTGCCGGTCGACGCACAAGTCCGCACGCTTCCGCCGATCTAGCATGACGTCCGAGGGACATCGGACGGCACACGTCGATGGTAGCGGACGGGCGCAAACTCTCCGGTCTTGGCGGTCATCGGAGGGCTTGCGGCCTGTCGGTTTGATGGGATTTGTTGAAGCAATGGTGAGCCGCTGGCCGTAAGGCCTCGGGCGGGCGCCTGAATGCCCGGCCGCTTACGCGTCGCGGCTCACTTAATCGACAGGCCGGTTGCGTTGTGCCACTGACATTGGCCACTCAGTGCAGCCCGTAGCGACTCATTTTGTAGTGCAGCGTGCGGACGCTGACGCCGAGTGTGCGGGCGGTTTGTTCGCGATGGAAGCCGCACGCGACCAGCGCCACCTTGATGGCCTCCTTCTCGGCCGACTCGGTCGCTTCGGCCAAGGTCTGGACCTGCGATGATCCGACGGCTGGGACGACGGTCAATTCCGACGGCAGACTGTCCGCGTCGATGCGGTCGCCGACGTGGGTGACCACCAACCGCTCGACGACGTTGCGCAACTGGCGGACGTTGCCCGGCCAGCTGGCCGCCACCAATGCTTCCAACGCGTCGTCGGTGAACTGTTTGGCCGGCCGTTTGTGCCGCTGGCAAAAATGCTGGACGAAGTGCTCGACCAACAACGGAATGTCGTCGCGACGCTTCCGCAGCGGCGGGATCACCAACGGGACGATGTTCAGACGGTAATACAGGTCGTCGCGAAAGACCCCCTCGTCGATCAGCGACAGCGGGTCCTTGTTGGTCGCCGAGACGATGCGGGCATCGGAGCTCAACAGCGCTTCGCCGCCCACCCGCTGGAATTGTCCGGTTTCCAGGACGCGGAGCAAATCGACTTGGCTCTTGGTCGGAATCTCGGTGATTTCGTCCAAAAACAGGGTGCCGCCGCGGGCCTGTTCAAAGCAGCCCGGTTTTTGCCGTGAGGCACCGGTGAACGATCCCTTCTCGTGGCCGAACAGTTCGCTTTCCAGCAGCGACTCCGGGAGCGCCCCCAGGTTCACGGCGACAAATTCTCCGCCGGATCGACTGCTCAGATCATGCAAGGCGCGGGCGACCAGTTCCTTGCCGGTGCCGCTTTCGCCTTGGATGAAGACGGTCGCGTCGGTGTCGGCGACCTGCCGCAGTTGCTGAAACAACTCCTGCATGATCGTGCAATTGCCGATGATTTCGGAGATCGCCCCCGCGTCGGCCAGCCGGTCGCGAAGGACCCTGTTTTCGCTCTGCAAACGGCCATGGTCCAAGGCCCGGCCGACTTGCTGGCGAATCAGATTCAAATCGACGGGTTTGGTGATGAAGTCAAACGCGCCGCGCCGCATCGCATCGACGGCCGTCTCGACCGTGCCGTGCGCCGTGATCACCAACGTGTTGGTTTCCGGACAGCGCTGTTGAATCCACGACACCAAATCCAACCCGTCGCGGTCGCCGGGCAAGCGGACATCGGCGATCACCACCTGGTATTCCGATCGCTCCAATTTGTCCAGCGCTTGATTGACGTCGCCGGCCGTGTCGATGACGTCTCCCGATTTGGCAAGACCTTTCGCCAAACCGCTACGGATGTGCGGCTCATCGTCAACGATCAGGATTCGGACGGGTTCTGTCATGGGACGTTGTTGGGGAATTCAAACCGATCGGAGACTGCAACGGATTGCATGCCGCGTGCAACCGCTTGCACGTTTATCGGGCGAGCACGAGACGGCAAGGCGCCAAAACACGGCGAATCAGGCCAACCGTCGTGGTTGGCACGAACCCTGCTTTGCATTTGCGATGCCGATCACCCGCCGAAACCGGCCCGCTCTGGACGCTCGAGGACGTTCGGTTTCACCGACCACGACACCCCACGCCCGGGGATCCGGCACCCGGCATCGTTGGCGACTTGGAATATGCGCGGCACGCCATGCCGGCACAAGCCCCGAGCCGCGTCGTCCTGGTCCTGTTTCCTGCAATCCCCCCACCCCAAGACGCTGATGTCCGCCCCTCTGATCGACGAACCACCCCGCGGCAATCTGGCGGGATTTCGACGTTATTTCAAACAAGACATTGTCTCCGGGCTGCTGGTCTTTCTGATCGCCCTGCCGTTGTGCTTGGGGATCTCGTTGGCCTGCGGTTACCCGCCGATCGCGGGAATCTTCACGGCGATCATCGGGGCGATCGTGACGACCTTCATCAGCAATAGTGAGCTGACGATCAAGGGTCCCGCGGCGGGGCTGATCGTGATCGCCATCGGATGCATCGAAGACTTCGGCGGCGACGGACTGATCGGCGGTTGGACCGACGCCGACTTGAGTGCCTACAAGGCGGCACTGGCCGTCGGCGTGGCCGCCGCGATCCTGCAGATCCTGTTCGGGATCTTTCGGGCCGGGATTCTGGGCGAGTTCTTTCCGATCTCGGCCGTCCACGGCATGCTCGCCGCGATCGGGATCATCATCGTGATCAAACAATTTCCCGTCGCCCTGGGTGTGACCGGAGCCAGCGGGGGACCGTTGGAGATGCTGCGGCAGTTTCCCGACTATGTGATCCAAGCCAATCCGGCGATCGCGACGATCGGTGTGGTCAGTTTGCTGATCATGTTCTGTTGGCCGTTGGCGGGGCGGCGTGTTGCGATCCTGAAAAAAGTCCCCTCACCGATGGTCGTCCTGTTGGTCGCGATTCCGATGGGCATGGGGTTTGATTTGTTGCACGAGCACGCCTACTCGTTGGCCAACCACGAATACCAGCTCGGCGAGCAATACTTGGTCAAGATGCCCGACCGGGCGTTCGGCATGTTCGACGACATCACGCTGCCGGACTTTTCGGCGCTGTCACAATTCAAAGCCTGGAAGTGGGCGATGATGTTCTTCATCATCGGCAGTTTGGAATCGTTGCTCAGCGCCAAGGCGATCGATCTGTTGGATCCGTGGAAACGCAAGACCAACATGGATCGTGACATCGTCGCCGTCGGCGTGGCCAATCTGTGTGCGGCGAGCATCGGAGGATTGCCGATGATCTCCGAAATCGTGCGTTCCAAAGCCAACATCGACAACGGTGCACGGACGCGATTTGCCGATTTCTGGCACGGCATCTTTCTGCTCTGCTGCGTCGCGTTGATCCCCACCGTGCTGCACCGGATCCCGTTGGCGGCGCTGGCGGCGATGCTCGTCTACACCGGGTATCGCTTGGCCCACCCGGCGGAGTTCGTGCATGTGTGGCGGATCGGCAAAGAGCAACTGGCGATTTTTGTCACGACGATGTTCATGGTGTTGGCGACGGACCTGTTGATCGGCGTGGCCGCCGGCATCCTGCTCAAAATGATCATCCACGTCTCCAACGGCGTCCCGCTGGGGTCGCTCTTTAAACCCTATCTGGAGGTCGAGGAGGTCGATGAGCAAACGAGCCAGATCATCGCCCGCCAATCGGCAGTGTTCAGCAACTGGATTCCCTTCAAGCGGCAGATCGAAGACATCGGATTGGTCCAACGCCGCAACCTGATCGTGGATCTGTCGGACGCCAAATTGGTCGACCACAGCGTGATGGAGAAATTGGTCGAGCTGGAACGGGATTTCGAGCAGGAAGGCTTGAGTTTCCAGGTCCGCGGTTTAGATTTTTTGAAACCGCTCGCGGACAATCCACACGCGGCACGAAAACGCAGTCTGCCGCGAATGCGGCGGGTCACCGTGACGGCGTCGGAGTCGCTCGAAGACACGCTGATCGAACACTTCACCGCCTGCGGGGCCTGTGGCTACACCTCGATCCCCTGCCGGGGAGCGGGGCGCCAGGGGCTGGGGTCGGGATTGACCAAGCAGGACCAGGTGCGATTGGAATTGGTGGTCTCCGCCGCCGTTTGCGAGTCGATGCTGGACATGTTGCGGCGTGAATTCGTGGACCGACATTCGATCACGATTTGCGTCGAGAACGTCGAGGTCCTTCGCGCAGACGATTTTTTGCCCGACGATAGGGCTCCAGCCGAGGCGGTCGCCCTCGATTGAATCGGCTCGGATCGCCACCGACTCGCCATTCGCTCAGGGAAACCGCTTTCAAGTGAAACGTCTGCAGAAACTGCTAAAGCGTTTTGAGCTGCATTCGCTGGGAAAATGGATCTTGCTCGCCTCGTTGATCGGCGTCGTCGCCGGGCTCGGTGCGATCGCGTTTGATGTGCTCGGTCAGTTCGTCGTCCGCTACTCGGTGACCGAGTTTGCCGGCTATCAACCGCTCGATGCGGCGGGCGAGCACAATCGTTTTGAACACCGGTCGGATTTTTTTTCGCCCTGGATGATCGTCGCCGTGATGGCGGTCGGCGGCTTGCTGTCGGGGACGTTGGTTTATGCGTTTGCCCCCGAAGCCGAGGGTGCCGGGACGGATGCCGCCATCGATGCGTTCCACAACAAACGCGGCAAGATCCGCGCGCGGATTCCGTTCATCAAAACGCTCGCCTCGGCGATCACCTTGGGCACCGGTGGTTCGGGCGGTCGTGAGGGACCGATCGCGTTGATCGGGGCCGGGTTCGGTTCCTGGTTGGCGACGCGGTTAAAACTTTCCAACCGCGAACGACGCGTCTTGTTGGCCGCCGGGATGGGCGCGGGCATCGGAGCGATCTTTCGCGCGCCGCTGGCCGGCGCCGTGTTCGCCGGCGAAATCCTCTACAGCGACGCCGATCTGGAAGCCGACGTGATCGTCCCGGCGGCAACCGCTTCGGTGATCGCCTACAGCG
Source organism: Stieleria neptunia (assembly GCF_007754155.1). Lineage (NCBI taxonomy): Bacteria > Pseudomonadati > Planctomycetota > Planctomycetia > Pirellulales > Pirellulaceae > Stieleria > Stieleria neptunia. The sequence goes on along the minus strand of NZ_CP037423.1, from coordinate 70,298 downwards.
TGTATGTCCAATCCCTGCCGGTCGAGTCGCGTTTCATTCCCTTGTTCGGCGCCGATTTGGAACACACCTTCGTCTCGCCACTGCAGTTGCCGGCCTACGTGGCCCTGGCCGTGGTGTTGTTTGTGGTCGGGGCAATCTACGTCAAAACACTGTTCGCCAGCCAAGCGGCGTTCGGGCGTTTGCCGATCATCCCGCACGTGCGTCCGGCCATCGGCGCCGCCCTGGCCGGAACCCTCGGCGTCGGCCTGTACCTCTGGTTTGGTCGTGACCCCAACCTGCTCGGTTCGCTGGGCACCGGCTATGGCGTGCTGCAGATCGCGCTGACGGCGGCCGACCAGTTGGGCATCGCCTGCGTGCTGCTGGTCGCGATGGCCAAGATTTGCACCACCGCGCTGACGATCGGTTCGGGTGGCTCCGGCGGGGTCTTCGGACCCTCGATGGTGATCGGCGGTTGCACCGGGGCGGCCGTCGGATTGTCCCTGCAGCAGGTTTGGCCAAACTTGTTTACCGAACCCGAAGCCTTCGCCGTGGTCGGCATGGCCGGTTTTTTCTCCGGCATCGCACGGGCGCCCATCTCGACCATCATCATGGTCCGCGCGCTGACCGGCGATTACGGCCTGCTGCTGCCGACGATGTTGGTTTCCACGCTGACGTTCATGTTCAGCCAGCACTTCCGGCTCTATCACAACCAGCCCGCGACCCGCATGGAATCGATGGCACACCGCGGCGACTTCATCGTCGACGTGCTGGAAGGATTGATCGTCGGCGACCTGTATCAAAAAGAACGCAAGCTGATTCTGATTCCCGAAGGCATGACGCTCGATAGCATCGTGCATCGTTTGGCGTACACCAATCAAGACTACTTTCCCGTCGTCGATGCGAATCAAAAAATGGTCGGCATCTTCAGTGACGACGACGTGCGTGCCTACTTGTACGACGACACGCTGTGGAACCTGGCGGTCGCCCGCGACATCATGGTGGACAACTTTTTGTTCCTCACGCCCGAGGACGATCTCAACACCGCGCTGCGCCGCTTCACGTCGCACAACCTGGACGAATTGCCGGTCCTGGACCCCGAACGGCCGGGCGTCTTTCTGGGCATGTTGCGCCGCAAAGAAACCATCGCCGCCTACAACCAACGGCTGATGGAGCTGAAGCAGTCCAGCGAAGATTAGTGCTTTGTCAACTTTTTACGCGAGGGTGTCGCGCAAAAAGGGGTCAGGTACAAAGGGCACGGGCATACGTGTTGGTGTGCAGACTTTAGCTGCCCACTGTCGCTGCGTCGCAGCGAATGGGAATCGCCTAAAGGCTAAACCCCAACGGTTGATGCATCCCGTGTTACTTGTGCCCGTGCCAGCCGCGGCACCCTCAGTTTAAAAGTAAACGAACCACGAGCAGCGGATTCGCGACGACGTCGTTGCGACGGTTCCCATTTTTGACCAACCCCCGCTTCTTCAAGCCTCATCCGGGACGAACAAGCTGGCGATCTGGAGCTTGGCGTCCGGGAGGCAGAGCGGTTCGATCGCGGCTGACATTTCGTAGGTTTGAATCGACCGATATCGATTGTCCTGCGGATCTCGATGCACCGTCACGGTGCGGCCGGTGATGTCGATCTGCCAGTACTCGGGGATGGCTGCTTCCGCATAAAGCTCCATCTTTTCGGTCCGATCAAATCGAACGCTGCTCTTGCTGACCTCGATTAATAAGTGGATTTCGTTGGGATTGGGGTGTCGCTCCTGATAGCGTCGACGCGTCGCCCAAACGATGTCCGGTTCGGGGCAACTGTTCTGCTCGGCCAGCAAAATCGGTTTCTCGATACGTACGGTGAACCGACGGTCGACCCGCTCGAAACTCCATTCGCTGAGAAAATCGATCGGATCGGCGTGTTCCGGCCCCTGCGGATTCATGTGCACCATCCTCCCGCGAATCAGCTCGGTTTGCCCGACGGTGTCCTCAAACGCCTCCGACGCGACCAATGTTTCGTATTGCCCGATCGTGATCGGCAACGTCACCGGTGCCGACCGCGTGGGCAGGGGCTCACTCGAATTTGATGGAAGTGCGTTATCCATACAAATAGTTTAGCAAGTAGGTCATGCTATGCATGACACATTCAATGGAACCCTCCATTTTATGACCACTCAATCTTTTGCCCCCACCCCCTCATGATTCTCATGAGGGTTTCGGGTGGATGGCATGCACAGCATGCCCTACGCTCACGCAACCGTGATGTCGGGATCCAGGTAGACATCTTGGATGGCGTTGAACAATTCGATGCCTTCGCCCATCGGACGTTGGAACGTCTTGCGGCCGCTGATCAATCCCATCCCGCCGGCTCGTTTGTTGATCACGGCGGTGCGGACGGCTTGTTGAAAATCATTCGCGCCGGATCCGCCGCCCGAGTTGATCAGACCACAACGTCCCATGTAGCAATTGAGCACTTGGTAGCGTGTCAGGTCGATCGGGTTGTCGCTGGAAAGTCCGTCGTAGATCCGATCGTCGTACTTGCCGTATTTGTTGCCGCCTTGGTTGAGCGCCCGGTAGCCGCCGTTGTTGGTGGGTTGTTTCTGTTTGATGAAATCGGCGTTGATCGTCGATCCCAAATGATTCGCTTGCCCGGTCAAGTCGGCCGAGGCTTCATAGTTCACGCCATCGACGGTGAAGGCAGAGTTCCGCAGGTAGCACCACAGCATCGTGAACATGCCCAGCTCGTGGGCTTGGGCAAAGGCATCGGAGATCTCTCGGATTTGTCGCGTCGACTCGGCCGAACCGAAATACACCGTCGCACCGACGCCCACGCATCCCATGTTCCAAGCGTCGCGGACGCGGGCAAAAGGAACCTGGTCATAGGTGGCCGGATAGCTCATCAATTCGTTGTGATTGAGTTTCAAAATCATCGGAATGCGGTGCGCGTACTTTCGCGCGATCCCGCCGAGCACACCGAAAGTCGATGCGACTCCGTTGCAGCCCGCTTCGACTGCCAATTGCGCGATGTTGGCCGGGTCAAAGTAAATCGGATTGGGCGCAAACGAGGCACCACCGGAGTGTTCCACGCCTTGATCGACGGGCAAGATCGACAGATAGCCCGTTCGCGCCAACCGACCGTGATTGAACAACGACTGCATCGCACACATGACACGTGGGCTGCGATCGGAGTGGGCCCAGACCTCATCGACGAAATCGGGACCCGGCAGATGCAACTGCGCCGCGGGAATGGTTTCGCATTGATGGCTCAACAGGGCTTCGCCATCGCTACCGAGCAGATCGAGCACATTGGTCTTGGTTTTGGTTGTCATCACGGATCATCCATTTCAAAAAAGTTGGGCGGTATTGCACAGCCGATGCGCGGCTGCGTCACAAGACAGACCGTGCGACGGTGATTTCCACCGAAGCAAACAGGACTCCGATCGCAATCGCAATCGATTTGGGACTCGGACTTGTCCGTTTGTGGCGCGCCTTGGTTTGTTCGCAAGTTTTGGGCCAGCGAGACTCTGCAACAACGAACTTCACAGATTCCGCCGAACCGTGAAAACCGCCAGACGGTGGAACCTGGGGATTCCTTGATTCATACTGTGCGTCCGATCAGGCAGTGAGATCTTCACAGCACCTCAACGATAAGGCGGAACATGCGGCGAAAACACCGATCGACAGGCTTCCACGGACGGCGCACCGTTGCAGTTGAGCCGCTGGAGAACCGCCATTTGCTTTCGGGCGACCTGTGGGCGCGTGTCGGCAGCGATTCCCAGGATGGCAATGCATCGGCGGACAGCGCGTTCTATCACGTCGACCATGCGGGGCTGCTTCGAGCGGTGGAGAGTGCTCCGATCGCAGGCAGCCTCGGCCCGGTAGAACCGCCATCCTTGCGACCCGATCGCGTGCCGGGACGTGCCAGGTTGCCGATCGCCGGTGACGTGTTGCAAGAGTTTCGATGGGTGCGTCATTTGGTCCAGGCGGATCACGATGCCGGCGGGTTTTCAGAGGTCGGGACGTTCAGCGGCGAGGGTGGAGGGTTCCGCGTCGAGCTTGTCGTCGGCCCGTCAACCTTGCTGGCACACGGACAGTCGATCGATGATTCGTCCACTCGGTTCCAAATCCTGCCGACCCTTTCGGCATCGTCCGACGGTCTTTCGCAAGTTCGCTTGGCGTGGACGGACCAACCGGCTGGTGTGATGCCGCCACCGAGCATTGAATCTGTCGCCGCCGAAGCCGCCGCGTTACAGCCCGACGCAACGATCCCACCAGCGGCAGTGACTGCCTGTTCGTCTTTTGAAAATTTCGACACCGCCTTCCTATACAATTTGCCGATCGGATGGACCACCAGTTTCTCTGGCGGCAACGCCTGGCAAACGTTTGATTTATTCAGCGATTCTCTGCCGAATCACGCGGTCGTGCCCACGCCTCCGTTTCCCAGTGACAACACGCTGACCTCACCGGTGTTCACACTGAGTCCTTCCAGCACCCAGTTGTCATTTCGCACGGCGTACGAGATGCAGCCGACGTCCCACGGCGGTGTCTTGGAGATTTCAATCGATGGATCACCGTTTGTCGATGTTTTGGATGCCGGCGGCCGATTCGTGACCGGCGGATACGATGCGACACTCGCAGCGGCCAACAATCCGTTGTCTGGCCGCCAAACGTGGACGGGACAATTCCGGGATTACAAGGACACGGTGGTTGATCTGCCGTCGGTCGCGGTGGGCCAGCCGATCCAACTGCGATGGCGGATGGCCACCAACGGTGATTTTTTTAACGGGGGCTGGCGGGTCGACACGATCTCTCTTTGCGCTCCCCAAGCCTCGATGGATTACGGCGATGCACCGGATCCGAGCTATCCGACCTTGCAGTCCAGCAACGGCGCGTCTCATGTGGTCGGCGGTCCACTGTACTTGGGCAGCGCGGTGGATGCGGAACTTGACGGTCAACCCGATCCGGCTGCGATGGGCGATGATCAGAGCGGCAGCGATGATGACGACGGAGTCCTGTTGCCGCCCTACTTACGCCCCGGACAGACCGCCGATGTGACCGTGATCGCCTCGGTCGCGGGAGGCCGTCTGAATGCCTGGGTCGACTTCAACGACGACGGAGATTGGTCGGATACGGGGGAACAGATCTTTAGCGACCGTATCCTCAACGCGGGCCCAAACCAACTCAGTTTTTTCGTGCCGCACCACGCCACCGGTTCCGCGACAACGCAGCTTCGATTCCGAGTCAGCACGCAAGCGAATCTTTCGTTTGACGGAGCCGCGGACGATGGCGAGGTGGAGGACTACGCCCTTGCCACGGCGATCCAGGTCCTTCAGGTGGACACGCTGGACCGTCTGGACGACGGCAACGTCAGCCCCGGCAACGTTTCGCTACGCGAAGCGATTCGGATGTCCAATCAACAGTTCGGATATGATCTGATCACGTTTTCGCCCGCGCTGGCCGGGGGCACCATCGTTGCCATTGAAAACGGATTCACGGTCACCGATGACGTCAGCATCGTCGGCTTGGGGGCCGACCAATTGACACTCAGCGGAAACAATCAAGTGAGGGTCTTTGATCTTTCATCGAATGCCGACGTCACCATCAGTGACGTGACGATCGCCGACGGACGTGTGATCGGATCAGGCAGAACCGGAGGTGGCATTCGTTCGCTCGGCAATCTGCGGCTGCAACGAAGCGTGGTCCGCAACAGCGTCTCCGACAGCGGCGGCGGGATCTATCAAGTCAACGGAACGCTTGTTGTCTCGGATTCGACGATCAGCCAAAACACGTCACAATCAGGTGATGGTGGCGGGATCCGAGCTGACGATGCGGTGGTCGTGATCGAACGCAGCGACGTTTCGGACAACGTTGCGACGACAAGCATCACGGGATATCGCGCGTATGGCGGCGGCATTGCGATGCGGTCCGGCGATTTGACGATTACCGATTCGACGCTCGATGGCAATCAAGCCAACGGCTCCGGCGGAGGCTTCATCGCCGACAGTTCCCTTCAGATGGCGGGCAGCACGATCTCGAACAATACAGCCGTGCTCGATGGCGGTGGATTCGCCTGGGGATCCCCAACGGAAACTGCCGAAATCGTCAATTCAACGATCTCCGGCAACAACGTGACCAACGGCATCGGGGGCGCCATCACGGCATTTGGTGGTCCGATGAATGTGAGCCACAGCACGATCACGAACAATTCCAGCGGATTTGTCGGCGGAATCGTGACGATCTTGGGGAGTCCGACGGCTCCCGTTGTGACGCTTGCATCCAGCATCGTGGCGGGAAATCAGCAGGTCGATCTCCACAACCAATCCGGTAGTGGCATGATTCTCAGCGGCGGATACAACTTGATCGGCATCAGCCAAACCGATGCCGTGTTCGACCAACCGGGCGACCAAATCTGGGTTCAAGATCCCGGCTTGGCGCCGTTGCAGGACAATGGCGGGCCGACCAAGACGCACGCGCCCTATAACAACAGCCCGGCACTCAATCAGGGCGACCCGGCTGCCTCCGCGGGCATCGCAGCGGTGCCCTTGCACGATCAACGCGGTAACGGATACACCCGGGTGGACGACGGACGGATCGACATCGGCGCCTTCGAAGGTTTCCAAGCTCGAGCGCCGCAGGTTGAACACATCACCATCGGCTCCCGATCGGTCCTCAGCTACGTTGCGATCTTCTTTGACTCACCCATTGATGTGACCTCGCCCTCGGCATTCAAAATCACCAATCGCGACACCCACCAGATTCTCGATTCGGTACGCTACTCGGTACACACGCAACCGGGCCCCAACGGCAACGTCTCGACCGTCAGCCTGTTGTTTGACCCCGGCGTGTCGGTCGACACCATGCTCAACAGTCAGAACTCCCTTGCCGACGGGAATTACCTGCTGGAAATCGATCCTGCCTTGATCAAATCGCAAGAGTTTGACTTGTTCATGGAAAGTCCATTGACGTTCGGTGATGAAGAGGCCGACCGGTTCTTTCGGCTGTTCGGGGATCGAGATGGTGACCGTGACGTTGATGGACAAGACTATCAACGTTTCGGACAGACGTTTATGAAGTCGGTCGGCGAACCCGGCTATGACATACAATTCGACAGCGACGGAGACGGCGACGTGGACGCCCAAGACTACGGGCGTTTCGGGCTTCGAATGCTAAAACGATTGCCATTTTAGCGTTCTGTCCAGAAACGACCTGAGGGTCGAAGCGGAAGTCACCTAAAGGAACACAGGGAAAAAATGCTTCGCAGCGTTGCCCGCCGTGGCGTTCGGATTTGCCACCCCGGGTGAATCCAGAGTAGACTGGACTTCCCCCCGCGGTCCTTTGTCACACGTCCGCCCACTTCCAAGTCTTGGCACCCTCCCACCTATGCCAGATCGATCGCGAAGCATTGGCCACCCCCTGGCCCTGTTTTTCACTGCCCAGTTTCTCGCTCCGATGCCGAACCCGTGGTGCGCCCTGATCGCGTGCTTCATCTCGGTCGCGTGGTTGGCAGCCGGCTCGGGCGTTTCGACCGCCGCCGAGGGACAAGACGAATCCTTGCCGATCGAAACGGACGCTGAAAAGGTCCAGTGGTTCGAAACGAAGATCCGCCCGGCGTTGATCGAGCACTGCCTGGAGTGCCATTCAACGGAGACCGAAGCGAGCGGTGGGCTGGTGCTGGATTCACGCGACGGCTGGCAGAGCGGCGGCGATCTCGGCCCCGCGATTGTCCCCGGTGACGCCGCGGCAAGTCGCTTGATCGAAGCGATCGCGTACGACGATCCGGCACTGGAAATGCCCCCGGACGGGAAACTGGACGACGTGACGATCGCGGCGTTTCGGCGGTGGGTCCAGGACGGTGCCGTGGATCCTCGACAACCGAGCCGATCGAGCGGGGAGCCGACGCGGCAAACCGGGCTTCCCGTCGAACGTGCCCACGAACACTGGGCGTATCGGAGAATCGCGCCTTCTGATGCGTCGATCGATGCCTGGATCGACCGAGACCTGGCACGGCACGGACTGACCGCGGCGCCTCCGGCCGAGCCACGGGCGCTGGTGCGACGATTGACGTTCGACCTGCACGGGTTGCCGCCGTCGCCGCAGACCCTCGATGCCTTCTTGGCCGACCCGTCACCACGGGCCTATGAGCGGCTGGTGGATCGATTGCTGGCATCCCCACACTTCGCCGAACACTTTGCACGACGCTGGATGGACGTGGTGCGATATGCCGAATCGATCACGCTGCGCGGGTTCATTCTGCCCGAAGCGTGGCGGTACCGTGACTACCTGATCTGGTCCTATGCCAACGATCGACCCTTTGATCAGATGATTCGCGATCAGATCGCCGGTGACCTGCTGGCTTGCGACGACATCACCGAAACCCAACAGCGGGCGATCGCAACCGGATTCTTGGCACTGGGCAATTCGAACTTGGAAGACCAGGACAAGACGAAACTTGAATTCGATCACATCGACGAGCAACTCGAAACGATCGGACGCGCTTTCCTGGCGCAAACGATCGGCTGTGCCCGCTGTCATGATCACAAGTTTGATCCGATCCCGACGCGCGACTATTACGCGTTGGCGGGGATCATGAGATCGACCACTCCGCTGAAACACGCCAACCTGTCCAAGTGGATCGAAAAACCGCTGCCGTTGGATCCGGCTGACGAAGCGCACTATCGCTCATTGCAGACCCGGGCGGATGCCGTTGCGGCCGAATTAAAAACGTTGCAATCGCTGGAAAAAGGCGGCCCCGGCAACGACAAGCGTGTGGTTTCCGTTGACACGTTGGCGGGCGTCGTGGTGGACGACGCGGACGCGAGCGACGTGGGCACCTGGACCGAGTCGACGTTCGTCAAACCCTATGTCGGTGCGGGCTACCGCCATGACGGCACCACGGGACAAGGCAGCAAGTCGGTGACCTTCGACCCGGTCGATCTGCCCACCGGACGCTACGAAGTCCGCCTGTCGTACACGTCTCATGACAATCGAGCCACGAACGTCGTGGTCAAGGTGTTCAGCGCGAACGAATCGACCACGGTTCGGGTGAACCAACGCCGCCGCCCGCCGATCGACGGACTGTGGATTTCGCTGGGCGTTTTTCCGTTTGAAAAGGAAGGCCAATCGTTTGTCATCGTCTCCAACGAAAACGCCGACGGTTGCGTGATCGTCGACGCGGTTCAATTCTTGCCGGTCGACGGTCAACCGTCGGTGGCGAAGGGGTCGGCGGACGCGCCGGCTGGCGCAACAACCGATGACGTCGACCTGGAAGCCGTCGCGGCACGACGCAAAACACTCTCCGCCGAATTGAAACGGTTGCAATCCGAACTGAATCGACGGCCGAAGTATCTGACGGTCTCTGAAAGTGAACCACGCGAGGAAATCGCGGTCCGTGTTCGCGGCAACGTGCACCAGCTGGGCGACACCGTCCGCCGCGGTTTTCTCAGCGCCGTCGGGCCGGCGCAGCGCTATGCCGACCGCATCGGCAGCCGCGGCAGCGGTCGCGTCGAGCTTGCCGAGTGGATTGCCGATCCGAGCAACCCGCTGACGGCGCGGGTGTATGCCAACCGCGTTTGGTCGTGGCTGATGGGTGAAGGCTTGGTCGCGACCGAAAACAATTTTGGCACGACGGGCGAGCCCCCTTCGCACCCGGAACTGTTGGATGCGTTGGCCGCCGAGCTGATCGATCACGACTGGTCGACCAAATCACTGGTCCGAACGATCGTCTGCAGTGAAGCCTATCGCCGTGCCGTGACGGACGACGCGCGGCGGATCGCGGTCGACCCGAACAATCGGCTGTACGCATCGGGCAGCGTCAAACGCATTCCGGTAGAAGCCCTTCGCGATGCGATGCTGTGCGTCAGTGGTGAAATCGAACATCGCACCGGAGGCTCGACGATCCGCCCCGGCACCTCGTCGGACTACAACTACAAACACGACTCGAAACGGCGAAGTCTCTATTTGCCGGTGTTTCGCAATTCGCTTCCACCGTTGTTCGGACTGTTTGATTTTGCCGACTCCAGCGTGTCGGTGGGCCAGCGGGGTCAAAGCACGGTCGCACCCCAATCGCTGGCGATGATGAATCACACATGGATCATCGACCGCGCCCGACAGGCCGGCAAGCGATGGCTGCACGCGTCCGCCGACGGTCCGGCCGCGTCAAGCTCGGCCAAGTCAAGCTCAACCAAATCGATCGTCGAGCAACTCTACCTCGCCTGCTACGGCCGGCGGCCGGATGCGGATGAAATGCAACTGTGTCTCGAATACCTCGGCGGTGAAGACGCAGCGCCGAGTGAAGATCGGCTCGCCGACCTGATTCAATCCCTGTTCGCCTCCATCGACTTTCGGTATTTGGAATGAATGACGACATGACACCCGACGGGGAATTGATCGCGCGACGCATGATGCTGCAGCAATCGGCCTGCGGTTTTGGTGCTTTGGCTTGCGGCGCGATGGCCGCCGATGCGTTCACAGCGCCGACGTCTCTGGCGGCCGGTCCAGTGCCACCGCCGGGTGCACATCGAATGCCGCGGGCCAAACGGATCATTTTTTTGTTCATGCAGGGCGGTGTCAGCCAAGTCGACTCGTTCGATCACAAGCCGGCGCTACAAACCCACGACGGCAAGAAGATGCCGTTTGACGACGCCCGCGAATTTGCCCGCTCGGGCCAGCGCGGCATCGAACAACGGTTGATGAAGTCGCCTTGGGGATTCAAACCGTATGGCCAGTGCGGGCGTTACGTTTCGGATCTGTTTCCCGAGACGGCGCGGCACGTCGACGACCTGTGCTTCATCCATTCGATGCATACCGACGGGGTCGCACACGGACCGGCGACGCTGTTTCTGCATTGCGGCTCGACCAACTTCGTCCGCCCTTCGGTCGGCTCCTGGATCTATTACGGGCTGGGCACTGAAAACGCCGCGTTGCCGGGATTCGTCTCGATCGCACCCTCGATCGGCAACGGCGGGCCGCGAAACTATGGCAGTGCGTTTTTGCCCGCGCGATATCAGGGGACACCGATCGGCACCGCCGGTCGCAGCGATTTGGAGATCGACAACTTGGTCCGCCAAGACGCATCGATCGAGCGTCAGAAGGCTCAACTTGACTTGATCGATCAGCTGAATCGGCGACAGATCCGGCGACGCGGGATTCACAACAGTGAATTCGAAGCGATGCAGCAGTCCTACCAACTCGCCTGGCGGATGCAGCAGGTCGCACCGGACATTTTAGATTTGACCAGCGAATCGGCGACGACGCTTTCCGAGTATGGAATCGATGATCCCACGACCCAAGACTACGGCAGAAAGTGTCTGTTGGCGCGACGGCTGTGCGAGGCCGGCGTACGATTCGTGCAGGTCAACTACGGCGACAACTCGGCCAACCCCGCATGGGACCAGCACTCCAATCTGCCCAAACATGCGACACACGCCAAGGCGGTGGATCGACCGATTGCCGCGTTGCTGGCGGATCTCAAACGACGGGGCCTGTTAGAAGACACCATCGTTTGGTGGGGCGGTGAATTCGGTCGCACGCCGTACTCGCAAAGCAACGGCACCGGCCGCGACCACAATCCAGGCGGCTTTACGGTCTGGCTTGCCGGTGGCGGCTTTCGTCCGGGAATGGCTTACGGCGAAACCGATGAATTCGGATTCGCCAGCATTCAGAACAAGGTCCACATGCATGATCTGCACGCGACGCTGCTGCACCAGCTAGGTCTTGATCACGAGCAATTGACGTATCGTCACGCCGGTAGAGACTTTCGTCTGACCGACGTTTACGGCCGCGTGATTGATGAGATCATCAGTTGAGACGAAACCCATGTCGAGTTTCGTCGCGTGATCGCGTGTCAGTTTCCGACCAGCTGAACGTTTTCGGCTCGGGGTCCCTTGGGGCCCTGTCCGACCGTGTACGTCACTTCTTGACCTTCACGAAGGTCATTGAATTCGACGCCTTCGACAGACGAACTGTGGAAGAACATGTCGTTGTTGCTACCGTCGGTCGAGATGAATCCGAAACCTTTGTCGGTCACGCGTTTAATCTTGCCTTTTTCCATTTCCGTATCCATTGCTAAAAAACAGTTGTGCCTCGATGTGTTGCGAGAAACGTTCGCGCAACCTTGGAGACACGTGATCGTGATGCTTCGTTCCGGTGAAGGGGCGAAGCGTTTGTTTGGTTTGATGTTTATGACGAGGGTGAGTCGTTGGGATCGACGACATCGGTTGCGTCGGGTGCGAGCTCTGGTCCGGCGGACTTGCGTTCGTTGCGACGCTGTCGTTTCTCTTCCGCCTTGCGTTTCTTTTCCATCTCGCGTTGTCGTTTGGCGAAGGTGTTTTGATTTTTCGTGATTTGATCGACTCCTCTGAAACAAGTAGTGTGACGCAGGTCCCCGGCAGGCGAGGACGTTGCGGCCGAACGAGCGTGGCTTTTAAGCCGTCTTGGGTCGCACTTCGACTTTGATCCGGTCGATGACGCGAGAGATTCCTTCGACGGACGAAACCGCCCTGAGAATCTGCTTGCGCTCGACTTCGTTTTTGATCGTACCGTTGAGCGTGACTTCGCCGCTGCGCACATCACCGCTCACTTTGGGTGAACTGGAACATTTCTTAGACAACCGACTCTGAACGTTTTTGAGCAGCGTTTTGTCTGGGATTCGATTACCGAGGGCCATCGTTCACTCCTAGGTGAAGCGGATGAAACAAATACCAACGGTATCGGATCAACAGTTGCGCCGACTGAATGCACCGGGTATTGAATTGGGAATCCCGGAGTGGAATGGAACGTTTCATCCGTCGCGTTCCTCCCTCGGTCCGAGAAAGGGATTGGCGGGCGACGGTTTGGCATCACCCGGTTTGGTTGGGCTGTTCTTGCGATCGGAGATGCCGTTGGCTCGTGGCGGTTCTTTACGATCCACACCGGGAATCCAACGGACGGCTTTCCCGCGCAGATTTCCGCTCCGAAATGCCACCGCCATGGCTTGCGGGACCTGGGCCTCGGCATTGACCAAATGGGCTCGATTTTCGGCAACCTTGGCGAGCATCTGTTGGGTGTGGGCCACCGCTTCGGCCCGCCGTGCTTCGGCCCGGGCGCGGGCGATTCGACCATCGGCATCGGCCTGGTCACGTTGCAATCGGGCGCCGATGTTTTCACCGACGTCGATGTCCGCGATATCGATCGAGACGATGGCGAATGCGGTGTTCGAATCGAGTCCGTGGGCCATGGCGGCCTCCGAAATCTGAAGCGGCATTTCCAACACATCCATGTGGGTCGCCGACGACCCGATCGCGCTGACGATCGCTTGGCCGACCCGGGCGACGATGGTTTCTTCGGTCGCTCCGCCGATCAATTGATCCAGATTGGTGCGGACCGTCACCCGTGCACCGACCAGCAATTCGACACCGTTCTTTGCAATCGCGCTCAACAGCGGTCGGCCCTCGCGGGCTTCCGGGCAATAGATGACTTTGGGCGTGACACTCGTCTGCACCGCGTGCAGCACGTCGCGGCCGGCCAGATCGATCGCCGCGGCGCGATCAAAATCCAACTCGATCCCGGCCCGGTGCGCCACGATGATGGCCTGAACCACGTTCATCACATCTCCGCCGGCCAACGCGTGAATCTGTAAATCCGCGGTTCGGATGCCGCCCTGGCGATCGATCCGCAACCCGGCCTGTCGGCACATGATTTTTGCGGTGACCATCATCCGCAGATCCAACTTCAGCAGGTACATCACGATCAAGCTTTTCATCGTGATGTCCGCGCCGGACATGTAGGCTTGAAACCAGTACGCCCCGCATTTGCTGAGCACCCAGAACAACGCGATCGCGACCACACAGCCGATCAGCGCAGCGGCGATCAGAAGTTGCAGTTGGGAGGGCATCCCAATGCTCAAGACGGGTTCCAACAAGAACGCCAAATGTTTACCGCGCAGCTATCGTTTCGCTCATCGAGAAAACAATTGCTCTCGACACAGCTTTTTCACATTCCGGCTCACCTCATATTGAGGTTCACCCAAGGACGTTCATCCAAGTGATGCTGACGCTCTTTAGATCATTGACCGCACCAACGATCAGACGGGTGCGGGGGGCTCGCGTGGTCGGTTTGATCGACACGCGTCGCCGATCGACCGGCAATCGCAATGGATTATCGGTCGTGAATCATCATTCCATCCTACCGGCGCCACCGCCACCCGCAATGGAGAAAGTTCGCATTCGGTGAGAATAGACGGCGCGACCCTTCAAGGACGCACGCTCAGGCCGCGATCGGTTGATCGCCCCCGCACAAGCTCTGGTAGAATCGGTTGGTGCCGATCAATTCCTCGTGTTTTCCGCTGGCGGCGACCCGCCCCTGTTCGATCACGACCACGCGATGGGCCATCGCCAGGGTGCTCGGGCGGTGTGTGATCATCACCCCGGTCCGTCCGACCAGGAACCGTTCGAGCGCCTGGTGGATCAGCTGCTCGCTTTCCATGTCAATCTGACTGGTCGCTTCATCGAGAATCAGGATATCGGGGTTGCGCAGGAACGCGCGGGCCAAGGCGATGCGTTGCATCTGCCCACCGGACAGCCGCATCCCACCGGTCCCAAGGATCGTTTTGTAACCGTCGGGCGTCTTTCTGCGAATGAAGTCGTCGGCGAACGCCAGTTTGGCCGCCCGGACGACATCGTGCGAATCGGCACCCGGGCTGCCGTAGCGAATGTTGTTTTCGATCGTGTCGTCGAACAGGATCGTCCGCTGGGTCACCAACGCAAGCCGTTTGCGTAAGTCGCGGGTCCGCATTTGTTGGATCGGCACATCGTCCAACAGCAGCTGACCGCCTTGGGGGTCGTCGAAGCGACACAGCAGACTGATCATCGTGCTTTTGCCACATCCGTTGGGGCCGACGATGGCGATCGTTTCTCCGTGCGGGATCTCCAGATCGATTCCGCGGAGCACCTTGGGGCCGGAGGGATATTGATAGTCCACACCGTCGAACCGGATACTCGAGTGCGGTCGCAGGGGAGAACGCGGGGCGGTCGGTTCTTCGACCCGGACGGGCATGTCGACGATTTCCATCACCCGCACCGCCGCCGCGATGCCGCGTTGCAAACCGCTCCAAACGTCCGCCAACTTGCGGGCCGGGTCCGACGCACCGATCAAAAAGCTAAAGAACAAAAACACTTGGCCTTGTTCCAACGGTTCGGTTGTCATTTGCAAACCGAACAGATGCGTCTGCTTGTTCAGCACCAGGTAGCCGCCGGCCAGGATCGCCAGGGACACCGTGGTCATGCCCATCAATTCGGTCGTCCCACGAGCCAGCGTGTTGTAGAACGCCATCTTCATCGTTTTCTGGTAGTAGGCGAACGTGCCGCGGCGAAGTCGGGCGCGCTCGAAAGCCTGGGTGTTGGACGCTTTGACCAGGCGGATCCCGGCGAAGGAATCATTGAGCATCCCATACAACTGGCTCATCTCTTCCATCGCCCGTTTGCTGGCCCGACGGATCGCACGGCTTAATTGCTGCATCACGATGGCCAAGATCGGTGAGACGATCAGCACCAAGAACAACAGCCGGTGACAGACCACGGCGGCGCCGATCAAACACGCGATCATCTTCAGGGGTTCGCGGATCATGCGGCCGAGCAAGGTGGACACGCCCGCGGTGACCAGCGCGACATCATTGGTCAATCGCGACGTCAAGTCGGCCGAGCCGTTTTCGCCGAAGGCGTCCAGATCCAAACGGAGCGCCTTGCGAAAGAAGATCGCTCGTAAATCGATCGCCGTCCGCCCACCGACATACTGCACCCACATCATGTTGGCCGTCAGGGCGACCAATTTTAGCGCCGTGCCGACAACCAAGAACGTCAGGATCGCCAACAACGTCCCAAACGGCGTCGTCGGGGCATACGCGTCGACCCAGGGTTGGGCTTGGCGGTAATAATCCGACTTGTTGTTCTGTCGCGCCACCTGCGCGCGGAGCTCGTCGATGGAATCGCCCTGGGAGACCACGCCGGATTCGAGTTCGGCGATTCTGGCGGTGTACGTCTCCGCCGCCTGATCCGCTTTCTCAATCGACTCCTGGACGTATTCCGAAAGCGTATCGCCGGCAAAGACGACGTCGACGATCGGCAACACCGCACTGATATTGGCACTCCACAACAGTGCGATCGCCAGCGAGGAAACCGCGATTCCCGCGATGGCCCAGTGACGGCGAAATGCCAGTCTTAATACTCGAACGAAAGGCGTGTTCACGGGGCCGTCCTTGGTCACCGTAGTGGGCGATGCTATCAAAAAGGGTTCGGCCGACGTTCGACAACGTCGGTTGAGATGATTGATCCGATGGCGGACTCAAACTCGTTTTAGCGAACGACGATCCCTATGGCCAGTCCGTTCCGGAAATCGAGGCCGATGCAGGTCCCCGCGAAACATCGTCGATCAAAAAATCCCGGCGCCGAATTCCGAGTCGTTGCCGCCGACACGCTTCTCTTCCTGCTCGCTCGGTTTTCGTTGCTTGGAGGGGCTCGGCGAGGCGTGGGCCGGGTCAATCAACGCCGTGTCCACGTCTTCGCCGGCATCGGCAAAGTCGTCATCGTAGCGCGAACGATAGCCTGGTTGTTGGCAACGACTCAACTCCGCTTCAAACTCGTGAATCACCGCGTCCTGTATCAGTTCGCGGCACTCGCTGTTGATCGGATGGGCGACGTCGGCATACAGCTTTTGCGGCGAGTCGAGCGCGCCGTCGCTGTCGAAGGAAAGCTTGTGACCGCAATGGTTACAGTAACTGGCACGCAAATGATTCTTGTGGTGGCAGCGATTGCAATGACCGGTCAACTTCCGACTCGGCATCGCCACGAACGGTCCGTTGGCACCGTCGATGATCTTCAAATCGCGGACCACGAAACAGCCATCGATCGTGATCGAACAAAACGCTCGCAGCCGGTCTTCCGACGACTCCATTAACTTGATTCGAATCTCCGTTATCTCCACGATCTGAACTCCCTCGCTAATGACTGCGTTCTAGCTCGGCTCGATTTCAATGGGTGTCGCAGCAGGAACCGTTTGCGCCACACGAAGCAAAACACCAGGTTGCAACTCGGTCTCTAAACGCTTCACGATCTCCTTGGCCTGTTCGACATCCTTGGCAATCCCAAAACATGCCGAACCGCTACCAGTTAGTTGACACGGTTGGAGTCCGCATTGCCACAGTGATTCCAATAATTCGTTCAGCTGTGGCAGAATTTTCAACGCCGGACCGGTCAGCCGATTCATCATCGCCTGGCCCATCCGCTCGCGATCTCCACGCCCAAGCGCCTGCAAAAAGGACGTCGATGAAACCGCTCGCTCGGGAACCTTCAACTGTGCGTAAACGCCCGCTGTCGACAGGCTCCTCGATGGATACGCCACCACAAAGTGTATCGATGGACAGTCTCCCAGCGGTGACAACAACTCGCCGCGACCGGTCGCATGGGCCGCCATCACCGACTGGCAGTCCCGATCGGCAAGAAAGAACGGAACATCGCTGCCGATCGACGACGCGATCCCGTGGAGGACCTTTGTTTCGTTGTCAAATTGGTGAATCTGGGCAGCACAGTCAATCGCATGGGCCGCGTCACTGCTGGCACCGCCCATCCCGGCCCCGGCGGGAATCCGTTTGCCCAGTCGCACGCGGAAGCCCGTTTGGACGCCAAATTGGGTCCGAAAGGCCGCCAGCGCGCGGACGACCAGGTTGGAGTCGTCGGTGGGAATCCGCAGCAGCTCGGGCACGCGGCCCTGGCCGGCGTCCAGTCCCAACTCGCCGGCAACCGATTCGACCGAGGGCAACCAATCTGCCGTCAATTCGATTCGCGGCTGGGGAATCGATTCGATTTCCAGTTCGTCACGCCAGTCGATCGCGGCCATGACGGTGTCGATTTCGTGGTACCCGTCATCACGGCGGGCCGGAATCTCGAGAAACAGGTTCAGTTTTGCCGGTGGCGAGGTACGGGCGATCGTCATGATGGTTTTTAAGCCCGCTGGTTGGACCAAAGCGAAAGCAATTCGACCAAGTGTTCGGTCGCGGCAACCATTTCGTCCAGGCAAGCAAATTCGCGCACGCTGTGGATATTGTGTTGGCCGCTGGACAGGTTGGGCGTCGGCAGACCTTTTTCGGTCAGCACGCTGCCGTCGGTACCGCCGCGAACGATCGCTTTGGTGCACGGGCGGCCCAAGTTCTCAAACGCTTGTTCGGCCAGTGTGATCGACTCGGGCAACTTGGCCAGGCCTTCGCCCAGGTTGCGATATTGCCGCCGCGTGTTGACTTCGACTTTCAATCCCGGCCATTGCGATTCGACCGAGGCGGCGATCTGGCGGAGGGATTCCGCGTAGGTTTCCAAGTCGGCGGCATCGAAGGAACGGAGGATCAATTCGACGGTCGCTTCACCGACCCCGCCGCTGATGGAATTGGCGTGGATGAACCCTTGCCGGCCGTCGGTGGTTTCCGGCGTGTCGGTTTCGCGCGGCAGGGCGGCGATGAAATCGGCGGCGCCACGAACCGCGTTGATCATGCGGTCTTTGGCGATCGACGGATGAATGTTGTCCCCGAGAAAACGCACCGTGGCGGCATCGGCCGAAAACGTTTCCACGTCGACGATGCCGGCTCCGCCGCTGTCGAGGGTGTACGCCACATCGGCTGCTAGTTTTTGCAAATCGATCTTGTCGGTTCCATGGCCGATTTCTTCATCGCACGTCATCACGACCTTGACCGGACCGTGTTTCAGTTGCGGATTTTCGATCAACGTCTGGACCAGTTCCATGATAATCGCCACACCGGCTTTGTCGTCGCCGCCGAGCAGCGTGGTGCCGTCGGTCGTGATCAGGGTGGCACCGACCAGATCGCGGAGTGCCGGGCAGGCGTCGACACGAATCATTTCTCCATTGGCCAGTTCGATGTCGCCGCCGGGATAGTTTTCGATCACGCTGGGGCAAACGTTCTCGCCGGGTGCGTCGGGCGATGTGTCGACGTGGGCGACGAGTGCGACGACGGGCACCTCGGCATCGCCGACGGTGGACGGAACGCTCGCATAGACCAGGGCGTGTTCGTCTTGAACGACGTCCTCGGCCGCCATCGCAGCAAGCTCGGCGGCAAGCAGTTTGCCGAGTTCCCGTTGGCCTTCGCTGCTGGGATAGGTCCCGCTATTGGGATCGGCGGTGGTGGCGATGCGAACGTACCGTAGAAAACGGTCCAACAATCGGCGGCGGTTGATTTCGAACATGTGTCGTTTTGTGTTAAGCTCGTGCGGCAGGTGTCGGAAACGGATCCACACTCCAACACGATTTTTGAACCGGGATCAAGGTGATTGATGAGCGAAGACGTTTCCCATCTGGTATTTGACTGCGAAAGTATCGCCGATGGGGCGCTGATCGCGAAAGTCCGCTACCCCGGCCAGTCGCTTTCGCCGCAGGACGCCATCGCGCGTTATCAATCGGAATTGATGGAGGAGAAAGGGACCACGTTTATCCCCTACACGTTCCAGGTTCCCATTGCGGTGGTGGTCGCCAAGGTTTCCAAAGACTTTCGGCTGATCGATATTGTTTCCCTGGACGAACCGAATTTTCGCAGCCACGTGATCACGGCCCATTTTTGGAAGGGTTGGGAGATCTACAAGCGTCCCCAATGGGTCACGTTCAACGGTCGAACCTTCGATCTACCGCTGATGGAACTGGCGGCCTATCGCTTCGGCATCTCGATCGCGCCCTGGTTCAAAAACGACGGTTATCGATCGCCGCGGAATCGGTTTAGCGTCGATTCGCACCTGGACCTGCAAGATTTATTGACTAATTTCAGCGCCTCACGGTTCAACGGCGGATTGAACTTGGCGACCAAGCTGCTCGGCAAACCCGGCAAAATGTCGGTCACCGGCGACCAGGTCCAACAGCAATATGACGACGGGGACCTCAAGGGCATCAGCGACTACTGCCGCTGCGATGTGCTGGACACGTATTTCGTGTTCCTGCGGTCGATGGTGCTCAGCGGCAAGATGACGCTGGAGAAAGAAGTCGAGATCACGGCCGAAAGCAAGGCGTGGATCGAGGCCAAGGCCGCCGACTGCGAAGCCTACGCGACCTACCTGGAACACTGGGAAGACTGGTCGGATCCGTGGGAGAGTGATGCGGCCGACGCCGAAGGGTGAGAGTGACGAGGGCGGCAGTGTAGGAAAAGGTTTGGCAGAATGATCCGGGGCAGAATGATGTTCAGACCACTCCGATCGCAGACCTAAAATCATTCTGCCACTTCATCATTCTGCCATCTCTCCGTCTTCACACCGTTTAAATTTCGCCCTTCAGGTATTGCAACCTGCGGATCACTTCGCCCTTGGGATCGATCGGCAGCAAGACCGGCAGGAACTGAAACTTATCCGGGTCGACTTCGTAACCGTGGAAGTCACGCAGGAAGACGATCGTGTTGAGCATCCGCAGCAGTTCCGGTTCGTTGGTCGCACGTTCCAGCGAGCGATAAAGGAACGGTTTGGTGTCGATGTCGCTGTGCACGGCCAAATACTCCACCGCCCGGATCACAACGAGCGGTTCGACGTCGACGAGGAATTTCTCGATCGCCGGCGTCAGCGGTTTGGCGGCTTCACCCAGCGAACTGCAGGCGACCAGCGCCCAGTAACGGACCCACGGATCGGCATCCTCGAGTGCCGCTTGGATTCCCGGCAACGCCTGTTCGCTCGGCAGCAACGCCAAGTTCACCGTGTCGATGTACTTGGTGATTTGTCCGCTGTGTGATTCGCCAAATACCGTCGGATTGTTGATCGCTTCATCGACCATCACCGCTTCGATCACAAAGCTCAGATCGGGCAGCGACTTGAGTCGATCGTCCAATTGATCACGCATCATTTTCAAGCGCGTCGCGTGCTCGGGATTCGACCACAAGTTGTTGATCTCGTACGGATCGGCCGCCAGGTCATACAACGCCTCGGGCGCTTTGGCTTCGTAGAACTGCTTTGCCGCACCGGTCAGTTTTCCTTGTTGGTGCAACTCGCGCCACTGCTGGTACGCCAGGCACTTGTACCGATAGTTGTTCTGCAGCCCGTCTGGATAAAACGATTCGAAGTTGCGGATGTATTTG
Organism: Stieleria neptunia; assembly: GCF_007754155.1. NCBI lineage: Bacteria > Pseudomonadati > Planctomycetota > Planctomycetia > Pirellulales > Pirellulaceae > Stieleria > Stieleria neptunia. The sequence continues at coordinate 49,258 of NZ_CP037423.1, read as the reverse complement.
AAGTCGCCGATTCGCAGCGACCGAACGAGTTCGTATTTTTCGTCGAACCGATCCGCGTACCCCAATGTTTCGTCGCGGCGATCGACTTTGTCCGGGTCGGCGTCGATCCCCAGAAACGGTTTCCCGTCGACACCTTCGGGTTGCTCCAGCCCGGCCAGGCTCAACACGGTCGGCCCGAAATCGACGAACTCGACAAACCCGTTGGTGCGCGAACCGAGTTCACGGGCGGCCAACGATTGGAACCGATCCGGCACGCGAACAACCAATGGGACGTGCAGGCCTGATTCATACAGGTAGCCTTTGGATCGTGGCAGCACGCCGCCGTGATCGCCGAAGTAGAACACAAACGTGTTTTCCAGTTGATCGTCTTCGCGAAGCTGGTCGATCACGCCGCCGACGAGTTCGTCGATTTTCATCATCCGATCGTGATACCGGGCTCGGGTGTAGCGGAACAGCGGCGTATCGGGAAAGTAATCCTGGAGCTTGACGTCGGCCGGATCGGTCGCCGTCGGTTCCGTCATTTGCGCTTCGCCGAAGTGCAATCGGCTTTCGTGCGAATCGGCGAACGTTTGCACGTGAAAGAACGGCATCGACTGATCTGGGCGGTTCCGCCAACTCGCCTTCCGACTCGAGTCGCTCCAAACATCGGATCCCTTGACCGCGTTGTAGTCCTCTTTGCTGTTGTTGGTCGTGTAATAACCGGCGGCTCGCAGGTAGGCCGGAAACATCTGCAAGTCTTCGGGCATCGGCATCGCGACGTGTCGACGATGGAATTGGGTGCCGATCCGCGGGGCGTAACATCCGGTGATCAACGTCGTGCGGGCGACCGAACAGACCGGCGCATTGGAGAACGCGCGATCAAAGGTCACGCCGTGGGCCGCCAACGCTTCGATGTTGGGTGCCGGAGCCCCGGCGGGGTCAAAGTGACGGAGGTAATCCGCCGAGTTGTCCTCCGACATGATCCAAACGATGTTGGGTCGACCGGGAGGGTCGGCCGCGTCCACGGTGGCCGAAAGCTGAGCCAGCAGAACCAGGCCGACCGCGAAACTGGCAGCGACCGTGGAGAAACAAACGGGGGGGATGAAACGCGTCATCAGGAAGGAATCCAGTGCAAAATGATCAAAGAAGGAGGCCTTGGTGGTGCTAATTCTAACCCGAATCGCCCTCCGGAGCAGGTTTACTGGAAACAAGGCTTGCCGAAACAGGGGACCAGCGGGCATAATCCGCGACCCGAAAAACGGCATGCACCCCCACAATCACACCTGTCTGAATTGACTTCCGATGGCTAAGAGCAAGAAAAAGGCTGAAACAGTCTTCCTGGTTTGCGAAGAAACCGGCGACTACAACTACACCCTGAAGCGTAAGGCCGGCGGCGAAAAGCTTCGTCTGAAGAAGTACAGCCCGCGACTGCGCCGCCACACCTGGCACGGCGAAAAGAAAAAGTAGGACGTTTGAAAGAACCCTCCCGTGTGCGGGAGGAATTGAGCGCAGCGAAGGGAGGGCCGACGTCAAGTCTTGTGACTGGCGGCGATCCTCCATGCCCTGCATCGAAAGACTGCGTCCTGCGCGGTAGGCCGTAGTGTTTCGCTGCTGCTGCCGGATTTGAAACGCGTCACGCGCCTCAACGTAAGTGAGTCCAAGGATGAAACGGAAATGGCGGATCGTTCCCCATGATGCCGCCCGCGTCGACCAACTGATCCGTGGATCCGGATTGCCGCCCGTTGTCGCACAGCTTTTGGTCAGCCGCGGCGTCTATGATCGCAAGGCCGCCGACGCCTTCTTGTCGACAAAATTGACGGGACTGCGTGACCCCCAAGAATTGCCCGGTGTCCCCGAGGCGACCGAGTTGGTGGCCGAGGCGATCGCGGCGAAAACGCCGATCGCGATTTACGGCGACTACGACTGCGACGGGATGACCGGGACCGCGATCCTCTACAACGGCTTGAAACTGCTCGGCGGCAACGTCGCCTACCACGTCCCCAATCGATTGGAGGAAGGGTACGGTTTGAATGCCGACGCGATTGGAAAACTGGCCGATCGCGGAAAAAAGATGATTATCTCGGTCGACTGCGGCATCACCAGCGTCGCCTGCGCCGAACTCTGCAAAGAGCTGGGCGTGCAACTGATCATTACCGATCACCACACGATCGACGACTCTCTGCCCGACGCCGACGCGATCGTGCACCCGCGACTGCCCGGAACGCATTATCCCTTTGGCGAACTCTGCGGTGCCGGCGTGGCGTTCAAATTAGCCTGGTCACTGTGTCAAAAGATCTGCGGATCCAAGAAAGTGACCGAACCCTTGCGGCGCTACCTGATGCAGTCGCTGTCGTTGGCCGCCATCGGAACCGTCGCCGACGTCGTTCCATTGGTCGACGAAAATCGGATTCTGGTCTCGCACGGCTTGCGGATGCTCGGCAGCGAACCGCTGCCCGGTTTGGCCGAGTTGATGAAGATCACCAAGCTGGATGAAGCATCAACGTTGAACACCGAGAGCATCGCGTTCAACCTGGCGCCCCGGTTGAACGCGTCCGGTCGACTCGGACAGGCTCAGTTGGGTGTGGAGTTGTTGACGACAACCAACGAAGAACGGGCCACGGCCCTGGCCGAATACATCGACCAGCTCAACAAGAACCGCGACAGCTTGCAGCGCAGCGTCACCCTGGCCGCACAAAAGCAAATCAAAGAAAACTTCGACGCCGAAAACGACCCCGCGCTGGTGCTGGCCGGCGTCGGTTGGCACCAGGGCGTGATCGGCGTGGTCGCCGGTCGGCTGAGCGACAAGTACGCCAAGCCGGTCATCATCCTGTCGATGGATGCCTCCGGGAAAGCGGAAGCGGTCGGATCGGGTCGCGTCGGTGGAACGGCGATCGACTTGCACGCCGCGCTGGCCACTTGTGCCGACCGACTGGTCCGGTTCGGCGGACACAAAGCCGCCGCGGGACTGACGATCGACGAACGCCAAATCGACGGTTTCCGCGAAGACTTTTGCGAAGCGATTTCTGAACAATGGACGGCCGGTGAAATCGAGCCGGAGATCGTGATCGATGCCGAAGCGTCGTTCGGCCAATTGAACCTGAACACGATCAAACAAATCGAAACACTCGAGCCCTTCGGCGCGGGCAACCCACGTCCGACGCTACTCTGCCAGAACGTCACGCTGGCCGAACCGGCCCGTCGCATGGGCAGCGGTGATCGCCATCTGACGGTCCGTCTGGATCAAGGCGGCAAGACCGTCCGCGGCGTCGCCTTCGGCGCCGGCGACTGGTGCGATGAACTCAACGCCTGTGACGGACCGATTCAAATCGCTTATCGCCCGGTGATCAACGAGTTCCGTGGCTTTCGTCGCGTGGAAATCCACGTCGTCGATTGGAAACCCGTTCACGTCGGTGTCACCACCGGCTGAATCGTGCGAGGTCCTTTCCAGGTCGTCGAAACAACGACGCGACCGCCCGGAAGGTAACGCTGGGAAGCCTATCCCAATAGCTGACGCCGCAGGGCTCTGGCCGCGGCAGCCGGATCCTCGGCGTCGTTGATCGCAGCGGTGACGGCAATCCGGTGAAAGCCGCATGCGGTCACCTGATCAAGATTCTGTTGATTGATGCCGCCGATCGCAAACGCGGGCCGAGGCGTTTGTCGGGTTTCCTCATGCACCTGTTTCAAAAACGCCGTGCCCGCATGAGCATCAAACGACTTGGTGGTGCTGGGAAACGTCGGGCCACAGCCGATGTAGTCCGCGCCGCCGGCGATCGCTTGATGCACTTGGTCGATGTCGTGCGTCGACACCCCGACCAGACGTTCGCTGCCGACGACGCGTCGCGCCATTCCCGCCGGCAACTCGTCTTGCCCGACATGGACACCATCGGCGCCGGCAGACGACGCGATGTCGGCGCGGTCATTGACAATGAACAGCGCGTCGCAACCCTTGGCAATCACGGCGCCGCATTTGGCTCTTTCATAGAGCTGGCGATCAGAAGCCTGTTTATCGCGCAGCTGGAAGACATCGACGCCGGCATCTGACAAGGACCGAATCGTTTCGACAAACTCCGCTTCCGACCGACCGCAATCGATCAACAGATAGAGCACCGCATCGGCCAATCGACGTGACCGACTGCTGGCGATCGCGTGAAGTTCGATCTGGCGATGGTGCGTGTAGGCCCGGTAGCGCAGCGATTCGATCTGGCGAGCGAATTCAACGTCGATCGTCTTTCCGTACTCTTCCAGGACCCGCAGGGATTGTTGCACCCGCTCAGCCGCAGCGGTGATCACGTCGGCAATTTCCGTCCGCGAGTACTCGGCCGCCGTTTGCAGCGTGGTGCCGACATCGCCGTCGGTATCGCGGGCGGCGAGCAATTCGGCGCGGTTCAACCGCGACAGCGCGGCGGCAAGCTCGTGCCGAAGCTCCTTTGCAACGGCGGCGGCTTGCGAATCGTCCAATCCGAACCGCACAAACTCTTCGATCGTGCGAATCCCCTCGGCCGCCCGATTGGCCGACGCATCCAGAATTCGATAGCTGATCTGTCGAGAATCGTTCACGTGCATGGTCCAAACAAACGGGCAACGAAATCAATCAATCGGACATCGGCCGACGAAAGTTATCTCGCATTCCGGTCGTCCTGTCGACCGAGCCATCGAACGTCTGCCCCCCTGTCGTCGTTATCAACCACAGTGACTTGGCTCAGCCGTCTCGTTTGCTCGCTCACTGCCCGATGACGACCGTCCGCATTGGCCAGCTAGGCGAGTGGATTTCGTGAATTTTTCCATCGCTGCTTTCGACCACATAGGCCCCGCCGATGCGAGCGTTCAGGGTGATGGAAGCACCGGGCTGGAGCGTGCGTCCGCGTCCGCGGCGTCCGGTGGTTGTGATCGCGTACACTTTGACGTCCACGTCGGCGCGGTTTTCGAACGTCATGTCGACGGGCAAACGCCCGGGGCCAGAGGGACTGGTGTGTACCGCCGGCGTCATGTTCAACTTCCTCGGCGGATGTGTCGAACGCAGCAGGCTGCTGAGCCGGTTCAGGACGGATGGTTCGATCGTCTCGGCGAGGTTCTTTGTTTCACGTTTGCCGAGATTCGATGCGGAACCGGATTCGCCGTCATCGGTGCTGTGGTCGTAGAGTTCTTGAAACGTCACTTCTCCGGTCCCGAAATCACGCCACTCGATGTAGCGGTATCGGTCGGTGCGCATGGAATAGCCCATGTACTCGCGGCCTTCGTGTTTGCGGTAATACTGGCTGGTCACCGATGGATGCACCTCGGCGTCGGGATCGCGAAGGATCGGCACCAGGCTCTTGCCTTCCGCGAAGTCTGGTATCTCCAATCCCGTCAACTCACAGAGCGTCGGATACAGGTCCAGCAGTCCAGCGAGTGACTCGGTGCTCTGGCCTGAGGTCTTCATCGCGGGCGCGGCAATGATCAACGGGACGCGGGCGTCGATTTCGTAGTTTGTCATCTTGCCCCAGCCGCGGTATTCGCCCAGCTTCCATCCGTGATCGCTCCAGAGAACAACGATCGTGTTTTCGCGCAGGCCTTCCTCGTCGAGCGCCTTCAGCAAACGACCGATCTGTGCGTCAACGTAACTGACACAGGCGTGATAACCATGGACCAAACGCCGGGCTTTGTCGGCGGATAGTTCGTCGTCGTCCCACGGTTTGGGCATGCCGATCAGGTCGACATAGTGCGAGAGTTCGCTGTTGTTGTGCATCGCATACGGCGGTGCGCCTTGCGGGATTTTCTCGCCAATCAACACGGGCAGTTTGTCCGGGTCGTACAGGTCCCAGTATTTCTTTGGCGCGACGAGCGAAAGGTGGGGACGGATGTAACCCATCGCCAAGAAGAACGGCTGCTGGGATTTTCCAAGTCGCCGCAGATCCTCGATGCACAGGTCCGTGCGGGCTCCGTCCAGCACTTTGTGGTCCGGCAGATCCGGTGCCGACGTCGCAGGTCCGCGGAGGTTGTTCTTTCGCCAATCGTTCGCCGGCAGCTCGTTCATGGCCTTGCGAACCACGTCACGGGTGCCCTCGGGATAAAAAGTGGGCAACCGTGGCAGATTGCGAATCGGTTCGCTCCACGATTGCGGGTCCGGAGTCGGGTTGTGATAGATCTTGCCGTGGCTGACGGCCGTATAACCGTGCCTGCGCATCCACTGCGGCAACGTCACGGCATCGGGTTTCGCCTCGCGAAAGTGAATCGGCAACGTCCAGACACCCAACGTGTCCGGGCGCAACCCCGTCATCAAACTGGCTCGCGAAGGATTGCAAACCGCCACCTGACAGTACGCCCGGTTGAACCTGATGCCGCGGTCGGCCAAGCCATCCAGATGCGGCGTGATCGCGTTCCCATCGCCATAACAACCCATCGTCGGACGCAGATCATCGACGGCGATGAACAACACGTTCGGTTTCCGGCTCTGAGAAACGTTCGGCGATGTCGTTGCCGGTTCATCATGGGGCCCGATGGCGACCAGACTGTTCAGGGTCAAGAAAAGCAGGACGAATATTGTTCGTTGAATCGTTCTTGTGATCATCTGTTTTGTTTTCCCAAGCCAGTTTCCGCCCCAACCGATCATCCGGCCAGAAAATCTTTCGATCGCCCGAGCCGGTTACTCAGCTGATGGCTTGCGCGGCGCGGATCCCGCCACCGCGATGCTGCCGTTTTAGTCTGCCAGCACGGTCTCGATCAGTTCGGCGACATGCTCACCGAGCAACTTCGATCCTTCGGCGGTGTAGTGGACGTTGGCGGGCCGCTGGTGTTCTTTGACAGACTCTGCGAAGTCGAAAAATGGATCGATCTGAATTCCGCCGACCTTCTCGATCACTTTGGCGGCCGCCGCGTTGTACTTGGCCGAATCACCGACGACGCGTCCGGCGGCGCCCTCGGGCACCGGCGTCGTCTCGCGCCAAATGACAGTCTTTGCCTGTTGCTTGATGCGGCGGGCCAGTTTTTCGATGTTGGTTTGGTACTCGTCGATCGGCACCTGCTGGTGCGAGCCGTCGGCCTGCGGATCGGCCAGATTCTGGCCTTTGGGCCCCAGGTACTTGAGGTCATGAAGTCCGAAGTTCCAATGAACGACATCCCACATGCGATCACCGAGCCATTGATCGATCTGATCTAAACCACGTGTCGTCGGACCGCAATTGGTCGGCGGCCGAAACACGTTGGCCTTGCCTTGCATCGCGGCGCGTGCGGCGACCATGTAGCCGATGGAGATCGAATCACCGATCAGCAGAACATTGGGAAGCTTGGGATTGACGTCCGGGGGTTGAAAGGCAGGGTTGACCTTTTTCGCCGCCGGTTTTTTGGCGGCGTCCTTTTTGGCGGCGTCTTGGGCGGGGGCGGAAACGACGTGGGCGAGCGCAAGGGTCAGGCAGAGTCCGAATCGGATCATGGTCATCGGGTTCCATGGCAGGGGAAATGGATTTCAATTCCCCTCATGATATTTACCCCCGGCAAGCCGTGCCTCTGTCTCGGGCCCTCCGACCGCACTGATTGCCGTATTTCTCGAGGGTGTTACTTGTCGCCCTTCTGGGAGACGTTGCGAACGGCGAAGGGATTTTGTTGCGGACGCCCGACCCGTTGTTCACCTTCCAACGTCTCTTTGCTGATGACGACCGACGCGATCGGCAATCCGTACCTATCTTCGAGGATATATTGAATCGCGAAATCATCCTGCTCCAGAATCTCGATGATCTGCTCCGGCACATCGCAGTCATCCAAATCAAGCTTTTCGATGTTCTCCCGCATCTTTTCTTCGATTTTGACATTCCCAATTTTTCGAAGCTGTGCGGTCAATTCGTCGCTGACGGTGTACCAACCGTTGAGCGTTCCACCGTAGTCCATCGTGATCTTCGTCAGCGTGAAATTTTCGTCCAAGCGGTGAGGAAGATCTTTCTCGCTCTCCTTGATCATTCGTTTGATCTCCGCTTTGCTCAATTTTTGGTCGTCCGGTTTCTTGTTCATCAACGAATTGAGGTAGTTGCACCCTGACGAAGCAACGAGGGTGAGGGACAGCACGGCGGTGATCAGTCGAGTATTGAATTGCATCATGAAATCTTCCGGGTGAGTTCATCCTTATGTCGTTTGGTGATTCAGTTCCATCGATTGAGACTACGGCGCAGTTCGTTTTCCGAACCCCGTGTGACTTCCTTGGGTAGTGAAATGGGGTGTCCCAGCGGGGATTTGCTCACACTGACCGCTACGACCGTGACAGATAAACCCGGATCGGCCGGCGCGAACATTTAAGCACTTCACATTTTTGCATCCTCAGCTTTCTGACATACGGTCCAGGTAGAGAACGTGTCCGTGACGACGCGTTTCCGAAAACCCGATCGTCGCTGCGAAAGCAGGGTTGATCGACACGGTTTCGGACGGTGGTCGACTCCGCTTTTTTGGAGTTGTCGCTGCTTCTTTTCCGGGTTCCTTTTCACGTTGGAATGGCCCACTAAGTCATCGATGGATGTCTTCGATTTCGAAGGCTCCTTACATATGAGATTGAAAAATGAAAAAGTTCGCTAATAGCATCGTTGAGTTCTTGAAGGAAGAAGATGGCCCGACCGCAGTCGAGTACGCTGTGATGTTGGCCCTGATCGTCGTCGTTTGTTTGGCCGCAGTCGGCACGATCGGCACCGAGTCGAACAAGAAGTTCGAAGAAGTCGGAGCCGCAATCGCCGCTAACTAAGCGGACGATTCCTGCCCGGAGCGCGAGCGCTTCTGTGGCACAGCCCAAACACGTCCCGGCGCCAACGATCATTGGCGCCGGGGCGTTTTTTTTTGCCGACCTGGCACCTCGGTGCAAACCGCTCGATCAACAGGCCGTGACGCGTCCGCCGGGGATGACGCGATCACCAACCACACGGCGGACACGACTCATTCCCCTCAGATCGACATCAACGGTGAGGCCCGGACGCTGGCGCGAGCCGGCTGTCGGTTTAAGCCCCGCAAGCCCAATGCCACTTTCTTCGGCTCTGAAGGTGTTAGCAGAACGGCGCGAGCCGTCCGGTCGCGCTTCAAAAACACCGTGACAGACCGGAGGGCTCGCGCCCTACCGCTCACAACAAACACCCCGCTTGGCGTCAAAGTATGTGGCATTGGGCGCAAGCCTTCGGGTTCCGGTCCCGGCCAGACCGCGCCGATGCCATGGTGTTGGGTGTTGGGCGTTGGGCGTTGGGTGTTGGCTTTCCAACCCAGACGGATCCCGCCGCGGAGGGTCATGCTCGGCGCAGGTGTTACATCCCGACCAACGTCACCCTTTGCCGATGCAGAATGCTTTGTCTAACTGGAGTTTTTTGACTCACCCGATTCCTGACATAGGGTTCCGTTGAGAGCAGGTCACGACGACCTGCTGCCGAGGATTCGACCACACGACGGTCACCAGAATACTCGGACGGCCTGGCTCCCCAGAGAAAGGCAAACCGCACCGAAAGGGCGGGGCGCAAAGCTGCGGGTCCGTGGGCAAGGCAAACCGCTTTGTTCGAAGGATAGCCGAGCTGCCAAGGGAACAGTCGAGATCGTATTTCCGATGCGATCGCGATTGCCGAGGCAAGTCTTTTGGAGACGTGGCTGCTTCATTTCCGGGATCCTATTCACGTTGAATCGGACCAGTAAGTCATCGTCGGGCGTCATCGCAAGTGACATCCCACCGAGGAGTTTGAATAATGAAAAAGTTCGCTAATAGCATCGTTGAGTTCTTGAAGGAAGAAGATGGCCCGACCGCAGTGGAATACGCTGTGATGTTGGCCCTGATCGTCGTCGTTTGCTTGGCTGCAGTCGGCACGATTGGTACCGAGTCGAACAAGAAGTTCGAAGAAGTCGGCGCCGCAATCGCTGCTAACTGATAGGGCCGTTGGCGGAGTCCTCCCACGGAAGCTTCGCCGACGACCACCGCGAGAGATTCTCGACGATTGGCCGGTGTTTGGCTTAGTCGCATACACACCGGTCACGTCGAGTCTCTTTTTTTTGCGCCCACCCGTCTCGGGCGACCACGGAATCCACCATGAACTATCCACTCCTTCCCACTGATGCGGCAGAGCACGTTTGGCAGCTTTCGTGCTGTTTCATCACGTTGCTCTTTGCGATGTTCAGTTGGATGTTGGGACCGCGCTGATTCCATCGCGTGATCCACTCGCCGCATGCCGCCGACCGGCATGCACACACCTCCTGCCTTTCGGACGCGCCGGCCTTCCTTGCGATTCCGCCGCGGCCTGACTTCGACCATCAAACTACCTTTCTAGAGAATCGTCACGGGGAACTACGCCATGGAAACCATCATCCAGGGTCTGACTGAAAATTGGGCCGTCTGGTTTGTCACGGTCGTCTTGATCGTCGCCGCGGTCATCGATGGAGCCATCCTGAAGGTTCCGAATTGGCTGACCTTTCCATTCATCATCTGCGGTTGGGTTCACTGCACCATCCAGGGCGGGATGGCCGGACTGGGTTGGAGCCTGTTGGGCACCTTCGTCGGAATGATGCTGTTGCTGGTGTTGCGAAACGTCGGCGGAATGGGCGGCGGCGACGTGAAACTGCTCGCCGGGGTCGGTGCCTGGTTGGGCACCGTGGTGACGCTTTACGCGTTCGCCGCGACCGCAATCGTGGGCGGCATCATGGCCGTGTTCATGATCTGGAAGAGCGGGAACTGGACCAAACACTACGCCATGGCGCTGCAAATTTTGGAAGAATGGAAGACGGTGAAGAAACCTTCGGAGCTTTCCAAGATCGCCCGCGAGCGAAAACCGACCATGTATTTGCTGCCATACGGAATACCGATGGCAATCGGATCCATTCTCTATTTTGCCTACGCCGGAATGTTGGTCTGAACGGAAGCACAGACGTCTGTTTTTGGACACCAGGAAATCCACCTGAATTAGGGTGGCATTAACCCTCAAGGCGTGCTGATTTTGAGAATTTATCCTAGTTAGCCCCTCCTTGGCGTCTAGAGAAAGCAAACCTATTACACCAGCCCTACGCCTGCAGCATGCAGGGTTGCAGGCCGGCGCTGGTTGTAACCGAGTGAAGAGAGTGGGTTGACAGCCTCCTCCCAGCTCAGTCCTCCACACCCGACACGTTATCACCTGGTCTGGTACCAGCACACGCCATGCGAAACAAATCACTTTTCTTGCTACTTGCCGGCATCTGCGGCACCGTTGCGGCCGTCGGAGTCGGACAGTGGATGCAGGCACAAAACGGCACCCCCACGGAAATGGCGGAGATCTTGGTCACCACGGTTTCCATCAATCCCGAAGAACAAATCACCGCCGAGAAACTTCGGCTGGAACAGTGGCCGGCCGACCGCGTCCCGCAGGGCGCCTCGGCGGAGCTGAGCCAGTTTGAGGGACGATTCGCCAAGGTCCCGCTGTATGCCGGCGAGCCGATGTTGGACCTGAAATTAATGAATGAAGTCGAAGACAAGGTGGTGCCGAAAGGCTACGCCGTCGTCTCGTTGCCGGCCGGCCGTGACGGAACGGTCAACCTGGTCAGTCCCGGCGACCGCGTCGACATCCGCGGCTTTTTCACCAAGGGTGAGATGTTTGCCCGCGACATGGCACTCGATGTGTTGACCGGCATCAAGGTCTACGGCATCGATGGGATCACCAAGTTCGATCCCGACCAACCACGCACACGATCCGCTCGCGACATCCAGTTGCTGATCCGCAAGGCCGATGTCGAAGCCTTTGACTTTGCCAAGAAACTCGGCGAGATCTCATTGTCGCTGGGCAGTCCGACGGCCGATGACGAAAGTATCCCGGAAGGCGAAACCAGCGAAGCGGCCCGCAAGTTCCTGCGAGATCTGCAGGACCGTCGCGACGAACAAGAGCGGCTGAGAAAGCTTGCCGCGGAAGAAAAACCCGTAGAAGTCGCACAGGCGGAAGCCGGACCGAAGAAAGCGACCTTCCGCACCACAAAAATCATCAACGGAAGAATGATTGTTTACGAATGGGTGGAAGGGGAACCGTTGCCGCGTGTCGTCGGAGACACCGGAGCGCTTGACCTGGCGACCACGGATGATTCGGCCGAGCAATCAGCCGACCAAAACAAACCCACTTCCGATGATTATCTACGAGGCGCCGACAGCCCCTTCTTTCAGCCCGAAGGCGGAGAAGGATCTGACGAGTGAGTCCTCGATAGATCAGCAAAGTAAATCAAGACTCGCCGTTGTAGGAACGACCTTGCTTCGAATTCTGAAGCCAGACGGACCGAAGCGGCGAGCGTGACCCGTCCCCTTTTTTTATCCCGACGTTACTCGCAACGAACTGATGTATGTCGATGGTGAAAGTCATCGGCATCGTGTTTCGGAAGGATCCGAGACGAAGGTTCTGCAAGGATGCACCTGCGATGCAAATGTTCCGAAATGCGGTCCGCCCAGCCGCGCTCAAATTGATCGCCCTTTTCTCGGTGGCGTGTCTCGCGACTCATGCCGGCGCACAAGACGTCGACGACGCTCAACTGACTTCTGCCGCTGCGACAGCCGGCGCCGCCAACCACACGATCACACGTGCGGTTGAACGGATGCAAATGCTGGTCAAGTCGAGCAGCATTCTGACCTTGGAGGCGAAGATCCCGCGATTCCAAGTTCACAACGAAGAAGTGCTCGGTGCCACACCGATTTCGCAGAATCAGCTGCAGGTGTTCGCCAAGACACCCGGGACCACGCAAATCAATTTGTGGGACACCGAGGACAAGCAATACACGGTCGACATCACGGTGATCGCCGACGCCCGCGAGATCGAAGGCATCTTGTCGTCCCAGCTGCCGCTGGCGACGCTCAAGGTGATGCCGGTCAATGCCTCAGCGATCGTCTCCGGTTACGTCACCAGCGTCGACGATGTCGATCGGGCGATCGCCATCGTGGAACAATACTATCCGACGGTCGTCAACAACATTCGCGTGGTGGGTGTCCAACAGGTGTTGTTGCACACCCGCATCATGGAAGTCTCTCGGACCAAGCTTCGCGAGCTTGGTGTTGACTGGGACTGGATTGGTGACACGCGATCCTTCACCAGTTACCCGGGCGCGATCACCGACCCGACCAATGTCTTCCAGGGGGAGGAGTTCAACGCCTTCATCTCCGCTCTGCGCCAGCAGGATCTGGTGAAGTACTTGGCCGAGCCCACGGTGATCGCCACTCACGGCCGGCCGGCACGGTTCACCGTCGGTGGTCAAATTCCCTACATCGTTCCCTCGGGCAACGGAAACATTTCGGTCCGATACGAGGAGTACGGGACGTCGGTCGACTTCCTGCCGTTCGTCGTCGGACCCGGTCGCGTGCGATTGGAAGTCCGCCCGGAAGTCAAAGAACCCGACGAATCGCGTTCGCTGATCGTCGCCGGGGCAAACGTCATCGCGTTCAGCCAGCGATACGTCGAAACGGCTGTGGAACTGCAAGCCGGACAGACCTTTGCGATCGCCGGATTGCTGCAAAGCCGCACCGAATCGACCACTCGGGCGACGCCCTTGCTGGGAGAATTACCGGTCCTCGGCACGTTCTTCCGCACCGTCCGCGAACAGCGCAACGACATCGAACTGTTGATCACCGTGACGCCGGAACTGGTCGACGCGATGGATCCCCACCAAGTGCCGCGAGGCGGTCCGGGACTCAACAGCATGTCGCCCAACGATCGAGATCTGTACATGAACGGCCACATCGAAGTCCCCAACTTGCTGGGCGGCGACGGTTGCTCGATGAACAGCGGACCGGCCGTTTCCGGCAACGCATCGATGATCCACAGCAACGTGATGCAGAACGGAGCCATGATGGCCCATGGAAGTCTGCTGTCGCCGGGCATGGGATTGCCACCCGGAGCGACTCTGGATCAAGGATCCGCGTTGCCACCGGGAGCCATCCTGCCGGGAGCCGAACCGACGGTCGTGGGTGAGGGAGTCATCATCAGCACGCCTGACGAGTATTGATGCTCGGGATGCGGGCCAGGGGCATATGGTTGTCGGCCACCCCACCGACGAGACCTGCGATCGACGGCAACGTGGCCGTCGAGGGGTGGGATGAACGGAATTGAAATGAGCGACCGGATACATCTGCAATGACAAACGTGCTACGAATCGCATTGGTTGACCCCAATGATGACACGCGTGATTCACTCAAGTCCATGCTCTTGGGCATGGACACCGTGTGGCTGGAAGCCGATTGCTCGCGGTATGAATTCTTTCCGGACGTGATCGAGCAAACCGCGCCCGACGTGGGCGTGATCTCGCTGGACAGTGACAACGAAAAATCGATTCGGCTGGTCGAACGGCTCGCCAGCGATGCGCCGGACACGGTGATCCTGGCCGCCAGCGAAAGCACCGATGGCCACCTGATCTTGCAAACGATTCGCGCCGGGGCGCGCGAATTTCTCACCCTGCCGATGTCCCACGAGGACCTCGCCGCGGCGCTGACGCGGGTCAGTCAACACAAGTTCGGCACCACCGAGGGCGGTGCGCGGGGATGCGAAGTCATCGCCATCGCCGGAGCGACCGGCGGCGTCGGAACGACCAGCGCCGCGGTCAATCTGGGCTGCATCTTTGCCGCCGACAATCGAAACAGTGTCGCCCTGTTGGACCTGGACCTGGCACTCGGTGACGCCGACGTCTTTTTGGATGCGATTCCCGACTACACCCTCGCCGATGTCGTCCAAAACGTCTCGCGGTTGGACATCCAACTGCTCAAACAATCGTTGACCAAACACAGCAGCGGGCTGTACCTGTTGCCCCGCCCGGTCGAATTGCATGACACGATCGGAATCACTGATGAAAGTCTGCGAAAAGTGATCGGGCTGTTGAAAGCGTCGTTCACCCACCTGGTCATCGATCTTTCCAAGACCTATAGCGCGGTCGACATGGCGGCGATCGAGGCGGCGTCCAAGGTGTTGTTGATCACCCAATTGGACCTTCCCTGTTTGCGAAACGTCGTGCGTTTGATGATGAGCTTTGAAGAGGTCGACGGTCTGCAAAGCAAGATTGAGATCGTGGTCAATCGCGCGGGGTTGGAATCGGGTCAGATCAGCTTGAAAAAAGCCAAAGAAACACTCGGACGCGATATCTATGCGCTGTTGCCCAACGATTATCGCACGATGGTGGAAGTCCGTAACAACGGCGTGCCCCTGATCAACCAGGCGCCCAAGGCTCCTATCACCCAAGCGCTCCGCGACCTGGCCGCCAAACTCCAAGGCAAAGAAGCCTCGGCCGAGCCCAGCGAAAGCGGCAAGTCGAACGAGAGCAAATGGAAAATGTTCTGGCCCGGCGCCAAGTCATGACGTCATCGGCCAGACCTGGTCGTCGGGTCCGTCCCCAAGGCGTCGTGGATTTTATTTAAGATCCCAAGTCCTTCTCTACCCTGCCTGGTTCTCGATCCAGCGGACGAGCGTGCGGACCATCACGCCGGTCGCACCGGCGTCTCGATGCGGCTTGGGACTGTCCGCAAACGCCGGTCCGGCGATATCGATGTGAACCCACGGCACGTCGCCGACAAAGTTCTCCAAAAACTTCGCGGCGGTGATCGCGCCACCCCAGCGGCCTTCGCCGATGTTCTTGATGTCGGCGACCTTGCTTTTGACTTTGTCGTTGTAGAGCTCGAACATCGGCAGCTGCC
Source organism: Stieleria neptunia (assembly GCF_007754155.1). Taxonomy (NCBI): domain Bacteria; kingdom Pseudomonadati; phylum Planctomycetota; class Planctomycetia; order Pirellulales; family Pirellulaceae; genus Stieleria; species Stieleria neptunia. Next base: position 33,681 of record NZ_CP037423.1, on the reverse strand, counting down.
AGACGGGTTCGCCTTCGCCGCGGGCCGCGTCGATGACGGCATCGCAGGCCGATTGATTGTTGGTCATCAGACCGGCGACTTCATTTCCCAGGGCAACCATGCAGGCACCGGTCAACGTCGCCAGATCAACCATCGCCGCCGGCTGGTGCTCGACCGCCACGTCGAGTGTGTCGGACAAGACGACGCGGCCTTCGGCATCGGTGTTTAAGATCTCGATCGTCTTTCCGCTGCGTGTGACGATGACGTCACCGAGTTTGTAGCTCGACCCGCTGACCATGTTTTCGGCGAGCCCGCAGAATCCGATGACGTTTTTCTTGACGCCCAACTTCGCCAACGCCCGCATCACTCCGACCACGGTCGCGGCGCCGCCCATGTCGCATTTCATGTCGACCATCCCGTCGCTGGGCTTGATCGACAAACCGCCGCTGTCAAACGTGACGCCTTTCCCGACGATCGCGATCGGCGGTTCGCCCTGCGGTCCGCCGTCGTGTCGAAGGATGACCAGGCGGGGCGGTTTGTCGCTGCCCGCGCCGACGGCAAGGATCGCCCGACAGTTCTCGTCGGCCAATCGTTGTTCATCCCACACTTCACACCCCAGACCGACTTCTGTCGCCAAGGCCGTCGCCCGCTCGGCGAACGAAGCCGGGTAGATGACCGACGCGGGTTCGTTGACCAACCGCCGCGCCAAATTGATCGAATCGCCCAAGATCACGCCCCGATCGATCGCGGTTGTGTCGGCCGATGCGATGGCGATCGTCGCCGGCACATGGATCGGCGATTTGGTGCGGTAGATCGACTGGCCTTCCAAACCGTACAAGGCGCCGGCGACGATCGCATCATGATCGACCGCGTCAAAGCACTCCGGCAACGCGACGACCCATTTTTCGTGCGGCTTGGAAACCAACGATCGGACCGCCGTGCTGGTCAGCGTGAACGCGGCTTCGCGATCGAGTTTTGATTTTTCACCCAATCCGATCAGCAACACCAACTGCGAACCTTCATCACCGACCCCCGCAATCAGCATCGATTCGCCGGAGTCGGAGGAAAGTTTTTCTTGACCGATCAAGCGGCTGATCACGCCGCCCAGGGCTTGATCCAGACCGGCCGCGGTCGCCGACAGCGGTGCATCGTCGCAGAGGCCCACGATCAAGACGTCGCATTTTTCACCGATCGGGTTGTCGGTCGCGACAAAACTCGGGCATGGCAGTTGTGGGGCGACGGGATTCGGTTGAGACTGGGACGGGCTTTCCGACATAAGATGATGACACCAATTGAGACGTTGTTGACAGACGCTTGAACAATCACGCTCGAACGATCACGCTCGAGCAGCGCCCGAATTCACTTTGCACTAGTTGTAGTTTATCGACGACCATGAAACACCGCAGCACCCGAGATGTAGTGGAGGACCTTCGCGCCGGCGGGTTGTTGATCGAAGTGACCGATGCGGTCGATCCGAACCTGGAAATCGCCGAAATTCAACGCCGCGTCTATGCCAACGGCGGTCCCGCGATCCTGTTCACCAACCCCACGGGCTGCCGGTTTCCGATGGCCTCCAACCTGTTTGCCTCACTCGATCAAGCCCGCTACCTGTTCCGCGAGACGCTCGAGTCGGTGCGCCGATTGATCGAAGTCAAACTCGATCCGTCGGCGGTCCCCAAACGGCCCTTTCGCTACGCCGGTGTCCCCCTGACTGCGGTTCGGATGCTTCCCAAATTCGTCCGCAGTGCCCCGGTCGCGGCCGGGCGCTGCTCGCTCGCGGACCTGCCACAGCTGAAATGCTGGCCCCGCGACGGTGGAGCGTTTGTGACGCTCCCCCAAGTCTTGAGCGAAGACCCGACCGAACCGGGAAACTTGATGAAAATCAACCTGGGGATGTACCGCGTCCAACTCTCCGGGAATGACTACAGCGACCAGGAAGTCGGTTTGCATTACCAGATTCATCGGGGGATCGGCGTTCACCATCAACAGGCGATCAAGCTGCAAAAACCGTTGCGTGTCGCCGTGACCGTCGGCGGCTGCCCGGCGATGACGCTGGCCGCCGTGATGCCGCTGCCCGAGGGGCTGACCGAATTGACCTTCGCCGGCGCCTTGGCGGGCCGACGGATCGGGTTGCTCCGCGGAAACCACGCGCCGGTGTATCGCGACGCCGACTTTGCCATCGTCGGATCGATCGATCCCGACGTGACCAAGCGCGAGGGTCCGTTCGGTGATCACCTGGGGTACTACAGCCTGGAACACCCGTTTCCGGTGATGAAGGTCGATCACGTTTGGCATCGCAAGGGGGCGATCTGGCCCTTGACGGTCGTCGGTCGCCCGCCGCAAGAAGACACGACGTTCGGCCAGTTGATCCACGAGTTGACCGACCCGATCATTCCCACCGTGATTCCCGGTGTCAAAGCGGTGCATGCGGTCGATGCCGCCGGCGTGCACCCCTTGCTGCTGGCGATCGGCAGCGAACGCTACATGCCGTACCTGAAGGAATCGGCGCCGCAAGAGTTGCTCACCCAGGCCAATGCGATCCTGGGCAACGGCCAGCTTTCACTCGCCAAGTATCTGATGATTGCCGACGACCGATCCGATTCGCTGGACATTCATGACATCGAAGCGTTCCTCGGATTCGTTCTGCAGCGCGTGGATTGGAAACGAGATCTTCATTTTCATACCCAGACGACCATCGACACCCTGGACTACACCGGAACGGGATTCAACAAGGGATCCAAAGTGGTGATTGCCGCGGCGGGTCCACCCCGCCGCACGCTGCCCCATGAGTTGCCCGCCGAATTGCGGTTGCCCGAGGGATTCCAGGATCCCCGCGTCGTGATGCCGGGCGTGTTGGCGATCGAGAGCAAGTCCTTTGACGGCACGACGGGACGCGCCGACATGCTGCGATTTTGCCAGCACTATCAACCCGATGATCCCATCAACGCGTTTCCGCTGATCACCATCGTCGACGACAGCGACTTCGCGGCGCGATCGCTGAGCAATTGGTTGTGGACCACGTTCACGCGCAGCAATCCGGCGACGGATCTGTCCGGCATCGGAGCCGAGACGATCGCCAAACATTTTGGATGCCGCGGCAGTGTCGTCATCGACGCCCGTTTCAAACCCTGGCAGGCGCCGCCGGTGATCGAAGACCCCGAAACCGTCGCCAAGGTCGATGCTCGCGCCGCCCGCGGCGGTGCCCTGGCAAAGTACCTTTAGCAACCGACGGAAATGACAGGCTAGAAGCCTATCCCACTTTCGAGATCCGAAACCCATTTGTCGTCCGATCGCTCGACGTTTCGAATTCCCCGCTCGCACCACCGAAAGACCGCGCCGATGAGCTTATTGAAAACCGTGTTCGATTGTGATGCCCCGGTCGCGTTGATCACCGGCAGCGGCGCCCCGCGTGTGGGGCGTGAAATCGCGATCGAACTGGCCCGCAACGGTTGCCGGATCGCCTTGCATGCCAATACCAGCGCCGACGCGGCGCGGCAGGCCGCCGACGAACTGACCCAGCGCTACCGCTGCGACGCGATCGTGACCCAAGGGGCGTTGGAGGACGACGGGGTGCCGCCGCGGCTGGTCGACGAAACCGTCACGGCGTTCGGCCGCTTGGACATCCTGGTCAACAGCGCCGCGATCTGGTCACCGACACCGATCGGGCAAGTCACGGCGGCGGAGATGCGTCGTTATTTTGAGATCAATACCGTCGCTGCGTTCCTCTGCGGCCGCGCCGCGGCGGACGTGATGACCGATCAGACGACGGGTGGCTCGATCGTCAATCTGGGTGACTGGGCGACCGTGCGGCCCTATCTCGATCACGCCGCCTATTTCCCCAGCAAGGGTGCGATCGATGTGATGACCCGCTCCCTGGCCGTCGAATTTGCCAGCCGCAATGCCGCGATTCGGGTCAATTGTGTCAAACCCGGGCCGGTGTTGTTGGCCGATGAAGTGCCCGATCAACAACGGCTGAAACTTTGTGCGAGCACGTTGACCGGTGGGATCGGAACCGCGGGACACGTCGCCCACGCCGTGCGTTTCTTGTGTGAAAACACCTTCATCAACGGCGTCTGCTTGCCCGTCGATGGCGGCCGATCGATCTACTCACCGGACGGATTGCAGATCGGTGAGAACACAGGATAAAAAAACACCCGCCCGGAGGTGGTTCCGGACAGGTGTATCGCTGGCAAGACAATTCGGTTTCGCCGCCGTGCGTTTCTTGGAGAGAATCCTTCGTTTATTTCCCCAAGAAAGTGCGTTTGAACCAGGCATTTTTTTTGCGGTCCAACGCTTTGAGTTTATCGATCACACCGGGTTTGGTTTCCTCCTGATCGTGGTTCCGGGGTGGCTTTTTGATCGGCTCCGTCCTCGCAGGTTCCGTTTTCAACAACCCCTCGGCGTTGCGAAAGGTTGCCGACCGGATCGGTGCAACGAGCGTGACCGGCGGCTGAGTCGGATCCAAGGTCGGTGCCGGGACGGGGCCGCTGACAAGGATCGAGTGTCCGACGTCAATCGGTGCGGCAGTCGCGACACCGAACACGCCGAGCAGCACGATCGCAGCGATGGCTATTGGTTTCATGGAGATAGGAACTCCTTTCGTCATGAGAAGGTTTCCGAGACACTGAAACATTCCCGCCAGTTAGCCGAACGCAATCTGAAAGCGTCCTCGATGTTCGGCAATCCGCCCGGATCGCCGGCTGCGATGACGCGTTATGGTGAATCGAGGCGACTTTACAGATTATTTAAACTGATCCGCCTGTTTGATCAGCTTGGTCAACAATCGGTCAAACGAGGCCGCGAAGGCTTTCTTGTCTTTGGCGTTGTACGGCGCCGCGCCACCGGTCGCCGCGCCCGTTCCACGCAGCTCATCGAGAAAATCTCGCATCGAGAGGCGCGCGGCGATGTTGGAATCGTTGTACTCGTCGCCCCGCGGATCGATCACCGCGACTTTCTTGTCGACCAATTGAGCCGCCAACGGAATGTCGGCGGTGATCGCCAGATCGCCCGGTTGGCTGTGGACAACGATGTACTGGTCGGCGACGTTAGCGCCCTGCCGCACGATCACCGACCGAACTGTGACGGCCGACTTGGGGATCGGCTGGGCCGAGTTGGCGACCAACACCGTTTCGATGTCCAAGCGATCGGCGGCACGAAAAATCACCTCTTTGACGTCCCGTGGTGCCGCATCCGCATCAATCCAAATCTTCATCCCACACGCTCCGATTGTGATGCCCACTGAACCCTTTCACATCCACCTGTACGGTCCGCATCCACACGATGGTCGATTACCGTCACCCGAAACGACGCCGATTCCCACCAGTTTCGAAGCGGCGGGTGAACGTTTGAATCGGTCGCTGCCGTCGGTCTTGTTCGAACCCGACGGATCGTTCGCCTGGGCCGGCAAGGATCATCAGGTCGTCGGCATGGTCTATGACGCCGCAATGCTGATTCAATATGTGGAAATACGCGGCCATTGCGATGCCACCCAGTTGCGAAAACTGGTCGAAACCCTGGCCGGAACCACCCAAATCGACCCGTTCGCGGTGATGGTGCTGCCAGAGAGACAGTGGAAAAATTTTCAAACCTTTGCAATCTCGCTCCCCGCTCGCGGCCAGAACCGTCCCGCCGATTGCAACGACTGACCGCCCCCTACGCTTTTCCGAGTCGATAATTGCGGCAGTTGGGAACTTTTTAGCGAACTTCCCGTCGAAATTATGACTCCAGACGTTTGATTGGCACACTTAATGCATTTCCTCTTTTTCGTCAGATCGCGTTGATCCGGCAAAATCGGTCTCAAGCAATCAAATCCATCAGATTGCCCAGACCAAGGAATCGAACCGCTGATGCGAGTAAACGTGTCAGCCCTGTTTTTCGCGAGGGATTGAACATGATGACTGCTGTTTGCAATAAAGAAGTCTTGAAATCGGCATCGAGCGCTCAAAATGAGACAGCTAGCCAAGAAACCAATCTGTCCGACGCTGAAATCCTGCGTCGTGTGCGCGACATTCGTGCGTCATGGTCGCTTTCTGAGCGCGCCGCCCGTCGCGAAGAAGCAGATCGTCGGTTCGAGAATTTGATCGAAACGATTTTCGCCGAGGCGGCTTGATTGGGATGATGAATCGATCCTCCGAACCCATCCGGTCGGGTCGGGTTCGGAATGATGGTCCGTCACTCCTACTCCAACGTGTCGCCGCCATCGGCTTGATCGTCGATGGATTGTCCGACTAGCACGCCGTGATAACGGCAGGCTTCCAAGAAGGACTCCAGTAACACGAGTGCGGCGACGGCATCCAGTTGTTTCTTCTTCTTTTGACGACTTAGCCGTCCACCGGAAAGTCGTTCTTTTGCCGCCGCGGTGCTGAATCGTTCGTCGAACAGACGCACCGGCAATCCGGTTTGCTCGCTCAACCAACGCGCGAATTCGCGGCACTCTTTGCTTTTCTGACTCTCCCCGCCGTCGCAGTGAATGGGAAGTCCGACGACAAATCCGGCCAAACGCTCTTGATCGGCCAGACGACGAAAGTAGTCGGCGTCCCGGGTCTCTCCCCGCACCTGGTAAACTTCGACCGGGCTGGCCAAAATCCGATCCGGATCGCAGACGGCAATCCCGATTCGGACCGTCCCATAGTCCACGCCGGCCAGTCGGCCGGTCGGTGGGAACGGTGGTTCAGTCGCAGCGGGATCTGGGCCGTGATCAGCAGACATCGGGAACGCGGGCTGGCGCGCTGCGGGTGACAGGGGGCGAATTCAAACCACGTTTTGGGCGGCCCGCGTGGCCAGATGATTCTTGACCGCTTGGACGGGCAGCGGGATCCCTCGAATCACTCCATCGATGACCAATTTTTCACCGACGACGCCTTGGAAATCCGCCACGATCATCCGACCGCGACGGGCTTTGCTCAATCGGATCATCAAGATCAACCGATCGCCGGGCACGACGACGTCTCGGAACCTGGCGTTATCGACTCCGCCGAAGCCCAACATTTCCGCGCCCAACAGATCATGTTTCTGGGCGAAAAAACTCGACAGCTGTGCGACCGCTTCCAATTGGATCACGCCGGGCATCACGGGCATTCCGGGCATGTGCCCTCGGACCCAAAATTCGTCGTGCCTGACGTCTTTGTAACCGGCGCACGTGAGCGTCTCGACATCCTCGTACAGGATCCCGGTCAGATGCTCCATTTCATGCCGCTGCGGATTGTAACTGCGGATCGCGTCGAGATCGGCGACCAGCTCGCTTCCGCGGAGCAGGGAGAGATCAACAATAAAATCGTTTTTTGGCACAGCAACCGCCTCTGAGTTTCAGAGCCCCGAGCAATCTCAGGTCTTGATCTTCTTGCGTTTCGCTTTGCGAGCCTTGGCGCTTGCAGGACGTCGGCCGTGATTGGCCTTTTTCAGTTTGTGGTGCGGCTTTGCCATCGTGTTTATGGTTTGGAGAAAAAGGAAACGGGCGGATGCAGTCCTTGAATCCCGGAAAATAGCAGAATACTCGCTTTCGCGGTAGTCTCACCGTCGATCTGGGCCGGAGCTGCAAATTTAACACTTCAACCGGCATCCGGCAGGGTCTGCTGGGTGCCTCGGCGTGCAAACAGGCAAGATTTCATCAGCGAATGATGCGATCTTGAGCGTGAAAAGTCCAGTCTCAGCGGTACATCCGACTGGATCGGGCCGAGGTACCCGTCGGCACCGCCGAGCCGTAGCTCAACTCGTCCTGGGGCTGGGACACGGAATAACGCCCGCTGTTGAGTACCGACGGGGGGCCCAACGGACGGGGTGTCGGTTCAGCCGCAACCGGGTTTGAAGCCTGGGAAGCCGGCTGCCGAGCCCCGGCACTTGCAATCTGGCCGAGCGCCGTTTGTTCGATACGCCGCTGGTACCAGCTGGTCGACGCATCCGAGGGCCCTGACACGGATGACCCGAGGACGGATGTCCCCGCCGGTCCCGTCAACGCCAAACGACCCCCGCCGGCCAAATGGTCGGGCGGAGCAGTGCCGGTTGATCCGGTGCGGAGCGCTGGGCGGGTGGGAGCTGGGCTGGTGGAGACCTGTGGGCGGGTGAGCGACCGTGGGGTCCTGGACGAAGCGGTCGAAGCCGATGCCTGGCCACGGGCGGACACGAAGGATTCGACCGGTCCACTGCCCTGGGCCACCCAAGCCAGCCAGCGGTCTTGCAGCTGCTTCAGCGAATCGTATCCGTAATGAGCCTGCACGTTGGCGGTCCAGGACGAACTGTCCATGTAGCCTTCTAAAAACGCGATGAACTGACGCGGACCGGATTGTTCGATCAGGAACCGGCAAACCGAATAGCCTTGCGCGTACATCGGCAACATGTCGCTGGGATACTCGGTCAAACGAAACAAATCGTTCATCGGAATGCCGCGACGGTTGCTCAAGTACTCTCGCAACTTCACTTCATGTTTGTTGCGTTCTGCCGAATGTTCCACCGTCGTGCAGATGCCTTCGTCGGCCCAGCGCGGCAAGGGACGGCCGAAGTGCGTCGCCATGACCGTGTGTGTGACTTCGTGCGGCAAGACACTATCAAGAATGCGTTCACGTGAACCGATCACCCGCATCTGAAAATCGCCGACCGGTGAGCGAGTATAGGTGGTGGCCCCTTGGGCGGCCAAATGCGGTCCGGAAACCACTTCGATCGGACAGGGTGTCGTCCAAGGCCGTAGCGGTTTGCCGAGCCAATACATCGCCAACTCGTGACGAAATTTCTCCGCGTGGTGCGCGACCGCGTCAGCCAGCTCTTGGGTGTCCGCGTGGACCAGAAAATTCTGCGTCCGCTTGTTCTGGGCGACTGCCTGCTGGCTCGCGAGAATCACGACCGCCGCGACCATGATCGACCGCAACACACTCCATCGTCGAACGGCTTCCATGCCGTGGCACTCCGCTTGCGAGATTCCGAGACCTCATGCTTTCAAAACCGCATCCGTTGCGGTTTCTGCATGGGACGTCAGGGCAGTCTAGGGATCACCGCCGAGCGCTGATAGAGAAGTTTTTACGCCCCGACCTTGGCCTTGGTCCGCGCTTCGCGAAGTCCCCGGCTGAGGATATCACGGAGCATCGGCGAGCAGTCTTCGTACTTGGTTTGATCCGGAGCACCGTTGCTGAACTGATAGATCGCATCGCGTGGTTTGACCCCGAGTGCGATCAAGGAACTGCTGACGGTTCCGTAATCCTGGTTCCGAATCACCATGCTCGGTCGGCCCGGTCCGACCGGTGCGCGGGCGAACACGCGACTGGCGACGGCCAAAAACTTGACCGGCGAATCCAACGTCTGGAGCGTCAACAGCCGTCGCGCCATCCGAACCCGCTCGTCATCGGGGTCGTTCAGATTGTGGGCACCGATGATGTTCAGCCCGGGTTCCATCTCGACGACCTGCTGATGCTGGTCCGAATGAATCGCGTAGCCAGCTTTTGCATCGGCGATGATCAGGTTACAACCTTCGTATTGCGTTTCACCGAGTTCGGCGAGCGCTTTGTCGAGTGCCCGAGCCGAGCTCGTGCATCGAAGCAGGTCCATCGCAAGTGATCCGCGGGAGCGTTGCCCGAACAGCGGCATCGCCGTCGCCCGGTTACAAATTCCGACGAACAACCCATTTTGATTGACACCAAGCCAGGTCCCACCGGCTTTCTGATCCACACCGCATAAAACGCGAGGCTTTCCCGACTGTATTGACGGCGTCAAACTCGGCCGGTCAAAGTACTCTTCGCGATTCGCTGCGACCAGGATAGGACTCTCTGGGACCAATTGATACTGAACGGCCAATAAGCACATCTCGAAGCTTTCTTTTCAAAGATCAGTTGGATTTGGATCACGGGTGCGAGGCCGACGGCTACCTCTGGGCTCACGTCGAAATCCACGTCAGCCAATCTATCCACGTCGTCAACGAATCTGCACCCCCTGATGGGGTATTAAAGGCGAAAAACTACCGTAAATTCCGCTCGCGGGCCGCAGAGTCACCCCGCCGGACGAGGTTTTTGCGTCGTGGCCTGTTCAAAATGCCCAGTTTCGGCTAGCTAGCAACCCAATGGACCGCTTCGGAAGCACTAATCCTTGCGGTGCTTCTTTTTCTTTTTCTTCTTCCCCGCGGCCGACTTTCCGCCAAACGAGCCGGTTTTTCCGCCGAAGAACCCGTCCGGTTTGCTGCGATTCTTGCCGCCCGGCTTGCCGCCGGGTTTTCCGCCTTTTCGAAATCCGCCCGAGCGACTCGGTGAATCGCCTTGGCCCGGTCCCCGGTCGGGGCGAATCCGCAGCTGCTTGCCTGACACCCAGGCCCGTTGCAGCGTCTGGAAGACGTCTTTGGGCATTCCTTCGGGCAGATCAATGGTACTGAAGTGCGGATAGATCTTGATCGGTCCGATCATCCGGCTTTCGATGCCGGCTTCATTGGCGACCGCACCGACGATGTTTCTCGGTGCCACACCGTCGTTGCGTCCGACTTCGATTCGATACCGCATCATGCCCGGTTCCGGTGGCCCGAGGACGCGACCCCGTTTGCCGAATTCACCGCCCCCGGCACGCTCGTCACCGCCACGTCGGGCATCCCCGCGGTCCTGGTACTCATCCCGAGCACGCTTGGGACGGTCCTTCAACAGGAACGGCCGGCCGTGTTGTGCAATTTCCGCCAGCGCCGCGGCAATCGCTTCCATCGACTTGCCGGACTCCTCGGCGTATTGACCGATCAGATCCTTGAACAACGTCAGGTCCTTGTCCGCAATCACCTGCGTGATCGAGGCTTTGAAGCGTTCCACCCGCGTGGCGTTGATCGCATCCGCCGACGGCACATCGACCAGTTCGATGGACTTTTTGGTGGCCCGCTCGATCAACTTCAGCTTGCGTCGCTGGGCGGGCGTCAGAAAGATGATCGCCTCGCCGCTGCGGCCGGCTCGCCCGGTGCGTCCGATGCGGTGAATGTAGGATTCCGCATCGTGGGGCAGATCAAAATTAAACACGTGGCTGATGCGGGTGACATCCAGCCCCCGGGCCGCCACATCGGTCGCGACCAACACATCCAAACGCCCACCCTTCAATTGCTCGATCGTTCGTTCCCGCACCGTTTGTGGCATGTCGCCATTGAGTGCGGTGGCGGCGAAACCGTTGCGGATCAGCTGTTCGGCCAATCGCACGGTCGTGTCCTTGGTCTTGGTGAACACGATCACCCCGTCGGTCGCTTCGGCTTCCAAGAACCGCGTCAGCGCGTTGACTTTTTCTTTGGGGGGAACAATCACCGCTCGCTGTCGAATCGATTCGGCCGTGACCTGTTTCTTTTCGATCGTCACCAGCGCGGGATCGACCAGGTATTTGTCCGCGATCGATCGAATCGGTCCGGGCATCGTCGCGGAAAACAACGTGACCTGACGTTTCTCGGGCGTCTGGTCGAGCACGAACTGGACATCCTCCAAGAAACCCATGTTCAACATCTCATCGGCCTCGTCCAACACCAGACAGCGCAGCTCGCTCAGGTCCAGCGTTCCGCGTTTGATGTGGTCGATCACGCGTCCAGGCGTCCCGACGACGACGTCCACACCACGACGCAGCGCGCGAAACTGGTGCTCATAGTCCTGGCCGCCGTAAATCGCCAGCACGCTGAATCCCTTCAAATTCTCGGCGTACTTCTCGAACGACTCGGCGACTTGAATCGCCAATTCTCGCGTCGGCGCCAACACCAACGTCTGCACCGTCCGCTGCTTGGAATCGATCGTGGAGAGAATCGGCAACGCGAACGCCGCGGTTTTTCCCGATCCGGTCTGCGACTGGGCCAGCACGTCTCGGCCGGCCAACATGTGCGGAATCACCTGCTGCTGCACCGACGTCGGCTCGGAATAACCCGACTCGACGACCGCTTCAAACACCTGGCGGCGCAGTTCCAAGGCGGCGAATCCGGTCGGCGCTTCGACTTCACTCTCGTCTTGAGGCGGGCTCTCAAGCTCGTCCGCTTCGGCTTCGGAGACGGATTCCTCGACCGCTGCCTTCACCGTCGGCGGAACCACATCGACGGCGGCTTCTGCATTGGGCTCGGCTTCTGCACTGGGCTCGGCTTCTGCTGCATTGGGCTGCTCAGCTTCTGCATTGGGCTCGGCGGCGACTTCTTCGCTGGGCTCGTGGGGCGATGCTGCAGACGATTGGGCGGGCGCTTCTGCTGAGGTGTCATCCTCGGCGTCATCGGCGGCTGCGGGCAGGGCTTCTTCAATCAGTTCAGGCTCATTTTCGACCGTTACCTGGAGGTCTTCTATCGACAAATTCAATTCGTTCTCGGATCCCATGATCTCTTCTAGGCGGCAAACATTCGTGCTATTTCGTTCCCAGGAGACTATCCCAAGCCCCTGACAAACGGCAGAGCGTAAATCGCGAATTGGCGACAATCACCGCTGACCGCCCTTTACGTGATAGATCGCACCACTAATCGCGGTTATCGATCGACACCCTCCGGTTTAGCTTCTGTTAAATTCGGTCCTCATTCTCACCAATGGGGGATTCGCTTGCTGTTCCAACGTCTCACCCGAAGCCAAACGGAAGCGAATCGCATGACCAACGAGGCGGATGTAAGTGAACCGATCGATGTCGGACCGATGCGTCTGATCGACGTGGCCGGGTTCCTGATCGGGCGACGTTGTTCGATCGAACGCGTGATTGCATCCAAAGCATCGCTCGCCCTCGGCGCCGCGTTGGTTGCCACCGCGGCGCTGGCCCGCGAGTATGACGCGGTCAGCTTCATCCACCAGCCGCTGGATTTGTTGGCCCCACTGGCCGCGTCGATCTTTGTCTCAGCCATCGTTTTTGCGGTCGTGCGGTGTTTTCACGCGATCACGGCAATCCCCCACCCCGGCAGCACCGCGGATGACTACCGCGTCTTTTTGTCGGGGTATTGGATGACGGCTCCGCTGGCCTGGTTGTACGCGATTCCGATCGAGACGATGACCGACGAAATTTCGGCGTTGCGTTTCAATCTGACGCTGCTGTCCATCGTTTCGATCTGGCGCGTGTTGTTGTTCGCACGATTCGTCTCGGTCCGATACCGGGTCTCGTTGAACGCCGCGTTGTGTTGGGTGCTGGCTCCCTGCATGGCCATCGCGGTGGTCGCGCTGTTTCAACAGATCCTGTCGATGGTCTCCATCATGGGCGGGTTACGCCTGACCGAGACCCAGCAGATTTTGTTGGATTTCCGCTCCAACGTGTTCGGCGTTGCGTTCTACGGTTTCATCCCGACGCTGCTGCTGGGCATCGGGCTGGCGGTCGCAATCCGAAAGCATGCCGAGTCGATCGCCGTGCCTCGTTTCCGGCCAAGCGTTCTACAACGCTGGACTTGGGCGATCCCGGTGTTGGCGTTTGTCGGCTTCACCATCGCTGCGGTGTTCTTCCAACCGCCGCGCTACCGTGCCGCCCAAGTCGATCAACTGTTGACCGACGGGCGAATCGATGAAGCGATCACGTTGATGCAGCGACAGGGCGAGGATCGCTTTCCCAGCGTCTGGGATCCGCCTCCGCATTTTCCCACCCGTCGCAAGCCGACTCCGCCGATCTCCGACCTGCTCGCGGCGATCGGGCGAAACCAACCCGAGCGTTGGATCAGCGATCAGCTGTTGGTGCAAGCCGACGAACTGTTGATGTGGCAATTCGGATGGACCCAGGGCGTCGGCGACGAAAGCTATCTCGAATCCACACTCTTCATCACCGACCGGTCGGCACTCGTCGAACTGCACGAACACTTTCAAAAACTCGTCGACGTTCCGGCGAGTGACAAGGAACAACAGCGCCGCACCAGGCTGTTGAAGATCATCCATGATTCGATCCCCAAAGCGGAAGCGTTCGAGAACGACCTACCGGTGTCGGAGGTCGCCGAAACGGAGACGGAAACGGATTAGCCGGGAGGACTTCCTGGGACACCGACTCACGCCCCGAGTTCGTGAAGCATCGTCAACGGGAACAGGCCCGAGGAATGCCCGTCGCTGAAGGCGATATTGTAGGCGTACGAACCGACCGGTCGCATCGACGTGATCGTCAAGGGGCGGGCTTCTTCGGCTTTCAAGACCGGCAACGTCAGTGACTTCGATGGCGTTTCATCGGCCGACTCATCGGCCCGCTTTTTCTCTCGGCACGTCGCGCACGGACAAGCTTGGCGGAGCTGCCTGGCGGTCAACCGTGTGACTTTGCCGTCGGTCCACGTGATCACGATCGCGGACTCGCCATCGCGTGCAATTGATTCGGGAAGAATATCCAAAGTCACTGTTTCCCAGTCGGGGTTGCCGACGCGGTGCTCCGCTCCGGACGCCACCACGCATCGAGTTTGGTTTGCAAGTTGCCGAGCGTTTCTTGAACTGCCGGATCGGCTGCCAAGTTGTGCTGCTCGTTCGGATCGTCGGCAAGATCGTACAGCTGGAGCGCGTCTCCGTAACCTCCCCAAACTTTCCCGTTGTTTGCGTGCGGAACGATCAGTTTGTCGTCACCGTCACGAATCCAACGATACGCGATGTCTACCGACGGGTCGCCCAACACGCTGGCATCGCCGGGATAGATCTCGCCAAACACCGGCTCCGGATTCATCGATGACGCGTTTCCCATGACCAACGGCCAAAGGCTGCGACCGCTGATCGGCGCCGGGATCTCGATCGAACAGGCCTGCAAAACCGTCGGCACGATGTCGACGCTGCTGCACAGCAACTCGTGGGTCGCCGCTCGGGTTTGTCCCGACAGATGAAACAGAATCGGAGTGCGCAATCCGTCTTCAAACGGCGAGCGTTTGCTGCGATGCGTGTAGTTGTAACCCAACCCGTCCCGCATCGGTTGCTTCGGATCCGGTCGAAAACCGTTGTCGACGACAAACACATACAAAGTCTTCCGAGCGGACGATTGTTTCTCGACCCTCTCGATCAACTCACCCACGGTCTGATCGAATTGGCTGCAGGCGGCGTAGTAGGCCCGTTCATGATCGGGGATCGATTCATCGTAGAGATCGAAGAACCGTTTCGGACTGTCGTGCGGTAGGTGCGGCAAGAACGGCGCGTACCAGATGAAGAATGGATCGGAACCGACGTCGCCTAGAAAGTCTTCGATGGGCTGTATCGTTTCGCGGCCGATCGCCAATCCGGCATCACCGTTGCCGTGCGCCACCCATTGCCCGTCGGCCAGCTGTTTGTTGCCGTGCCGCGCTCCGGGAACGGGTTTCGAAGTCGTCATCCCTGCGGTAAAGCCGGCGTTCTTCCAATGACCTTCCCAGTATTTGCCGGTCTGCAAACAACGGTACCCGGTTGATGCCAACAGTCGGGGCAACGTGTCGACGTTTCGGATCAGCACCGCCGCGGCTTCTCTGGCCGCTTCATACCGATCGCGATCGTATGTTTTGGTCAGCTTTGAAAAACCCGGCGGCGGATGGTTGAAATGAACACCGTGCTCGTGCGGGTACAAACCGGTCAGCAGCGTGACCAACGAAGGGCGACAGACACTCGAGGGGACATAGCCGTTGGGGAACCGGGCCGATCGGGCCGCCAACGCATCCAAATGCGGCGTTTGGACGACTGCATTTCCCATGAATCCGAAATCGGAAAACGTCTGATCATCCGAGATGATCATCACCACGTTCGGGCGATCATCACCGTGGGCGACCAAGCTGAACTGCGCCAGCAGTATCAGCATCCAGGGGACGCGGCGGTTGGAGAACATCAAACGTCGACCGGTTGTCGAGCCTTTTGGAGCAATTCGATCCAGGGACCGATGTAGTGACCGTTGTCGTGAAAGGTTCGCCCGCTGACCAGGTTGCCGTCGACCACACAGGGCTCGTCGACAAACGTCCCGCCACAGACTTCCAGATCGAACTTGCATTTGCCCACCGTGGCCATTCGGCGACCGCGGACGCAATCGGCATAGGCGGGAATCTCCACGCCATGACAAACACTGGCGATCGGTTTGTCGTGCGCAAAGAAATGCTTGGTCACCCGCACCAGATCTTCGTCATAACGAATGTACTCCGGTGCGCGTCCGCCGCTGAACAGGATCCCCAAGTAATCGTCGGGATCGATTTCCGAGAACGCCACGTCGGCTTGCAACGTGTAGCCTTCCCATTCCTTGGTGATCGTCCAGCCCGGTTTCACCTCGTGCATCACCATCTGATACAGACGTTTTTCCGGCGCGGCGACGACCGGCTGGAACCCGGCTTCGATCAGTCGGTAGTACGGATACATCGTGTCGAGCGTTTCGGTCGCGTCGCCGATGATGATCAAGACTTTGGGTTGGCTCATGGTGGGATCGGTGGGGAGGGGGAGGAAGGTGAGGGCGGGCGGCGAAATCAACCGTGTAGGGCATGCCGAGCATGCCAATGAGCCGTCAGGCACAGCCTAACCTACGAATTGGCGACTGCGCTCGACCCTCCCTGCCAGGGAGGGTTATTTCAGCCACGTAGGGCGTTACGAATTGGCGACTTCTTCGCCGGCTTCGACGTCCAGTTCGGAGGCGTCGTCGATCATCGGTGCTTCGTCCGCCGGTGGACCGAACCCGCCGGCTGCCATCACCTTCTGTCTGATCTCTTCGGCCACGTCGGTGTTCTCGATCAAGAAGTTCCGCGCCTTCTCCTTGCCCTGGCCGAGGTAGGTTTCACCGTACTTGAACCAAGCACCGCTGCGGTTGACGACTTTGTGGGTCGTTCCCAGGTCCAACAAGTCGCCTTCGTAGCTGATGCCGTTGTTGTGCATCATGTCGAATTCGGCGATGCGGAACGGCGGTGCCACCTTGTTCTTGACGATCTTGGCTTTGACCCGCTGCCCGACTTGCTCCTCGCCGTCTTTGAGCGCACCGATCCGACGGACATCGATCCGGCAGGAACTGTAGAACTTCAGCGCCCGTCCGCCGGGCGTCGTTTCGGGGCTGCCGAACATCACGCCGACCTTTTCCCGAATCTGGTTGATGAAGATCACCGCGCACTTGCTCTTGGCGATCGCACCGGTCAGCTTTCGCATCGCTTGACTCATCAGTCGCGCTTGCAAACCGACGTGACTGTCGCCGATCTCGCCCTCCAGTTCTTTCTTGGGAACCAGTGCCGCGACCGAGTCGATCACGATGGTGTCGACCGCGTTGCTTTTGACCAGCATCTCGCAGATCTGCATCGCTTCTTCGCCGCTGCCCGGCTGGCTGACCAACAGCGTGTCCAATTCGACCCCCAGCTTCTTCGCCCAACTGGGGTCAAACGCGTGTTCGGCATCAATGATCGCGGCGATCCCGCCTTTCTTTTGAGCCTCGGCACAGACATGCAGCGCCAACGTCGTCTTACCACTGGATTCGGGGCCAAAAATCTCGATGATCCGGCCGCGTGGAATCCCCTGTCCGCCGAGTGCCATGTCCAGCGACAAACTGCCCGTCGGAATGCCTTCGATGTCCAAATGCGTCGACGCGCCGAGCGGCATGATCGATCCTTCGCCGAACGATTTTTCGATCTGCTGAAGAGTCGTCGCCAAGCCCGGCTCGCGCTCCAAAACGGCTTTCAAATTCGGATCCACCTTGGGACCCTTTGCAGCTGCTTTCTTCTTTGCCATGTTTTGATTCCTTCTGATTCCAGAGTGGAAAAGTCCGACGAGTGGAAAAGCCCACACGCCACTCCGCTCGACCGGACCCCCCGGAGCGGTTCGCGACGCCACCAGAAACTTAACCGCGGGCGCCGCCTGTCACAACCAAACCGACGTGGAAAACCCGTCGGCGACATCCGATTTATCGCCGCCGACGAGACACCTCTGGTCATTCGCCTTGATCCGCCGAGATCGTCCGCGGATCGATTCACTGTACGCCTTCACTGTACGCCTTCACTGTACGCCCCCGCACAGAACCCCCTGTCCGACCAGTTTGCTAGCAAACGGGGGTCCCAGTGGCAGAGCGGTGGGATCGACTCGGTGATTCGATCTCGATGCGGACGAGTTCCGCTTGATGATCTCCGCCCGTATGTTAGTTGGGTAGACAACACCCGACCGCTTGCCCCACTCACGTGCCCCTAGATTGAGCGAAGACGAACTGACTGTCGATTCCATTCTCGGCGCCCAGGGGCGTATCGCGGCACGGATGCAGAATTACGAGCCCCGCGAGCAGCAGTTGCAGATGGCCAACGCCGTCGCCAAGGCCCTGCAATCGGGTCAGCATTTGGTCGCCGAGGCGGGAACGGGCACCGGGAAAAGTTTTGCCTACCTGGTCCCGGCCGTGCTGCACGCGACCGGCGAACCGATCATTAAGACCTCCGACGAAAAAACGCGACGCCCCCGCGTGTTGATTTCGACGCACACGATCAGTCTGCAAGAGCAGTTGATTGCCAAAGACGTTCCGCTGCTCAATAGCGTCATCCCCCGCGAGTTTTCTAGCGTGCTGGTCAAGGGCCGGAGCAACTATCTGTCCAAGCGACGGCTGGAGCGAACGGTGGGCAAGATGACTTCGCTGCTGGGGTCGGACATCCAGTACCAACAACTTCGCCACACCCAGAAATGGGCGGCCGAATCGGGCGACGGCAGCCTGGCCTCGATGCCGTTCAAACCCGACCGTGAAGTGTGGGACGAAATCGTCAGCGACACCGGCAATTGTCTGCGTAAAAAGTGCAACCACTTCAAAGACTGTTTCTACTTTCGGGCCCGTCGACGAGCCACCAACGCGCAGTTGTTGATTGTCAACCACGCGTTATTCTTCAGTGACCTCGCCCTCCGCAACGAAGGCGTGGCGTTGTTGCCCGACTACGACGCGGTGATTTTGGACGAATGCCATACCGCCGAAGCCGTCGCAGGCGAACACCTCGGGCTGCGGATGACCAGCGGGCAATTCACGTTCTTGTTCGATCGGCTGTACAACGACCGCAAACAGAAAGGATTGTTGGTCGAGAAGGACCTGCGCGGGCTGCAACAAGAAGTCGACCGGCTGCGATTTGCCCACAGCACGTTCTTTGCCGACATCCTGGATTGGCGGCGCGATCACGCACCCGGCAACGGTCGCGTCGCCGCGCCCGACGTGGTCCGCAATTCGCTGTCCAAGCCGATGAAGGAGTTGGCGTTGAAGCTGTTGACCCAGGCTCAGGGACAGAAAGAAGAGTCGGATCGAATGGATTTCGAATCCTCGCACGACCGCCTGATGTTGCTGAGCTCGTCGCTGGATCGCTGGCTGAAACAGGAGGATGAGGACACCGTTTTCTGGGTCGAAGCCACACCCACGCGGAGCGGCATGGACCGGGTGCAACTCTCCTCGTCCCCGATCGACGTGGGATCGGCATTGCGCGAGTGTCTGTTCCAAAGCAAGATGATCCGCAGCGTGGTGATGACCAGCGCGACGATCGCATCGGGCAACGACGACAAGTTCAAATTCTTTCGCTCCCGCGTGGGACTGACCGGTGGATTGTCGGTCCGCGTCGGCAGCCCCTTTGATTACCCCAAGCAATCACAAATCGTCGTCGTCCGCGATCTACCGGATCCGTCCAAAGAGCGTGACGCGTTCGAACGCGCGTTGCCCGACCAGATCAAACGGTTCGTCGAACATTCCGGCGGCCACGCGTTCGTGTTGTTCACCAGCTACGGGCTGCTCAAGCAATGTGCCAGCCGATTGAGCAGTTGGCTGGCGTCGAAGAATCTGTCGCTGTACACCCAAGGCGGCGATCAAAGTCGCTCGCAAATGGTCGACGCGTTCAAGAAAAGCCCCGGCGTGTTGTTCGGCACGGACAGTTTTTGGCAGGGCGTCGATGTCCCCGGTGATGCGTTGACCAACGTGATCATCACCAAGCTGCCGTTTGCCGTTCCAGACCACCCGCTGCTGGAAGCGCGACTCGATGCGATTCGGAAAAGCGGCGGCAATCCCTTCACCGACTATCAGTTGCCCGAAGCCGCGATCAAATTTCGCCAAGGCGTCGGCCGCTTGATCCGCACGCGTTCCGATCGCGGCATGGTGGTCGTGCTCGACCCCCGCGTCTGTACCAAACGCTACGGCAAACTGTTCCTGGAATCGCTACCGGACCAACCGGTGCACTTCGTCTCCAAAGTGCCACGAAAGCGCTAGTGGCGTAAGCTTCCAGCTTGCGCTCGCTGCGACGCCATTAACCTTGTTCCCCGGCTCCGGCCTGGGAACACACGGTTCTGGAGGCTCCCGCCTCCCGCGTTGCCAGTCAGCCGGCGGGAGCCGGCAATCCATCGCGTTCCCAGGCGGAGCCCGGGAACGAGAGAAAAACTACGCGACCGACTTGACCAACTTGCTCAGTCGGCTCTTGCTGCGCGCCGCTGCGTTCTTGTGAATCAAGTTCTTCGCAGCAGCTTGATCGAGTCGCTTGCTGGCGACGCGAAATTCCGACTGGGCCGTTTCGCTGTCGCCCGCCGCGACGGCTTCACGGACACGGCGCAGTTGCGTTCGCATCCGGCTGCGGAGGGTACGATTGTGTTGGCGTCGCTTGTCGTTTTGACGGAGCCGTTTCTTGGCACTCGCTGTGTTTGGCATTTCGTTACGTAATGGTTGCCGGAAAATGTTCGTTTCAGGGGACGATCGGCCGAGAGTCCAGTTCGTACTTCTTGGCTGACAGTTGGCGCACTCGCCGCCCACGGGCTTGATTTCGCCCAATTTGAGGGCCGCGTAGTATGGCGATGCCTGGTCTCCCTGTCCAGAGTCAACTTGGAACTCTGTTTTGTCGCCCGTTCCCGGCGCTCCGGGACTACGAAAAACCCGCCCATTACGCTCAATTATCGGCATGAAACCACTTGTTTATCTGATCGGTGCCGGTCCGGGCGACCCGGAATTACTGACCCTGCGGGGGGCTCGATGCCTGCGGGGGGCCGACGTCGTGCTCTACGACGGCTTGAGCAACGCCGAAATTCTGGCCCTGGCACCCGCCGCCGAGCACGTTTGCGTCGGAAAACACGGGCAATCGCGGATCTGGCGGCAAGACGAAATCATCCAGGAAATGCTCCGCCACGCGGCCTTGGGAAAGACCGTCGCTCGGCTCAAAGGCGGCGATCCGGCCGTGTTTGCCCGCACCTCCGAAGAGGTCGACGCCTTGAATCAGGCCGGGATCCCCTTCGAAATCGTCCCCGGCATCACCGCCGCACTGGCCGCCGGATCCTACGCCGGAATCCCCGTCACCGACCGAAAATTGGCCTCCGCCGTCGCCCTGGTCACCGGTCACGAAGAACCCGGAAAGAGCGAATCGGCGCTGGATTGGGACGCCTTGGCCCGATTTCCCGGCACGCTGGTGATCTACATGGGCGTGACCACCGCGAAAGTTTGGACCGACGCGTTGATCAGCGCCGGCAAAGCCCCCTCGACCCCGACCGCCCTGATCCGACGCTGCAGTCTGCCCGACCAAACCACGCTCCACTGCCGACTGGATGAAGTCGCCCAGCGGCTCACCCCGGCGAGCAACTTTCGCCCGCCGGTGATCGCGATCGTCGGTGAAGTCACCACGCTGGCCGATTCGATGCGCTGGGTCCAGCATCGGCCGCTGCACGGTCAAACCATCCTGGTCACCCGTCCGGCGGATCAGGCCGACGCGCTGGCCGACGCGATCCGTGACCTGGGCGGCTATCCCCTGATCGCACCGGCGATCGCCGTCAAACCGATCGACGACTTCACCGCGCTCGACCATTCGATCGAAAACCTCGATGAGACCGACACGCTGATTTTTTGCAGCACCAACGGCGTGGAACACTACTTCCGTCGCCTGCACGCGTTGCAGTACGACTCCCGCAGGCTGGCCGGAACGTCCGTCGCCGCGATCGGAAAAAAGACGCAGCTGAAATTATTGGAACAGGGCATTCGCACCGACATCCTACCGGACGACTATCGGGCCACGTCCTTGGCAGACCAGTTGCAATCCACGGCGGCCGGTCGGTCGATCTCGATCGTCCGCGCCAGCCGTGGAAGCGACGAATTGCCCAGCAAGCTGAAGGCAGCCGGAGCCGAGGTGCACGAAGTCATCGCCTATCAAAATGTCGACGTCGACTCTGCCGATCCGTCGATCATCGAGGCGATGGACGATGGTAAGATCGACTGGGTCACCGTCACCAGCAGCGCGACGGCGAACAACTTGCATCGTTTGTATGGCGACCGGTTGAAACAGGTGCGACTCGCCGCGATCTCACCCGTCACCGCCAACGCCTTGGAAGACCTGGGGCTGAACGTTCACGCCGTTGCGAATCCCTTTACCATCGAAGCCCTCCTCAACGAGATCGTTCAACAATCATGATTCCCAAACGCTACAAGAAAATGCATGCGGATTATCCCGACCTGATGCAAACCTATGAGGCATTCGGGAAAGCCGCCAAAGAAGCCGGTCCGCTATCGGCCCGCGAGGTCGCCCTGGTCAAGCTGGCGATCTCACTGGGCGCCGGCCTGGAAGGCGCCGCCCACTCGCACTGCCGCAAGGCACTCGAAGCCGGCTGCACGCCCGATGACCTGCGTCATGTCGCAGTCGTCTCCGCCCCGACAATCGGGTTCCCAACAATGATGCGAGCCAAGTCCTGGGTCGAAGACGTGATCGACAAGCAAGACGCGTCGTGAACACCCCCGTACCGCTCCACGCTCCCAAATTACTCGGCGTCGTCCTTTGCGGCGGCGCGTCCAAACGCATGGGACGCGACAAAGCGGCGTTGACGACGCGACAAGGGCAAACGTTTCTCGACCACGCCTGCCGCCGACTGCAAACACACTGCCAAACCGTTTGCGTTTCCTCGTCTCCGGAACGTGACATTGACGTTCAACGCATCCCCGACCCGCCCGATTCCCACGGTCCGATCTCCGGCATTCATGCGTCGTTATCCTTCGCGATGGAACACGGCTTCGATGCCTGCGTCTTCACTCCGGTCGACACGCCCTCTCTCACCTCCACGGATCTACAAACGCTGATCGATGCGTTCGCCAACCATCGCGACCAAGTCGTGTGTGCCGTTTCGCAACAAACGCCCGATCACCCCGAACCGTTGATCGCGATTTATCCTGTCACGCTCTTCGACGTCATCGACCGGTCGATCGATGAGGAACAATACAGTCCTCGACGGCTGTTGCGATCGCTATCGATCATCACCATTCCGCTCTCGGCGGAATCATGCCGCAACATCAATACGCCTTCCGATCTGGATTCCCACTCACCCCAGCCATGAAACAGCCTTTTCCATTCACCGACCCCGACACCGCCATCGCGGCGCTGGCCGAGCGACTGTCGGTCGTGCGTGATACCGAGCATGCCACCGATCATGTCGGACGGATTCTCGCCGAACCCCTCGTGGCCGATCGTGACAGTCCGGCCGCGGACGTGTCGGCGATGGATGGCTACGCGATCCGAATGTCCGATTTGCAGTCCGACGCTGATGTTCCGGTCAGCGGCATCAGCCAAGCCGGTGCGGCGCCGCCGGCGATGGTGGATGGGCAAGTCGTACGGATCTTCACCGGCGCGATCATCCCCGACGGGTGTGAAGCCGTCGTCAAACGCGAAGACACCGAGGAACTGGATGCATCGATCCGATTCTTGCCGGCGCCGATTGATGCGACGGTTCCCGGCAGCCA
The DNA here is from genome assembly GCF_007754155.1 of Stieleria neptunia. Classification (NCBI taxonomy): domain Bacteria; kingdom Pseudomonadati; phylum Planctomycetota; class Planctomycetia; order Pirellulales; family Pirellulaceae; genus Stieleria; species Stieleria neptunia. The sequence goes on along the minus strand of NZ_CP037423.1, from coordinate 10,203 downwards.
CATTCGACGCCGCGGTGAAAACGCTCCGATCGGTTCCAGCGTCTTGGACGTTGGAACGGAAATCACACCGGCCGTTGTCGCCGCACTGGCCAACTTTGGCTGCACCGCACCGGAGTGTTACCGCCGCGTCAAAGTCGCCGTGTTGACGACCGGTGACGAAGTTGTCGATCCGGCGACAAGACAACTGGAACCTTGGCAGTTGCGAAACAGCAATCGATCCGCTGTTCAAGCCATGCTCCACCAGCATGCGTTGGCGACGGTCGACACCGCCGAACATGTCAAGGACGATCGGGATTCGTTGCAAGCTTCGCTCGCCGCCGCGATCGCCGTTTGCGATGTGGTCGTGATGACAGGCGGTGTTTCGATGGGCGACTATGATTATGTCCCCGAAACGATCGAACAGTTGGGCGCCGAGATCGTGTTTCATGGGCTACCGATTCGTCCCGGCAAACCGATTTTGGGTGCCGCGACCCAAGACGGAAAACTGATCGTCGGGCTACCCGGCAATCCGGTCAGCGCGACGATCAACTGCCATCGCTTTGTGTTGCCACTGCTGCGCCGGATCGCCGGCAAGCAAACTTGGGCGGACAAGCCAGCGCTGGTGACGCTCGACCAGCCGCCGCAAAAAGCGATTCCCTTGCACGCGATGTTGCTCGCCCGGACGACAGCGACCGGGGCTGCCGAACTAGTGCCCGCCAAGGGATCCGGCGACCTCGTCGCGCTCGGCCGCAGCGATGGATACGTCGCCGTCCCGCCGATGACCACCACGACCGGTCCTTGGCCGATGTTTGGTTGGTGAGTCCATCGTGTGATCCAGCGGCGCAGGACTCCCCCGTCACTCGCGTTGTGTTTGCCGGGTGTGTCGTTTTTCGGGCATCCGTTTTTCTACCCGAAATTTTCCTACCTTCCTGCTGCGTTCTGTGGATCGGAAAAACGGCTTGCCGACAGTGATCGCTACCGATTTTCCCGTCGGTCTTTGGGGTTTCCATTTCGCCGGAGGCTGCGTTCGGCGGGGTGTCGGGATTTGCTGCGACCCCGTCCCGGGTCGAGGGGAGGCTCGAGGGTGTTGCCCGGAGGTGGCGCTACGCTGACCTCCGGCTAATCGCTGTGATCCCTCCGGGATAGCGTGGACTGCTGTGCTGACGTTTTTGCTGGAGGGGCTGATGCAAAGTCGCCGAGCCGCAACGTGTCTCAAGCCCGGACGGCCGGTACAGTGTCTGCCGGTGGTGTCAGCCACCGGGGGTCGGATTCCAAGGTATGCCCAAGGCCCAGCGGGCCGACACAATCTTCCGGTGTCCATCGCTCCAGGGCGCCAACAGACCGATTGTGCCGGCCCGTCGGGCTTCGTCGCGGCTGTCCCGCGAAAACGGCAGCGTTAGGGGCGCGAGATGCCCACGGCGATTGCGATCGAGTACATTGGCACAGAGCGACGATGGCACGGGCCGTCGTCGTGGCCGGACGCGCGAACCATGCATTCGTCTGACAGGTCTGCATTACTGACCACGGTGAAATGCTGAGATGAACCGATTGATTCGATTCACACTTGCCGTACTTGTGGTCGCCGCCTGCGTCCTCCTGCTTGACTACTTGAACGTCTCACGGAAAGAGCGACAGCTTTCACACGCGGTCAACACCATTGGTGGACGCTACGGCTCGCTCCCCTGTTGGCCATTGGGTACCGAATATCGCATCACCTTAACCTCCGTTCCGGACCCCGGCCAACTACGCGGACTCACAGTTGCAAACAGCATGCGGGGATGGGTTGGAATTGCGTTTGAGGATTGCGAACTTTCCCACGCTGACATTGATCGTATCTTGACCGAACTCCCCCAATGCCACCTATTCGTCGTTCACGACGGTCACCATAAAAAACTCTCGCAATCGCGAGACAAAGCGGACGAACCATGACATACATGGGAGTCGTGTTTAATGGTCTGCTTGCAAGATCTTCGCCCGTCCCCCCCGTGATTTCTGTCGTTGAAGTTCACCCAATGGCTTTCCGCTTCGACGGTTAATGTGCGATCAAGGTGCCACGGCGGCTTTTGGTGCGTCCTTGCGGGAGATTGCGTTGGCTGACTTGCCAACTTTCTCAACGCGAAGAGCATCGGGTGTACTGCTGATGACCCGCGGGCGATGCACCGGCTGGAGATGAAGGTAGGAACATTTTGGGTAGGAAAAGAGAGTTGGGTGTTTGCCGGGAGTGTCGTTTTGCGGGCATCCGTTTTTCTACCCGAAATTTTCCTACCTTCCTGCTGGGTTCTGTGGGTCGGAAAAACGGCTTGCCGACGGTGATCGCTATCGATTTTCCCGTCAGTCTTTGGGGGTTCCATTGAGCGGGAAGCTGATCACGGCGGGGTGTCGGGATTTGCTGCGACCCCGCCCCGGGTCGAGGGGAGGCTCGAGGGTGTTGCCCGGAGGTGGCGCTACGCTGACCTCCGGCTAATCGCTGTGATCCCTCCGGGATAGCGTGGACTGCTGTGCTGACGTTTTTGCTGGAGGGGCTGATGCAAAGTCGCCGAGCCGCAACGTGTCTCAAGCCCGGACGGCCGGTACAGTGTCTGCCGGTGGTGTCAGCCACCGGGGGTCGGGCTTCGTCGCTGCTGTCCAGCGAAAACGGCAGCGCCATGAGTGCGAGATGCCCACGGCGATTGCGATCGAGTACATTGGCACAGAGCGACGACGTTGAGCGGATTCGTAATGGACAGACTTTCGTCACCGCCCCGTGATCGGAACCTTACGCCATCAAGGAAATCGAATGATGAGTCGGGCGTTTTTCGCAGTCGTGATTCTTTTGTCGCTGGCGTTGCCAAGCCTCGCGAACATGCCCACACAAAAGGGGTCAGGTCTCTTTGATGCAACTTAGTCAACAAAGAGGCTTACCCCTATGCCCCCACACTTCCGACAGTCCTTACTTGCCATGCCGATCCAACTGTCGATCCGATCACTGCTGATTGCTTGCACCCTATCGGCATTGTGGATTCTGTTATTCCGGGTTGCTTCGGGACTGGCGTTAACAATTGTTTTCCTGACTCCTCTACCGTTCGCACTTGTTTACCGCCGATCTGTCGTCAATACGCCGGGACTTCGAGTTGCACTCGTGCGTGTTCCGCTGCTCCTTATTCTGTTCGTCATGTTCGTCGTTGGATTGTCTGGGCCTGCGCTCGCTTTTGAACGACCGAATATGGACAGCAATCTTTTGCACCTCGCGTTGTACTTACCCCCAGCTTATTTGTACTCGTACGCGATCGAGCACAAGCATCGAACTTTGAAAGAGACGCTCGATGTCTATTTTGGATGGTGGGATCGACTAAGCGATTAACGATCACACAACCACAATACTTCGAGCGATGACTTCGATGAGGGATTATCGGGCTGTCGGTGGTGGACGCCGCCACCTGACGGTGTCGCGATCGCAAGCTGGAAGCTTACGCCACTTGGTGGGGATCAATCGCGTGCAATTCCATCACCCGGATCGGGTGTTCGGGGTCGTCCTTCATTTCCAGCTTGTGTTCGGTGTATTTCCAGGGCCGCTTGCCGATCCACTCGCGGAACTCGTTGGCGATGATGCGGTACGGGTCACTCAACAAGACCACGCCGCCGGGAGCCAAATGATCCTGTAAACATTGCTCCAGCTCCGGCCACAATTGCCGCAGGTAGGTGACGTCGCTGCCCAGGATGATCGGGAACGTTCGGTCCAGCCGATCGATCCCGAATCTCAACCGCCGGATCTCACAACGATCCGCGATCGGGTGGCTGCTCAACCGGACCAGGTGCAGGGGGTCTTCCACTCCATCGGTCAGCGTCACGTGGGCACCGCGGAGTGCGGCGGAAATGCCCGCGTGCCCGGTTCCGCAGCCCAATTCCAAGACCGATTGACCGTCGAGTTGTTGAGTCTCTAAAAAACGGTCCAAGCCGGAAGCCGCCCGCCAGGTCGCCGCCCAAAACGGATCGATGACCCCCTGTTCACCGTTATCCTGCCGTTTGCAAGCATCGATCAGCATCGCATCGGGATCCGCCGCGACCGCCAGCGGCCAGGATTGGCCCGCGATCGGGGTGTCTTCCCAGCGCCAATCGAGCAATCGGTCGGCGGTGGCGATCAATTCGGTGGGGAGGTCGGCGGGCGGGTCCGCGGGGTGGATTTCGGCTGAGTCGGCGTGTGTCATGTCGGCAATGTAACATGCGACCGTTTTCCTGCGCCCCATCCGCAAACTTTTCCCTCCCTACTACACTTCGTTTCGTCCGGCACCGTCCACCATTCATCCCGAGCGTCGATTGTCTGATTCCGCCCCGTCTGATTCTCCCCCCTCCCACTCTCGCCTCGGCCTCGCCGTCTGGGCCACCATCGGCTGCTTCATCGGCCTGTGCGCCAGCTACGGTTGGGCGAGTCTGGCTCCCACGTCGGTCGGGGCCAACTTGACGCTCGCGGTGTTTCAAATCGCGATGATCTCGATCGTGATTTGGCAAGCTTGTGATCCGTTCGCCGACGCGGCGCAGTTTCTGGGCGAACAGTGGCGGATCCCCAGCAGTGTTCGGGGCGCGACGCTGGACGCGGTTGCCAGTTCGCTACCGGAGCTGTTCACCGGGTTTTTCTTCGTCCTGTACGCCATGAACGCTTCGGTTTTGGCGCCGCCGGGGGAACCCGGTCTGCACGCCGGCGAAGGGTTTGGGGCGACGATCGCGACCTGTGCCGGATCGGCTGTCTATAACATGATCTTGATCCCGGCGTTCTGCGGCATCGCCATCGCGTTGACTCGGCACCGGAAACCGATCATCGAGATCCATCGCACCGTGATCACCCGCGACGGATTGTGGTTTCTGGTCTGTGAAATCGTGTTGGTCGCGTTTCTGTTCAGCAAGCAACTTTCCTGGCACCTGGCGGCCATCCTGCTCGGCCTGTACGTGGTCTATTTGGTCTGGCTGTGGATGGATGCCCGTAAGTACCGAATTGCCCGCTCGGTGGCGATGGAAACGCTTCAATCGATCGACAAGCCCGACGAACAACAGATTCAATCCGCTTTGACCGATCATGGTATCAACGCAACACCGAGTCTGATCGACTATGTCGGCCGCGAGCTTCGTGGCGATACCCCTGAGGATGAGGAAGAAGGTGACGAGGAAGTCGACTCGGCCGGCATGTTGTTCGGACGGATTCAAATCCCGCTTCGACCGTCGATCTCCTATAGCCTGTTGGTGGGCTCCACCGCGATCACCGCGATCGCCTGCTATTGGCTCGTGGAAGTCACCGTTTCGATCGCCACCACGCTGGACATTCCCGTGTTCTTTGTCGCCGTGATTGTGGCCGCCGCGGCCAGCAGTGTTCCCGATACGTTGCTGTCGATCGGAGCGGCCAAGCGTGGCGATGACGATGGTGCGGTCAGCAACGCGTTTGGATCCAACATCTTTGACATCTGCATTTGCTTGTCGCTGCCGCTGATCGCCGGCATCTTTCTCAACAACGGCCAACCGATCGATCTGTTGATCGACGGCAAGCCGATGCCTGGTTTATTCGGTCTGCAAGTCCTGTTGCTGACCTTGACCATGATCACGCTGGGAATCCTGTCACACCGATTGCAACTGACGCTGCGAAAGTCGTTGGTCTTGGTGGGCTTGTACCTGGTGTTTATCGGCTACGCGGTGTTGGGTTCGCTGGGGTTTTAGCAACAGCGCTGGACTCGCGGGTTGTTGATGTACGATGGCCCTTCCGGGCCGTCGTCCGCTGGACTCCCGACGACGACCTGGAAAGGACGTCGTACAACATCCGCTGACCACGTCTGGCGTCCCGCTGGCTTTTTACGATCGGGTCAGCACGGCGAAGCGGATGTCGCTGATCTTGGCGTCGGGCACCTGCTTGCCGATCTGCTTGATGATCGATCGTTTTTGGAACGTCAATTCCTGAATCGTCACCGAGTCTTTGGCAAACACTTTCAACACGCCGCGATTGAGTTTGCCGACGGTGACTTCGGCCGCCAGATCCTTGCCGACGGCCGCCGCGATCGCCTCGTGGAACCTGTCGGTCGCGGCGATTTGTGCGTACCCGCGTCGCGAGATCAATTGACCGACCAACGAGCCGATCGATTGGACGCGGGGTTTCGGCGGATCCGACGGTCTGTTCATCGGTGGTGTCTAAACAGCCGCCTCGGCTTTTTCGCTGATCATCGTTTCCAGCTTGCGGATGTCGGCGGCAAAGCGACGAATCCCTTCGGCCGTTTTTTCGGTCGCCATGGCGTCTTCGTTCAGTTCAAACCGAAACGTGTTTTCATCCATGGAAACCTTTTCGATGTCGCTCTGCTTGGCCGTCGCTTCATCGAGTTTCTTTTCGATCGGGTCGGTCGACGCTTGCAGCTCGGCCAGCAGATTGGGGCTGATCGTCAGCAAGTCTGATCCCGCCAACTCGATGATCTGGCCGACGTTGCGGAAGCTGGCGCCCATGACTTCCGTTTTGTAATCAAATTTCTTGTAGTACTCATAGATCTGGCCGACCGACTGGACACCCGGGTCATCGGCACCGCTGTATTCCTGTCCGGTCGATTTCTTGTACCAATCGTAGATGCGACCGACAAACGGCGAGATCAACTGCACCTTGGCTTCGGCACAGGCGATCGCTTGGGGCAGCGAAAACAGCAACGTCAAGTTGCAATGAATGCCTTCTTTCTCCAGCACCTCGGCCGCCCGAATGCCTTCCCACGTCGAGGCGATCTTGATCAGCACGCGGTCGCGCTCGATGCCTTCGGCGGCATACAGGTCGATCAGCCGCTTGGCCAGTTCGATGGTGCCCTTGGTATCGAACGACAAACGCGCATCGACTTCGGTGGACACCCGGCCCGGGACGATTTGCAAGATTTCCTTGCCAAACAGGATCAGGACGCGATTGAGGATGCTGTCGATCCGCTGTTGGCCGCTGAGCGTCCCACCGGCGTGTTCGTCGATGGCCTGTTCGATCAGGTGGGCATACTGCGGCTGGCTCGAAGCGGCCAGGATGAGCGAGGGGTTGGTGGTGGCGTCCTGCGGCGCGAACTCCCGCATCGATTCGAAATCACCGGTGTCGGCGACCACTTTGGTGAACCGTTTGAGTTGATCGAGCTGGCTGGCCGGATTTGAAACGTCGTTCACGAGCGCGGTTCCCTTGAGTGGAATGGTCTTGGTCCGTTCGAAGATGATTCTGTCATCGGTAGCCTAGCATGGTCGGCTTCGGAGGACCAAACGGTATCGGCCGCCGATCCCCGCCGGTTGGGGGCAACGGCCGATCTCGCCCCCCAATCGGCAACGCTGCGAAGCTTTTTTCCCATGTGTTTGTTGAGGTTTTAGCGGCAGGGCGCGAGCCCTCCGGTTCTTCCTCTCTGCCACAACACCGGAGGGCTCGCGCCCTACCGCTAAAAAATGCTTCACAGCGTGGCCCCAAAGGCTGCTTATCGGTCGCGTGACATCGGCATGATCACGTACGAATAGCCATCGTCGGTGGTCATCAAGGCCGGCGAAGCCCCCGATTCGATCTCGATCTGAAAACTTTGCTCGCGGTCGAGCACTTTGCAGAAATCAGCCAGATAGCGATGGTCCATCGTCAGCGTGATCGGATCTCCGTCATAAGCGATCGGTAATTCGATTTGCGACTGACCGACATCCTTGGTACTCGCTTCCAGCTTCAACGTTCCGTCGCCGAACGTGAAATCGATGCCTCGGCTATCTTGATCGGTCACGATCGCCGCCTGCCGCAGGGCCGCGAACACCGGTCCGACGGTCAAGTCCAATTGGACCGCGTCGTCACGTTTGGGGATCACTTGTCGCCACGTCGGATAACGCCCTTCCACGAGCCGTGAATAGATCACCGCGGTTTTGGTTCGCAGCAACAAATCGCTTTGTCGCGCCGCGACATCCACCGTGTCTTCGTTCTCGTCGACGGCCCGTTCCATCAATTGAATCGCCCGCGTCGGCACGATCGTGCTGGTGCCGCTGGTCTCGTGCCCGCCGATCGATTCGCCTTCGCCCTGCATGCTCGCCAGCCGGCGACCATCGGTGCCCACCGCCGTGACTGAATTGCCGGTCATTTCCAACAGCACCCCGCCGAGGGCGAAGCGGCTGTTGTCGGTGTCGGTCGCGAAAACCGTGCGACGCACCATCGACCGGAAGAACCGCGTCGAGATCACGTGGTATTTGTCTTCCTCGAACGAGACCACCGGCGGGAACTCGTCCGGGTTGCTGCCGGGCAACCGGAACGTGCTGCGTGCCCCGCTGACCTGAATCCCCGAATCATCGGTCATCAACGTCAACGTTTCATCGTTGCTTTCCCGCAAGATCGCCATCATGCGTTGGACCGGCAGCAGCGCCGTGCCTTCGGTTTCGATCTCCACCCCTTCCTCGACTTCCAATCGAATCCCGACTTCCATATCGGTCGCGGTCAGCGTCAGCTTGCCGCCCGACGCGGTGATTTTCACATTCTGCAAGATCTCCTTGGGAGACCGAGCGGGGGCGACACTGGCCGCCAGTGAAAAGGCATTCGTGAGGGGTTCACGCGAGCAGGAGATTTTCATGGATGCAAAGCAATCGGCTGGAGGAGCGATTCACGGGGTCCATGTTTTAACGCAATCCAGCGGTTTGGGCAGCATGGCTGAGGCAGAGCGATCGGTTTCATCCGATGGGTTTCTATTCTGGTTAGATTTAATTATTTATCGTCGTTATCGTAATCTTTCCGAAGATGCCGTCAGCGGACGCCATTTGGCAGCGATAAGTAGCATCCCTAAAACCACTTACGCGAATTAGACCGAAGTGGAAAAGCCGTCGGTCTGGTGTCGAGGAACGGTCGGAAACCAGCCCGGTTGCTGACAGTGGCCGACGGCATGGTGGGACGGGACCGGTTCGACTGACGATTCAGTCGTCTGGACACCGACGACGTGCTGACGCGTTTTCCACACCCAAACGGCTGGAAAAAAAGCAAGAATCAAGAATCAGGGGCGTCGGACGTTTGCATTGACGTCGAGCGTGCGATCCGATGTTCCTGGGTTACAGTGAAACGGATCACAGGCTGCTTTCCATCGGTGGGTTCGCGCTGCCATCGGTGGGCTCATTCCTATCCGGCTATCGGCCGCGATCCAACCAGCCCTAGGCGGCCAGCTTCTCGGTGGCTTCGACCATCATCCGACTCAGGTCGGCGTCCTGCTGGAGCAACGTTTCGGTCTTGCGGATCGCATGCAGAACCGTCGAGTGGTCGCGTCCGCCGAAGTACTCGCCGATTTTGTCCAAGCTGGACGAGGTGAATTGGCGGGCCAGCAACATCGCCAACGATCGGGCCCGGACGACGGATTGTTTTCGCGAACCGCTGCGCAAGTCTTTGGTGCGATGCCCCCAGATTCGGGCCACGATCCGGGTGATCTTTCCCAGATCGATGTCGCTGCGTTGGCCCGCAGCGTTGATCGCCGATTGAACCGCCACGACGTCGGCCGCGGATTGATTCATCCGACAATACAAATCGACTTGCTTGATCGCCGAGTCGAGGGCCAGCACCGAAATGTCGGTCCGCAGGCCGGCGTCGAGCAATCCGATCAAGTCGTCCGACAATTCCAATCCGCGAAGCAAGGCGAGTTCGCGAAGGATCGTCAAACGCGATTCGCCCGTCGGGTAAGCGATCGGGATCGTCAATCCGATCACGCATCGGCTGGCCAATTGGGGACGGATAGCGCGAGTTTCCGATGGCAGCCGTTTGCTGGTGAAAATCGTCGGCTTTCCCGCAGCGATCCGCCGTTCGATGCGAATCGACAATTCATCTTGGGCGGCCAGCTTTCCGGCGATCGAATCCAGATCATCAATCACCAAAATGGCCGCGTCGTCGAGCGATTCACGAAGCGGCGGCAAATCGTCCGCCGCCACCGCTTCGGCATACTCGCGGGCAAAGTCGGACGCCGAAAAATACTTGACCGCCGTGGCGTCACCACCGAGTGAAAGGGTTGCGGCGATGCGGGCGGCCAAATGCAACGCCAACGTCGTCTTGCCGCAACCCGCTGGGCCGATCAACAGGACCGGTTGCGACATCGCGATCGTCGGTTCCGACTGAGCCACATACGTCGCCAATCGGTTCTCGTCGCCACTGATGAAGAACGACAGGGACGCCGCCGCACGGCTCCGCGCCAGTTTCGCATCACGCGAGCGTTGGCGCAACAACGGTCGCTCCAACGGAAACGTTTCGATCTTCGGGGTGGCGGGAGACAGGTTCAC